>CAZWUJ010000031.1:0-45670 GCA_964636705.1 uncultured Vicinamibacteraceae bacterium
CGCCATTCTTGATAAGGTCAAGAAGTGTAAAGTCATTCTTGGGACAGACCACTAGCAGCCATCTGGCTGCCTGCACGTTTCCTAGGGGTCGCTCCGCTCGTGCAGATAGTCCCAGAGCAGATAGGCCATCGACCGCATACCCATCGGCAGGGCGCTGTCGTCGGCGCGGAACGTGGGCGAGTGGTGATCGCCCGACGTCGTGCCCGGCGCGAGCGTTCCCAGCAGGTAGAAGAACCCCGGCACCTCGTTCGCGAACAGCGAGAAGTCCTCACCTGCCATCCAGGGGTCGGCCACGCTGACGTTGTCCGCGCCCAGCGCATCGCCGAGACTCGGCACCGACCGTTCGGTCAGCGGCAGGTCGTTGATCACGACCGGAGTGATGCGTTCGTAATCGAGCTCGAACGATCCGCCGCCGGCCCGGGCAACGCCATCCAGGATCTCCCGCATCCGGCGCTCCACGGTGTCCTGAACCTCGGCATCATAGGTACGGACCGTCCCCTCGAGGCGGACTTCGCCCGGGATGATATTGAAGCGGGTGCCGCCCCGGATCATCCCAACGGTCACCACGCTGGGCGCCAGCGGCGACAGGTTGCGTGAACGGATGGTCTGCAGCGTCGAGATCGCCTGCGCCGCCATCACCACCGGGTCGATGCCCAGGTGGGGCGCCGCGCCATGGGATTGTCGGCCCCGGATCGCGACCCGGAAGTGGTCGACCGCCGCCAGCGCGCCGCCCGGCGTGTAGACCGCCTTCCCGACATCGAGATGGGCGCTGGCATGCAGTCCGAAGATCGCCTCCGGGCGCAGTTCGTCGAAGATCCCTTCCTCGAGCATCAGCGCCGCACCGCCCTTTTCGTCCGGCGGCGGCCCTTCCTCGGCCGGCTGAAAGATAAACATCACCGTGCCCGGCAGATCCGCCTGAAGTGTCTTCAGGATCGAGGCCACGCCCAATTGCACCGCGGTATGGATATCGTGCCCGCAGGCATGCATGACGCCCACTTCCTGTCCGAGATAGGTCGTGCGGCGGGTCGACCGGAAGGGCAGGTCGGTCTCTTCGGTAACCGGGAGGGCGTCCATGTCGGCTCGGACCGCGATGACCGGCCCGGGCCTGCCGCCGCGCAGGATCCCCACCACGCCGGTGTGCGCGATCCCGGTCCGCACGTCATCGAAGCCCACCTCTCGCAGGTGGTGGGCCACCAGCGCCGCCGTTTCCACTTCGCGGTTGCCGAGCTCGGGATGCTCGTGGATGTGGTGCCGAATCTCGGTGATCTGCGGTACGAGACGCTCCACTTCCCGGTCGATGGCGGGATGTTGCGCGCCGGCCGGACCCGCGGCCCCAAAGAGCACGCAGGATGCGGTGATGACGGGTGCTATGCGCATGGGGGCAATTCTACGACGGCATGGGATTCCAAGGAATCGGCGGCTTCGCGCGGTTCCGATGGCATCACGGGGCCGAGGGCGTCCTCGAGCCGCGGCCGCCGGGGCTGACGTCCATCACGCACACCGCTATCTTCCGTTTCTCGTTCCGCGTGAGCGTGGCCTCCAGACGCTCCTTCAACTCACCTGGACTTCGCGGGCGTGTACCGGATGGTGGCGGCGGCGTTCGTAGTCGTCCGCACTTGTCGTTGCCAAACCAGAGCGCCAGATAGATGCCGTAGCCGTCCGTCTCAGGATCGCGCACGTACTGTGCGACCAACTGATCGTGAAGGGCGCTCCACAACTGGGGATTCGCGGCCACCGTATGCGGGCTGCTAGGGCCTCGCGCGCGTCACGGTCCAGGCGGAACGCAACCCGTCCACCGTTGCCGTGCCGGTGATCGTGTCGCCGTCAACGACGCCGCGGTAGAACACGCCACCGGCGCGGAACGTCAGCACGTTGCCGGTGAGCGCAACGTCGTCCAGCGTCAACGTGTCGCCGTCCTGCTGTCGGAGCGTACCGGTCACCACCTGGAACTGCTGGTCGAATCTGAACGTATCCCCGCCGCCGTCCGTCGTCCACATTCCGGTCACCTGCGCCGGGACGATCCAGAGCAGCGCCGTGCAGAAACCGGGGCAGGGGTCGAGCTGAATCGTCTCGTCCGCTTCCCAGTCACCCATGTCCCAGGTGTTCGAGACGATGCGCGTGCCCGGTGCGAGATCGAGCAGCACCGGACGAAGCCGCAGGTTCAGATCGGGCAGCAGGAAGAGCGTGATGACCGAGGCCTGGGACAGGTCCACGTCGAACAGGTCAGCCTGCTGGAAGGTGGCGCGTCCCGACAGTCCCGCCTCGGCCGCCCGGTCGCGCGACAGTGCGACGAGCCGGGCGTCGTACTCCACGCCGACGGCGCGCGCGCCTCGCCTGGCCGCCTCGATCACCAGGCGCCCGTCACCGGAGCCGAGATCCATCAGGACGTCGTCCGGGCCGAGCTCCGCCATATTGAGCATCGCTTCGATCAGCGCTTCCGGCGTCGGCACCCATTCCACATCCTTGCCGTCCTGGCCGACTTCGGGCCGGTCCTGGGCGGCTTGTCCGAGGGAATCCGGGCCGTACAAGGCGACAGCCCCGGCCGCCGCGGCAACCAGCAGGGCTGCGACGGCGGCGCGGGGCTGCGAAACGTAAGGCATCGTCGGCCGAAGCCGTCGGCAAGGCGCGAAGGGCGCGTTGCGCCGGCCCGGTTCGCTTACTGATTCTCGACGTAACGGGCGCCGCTCAGCGTTCCCTCCATGCCGTAGTTGCCCTCGTGGCAGGCGTACTCGAAGAGCGGCAGGTCGCTGCGCCGCATCGGCAGCTCCACCGTCCACGGCGCGGTCCAGGTCGTCGGATCCTCAACCGTGAAGGTGTAGACCAGCGTGTTCTCGTCGAGGCGACGGAACCGTTCCGTCAGCATCAGGTTCTTGCTCGAGTTCCTGAAGCTCGTCTCGCGGAGGAAGTTCTTCGTCTCGACGACCAGCGTGTCGCCCTCCCAGCGGCCGGTCGACACGCCGGTCCACAGCGGCACGTCATGCGTCGATCCGTCGAGGGGCACGATCCGGGAGTTGTGCACCATCTCGTTGAGCAGCACGACATGGTCCTTCGTCTGGAAGATCTGCACGTTCATGTTGTAGGCGCCCGGCAGCATCGGGGGGCCCGAGTTGAATCCGGTAATGCACCGCTCACCAAGCGAACGGTCCTCGGGACCCTCCGACGGCCGCTGGCTGATGCGGGTCCGCTCGGCCTGGCGCGCCTCGGCCGCTTCCGTCAGCGGCGGGATCCGGCCGTTCGGCGGATCGATGACCAGAGAGGTCCGGCGTGTCTCGACCGTGGTCGTTCCCCGGTCCCACCAGAAGTCGTTGTAGGCGAGGCGGAGATCGGCGCTCTCGCGGGTGCCGTTCACCACGGCGCGGTCGGTGGTGGTGTCCTCCCGGTTGAGGTCGGCGTTGTTGGCCAGGACGCGTTCCTGCTCGTAGGCGGCAGCCTCTTCCTCGGTCAGGAACTCCTTGTCCGCGAACCGCTCAGGCCGCTCGAGGGGCGTCACGGTCCGAAAGTCCCAGACGCCGCTGATGTCCGGATGACCGTCGGGGGTGCGCAGCGTGTCGTTGCCGCTGCCTGACTGGGCGAGGGCGGCAGGAGCGAACGCCAGTAGCAATGCAGCGCAGGCAATCAAGCCGAGGCACGAACGCTTTGTCATTGAAATCACCTCGTTGGAATCGGGATTCGCCAACTCTAGCACGAACCGGGCGGCTTGCGTTTGCGCGTCCGGCCCGTCTATCTTCAGGCATTCGACATCCGGACCGGACGGTCGGAAACGCCTCCACCGCGGATTGCGGAGGCGGAGGGAGGGATTGCAATGAGAGGCCGGACTCTGATGACGTCGGCGGTAGCGGCAGCCATCGTGGGAACAATGATCCTCGCGCCGGCGGGGGCGTTCGGACAGGAGTCGTACACCGCGCCCCGCAACGCGCACGGGCAACCGGATCTGTCGGGCATCTGGGCCAACAACAGCGCGACGCCGCTCCAGCGTCCCGAGCAACTGGGCGACAGGGCGACGCTGTCCGACGAAGAGCTGGCGGAGCTGACCCGGACGATCGAGGAGTTCCGGGATGCCGAACAGGCAGGCGACCTCCTGGGCGATCGGCTGATTCAGCAGGCGCTGGGCAACGCGGAGTTTCAGGACTTCGACGTGATCACGGGCAACTACAACGCCTTCTGGCTGGTGGAGCGGCATCTCGACAATCGGACGTCGCTCATCGTCGATCCGCCGAACGGACGGATCCCGGCGCTGACCGACGCCGCGCGGACGCGCGCCGAGGAGCGGCGGGCCTACGCGGCCGATCATCCGTCCGACGGACCGGAAGATCGCACGCTGGGCGATCGCTGCCTCCATTTCGACGCGCCGAGGATGAGCGCGGGCTACAACAGTTACTTCCAGCTCTTCCAGACGCCGGACCACGTGGCGATCTTCCAGGAAATGGGGCACTTCTCGCGCATCATCCCGCTGGATGACCGGCCTCACATCGACGACGGCATCAGGCAGTGGGCGGGCAATGCGCGCGCCCGGTGGGAGGGTGACACCCTCGTCGTGGAAACGAGGAACTACTCACCGAAGACGCGGTTCAGCGGCGCGACGGAGAACCTCCACCTCGTGGAGCGCTTCACGCGGATCACGCCCGATGTACTGCGGCACGAAATCACCCTGAACGATGCCGACACGTGGACGCAGCCCTGGACCGTCGAGCTGCTCCACGAGGCGACCACGGACCCGATCTTCGAGTACGCCTGCCACGAGGGAAACTACTCCATGCCGGGCATCCTGGGTGGCGCCCGGCTGGAAGAGCAGGAAGCGGCGGCGGGCCGCTAGGAAGCGGTTAGCGGTTCCGGTTCTGCGGGTTGTCGTACGGCGCACCGGTGCCGGACGACCCCATGAAGAACTTCCGCCCGTCCTCGAACGTGACGTCGCGGCCGTTGGCCCGCGCGGTCCGGTCCTTGCTCTGGTATCCATCCACGACGATGATCGTGCCGGGCTGGATGTAGTCCCGCCGCAGACCACGACGCAGCAGCGTGTTGGGCGTACCGCCTTCCACCATCCACACTTCGGTGGTGCCATCCTCGTCGGTCACCTCCATGTGGATCCAGGTGTGGGGGTTGACCCATTCCACCCTTACGACCGGTCCCCGCAGGAGCACCGGACGGTTCGGATCGAACTCCGCGCCGAAGGCGTGGTGAGCATCCACCGGCGCGGCGGCCGCGACGATTGCGATGAGGCCGGCGGCGGCCAGAAGACCAGGCAGGAAAGGCGCAACGCGCCGCGCATTGTGTGACAGTTTGTGCATGACGTTCCCCTGTGTTGTCGTTCTGCAGTCCTTCGCTGCGTCGTGTGGCAAAGCTCTCGGCGGCCCCAGGCCTATTGCGGCGGGTCCGGCACGCGGCCCTCACGGACATCCTGCTCCAGGATGCGCGCCCCTCCGAGGATTCCGCGGAACGAGTAATTCGCCTCATGGCAGGCGTACTCGTAGACGCGCGTGTCGCTGGCCGGCCAGATGTACTCTCCGCTCCAGGGCGCGGTCCAGGTATTCGGATCCTCCACGGTGAACTGATACAGCAACGTGTCGGCGTCGATTCGCGTAAAGCGCTCCACTACGTGCAGGTCGCGCGTCCCGCCCCGCAACGCCGGCGTGTCGTTGAAGTTCGTCGTATCGATCACCAGGGTGTCGCCCTCCCAGTGGCCAACGGAGTCGCCGAGCCAGCTCCGGATCTCGGGTGGGGCATGTTCCTGATTCATCCGCACGATGCGTGCGTCGTGCACCATCTCGACCAGAATCATCACGTAGTCGTCGGTCTGAATGATCCGCTTCAGGTTGTTGTAGAGGACAGGGAGCATCGGCGGCCCGGCGGTCGAGCCGAAGCCGAGCAGGCAGCGCTCGGCGAGCGGGCGGATCTCCGGGTCGTCGTAGGGGCCCGGAGCATCCAGGCCGTTCTCGATCATCCACCATGCCGTCCCGGTGTTCGGCCTGAAGGACGCCGCCCGCTCCGCCGCCCGCGCCCGCGCCTCTGCCGTCCGCGGCGGCTGCCGGCCGTCGGGCGGGTCGGTGATGATCGACGTGCGCCACTGGCCGTCGATCTGGAACGCGCCGGCGCCCCGGTCGATCCAGAAGGTGTTGTAGCCGCCGACGTTGCCTGCCGCACCGGCCGAGCCGTCGCCGCCGGCAGGCGGAGCCTCGCGGTTCGGGTCGCTCGCCTCGTTGCGCCGCGCGTTGCGTTCGAACTCCTGCCGCGCGATGGCCGCCGCTTCCTCCTCCGACAGATCCAGGGTGTCGCCGAAGCGCTCCGGCCGCTGCAGCGGCGTCAACGTGGCGATGTCGTAGGTGCCCGACAGATCGGGTCGTCCGCTCGGCGTTCGCGGGATCTCCTGGGCCTGCGCCAGCGCGGGCGCCCCCAGCGCCACTAGCGCCGCCGCCACGATCGCTCGTCTCAGCATGATCACCTCCCGCCTTGGCGCCTTAGCGTCCCTCGCGCACGTCCTGTTCCAGGACTCGCGCCCCGCCCAGAATGCCCTGGAACGAGTAGTTCGCCTCGTGGCAGGCATACTCGTAGACCCGGTCGTTCGTGGCGGGCCAGACATACTCGCCGCTCCAGGGGGCCGACCAGACCGTGGGGTCTTCCACGGTGAACTGGTAGAGGAGCGTGTCGGCGTCGATTCGCGTGAAACGCTCCACGACGTGCAGGTTTCGGGAGGCGCCGCCGAGGGCCGGCTGATCGGTGAAGTTGGTGGTGTCGACCACCAGCGTGTCACCTTCCCAGTGGCCGACCGAATCGCCGAGCCAGCTACGGATCTCGGGTGGCGCGTGTTCCTGGTTCATGCGGACGATGCGCGCGTCGTGCACCATCTCGACCAGGATCATCACGTAATCGTCCGTCTGCACGATCCGCTTCAGGTTGTTGTACAGGACGGGGAGCATCGGGGGGCCGGCGGTCGAGCCGAAGCCGAGGAGACATCGCTCGGCGAGCGGACGGATCTCCGGATCGTCATAGGGTCCCGGCGCGTCGAGACCGTTCTCGATGAGCCACCAGGCGGTGCCGGTGTTGGGTCGGAAGAACGCGGCCGCCTCGGCGGTGCGGGCCTGCGCCTCGGGGGTGAGGGGTGGCCGCCGGCCATCGGGCGGATCGGTGATGATCGACGTGCGCCACTGGCCGTCGATCTGAAACGCCGAGGTTCCGCGGTCCATCCAGAAGGTGTTGTAGCCGCCGACCCCGCCGGCCGCGCCGGTCGAGCCATCGCCGCCGACGGGCGGCGCCTCCGTCGGGGGCGCCGCCTCGATGTTGCGCTCGGCGGGGATGCCGAACGCCGCGGCCAGCGCTACCGGCTCGCCCGACGCGATCGCGGCCGCCTCCTCCTCGCTCAGCGTGAGCCGGTCCCCGAACTCACGGGGCCGTTGCAGCGGCGTCAGCGTCGCGGTGTCGTAGGTGCCCGACAGGTCAGGCTGTCCGCTCGCGGTCCGCGGGATCTCCTGTCCCGCCGCGGATACGACCGCCGCACACGCAATGCCGAGCGCCGCCACGATCCGAAGTGCCTTGTGCATGCTTGCCATACTACCCCCCGCGAAAGCCGGTTCGCGATTGCCCTCAGCGGGGCAACGGCGTCCGGCGGAACTCGCCAAACAGCAATTCCTCGACGAACTCCACGCACTTGAAGTCCATCAGGCGCGCTCCTTCCTCAATCCGGCGGTAGAGCGGCATCCGGATCGTCCAGGGGCGCGTGAAGACGTTCGGGTCTTCCATGGTCGCTTCGTACTGAATGTGGTTCGGACCGATCATCGTGTAGCGTTCGGTCACGACGAGCTGGTTCGTGTGGTGACTGCCGGCCCGGTCGAACCAGGTCTGATCGTTCTGGCCGGTGACCTCGACGACCAGCGTGTCACCCTCCCACTGGCCGACGGACTGGCCCATCCAGGAATCGGTTTCCGCCGGGCCGACGTCCTCCAGGTAGACTTCGCGGACGGCGCCGGCAAACTCGTAGGCAATGAGGATGTTGCCCTCGTTCTGGAAGATCTGGAAGGGAAACGGCATGTACGTGGCGCGGGGCACGCCCGGCATGTAGCACTTGATCTCCGGATCGCGATCGAGCCAGTTCGCGCGGTTCTCCTCCTTGAGCTGGCGGGCCTCGTCGGTGTACGGAATGTGGCCGCCGCCGACGATGAAACCCATGCTGCCCGGCACCGCGCCGACCGCGCCGAGCCGAAGGACGGGCACGTCCGGCAACGGGCCTTGCGGTCCCTCGCGCAACTGCATCGCATGGCGCGCGTTGTGCGGCTCGAGGTCGTAGTGCGCCGCGTTCAGCGCCTGCCAGATGCCGTTCAGGTCCGGGTTGCCGTTCGAGAGCCGCGGCAGTTCGGCGTCCGCCGGCTGGCCCGACGCGGGAGTCGAAACGAGCAGCGCGGCGATTGCCAGCGCCGCGGCAATCCAGGGGGTCGATCGTCCAATCCTCAGCATTGGCTGATCATAGCAGGCGCCCGCCGCTTCACCGGCGGACGAAGCGCTGCACGCGCTTCCCCTCGAGCGTCTCGCCGACGTAGATGTTTCCGCTCAAGTCGACGGCGAGGCTGTGCGCCGCGGTAAAGCCGCCCGCCTGGTGGCCGCCGAAGCCGAAGGAGTCGACAATCGACAGATCCGCGCGCGAGATTACCCACACCCTCGCGTTCATGCCGTCGACGTTGTACAGGAATTGCTGTGCCGGGTCGGGAGAGAAATCGACATCGAAGGCGGCGCCGAAGCCGAGTGTCTGCGGCGCCATCACCACCTCGTCGATGAACGTGCCGTCTCTCTCGAACACCTGAATCCTGTTGTTCACGCGGTCGCAGACGTAGACCAGGCCGTCGCCCGAGAGGGTGGCGCAATGGACCGGACGACCGAACTGCTGTGACGGCGGCGCGTCCGGATCGTAGGTGTAGGGATCGTCGGTCGGCGCGTTGCCGTAGGCGCCCCAGTGCCGCAGGTACTCGCCGGTGGCGCCGTCGAAGACCGCGACGCGCCGGTTGCCGTACCCGTCCGCGACGAACACCTCGTTCGTTTCCGGGTCGACGTCGATCTCCGCCGGCTGGCCGAAGTTGGCCGTGTCGTTGCTTCCATCGCCCGCCCCCTGCGCGCCGATCTGCAGCAGGAACTGGCCGTCGCGGGTGAACTTGAGAATCTGCGCGTCCTCGCCGCCGCTGCCGCCCAGCCAGACGTTGTCCATGTGATCGATGAAGATCCCATGCTCCGACTGCGGCCATTCGTAGCCGTCGCCGGGCCCGCCCCAGGCGTCGACCAGGTCCCCCTCCTGGTTGAACACGACCACCGGCGGCGCCGCCCGGCAGCACTCGGCGAGGGGCGGGTCGTCGTCGGCTCCCGCTTCCTCCCGCGTCAGGCTGCCGGGACGGTGGACGATCCAGATCAGGTCGCGCGAGTCGACCGCGACGCCGACGACATTGCCCAGCGTCTGATTGTCCGGCAGCGGTTTCGGCCAGGTGGGATCGAAGACGAACCCGGCGCCGCCCGGCAGCCCCGAGAACGGGTCGGGGGCAGGTCCGGTGTCCGCGGGTTCACCCTCTGTCGCCCCCGATCCGCCGCATGCGGCGGCCACTGCGGCGGCGACCAGAAACAGTCCGTATGCGAAGCGTCGACAGTTCATCGTCGTTCTCCCTGCCAAGCCGGCGCGTCCATTCTAGGCCAGCGGTCTGCGCCATGGAACGGTGCTGGCCGCTGGATAGGCCTGGCTGGGCGGCCGGGTCATGTACGCTCACGCGGGAGATCGCCTGAACCGCGGAAGGAGCATCGCATGCGCGTCGGATTCATCGGCCTGGGCGCGATGGGGCGCCCGATGGCGCTCAATCTGCTGCGCGCCCGCCACGACGTGACCGTCTGGGCGCGCCGGCCCGCGACGGCGGAACCGCTCGTCGAGCGGGGGGCCACCCCCGCGGCATCCCCCGCCGCGCTGGCGGCGCAATGCGACGTCGTCTTCACGATGCTCACCGCGACGGCGGACGTCGAGCAGGTCCTGCTCGGGAACGACGGCGTCGCCGGGGGCGCCGCGCCGGGTCTGGTCGTGATCGACACGAGCACGATCGATCCCTCGGCGACCCGGAGGATCGCCGCCGACCTGGCCGAGCGGCAGGTCGACATGCTCGACGCGCCGGTTTCCGGCGGCCCGCATGGCGCGCGCGATGCCACGCTGTCGATCATGGTCGGCGGCGACGCGGCGGTGCTGGAGCGCTTCCGCCCCGTCCTTGACGCCGTCGGCGCGAAGGTGCGCCACATGGGCGGGCACGGCACGGGGCAGGCAACCAAGGCGTGCCATCAATTGCTGCTCCTGGTTACCGCCCAGGGCGTGGCGGAATCGCTTGCCCTGGCGCGGCGCGCGGGCCTCGACGTGGGGCAGGTGCGCGAGGCGATGCTCGACGGCATGGCGTCGAGCCGCGTGCTCGACTTCTTCGGCGACCGGATGGTGCGGCGCGACTTCGCCGCGGGCATCGAGAGCCGGCTCTACCACAAGGATCTCGACATCGTCCTGGATCTCGCGCACGCACTGGGCGTGCCGCTGCCGGCGGGTGCGGTGACCATGCAGTTCATCAACGGTCTGCACGGCCGGGGGCTCGGCCGCGACGACCTTTCCTCGCTGATCCGGCTGATCGAGGAACCGGGCGGCGCCGCATGAAAGGAGCCGCAGGCAACGGCGATGAGCCTACCGTCCCGCCTGCGCTTCGGCCTCTTCCGCCCGCGACCCGGCCATCATGTTGAGCATGCCGTAGTTCCCCTCGTGACAGGCGAACTCGAATATCGGCCCGTCGGTCCGGGTCATCGGCAGCGCGCCTGACCACGGCTCCACCCAGGTGCCCGGGTCGTCGACGGTGAAGGTGACGTCCAGCGTGTCGGGTCCGACGCGGGTGAACCGTTCGACGACGCGCACCGCCTCGGTCATGTCGCCGCGCTCCAGCGAGTGTTCCCGGCGGGCCCAACGCCGGATGAAGGGTTGCCGCAAGTTGATCGTCTCCACCACCAGCGTGTCCCCCTCCCAGCGCCCGCGCGAGCTGCCCGCGAACTGGCGGATGGCCTCCGGCAAGTGGGGGCGGCCGTCGATGGCGATGATCCGGAGGTCGTGAATGTGCTCCTGAAGGATGATCACCATCTCCGGCGTCTGGAAGAAATGGAAGTTGTTGTTGTAGCCGGTCGGGATCGTCGGGATGCCGCGATACCAAAGGCACCGTTCGCTCAGGCCCATCTCCTCCGGCCCGTTCGCGGGGATGCGTCCATCCCGGACGTCGGCGAGACGTCGCGTCAAGGGTGAGGCGAGCCGCTCCATCGCGGCATCCGACAGCAGCGGCAGGCGGCCGTTCTCGGGGTACGTGATTATCGAGGTCCGCCGCGTGCCGACGATCGATGCCCGTTGATCCGTCCAGAAACTGTTGTACGCGCCCACATTACCGCCCGCTGGCAGGGGTTCGGTGCGTACTTCGCTCGGGGCGTTCGCCCGGCTGAACCGTTCCGCGGCGAGCTGCTCCAGTTCCGACGCTTCCTCCTCGCTCAGGAACGCCTGCTCTCTCAGCGCGCCAGGCCGCTCGAGCGGCGTGATGGTGGCGTTGTTCCAGATCGCCTGCAGGTCGGGGTCGCCCCACGGCGTCCGGGGCATCGTCCAGCCTTCGGGCGGCTCCACCTGCGCCGCGGCAACGCCCGAACCGACCGTGCCCGCCACAACCAGCGACACGACAACGGCCAGCAGCGTGCGCCGCCATCCGGAACTTCCTTCGCGCATCGTGCCCCTCCTGATGCCTGCGGCGGTCCTGCCCGCGCCGTGGAAGCCTCGCTCGAATCTCCCAGCGCAGGATACAATCAGCCGCCGCCGGCCGCAGGGCCCATCTTGACAGCCTTACGGGGCGGGAGTACAACCGCACTGCGCCGTCGAGGGGCGCCTGCGAACCGCAGCCGGATGATTCGGATCCCGTCACAGAGGAGCATCATGCGACGCATTCTGACCATTGCCACACTCCTGGCCCTCGCGGCCCCCGGCGCGGCGCTCGCGCAGGGGCCCGGGGTCGAACCGGTCGAGCCGTTCCACGTGGGGACGTTCGACATCCACGGGGTACCCCACGTCGTTCTCGTCCTTCGCGACAGCCTCATTATTGACATCGAGGTGGCCGCCATGGCGCTCGAGGCGGATCCCGCCTACAGCCATGTGCCGATGCCGGAGGACATGCTCGAGCTGATCGGGCGCTGGGACTACGGCCTGAAGTACCGCCTGTACGAGATCGTGAACCACGTCGTCGGCAACGACCTGCTGACTGGTGACAACCAGGCCGACTACGTGTACGCCGTGACGGACCTTCGGGCCCGCCCGCCGATCATGTATCCGGGCAAGATCCTGAACGCGGCCGTCAACTTCTACAGCCACGTCAGCGAAGGCGCCACCCCCGAAGAGCGGGCGGCGGAGCAGCGCCGGCGGCGCGAGGAGCGCGGCGTGCCGTATCTCTTCCTGAAGCCGAGCCGCGGCGCCGTCATCGGCAACGGCGATCCGATCGTGATTCCCTACGGGCGCGACCGGACCGACTGGGAAGTGGAGCTCGCCGCGGTGATCGGCCGCCCGGCGAAGTACGTGTCGGCCACCAACGCCCAGGACTATGTCTTTGGGTACACGGTGTCCATCGACGTTTCCGACCGCGGCGGCCGTCCGCCGGGCGGCAGCGCCACCCGCTCCGACTGGTTTGTCGGCAAGGGGCACGATTCCTTCGCGCCGCAGGGCCCTTGGATCGCGCCGAAGGAGTTCTATGGCGACCCGATGGCGAACCTGCGCCAGACGCTGAGCGTTGGCGGCACGGTGCTGCAGGACGCCCAGGCGGGCGACATGATCCATTCGCTCTGGGAGATCATCGAGTACGCCTCGTCAATCATCACGCTCTACCCGGGCGACGTGATCAACAACGGCACGTCGGGCGGCACCGCGGCGGGCGCCGCGCAAACCCGGGGCCCGGAGGACCGCTACCTCAAGCCGGGCGAGGTGGTCGAGGCCAGCATTGACGGCATCGGCACCCTGAGGATGCCGGTAGTCGCGGGCGAGGAGCCGCCGGGCGATTTGACCGGCGCGCAGTTGCCGCCGGTCAGCACCTACCGCGACTGACCGGTCGCGTCGTTTCGTTCGGTGCGGGCGGGGGATGCGCGAGCCTCCCTCCGCCCGCACCGCGTTCCCGCCCCGCGCCGCGTCTCCCCGCCTCTGCCCGGGCCGTTCCGTCAGAACCGGAACAGGCGCGTGAACTTGATGACGAACGCGCGGTTCTCGAGAAGCGGCCATCGGGCGTTCCGGAACGAGAAGTCCGCGACGTCGCGCTGATCGTTGTAGACGATGAAGAGCTCGCTGCCGGGCTGGTATTCCCACCGCAACCGGAGGTTGGCGCTCAGCGAGTTGGACACCGAGTTGTACTGCACCAGCCCCCCGAAGAACATGCGGGGCGTGAAGGTGTAGGTAATGCGGCTCGTGACGAGCGGCGCCGTGTAGTCCGTCTCGTCGATCCGGATCATGTTGACCGAGATGCTCGGCTCCAGGGAGAACTGCGGCGTCAGTTCGACCCGGCCCCGCGAGTAGCCGATCGCGGTGATGTCTCCGTGGTAGTAGCCGCCGTGCCAGAGTGAAAGGTTGCCGGAGATCCGCCGCTGCTGCCCCATGCCGTACGACAGGAAGAAGCTCCGGTAGTCGTAGTGTCCGACCGGGATGGGCACGACGCCAGCCGCCTTGAACTCGTACGGGACGAAGTCGTAGCGCTGCTCCATGTCGATCCCGATGAAGTCGCTGTTCTCCAGTTCGGTCGAGAAGGCGCCCAACTGGATCCGGGTTTCGACCTGACCGGCCGGGTTCTCGATGTAGTCCAGACTGGTTTCCCACCGGAACTGCCGGACGGCCTGGATCGATCGCGGCCGGGGGCTGTAGCGGGCCTGCGCGTAGGTACGCAGGAAGCCCTCGTCGCGCCGCTTGAAGCCCACTTCGGGATTGAAGTTGTCGCCGACGAACAGCCGGTCGACCTGCAGTCCGAAAAGATCGCCAGTGTAGTTGAACGCCGCCTGGTAGCTGTCGGCGTCGTCCACCATGCCGGGCGTGCGGGTCTGCGCCCAGTAGCCGTAGAAGTTGACGTTGTCATAGAAGGAGAAGGCGGCGTCCAGGCCATAGGCCTCGTTCGAGCCGTCGCCATCGACCGCGACCGACCGGCTGGTGAAGATGCCGCCGATCCGGCTCCTGCGTAGGATGTCGCGCTTGACGCGGAGGACCGTGAAGTTGGTGGAGCCGGGGCCGTCAGCGTCAGTGGCGTCGTCCGTCTGGATGCTGAGCGCGCCCAGGGTGAAGGCGCCCGCCTTGCCGGTCAGCCTTCCGCCGCCCAGGATCGGTTCGTTCAATCCGATCCGCCGGCTGAAGAAAACCTGGGGCGTGTCGCTGCCGCCGAACGGTCCGCCCGTCCCGAGCCGCGACGCCCGGAACATCCCGCCGGTGGTCAGGCCGGCCGCGCTGCCGAAGTCGAAGATTCCCCGCCCCTCCAGGAAGAACTCGCGCTTCTCGGGAAAGAAGAGGTTGAAGCGCGACAGGTTCACCTGCGCCTCGTCCGCCTCGACCTGGGCGAAATCGGTGTTGTAAGTGAAATCGGCAGTCAGGTTCTGCGTGATGCCGACCTTGACGTCGAGTCCGCCGGTGCCGTCCCCCCGGTTCGTGAAAGGGGCGTCGCTGATCAGGTTGGTTTCCAGCGATCCGATGCCGTAGGGCTTCAGTTCAAGGACGCGATTGTCCGAGGGGGCCTCCAGATCCGTCAGGGTTGCCGCCGCCGACAGGCGGAACATCCCCGGGCCCACGGAGATGGGCACCGGCGTGAGGTGGACGGTCTCGTTCTTCCAGCGGATGGTGCGTCCGAGCTGCACGCCCCAAAGCTGTTCCCGTCCTCCCGGAAACCGCAACGACTTGAACGGGACTTCCATTTCCACCGTCCAGCCGCCGTCGAAACGGCCCGTCTGCGAATCCCAGATCGGGTTCCAGTCGTTGTTGGGATTCCCTTCGTCGGTGATCTGGTAGTCGAAAAAGCCGCCGATCGGATTGATCATGAAGGAGACGCCGTTGCGGCGGTCGTAGAACGTGTCGAAGCCGACGCTGAACGAGTCGTTGTTGATCAACTGGAACGAGTCGCGCTGCATCTCGTTGGCGATCCAGCGCGATTCCGGCGCCGAGTCCCACAGGCGCGCGGCGACGTAGACACGGTCGTCGTCGTAGAAGATCCACGCCTCGGTCCGCTCGGTGGCAGGTGCTCCTTCCTCCGGAAGCTGCTGAATGAAACCGCTGATCGCGGGAGTCGTCTCGTAGGCCCCTTCGTCCAGAACGCCGTCCAGCCGGAGCGCCTCCGGGATTCGGACCGCCCTCACGGTGGCCCGCCCCGCGGCGTCACGGCTTATGGTTTCCGGGCCGCTCGGCGGCGGAGGGCCGTCGATGGCGCCCGGCGAGGTGGCGGCCGCGCTGCCGGCTGCCTCCTGGCCGTTGGCGGAAGCTCCGTTCCCCGCCGGCGTCTCGCGCGCGATGGCCGTCCCGTCGTCCGTGGGCGTCTCGCGCGCGAGCGGCCAGCCGGAGTTGATGCTGATTGTCGGAGCGCACGCGCCCGCCCCGACCAGCAGCAGGAGGGCGACCGGTGCGGCCCGGCGCTTCATCGCGGCCTACTGCGTCCGCGCCGGCACCTGCAGGTCCGGCATCGGTGGCGCCGTAAAGAGGCGCTTCAACGGCATTGCGAGCCATCGCGCCCACGTGGCTGCCCGGGACACTCGGGCGCTGTCGGTGGCGATACCCGTGTTGCCGTACATCTGCCGGTACAGTTTCGATACGAGCAGGAACGCCAGCCGCGACTTGATCGAGCGGACGCATCGCGAGCGGCGCCACACGGCGCCGAGCCGGTAGAAGCGGTCCCACGCGCGCTGCGTGCCGACGCGAATCTCCTCGGCCGTCATCGCCGGGTGGGGTGAAAAGATCTTCGGCCGCTGGATCGGCGGGATCAACCAGTACCGGCTGACCGGCACGCCATCGACGTCGGGCGCCGCCTTCGCCTCGGTCTCCTCCCACTTCAGGAAGTCGAGAGTACCGGGGAAGGGCGTGAGCGTCAGGAACTGTGCGAAGTCGATCTCGGCCGCATTGGCAAGCGCCGCCGTCGCGTCGAAGGTCGACGGCTGATCGCTTGGCAGGCCGAAGATGAACGACCCGAGTACGTGCACACCGTGCTCGCGGAAGCGCCGGAGCTGCTGCACGAGGTCATCGCCCGCGAGGTTGAAGCCCTTGTAGACGTCCTTCAAGCCCTCCTCGGTCACCGCTTCGACCCCGATGAGGGCGCCCTTGATCCGTGCCTCGCGCATGGCATCGAGGAATGCGGGATCCTCGGCCGCCTCCATGGTGATCTGGGTGAAGAAGATGGTGTCCTCGGGGAGCTTCGCGAGCAGTTCCATCAACTCGAACCGCTCGGCCCGGAGCGCCTCGAGCTCGCGCAGCCGCGACGGGTCCTCTCGCCGCCGGGCCATCGCCAGATCCTCGAGCGTCACGGGATAGAAGTTGTCGTCGGCCAGCGCGATGAAGCGGAACCCCATCCGCCGGAGCTCGACGATTTCCTCGATGACCGCGTCAACCGTCCTCTGGCGCGGCTCCTGCCCGTCGGTCCGCCAGACCGAGCAGAACGAGCAGTGCTTCGGGCAGCCGCGCACGGTCTGGACGGACGCCCACATGTAGCGGTCGCGCGGCATCAGCTCCCATCGCGCCTTCTGCAGCGACGCGCCGGGAACGCGGCCGCCGTCATAGATCCGTTCGTGCCGCCCCGCCGCGACGTCTTCGATGACATGCGGCCAGATGCCGTCTCCGTCCCCCTTGACGACCGCATCGGCGCCTCCGCGCTCCAGCGCTTCGTCCGGGTACAGGGTGGCGTGGATGCCGCCGTAGATCACTCGGGCGCCCCGCTCCCGGCAGAGTCGGCCAACGGCATAGCCACGCAGCGCATTCCCGGTGTGAATGCCGATGCCGACGACGTCCCCCTCCGCAATGCTTTCGGGGTCGAGCGGTTCCAGGGTCTCGTCGACGATTACCGGATCGCCGTACGTCTGCGGCGTCGCGTGCGCAAGGACGTAGAGCCAGCGTGGCGTGATTACGGCCAGACCGAACGCGATATGGCTCGGGTTGATCAGGTGAACGCGCATGCAGGTGGCGACCTCGTTTCTGCCACCAGGGGTGGCAGGGAAGAATACTACAAGCGGGATGATCCGGGTTCACTGCTTGCGCTGGCCGCGCGCTTGGGCGATCATGCGACTGTCCGGATGGTCCCGAAAAACTCAGGAGGTTGCTCATGAGATGGTTCGTGCTCGCGCTCGCCGTCGGAGTGATCGTCACGGCAGGAAGTCCGCAGCCGGCTGCCGCCCAGGCGCCGGAGACGGACCAGGTTCCCCGAACCCCCTGGGGCGATCCCGACCTGCAGGGACTGTGGAACCACGGCACCATCACGCCGCTCGAGCGGCCGGAAGAATACGCCGGCCGCGAGTTCCTGACGGAAGAGGAAATAGCCGCCGCCAACCGTGCCGCCGAGACGCGGGCGAGCTCCGAGCGCCGAGGCGAGCTGACCCGCGAGCAGGATGTCGCGCTCGCCTACAACCAGTTCTGGTGGGATCGCGGAATCTCGGTGGGCCGGACCTCGCTCATCATCGATCCGGAGGACGGCCGCCTGCCTCCGCGGACCCCCGAGCGGCTGGAGTTCGAGGCGAGCGACGAAGCCATCCGCCGCAACACGGCCAGGCGCGGCCGGGGGCCGGCGCACGGGCCGGAGGACATGGATCTGGGTGACCGCTGCCTCGTTTATCGCCACGTGCCGATCACGTCCAGCGGCTACAACAATCACGTCCACGTCCTGCAATCCCCGGGCTACGTCGCCATCTTCCAGGAGCAGATTCACGATTTCCGCATCATCCCGGTGTTCGATCAGCCGAAGCTCCCCGATCAGGTCCGCCTGTGGCTGGGCGTCTCGCGCGGTCACTGGGAAGGCGATACGCTCGTCGTCGAGACGACGAACTTCTACGACCAGACCGACTATCTCGGGTCGGGTCCCAATCGCCACGTGGTCGAAAGATTCACCCGGCGCGGCAAGGACGCCATCGAGTACTCGTTCACGGTGACGGATCCGACCATCTGGACCCGGCCGTGGACCGCCATGGTCCCGTGGCGTCCCGCGGAAGGGCCGATCTTCGAGTACGCCTGCCACGAGGGCAACTACGGGATGACCAACCTGCTCACGTCATCCCGGGCGGTCGAAGCGAGGCAGTAAGGGTCGCGGCAGCAGCGCCTGATGGCCGGCGGGCGATGATCTCGGCGACGCCGAGGTCGTCGTCCGCTGATGGTCCGGCCGGTCGCTCGGCGCTGTGGAGGACTTCCCACCGCCATTCCTTCACCATGCGGTGCAACTCGCCCGGCTGCAGCACGTAGCCGTGTCCCCGGCCGCCGGCGGGCGCCGGAAGGTGCAGCGCCGCGACGACGATTCCGCCGGGACGCACCCCTTCCCGGATCGCCGCGAACAGCGGCCGGTGCAGGAAGTAGCAGTCGACGATCAGGTCGTACGTCCCGGGCGCTATCGTGAACTCCGGCGGGTCGAACTCGAGATCGGCGCCGCGCGTCGTGATCCGGTCGCGGCATCCCGCGCGTTCCGCGGCGGCCTCCAGCAATCTCAGGGCGGTCTCGGCGCCGTCTACCGCATCGACGCGCCACCCCTGCTTCGCGAGCCAGATGGCGTTTCGGCCGGTCCCACAGGCGAGATCGAGGGCGCGCCCGGGCTGCGCTCCGGCCACCGCGTGCGGCAGAGGGGAGGCTGGCGGCTCCGGAAGGCCCGGGTCACGGGCGGCGTACCGCGCGTTCCACTTCGCGATCCGCGGGTTCACTACGGGTGCGTGCCCCACACCAGTTCGGCGAGGAAGCCAGCCGGGATGCCGACCACCAGGAGGGCCAGGCTGATGAGCAGGAACCGGGAATAGATCGGCACCTTGAGGGCGCGGTGGGTCAGGGGAACGGCGACGGTCTCCCGCTCGTCGATTGCCGCGTAGGCTTCCTGCAGCCCGTGCTCGGTGGACACGTCGAAGTAGTCGCCGCCGAAGTCGCGGATCCGGTCGATCAACAACACCCGGTCGGAGTCTTCCTGCGTGGAGGTCTCCGCCGTCGTGTTGATGTAGATGACGTAGGGGATCACGTTGCGCTGGTTCAGGGCGGCCAGTTCCGCCTCCGGGATTTCATCCACGTCCGCGTCGGTAATGATGAGCAGGGCGCGGCTTTCCGCCGCGCCGCGGTTGACCACCGAGGCGTCACGGTCGAAGTGCCGGATGATCGACTGCAGCGCGCGCGATATGTTGGTGGTTCCCTCGGAGTCGATGATCCGCACCTTGTCCTCCGGGACGAAGAAGCGATCGCGCGACGCGCCCGGCTCGGTCGCCAGGATCTTCACCGTCACCCACGGCGCTTCCATCACCTGGAAGTAATAGAGCTCGTCGTCGAGGACGAAGTCATCGACCATGTAGGGGTAGGACGAGAAGAGCCAGAGCGATACCCGGTCGTTCATCTGCCGGCGCATCTCGAGGAACTGGAGGTGCGCCTCTCGGGCCACTTCGGCGCGCGACCGCTCGCTGTTCGAGAATTCCCACGCCATGGAGAGCGACGTGTCCACCAGATCGATGCGCACACGCGATTCGACGTTCCCGGTGACTCGCTCGCTCGAAGTGAGGAACGGATCGGACAGCGCCACGAGGACCATCACGAGGGCGAGTCCCAGCGCGATCTTCGGAACGGCATGCAGCAGGCGTCCGATGGGGCCGCGGTGAAAGCGCCTCGGGACGCGGTAACCCGAGTGGTGGCGCGCGTGGCGGCGGCGAAGCAGGATCAGACGGCCGGCCGTCAGGAGCGCCACCCCGACCAGCGCCATCGCCACCAGCACGGCGGTCCCGGTGTCGCCGTAGCGGACCTGCGCCAGGTCGGTGGAGAGCAGGGTCTGCAGCTCTCCGCTCAGGAACTTCGAGAACGCGCTCCAGTTCGTGACCACGGCGGTATCATATAGACGGATGGCGGCTGGGTGGTTCGCGGCGGGCGCGGCCCTGTGCGGATTCGGCGTGGTGCTCGGGGCGTTCGGCGCACACGCGCTGCGCGATCGCCTCACCGCCGACATGCTCGCGATCTTCGAGACGGGCGTCCGTTACCACTTCATCCATGCCCTGGCTCTCTTCGTCGTTGCCTGGGCGGCGGCGCGGTGGCCCGGCCCCCTCGTGGGCGCCGCCGGGTGGATGTTCGTGGCCGGCATCGCGATCTTTTCCGGCAGCTTGTACATCCTTTCCATCTCCGGGGTTCGCTGGCTGGGCGCGATCACGCCGATCGGCGGTGTCTGCATGATCGTTGGCTGGGCGTTGCTCGCCGTCGCCGCGCTGCGCGCTTCCTGACCTCTCCGCCGGCCCGGCTGCTAGACGGCGGCTGCTAGACGGAGGCCACGAACAGGCCCGCCAGCTCACTGGCCGGGCGCCGGTTCCAGGTCTCGTTGACCCCGATGAGCACCCGTCCATCCCGAGGCGCACCGATCGTGACGCCTGCTTCGGCCAGGCGGCGGCGGAAGGCGGCGGCATCGCCGGTTCGCACCGTCAGCCAGGACAGGTTGGTCCCGTTCGGAATCCGTTCCATCGAGAACGCGTCGTGGCGGCTGACCGCGGCCGACCAGGACTCCCACACCTCCACCGCCTGCCGAAGGCGATCGACGAAACCCGGCAGATAGTGGTGGGCGATGGTGGCGAACGGCCATGCCGCCGGCAGGCCCGCCCCGAACATGCGCCGCGTGTGGTACATGTCGTCGAGGAGGGCGCGGGGGCCGGCGAGGATCGCGCCGGACGGCGCGTTGAAGTACTTGTAGAGCGACACGTACACGGTGTCGAAGGGTGCGGCGTACCCGGCAACGTCGCGGCCTTCGTACGCCGCCTGCAGGAAGATGCGGGCGCCGTCGAGATGGAGGCGGATTCCCTCGCGCTGCGCCAATGAAGCGATGCGGTCCAGTTCGCGCGGGTCGAAGGTGGCGCCGAAGTGCCGGCGGACCGGAGTTTCGATCGAGATGACCCGGATCGGGGCGCTCACCCGTCCGCTCGCGGTGCGGTCCAGGGCCGCCTCTACTTCCGCGAGGGTGAAGTCCGGCCGTCCCGCGCCGAGAGGGATGAGGGTGATGCCGCTGAGCGTCTGCACGCAGTCGCCCGAGTCGTTGTAGAGGTGGCTGTCGGCCTGGACGATGGCGCGCCCCGTTCCGCCGGCCAGCGCGCGCACCGCAAGGTGGTTGGCGAGCGTCCCGGTCGGCATGAACACTGCCCGTTCCTTGCCGAGCAGCTCCGCGAACCGGTTCTCGAGCTGCTCGACGGCGCCGCCGTTCGAATAGGAGTCGCGCGCGATGCCGCCGTCCCGGGCGAGCGCGGTCCAGAGTTGCGCCGACTGCTCCGGGGTCAGACCGAGGCCGTCGCCCACCATGCGCACCGCGCGCGTCTCATCCGCTCCCGCTGTCGCTGCGGAGCCGCCCTGTGCTGCCACCGGGCTCCCGGCCGCAAGGCCGTAACCGATACCCAGGGTCCCGGCTTCCAGGAAACGCCGCCGGTCGATATTTGCCATGGCTTGCCGCTCCCCCTGTTGCGCGGTTGTGCCGATCGCCGCACCTTACGCCTCCTCGCGGCAGAAGACAACGGCGCATCGTCCAGGCTGGACGATTCGACTATGCTCTCCGGCTGGAGGTAGTGGGCAAATGAGGCAAATGTACCGATTGACGGCTCTTCGGCGCGAAATTGCGGCGGCGGCGGTGCTGGTGCTGGGAGGGACATCGGCGGCCCACGGCCAGAACATCGACTGGGAACTCCACAATCTGGACCTGCACGGCAGCCGCTACGCCGAGATTGATCAGATCACGCCCGACAATGCCCACCAACTGGAGCCGCGCTGGCTGTTCCAGCATGGCGTCATCGACGGGGTGAGCAACCAGACGACCCCGATCGTGATCGATGGGGTGATGTACCTGACCGATTCGCGAGGCAGCGTGTATGCGGTTGACGCCCACAACGGGCATCACCTCTGGACCTACGACGTGACGGACCTGCTTGGCGGCGGGCGCGCGGAAGGCTACATCTTCCGCCACCGCGGCCCCACCTACGAGGATGGCGTCATATACAGCGCGGCGGGATCCTTCATTTTCGCCCTCGACGCGAAGACCGGCGAGCCGATTGAGACGTTCGGCGACAACGGCCAGGCATCGGTCATCCTCGACGTGCTTCGCCTTCGCTACCCCGATGTCGAGACCGCCATTTCGATGGGCTACTGGTTCACCACGGCGCCGCAGATCCACGAGGGTGTCCTCTACGTGGGCTCCACCCGGAGCGAGAGCCTGATTCCGGGCGGGCATGTGCTGGCCGTCGACGCCAAGACGGGCGAAGTGCTCTGGCACTTCAACACCATCCCGCAGGACGAGAACGATCAGGGTTGGGAAATTGCCGGCCCCACCTGGGTCGGCGGCGGGCGCGAAGGAGGCGGCATCTGGGAAACGCCGTCGATCGACCCGGAACTGGGCCTGGTGTACGTCGCGGTGGGCAACCCGTTCGGCGACAGCACGAGGCGGGACGGCATGAATCTCTTCACCGACTCCGTGGTGGCGCTCAGTCTCGACGACGGACAACTGCGTTGGTACTACCAGCTCGTTCACCACGACGTCTGGGACTACGACAACGGGAGCCAGCCCATCCTGTTCGACATGGAGGTGAACGGCGAGCGGGTGCCCGCGCTGGCGCAGGCGAACAAGAACAGCTTCGTGTACCTGCTGAACCGGGAGACCGGGGAGCCGATCCACTCCATTGTCGAGACACCGGTGCCGACCGAGACCGAGCGCGAGGGCGAAGAGCCGTGGCCGACGCAGCCCATTCCGCATACCGCGGCCGGCGAGCCGATGCTGCCGGCGTCGCCCATCTTCCCGGAGCTGATTCCCGCCGAGCATGCCGAGGGCAAGACCCTCGTTCCGATGTACACGCCGATGGCGGCGGATCAGATCTTCGCCCCCGGCTACGGCGGAGGCCCGAGCTACGGGCCGATGGCCTACAGCCCGCAGACGGGCCTCCTCTACGTGAACGCCATCGATCAACCCTTCGACTCCGGGCGCGGTCCGCGGATGTTCTTCACGGCCTACGACCCGACCACCGGCGAGATGGTCTGGCGGCGCATCCATGAGGGCTATGGTCAGGCGGGACCGGTGGTCACCTCGGGCGGCGTGGTGTTCGTCGGCACCGGAAGCAACCTTGCGGGCTATTTCTTTGCCATCGACGCGCGCACGGGCGCGGAGCTCTATCGCTTCAACACGGGGGCCGGCGTCTTCTCGTCTCCCTCCGTCTATATGGTCAACGGCGAGCAGTTCGTCACCGTCGCGTCGGGCGGCGGCGATCGGGGTCGGCGCGGAGGCGCTCTGATCCTCGCCTTCGCCCTGCCGAAGCAGGATTGACGGTGGGCGGGTGTAAAATGCTCGGTTGGCGGACGGAAGCGAGAGGTTCAGCGACCATGCCGAAATGGATGGATGTAAGCCGGACGCAGGTGATCATGATCGTGGCGGCGCTGCTCCTGTGGGGCGCGCCGGGCGCCGGGTTCGCGCAGGACGGCGCCGGGGAGGTTCCGGAGCTCGCGGGCATCTGGGACGGCGGACCGGGCTCGCGGCCGATCAACGGCCCGAACATGCCGTGGGTGCCGGGAGAGAACTTCCCGGTGCTCAACGAACGGGGCCTGGCCTACCAGGACGTGTTCGACGAGCCGATCGCCGCGAAGTACGACTGCGTGCCGTCGACGCCGCCCGCGTTGATCTACGACCCCTACATGATGGAAGTGGTGCAGTGGCCCGACCGCGTGCTGTTTCGCTACGAGAAGGACGATCAGGAACGCACCGTCTGGCTCGATGGCCGCGAGCCGACGGCGATGGACTACAGCCTGCAGGGCGTGTCGGTCGGCCACTACGAGGATGGCGCGCTCGTCGTGACGACCACGCACTTCACGTTCGACATCAGCGGCTTCGATGACTACAACGGCATTCCGTCGTCGCAGCTCAAGAAGGTGACCGAGCGCTACTGGCGGGAAGGGGAGCAGTTGAAGGTGACGGTCACGGTGGAGGACGAACTGTTCCTGCGCGAGCCGGCAGCCTTCACGACGCAGTGGAACCCCGCGCCGGAAGGGTACCGGCTGCAGTCCTACGAGTGCGACCCGGAGATTGCGCGCCTGCCGGTCAAGTTCATGGTGCCGAAGTACCGGTAGCGGCGAGAGTGACGTTGAAGGAGGGTAGATCGGTGAGAATCCTGCTTTGGACCCTGGCCGCCATGGCGGCGGTGGCGGTCGCGATTGTCCTGACCGGCGCGCCGGCGACGGCGCACCATGCGAGCTCCCCGTTCTACGACAACACGAAGAGCGTTGAGGCGGTCGGCGAGGTCACGCGCTTCCTGTTCCGGAACCCCCACTCGTTTCTCTTCCTTGACGGTGAGGGCGAGAACGGCGAGACGATCCAGTGGGAGATCGAGATGGGCACTGCCGTGTCGATGAGCCGGCGCGGCTGGAGTCCCGACACGATCCAGGTGGGCGACACGATCCGCGCGGTCGGCCAGCCGTCGCGCGCCCCGGGAACGCACGGCATGTGCTGTGCGGAGCTCACGAGACCGGACGGCAGTCCGATCCGCCCGGCGGACTGAAGACCCCTTCCTGCCTTCCCGCCGCAGTTCGGCGGGACGCCCATGAAGAAACAGCGGTTCCTGATTACGGGCGCGAGCCAGGGAATCGGCGAGGCGCTCGTGCGTCTGGCCCGCGAGCGGGGGCATGACGTGGTCTTCACGGGCCGGGACGAGGCCCGGATTGCCGCTGTCGCGACGGCTTTTCGCGCGTTCCGGGTAGACAAGACCGCCGACCGGCAGTTCGTTCGCAGCATCGTCGAACGCGAGGTGGAGGATCTGCCGGCGGGTGACTTGCTGATCGAGGTCGCGTGGTCGTCGCTCAACTACAAGGATGCGCTGTCGGCGACCGGAAACCCGGGCGTCACGCGCAACTATCCGCATACGCCCGGCATCGATGCCGCGGGCACCGTCGTCGAGTCGGCTTCCTCGGACTTCTCGCCGGGCGATGCAGTCATCGTGTGCGGCTTCGACCTCGGCATGAACACCCCGGGCGGCTTCGGCCAGCGGATCCGCGTTCCCGCCGGCTGGGCCATCCCGATGCCGGACGGTCTGGATGCGAGGACCAGCATGATCCTCGGGACGGCCGGCTTTACCGCCGCGCTGTCGGTGGACAAGCTCGAAGCGGCGGGCATGACGACAGACGGCGGTCCCGTGGTCGTGACCGGGGCGACGGGCGGCGTGGGATCGGTTGCGGTCATGCTGCTGGCGAAGCTGGGCTACGACGTGCATGCGGTGACCGGCAAGACGTCGCGCCACGACTTTCTGCGCGGCCTTGGCGCGAGCGCCATACTCACCCGTGAAGAGGCGCTCGAAGGCGCGAACAAGCCGCTGCTGCGGCCGAAGTGGGGCGGCGCCGTCGACACGGTCGGCGGGCCTATTCTCTTCAACGTGATCAAGGCGCTCCGCTACGGCGCGAGCGTTGCCGCCTGCGGCCTGGTGGCGTCGCCGGAGATCCCGGCCACCGTCTTTCCGTTCATCCTGCGGGGCGTCAACCTGCTCGGCGTCGACTCGGTCGTGACGCCGCTGGAGCAGAAGCGGGAGATCTGGAACCGGTTGGCCGGGCCATGGAGGCTTGACCTCGAACCGCTGGTCGTGCCCCTGACCCTCGATACGCTGTCGGAAGCTGTTGACACCATCCTGGCCGGGGGGATGGCAGGGCGAGGTCTGGTCGATCTGAACGGGTGATGCGGACTGCGGCCCTGGCGTTGACGCTGCTTGCGCTGGCGGCTGGCGTTTCCGGCTGTGCCGGGGACGGCGCGGAGCCTCCGGCGTTCCGCCCGACCGCGACGGTCGAGGAACTGATGCGGACGATGATCGATCCCGCCGCCGACGCGGTGTGGGACGCCGTCGTGATTGACGCCACTCCGGAGGGCGTCATGGAGATCGTGCCGGAGTCCGAGGGCGACTGGATCCGGCTGCGGCGCCATGCCGTAACGCTCGCCGAGTCAGCCAACCTCCTGCTCGTGGAAGGCCGCCGCATAGCCGCGCCGACATCACGCTCGGAGTTGCCCGGGATCGATCTCCACCCGGACGCGATTCAGACCCTGGTCGAGGAGGACTGGCAGACCTGGGTAGAGGTTTCGCAGGGGTTCGGGGCGACCAGTCAGACGGTGCTGGATGCGATCGACGCACGCGACGTCGATGCGCTGCTGGTCGCCGGCACGGAACTGGATCTGGCGTGCGAGGCATGCCACGCGGTCTACTGGTACCCGGGATTCTCCGATCCCCGGCCCGCGGACGACGCTCAGGACTGACGGCAGTCGGCCGGACCCGACAGCGGCGCCCCGCTGGCGGCGGCCGCCCTCGCCGGTTGCCGGGCGCTACCAGGCCCGCGACCAGTTCGGTCCGGGACGGTCCCCGGTCCGGAGGGACGCATCGAGCCCCGCCTGGTGTTCGAGGAGGCGCCCGAACAACCAGAGCAGGTCGGAGAGCCGGTTGAGATAGGCGAGCAGAGGCGGCCGCACGTCCGCGCCCGCTTCCGCCAGGCGGACCGTATCCCGTTCGGCGCGGCGGCAGACGGCGCGGGCCACATCCAGGGCCGATGCGGCCGGATCCTCACCAGGAAGCGCCCAGTCGCCCAGTACGCCCTCAATTGCCTCTATGCGATGCACTTCGGCGGTCAGGCGCTCCACCATCGCTTCCGTCACCCCGGCGGCACCCTTTCCGGTCTTCCTCGCGACGGCAGGCGTGACCAGCTCGCCGCCCACGATGAACAGTTCACGCTGAATCTCCTTCAACCGGGTGCACACCGGTTCGTCCCGGCAGATAGCGCGGGCGAAACCGATCTGTGAGTTCAGCTCGTCCACCGTTCCGCACGCCTCTATATGGGGCGACGACTTCGGCACGCGGATTCCTCCCGCCAGGCTGGTCTCGCCGGCGTCACCGTGCCGGGTAGCGATGCTCATGGTTCCGTCTCCCTGTGGTTCGATTCTGCCCGTCAGTCGCCGCCGAAGGTGAACGATGCGCCGGATCGGAACGCCGCGCCGAGCGACGGGAAGCCACCCGCCGCCGCGTACTCCTGATCCAGAAGGTTCTCGATGCTCGCGAACCACCGGATCCGCGGATGGAATCGCCAGGAGGCGCTCAGATCGATCTTCTGATACCCCTCGTTCAGGTCGCGGTTCGGCAGCAGCATCGACGGACCGAAGAACGGATCGGCGAGGAAGGTGCTGCCGTCCGACTTCCCGACGAAGAACCCGGCGAGCGTCACCTGGCCGGGGCCGCGGACGTAGGAAAAGAACAGGTTGGCGACGTGCCGGGGGCGGCGGAACGGCCGCCCGCCCACCAGCGGGCCGTACTGGCCAACGGCGATCTCGGGCCAGGCGGGATTGAACACGGGTGCGAGCGCGCTGCTGCTGAACGACGCGGTCACGATGGCATCGACGAATGCGTAGGACCCGAACAGCTCGACGTCCCGGGCCTGCAGGTCGGCAGAAACCTCCAGCCCGCGGGAACGGAACGACGAGGCGTTGACGTTGGCGCCGAAGGGCACGGCCGCCGCGACGCCGGAGGGCACGCCCAGTTGCGGGAGAACCGACCGGTTAACGTACTCCACCTGATCGGTGAACCGGTTGTCGAACCAGGCCGCCCGCAGGCGCAGGTGTCCTGCGGCGAGGGTCTGCTCGATGCCGACGTCGAGCGTCCGGCTTCGTTCCGGCCCGATCGGCGCGATGCCGAACCGCGAGAGTATTCCCGGGCCGCCGTCGACGGACTCGATCAGGGCAAAGAGTGACTGCGTCTGGTTGAAGACCGACGGCGCCTTGATGCCGAGGCCCGCGTTCGCTGTCAGCTTGGTGGCGCCCACCGCTCCGCCGTCCGTCGCCGGGGTCCGGGCATAGAAAGCTGCCGAGACTCGCGGCGTCGCGGCCTGGCCGAAGAGTCCGTTCCGCTCGACGCCGACGCCGCCGGTAACGAACAGCCGGTTGCCGCCGGTCGCCTTGGCCTCGACGAAGGCGCCGCCATTGACCCGCCGGACGGCGTCGCCGCTCCCTGAACGTCCCGTCTCCCGTTCGACCCGGACGCCGCCCGTCAGATCGACCGCGCCATTCACCAGATAGGTCGTCCGTCCCGAGAGAAACCGGCGCGAGCTGGCGGATTCGAAGACGGACGGGTAGGCGCCGCCGTAGTCGAGGATCGCGCGTCCGCTGACGGTATAACCGTTGGCGCCGGTCACCGTAACCTCGTCGCCCAGGTAGTTCGCGCCGAAACCGAACGGATCGAACGGCTCGCCGCTGGGCGCCGGGTTGGTGAAGGTGTAGTCCCGCTCGGTGGAGCCGTACCGCACCATGGTCTGCAGCCGGCTGGTCACTTGAGACCGGACGGTCACGCCAAGAACCGTGAGCCGCAGGGTCTGTGAGGCATCGTCCGGCCGGCCGTAGTAGAGGATGCCGTTGGGCGATTCGTAGTCGGAGTCCATCCGGCGGGCGGTGATGCTGATGTCGGTCGAAGCGCCCAGGCGGATGCCGGCCCGGCCGGCGCCGGTAACGTTGGTGTAGGCGTTGTTCGGCGTCTCGTTGTCGGTGCTGAAGCGCGACACGTCGGCGAAGTAGTCGAACCGTCCGGCCAGTCCGCCGACGGACACGGCGTGGCGCGAAGTCCCGAAGTTGCCGCCGTCGACGGTGTAGGTAGCGGCCGGGGTCCGGGTGGAGCCGCGCGGCGTCGCGAGGCTGATGACGCCGTTCAGGGCATCGGCGCCGTAGATAACGCTGTTCGCCGAGCGGAGCACTTCGACGCGGTCGATGCCCGTTGCTGCGACCGCCGCCCAGTCGAACGCGCCGCCGACGTCGTTCGCCGGCACGCCGTCGATCAGCACCTTGTTGAAGTCGGCGTCGCCGCCGCGGATGAGGACCGACGTCGCTCCCCCTCGTCCAGCGGTCTGCACGATGTTGGCGGAGGGGGTGAGGCGAAGCGCCTCGAGCAGGTCGGTCTTCTCGAGGCGGTCGAGCGTGTCGGAAGCCAGCACCGTCACCGGCGCGCCGCTGCGCGCCTGAGGCAGGTCCGTCGCGGCCGCCGTCACTACCACATGCTGCGCGATCGGTCCGACGGTCAACGCGAGCGAAATCGTGGCGACGGAGCCGCCGCCAACCGCTGCCGCCGCCGCGGCGGGCTCGAATCCGTCGGCGCGGGCGGTGACGACATAGCGCCCCGGCGCGAGGCCGGCAAAGGAGAAGTCGCCAGCCGCCTCGGCCGTGGTCTCCGCCACCTGAACGCCGTCGCGGGTGAGCGTGACGATTCCCGTCAGCCCGGCGCCCAGTTGGTCGGTGACGACGCCCTGGATACTCCCAGGCGCCTGCGCCGTCAGCAGGGTTGTGCCGACGAGACCCGACAGCAATGCCAAGGCAAGCGGGAAAGAAAGAAGCGCCGCTGTTGCAGCGCGCACCGTAGACCGCATCCGGACCTCCAGTCGGCGTCTCCACGCGCCGAGCGTGCGGGACGGCATCGGTCATGCCGCCGCCGCAGGTTTACGAGATCCCCGACGTCTGGTCTCCTGGCTCGTGGATCGACACGGTGCGGCAACGCCTTCCCATGCACCGGGCACAGTGGCGGACGCCGAAGCGTCATCTGCCGGCCGCTCCCCACTTACAGTGGCGGGACCGCGTGGGCGTTTCACCCACTTCCCAGCCCGCCGGGGCGCGAACTTGCGCGGGGAGTGTAGCATGCCGGCGTCACGATGAACCGAAACGAACCGGCAACCGCGGCGGCCAGCGGGAACACGGCGGAACTGCTGCATGCGGGCGAAGCATTCACCGCCCGCCGCGGCGGACGGTTCCTCGTGGTCGAGCTCCTTGCGGCGCACCGGGTAGTCAGCACGTCGGCCCACCGGGGCGGCGAGCAGTCCGGCCTGCGCTACCTGGTGAACCATCAGAGCTGCGAGGCGAGCGGCGATACCGAGCGGCACGAACTGATCAGCCGGCTCGGACTCGCGGCCTACCACCGCGAGGTGTGCGCCGAGATCGGCATCGATCCGGACCGGACGGCGGTGATGGGAACGGCTGCCAACATGGCGTGCGCGGCGCACCGCTTCGCCGGTTTCGAGGAACTGCGGGTCGATGCGTTCGTCACCGCGGGCGTATCGGGCAACGCGGCGCGGGCGGGCGATCCCGCATCGTGGACCGAGACGGCCGCAGGCGATTGGCGGCGCGCCAATCCGATGGCGGGCACGATCAACACCATCCTGCTGATCAATGTCCCGGTGACCTCCGGAGCGCAGGCGCGCGCGGTGGTGACGATGACGGAGGCGAAGTCCGCGGCGCTGGCCGATCTGGCCGTGCCGAGCCGGTATTCGGCGACGATCGCTACCGGAACCGGGACCGATCAGTTCTGTCTCGCCGCCCCGGCCGATCCGGCCCGCCGCGCCCGCGAGTCGACCGGCCCGCACGCGAAACTGGGCGAACTGATTGGCGTCACCGTAAAGCAGGGGACAACGGAGGCGCTGCGGTGGCAGAGCGGTCTGGAGCCGTCGTACACGCGCAGTCTCGAGCATGCTCTCGGCCGTTTCGGCATGACCGAGACGGGTGCGCTCGACCGGCTGGCCGAGTTGCTCCCGGAGGCGCGGCATGCGTTGCTCGTGCGGAACCAGCGCGCCCTGTTCCACGACCCGGGCGTTGCCGCGTCGGCCTATGCGCTGGCCGCCGTGCTCGATCGCGTGGCGGCTGGCACGCTCCCGGCGGGAGGCGCAGCCGAGGCGCTCCGGCAGCAGGCTGCCGCGCTTGCCTGCGCGGTGGCGGCGCGGCCGGGTGACTGGACGACGTTCCACGCGGCGCTCGGCGACGCGCGCGACGCGGACCCAATCGATCTCGTGCTGCGCGCGATAGCTGTCGGCTGGACCGCGAAGTGGACCTGATCCCGCTCGGACCACGCGCCGACTTGCTGGTCGTCGCGGTGCTGCTGGATGTCTGGCTGGGCGATCCGGTCTACCGCCTGCATCCGGTCCGCTTAGTCGGCCGGGCGCTGACGCTGCTGGAGACCCGCCTTCGCGCCGTTGGCTGGGACGGTTGCGTCGGGGGCTGCGTTCTGTTGGTCCTGCTCGCCGTCCTGAGTGGCGGCGTCCTGCTGACGGTCCTGATCGGCCTGCAGCTCGTCCATCCGTTCGCCGCCCTCGCGGGCCATCTGTTCCTCCTCTACAGCCTTGTCGCACTGGGTGATCTCTTCGCGCACGGGAAAGCCATCGTCGCCGCGGCCGACGGAGGGGCGCTGGATGCGGCCCGGGAAGCCGCCGCCAGACTGGTCGGACGCGACGTCGAGCGTCTCGATGCGGCCGGCTGCCGGCGCTGCGCCATCGAGAGCCTCGGCGAGAGCCTGGTCGACGGTTTCGTTTCGCCGCTCGCTTGGTACGCGGCGGCGGGACTACCCGGTCTGGTGATTTTCAAGGTCGTCAGCACCATGGATTCGATGGTGGGCTACCGGACGGAGCGGTACGCCCGCTTCGGCTGGTGCGGCGCCCGCATGGACGACGTGATGAACCTGCTTCCGGCGCGGGCGGGATGGCTGCTGATCGCCGCGGCGGCCGTCGTTGTGCCCGGAGCATCGGGTGTCCGCGCGGCGCGCATCGGCTGGTCCCAGCATGCGGTGGTGCCGGGACCGAATGCGGGCTGGAGCGAGACCGCGCTGGCGGGGGCCATCCGCCGGCGACTCGCCGGGCCGATTCACTATCGCGGGCGGCTGGTCACCGACCGCTGGATCGGCGATCGCGGCGATCCGCCCGGCGGAAGCTCGCACGACTATCGCCTGGCGTCTCGCGTCGTCGGCGTGGCCGCGTTGCTTTCCGTCGTTGTCGCCGCCACCTGGCTGGCGTAGGATGGCGGGCATGGCCCGACCGCTATTCACCGCTGCCGCCATCACCGCCATCGCCTGCGTTGCCGCGCCGGTGGCGTCGCAGGAGCCGGACCGAATCGCCGCGGACGGGGGCGATATCGTGGTCACCCCGCTCGTGCATGCCTCCGTGCAGGTGGAGCACAACGGGACGGTGGTTCACGTCGATCCGTGGAGCGCCGGAGACCTGTCACGGGCCAAGCCCGCCGACCTGATCCTGGTGACCGACGACCCGTCCCACCACCTGGATCCGGATGCGATCGCGCGGCTCCGGAAGCCGGGCGCGCCGGTCGTCCTCACCGCGGCGGCGGCCGCGCGGTTCGACGGGGGAGAGGTGCTCGCGAACGGCGAGCAGGGCACGTTCGCCGGCATCCCGGTGGAGGCGGTCCCCGCCTACGATATGACGCCGGGCCAGCCGTGGCATCCCAAGGGGGAGGCGAACGGCTACGTCATCACGCTGGGCGGCCGGCGCATCTTCTTTTCCGGCGTCGGCGAGTGCGTGCCGGAGATCCAGGCGCTGCGCGACATCGATGTCGCCTTCATGCCGATGAACCTGCCGGTCGACCGGATGCGCCCGCGGCCCGTCGCCGAGTGCGTCAAGACGTTCGGACCGTCGGTCGTCTACGTCTACCACTACGACAACGCGTCGGCGGGCTGGTTCGGCGACCGGAGCCGGCCGCGGCCGGACAACGCGTCAGAGATCGCCGCCACGATTCAGGCGTTGCGCGACGCCCTCGAAGGGGAGCCCATCGAAGTGCGCGACGCCGAGTGGTATCCCCGGTAGTTCACCGTTCCGCGGCGCAGACTCCTAGCTGCCGGGGGGTGTCCACAGCCGCGGTTTCCCTTCGCCCGCCATCTCGAGCAGCAACCGGTTCAGCCGCTTGACGAACGCCGCCGGGTCCGCGAGGTGACCGCCTTCGGCCAGCATCGCCTGATCGAACAGGATGTGGCTCCAGTCGCGGAAGCGTTCGTCGTCGTTCTCGTCCTTGAGGCGGTTGACAATGGCGTGTCCCGGATTGATTTCCAGCACCAGGGGGATGTTCGGCACGGACTGGCCGGAGGCCTGAAGTATCCGCTGCAGGTTGGCGCTCAGTCCGGGCATGTCGCTCACGAGGCAGGCGGGGGACTCCGTCAGCCGGTGCGTGATGCGCACGCTGGACGCTCGGTCGCCTAGCGCCTTCTGCATCCGTTCCGTCAGCGGCTTGAGATCCGCGTCCGTCTCGTCCTGCGGTTGCGCCTCCTCGTCGGTCTCCGCCAGCTCGCCCAGATCGAGGTCGCCCTGGGCCACCGACTGGAGCGGCTTGTCGTCGAACGTCGGGAGGTGGGCGACCACCCATTCGTCCACCCGGTCGTGCAGCAGCAGGACTTCAACGCCCTTCTTCCGGAACACTTCGAGGTGCGGGCTCTGGCGCGCCGCGTCGAAGCTGTCCGCGGTCACGTAGTAGATGGCCTTCTGTCCGTCGCGCATCCGTCCCACGTAGCCGGCGAGCGAAACCGACTGTTCCGGCGTGTCGGTGTGCGTCGAAGCAAACCGGAGCAGGGGGGCGATGCGATCCTGATTACCTGGATCCTCGCCGATCCCTTCCTTCAGGACACGGCCGAACTCCTTCCAGACGGTCGCATAGGTGTCGGGCTGCTTCTTTGCCAGATCGTCGAGGCGCGCCAGGGTCCGCTTGACCGCAGTGGTCCGGATGGTTTCGACGTCGCTCGAGCGTTGCAGGATCTCGCGCGAGACGTTGAGCGGCAGGTCGTTCGAGTCGATCACGCCCCGAATGAACCGAAGGTAGCCGGGCAGCAGCTCCTTGGCGCCGTCCATGATGAACACGCGCCGCACGTACAGCTTGACGCCGTGCCGCCGGTCGCGATCCCAGAGGTCGAACGGGGCATGCCGCGGGACGTAGAGCAGCAGGGTGTAGTCCTGCCGCCCCTCGACATGGACGTGGGTATGGGCGAGCGGCGCCTCGATGTCGTGCGCGATGGACTGGTAGAACTCGTCGTACTGCTCCGCCGAGATCTCGGACTTCGGCCGCGTCCAGAGCGCCGAGGCGCTGTTCACCTGCTCGGTCGTCTCGGTGTCGCCGGTGGCGAGCGGCTTCCCGGCGGGCCGCACCTTCGGCATTCGGATCGGGATGCTGACGTGATTGGAGTACTTCAGGACGATCGACCGCAGGTGCGCGGCGTCGAGCAGGTCGTCCTCGCCCTCCCGCAGGTGCAGCGTCACGTCCGTGCCGCGCCCCGCCCTGGTGGCCGCTTCCAGGGTGTAGTCGCCTTCGCCGGTACTCTCCCAGCGCACGGCGTCTTCCTCGGCGGAACCGGCCCGGCGCGTCGTCAGCGTCACCCGGTCGGCCACGATGAACGACGAATAGAAGCCGACCCCGAACTGTCCGATGAGCTGCGCGTCGTGCGCCTGGTCGCCGGTGAGCTGCTGGACGAACTCCCGGGTGCCGGAGCGGGCGATCGTTCCGATGTTGTCGATCACCTCCTGGCGGGACATCCCGATGCCGGTGTCGGAGACGGTGATCGTGCGGGCGCCGGGGTCGACCGCGACCTCGATTGCGAGCTGCTCGTCGGATGCGAGGAGGGTCGGCTCGGTCAGCGCCTCGAATCGAAGTTTGTCGCAGGCGTCCGAGGCGTTCGAGATCAGTTCCCGGAGAAAGATCTCCTTGTTGGAATAGAGCGAGTGGATCATCAGGTCGAGGAGCTGCCTTGCCTCGGCCTGGAATGCGTGCGTGGTCTTGGTTTCGGCGGTCTCCGACACGGTCGTACTCCTCCTGGGGCTCAGGTGATTCGGAACGCCGGGCAATCTATCACGGCCCCCGGTCTGCGCCATTGACAACGCCGGGCGATCCGCGCAAAGTTACTTCGAATCGGCTGCCGATCGCTGCCGATCAAGGAGGCAAGGCTCAATGAGACTCCACGCGCGAATCCGCAGGTCCGGACCGTTCGGCATTGCTGCCGCGGCCCTGTTCGCCGTGTCGGCCGCCCTGCCCGGCAGCGCCGCCGCACAGACCGATTCGGATATCACCTTCACGAAGGATGTGCTCCCGATTCTGCAGGACTCGTGCCAGACCTGCCACCGGGACGGCGCCATCGCGCCGATGTCGCTGATGACCTACGAAGAGATCCGTCCCTGGGCGCGGTCCATCCGAGAGAAGGTGACGACCCGCGCCATGCCGCCCTGGTTCATCGACAAGACGATTGGCGTGCAGGGCTTCAAGTACGACCGGTCGCTCAACGACGATCAGATTGCCACGATCGCCAGTTGGGTCGACGCGGGCGCGCCGCGCGGCAACCCGGCCGACGCGCCGCCGCCGCGCGAGTTCGCCGACCGCGACATCTGGCATATCGGCGAGCCCGACTGGATCGTTCCCATCCCCGAGCCGTTCACGGTTCCGGCGGACGGCGCCAACTGGTGGGGCGATCTCTTCTCGGATTCGGGTCTGACCGAGGACCGCTGGATCAGCGCGGTCGAGACCAAGCCGTCGGCGGAGGGCTTCCCGGTCGTGCACCACGCCGTGACGCGGCTCCAGGAGTCGGAGGACGCGGACGAGGGAGACTTCCTCAACGAGTACGCCCAGGGCAAGAACGGCGACATCTTCCCGCCCGGCACGGGCCGCCTCGTGAAGGCGGGTTCGATCATCCGCTTCAACATGCACTACGCCTCCATCGGCGAGGAGCGGACGGACCGGACCGCCGTCGGGCTCACCTTCTATCCCGAGGGAGAGGAGCCGGAGCACGAGCTGTTCTCGCGCGCGCTGGCGCAGAACTACGACCTCGACATCCCGGCCGGTGAGGGCGACATCCGGCACGACAGTTACCACCGGTTCGAGAACAACGTCCGGCTGACCGGATTCCAGCCGCATCTACACAACCGGGGCAAGCGGCAGTGCATCGAGGCCATCTACCCGACCGGGCAGACCGAGATGCTCAGTTGCGCCAACTGGGACTTCGGCTGGCACATCGTCTACAACTACGCGGATGAGGTGCAGCCGCTGCTGCCGGCCGGGTCCATGCTCCACACGATCACCTGGCACGACAACTCGCGCGCCAACCGGTGGAATCCCGACCCGCGCAACTGGGCCGGGTTCGGCCAGCGATCGAGCGACGACATGAGCTTCACGTGGACCAGCTATTACGAGCTGGATGACGACGAGTACGCCGCCGCGGTCGAGGAGCGGAAGGCGGCCGCCGCCAACAACAACGACTGACGGAGGCGGGACGATGCGGCTGCCGACACTTACGGCCGCGGCGATGGTCGCCGCAGCCCTGCTGCTCACCCTGCCCGCGACCGCCGGCGCGCAGATGCGGCACGACCGGGGCCAGAGCGTGGCGCCGGTCTACGAAGGCTGGGAGCAGAACCCGGACGGCACCTACACGATGGTGTTCGGGTACATGAACCGCAACTACGAGGAGATGCCGTACGTCCCGGTCGGTGAGGACAACCGGTTCGAGCCGGGTCCGGCCGACCGCGGCCAGCCCACCCGCTTTTATCCCCGCCGCCAGCAGTTCGTTTTCCGCGTGCAGGTGCCGGCCGACTGGGGCGAGCAGGACCTGATCTGGAACCTGACCGTCCAGGGTGAGACCGCGCAGGCGTTCGGGTCGCTGTGGCCGAGCTGGCAGATCGACGACGGGGTCGTCAAGGCGAACCGGGGCATGGGGATCCAGGGCGCGCCGGCGGACAATCAGCGTCCGGAGATCGCGGTCCGCGGCGGCACCGGGTTGCGGGCGGCGGTGGGCGAGCCGCTGACGATCACGGTGGACGTGAGCGACGACGGAATTCCGGGACCGCGTCCGGCGCCAGCGAGCGACGAGCAGAGGGCGGCCCGGGAGCGGCGCCGGCAGATCGCGCATCCGATGAACCAGGCGGTGGTGAATGCCTTCGATGCGGCGGAGACCGGCCTCGCCGCCACCTGGATCCACTATCGCGGACCGGGCGAAGTGACCTTCGACCCCAGAGTGATTCCGATCGAAGGGGGACGCGGCGGGGAAGCCACCACGACGGTGCGGTTCTCGGAGGCGGGAACGCATCTGCTGAGGGTCCACGCCGACGATTCCATCAACGCGACGCCGATTGACATCACGGTCACGGTGGAATGACCGCCGAATGCCGTAGCGCTACGGGGAGCGGGCAAGGAGACGACGGGATGCACCGGGAGACGGGAAGAGGATGGTTTGCGGGACCGGGGAGCGTGGCCTGCGCGGCCCTGGCGATGGTAGTTCTCGGGTTCGCGCCGCCGGGTGGCGCCCAGACCGCGCCGGACGGCTGGCAGCCGGAGCGTCTGGCCGATGGTCAACCGGACATCCAGGGCATGTGGAACAACACGCGCGCAATGTTCACGCCGCTCGAGCTGCCGGAGGAACTGGCGGGCCGCGATGACATCACGACGGATGAGTTGCAGGAGCGGGCGGCGGCGCGGGGCACCGGCCGGATCGAGCGGAGCGAGTGGCGCGGCCACGAGAACAACCGGGGCGGCGTCGGCGGCTACGGCCTCTACTGGTTCGACTGGTACTTCGACAACCCGACCGACATCGGCCAGGCGTCGATAATCGTCGACCCGCCGAGCGGACGCGTCCCGGAGCGGACGGCGGATGCGCGCGAGCGGATTGCGCTGAACATGGCGCAGTTGCACGATTCCTACGCCAACATGGAATCGGGCGACCGCTGCATCTCGCGCGGCGTGCTCGGCATGATGATGCCGACCGAGTACAACAACGGCACGTTGATCCTGCAGCCGCCCGGCTACATCGTCTTCCACAGCGAGATGATTCACAACGCGCGCATCATCCCGATCGACGACACTCCCCACCTGGACGATGGCATTCGCCAGTGGGAAGGGGATCCGCGCGGCCGGTGGGAAGGAGATACACTGGTCATCGAGTCGACCAATTTCCGTGCGGTGGGGAACATGCGGGGACCGACGGCCGGGACCCGCTCGCGCCAGTCCGAGGCGCAGCGCATCGTCGAGCGCCTGACCATCGTGGGTCCGGACGCGCTTCGCTATTCGGTCACGATGGACGATCCGGAGACCTACACCGGGCCGTGGACGGCATCGTTCCCCTACGATCGGGACGACGAGTACATCCAGTTCGAGTACGCCTGCCACGAAGGGAACTATTCGGTTCCCAACGCGCTGGCGGGCGCGCGGGTGGAAGAAGCGGCGGCGGCCGGGCGCTGAGCGTGCGGGAACCGGCCGTCACCACGGTGGCGCGGGTAGAAACGAGGTGTGAGATGACAAGACGATTCTCGGCGAGCCTTCTCTTCGCTCTGTTCCTCGTAGTCGTCGCCGTCCCGGCGGCGGCTCAGTCTTCCTCCGATGACGCCTGGACCGTGCCACGCACCGCCGACGGTCATCCGGACCTTCAGGGCGTGTGGGCAAGCGACTCCGCGACGCCCCTCCAAAGGCCTCCGGAGCTTGCCGACAAGCCGTTGCTGACCGATGAGGAAGTCGCGACGCTGGCCAGCCGGGCGGCGGAACTGTTCAACGGCGAAACCGACGCCGCGTTCGGCGACAGCGTGTTTCGGGCCGCGCTCGCCGACCAGAACGACTACCAGTCGCGCGACGGCGTCACCGAGGAAAACCCGGAGGGGACCGGCAACTACAACCAGTTCTGGTTGATCGACCGCTGGTTCGATAACCGCACCTCGCTCATCGAGGATCCGGCGGACGGTCGGATTCCGGAGATGACCGCGGAGGGCAAGCGGCGCGCCGAAGCCCGCGCCGCGATCGAGCGCCCGCCCTTCCCGCGCGGACCGGAGGATCTCGGTTCCGGCCTGCGTTGCTCGGGCGGTCGTGTGCCGATGACCGGCCGGGGCTACAACAGCAACTTCCAGATAGTCCAGTCGGCGGGCTCGGTCGCCATCCTGATGGAGATGATGCACGAGACCCGCGTCATCCCGCTCGACGGCCGCCCGCACCTGCCGGCCGGAATCCGCAAGGACCTGGGCGATTCACGCGGCCGCTGGGACGGCGACACGCTGGTCGTCGAAACGACGAACTTCAAGTCGGACACGAACTTCAGCGGCGCTTCGAGCAATCTGCGACTCGTCGAGCGGTTCACCCGGATGGCCGACGATCTGCTGCAGTACGAGTTCACGATGGACGATCCGACCATCTGGACGGAGCCGTGGACGGCGCGGATCTTCATGCGCCCGGCCCCCGGCACCGGGAACATCTACGAGTTCGCCTGCCACGAAGGGAACTACGCGCTCGAGAACACGCTGCGCGGCGCCCGTCTGCAGGAAGCCGAGGAAGCCGGAAGCGGGCGGTAGGCGGGATCGCGCCGCCGTCATCAAAGTCCTCCACCGGCCGGTCAAGGTCGCATCGTCGAAACGAGAACGTGGCCCGATTTCAATCGACATTGCTGTAGACGAGGCCGTGAAGTTGATGGGGGTTGAAACGGAACCAAGGTGTGGTTTGAAGAAAGCAGTAGGCGCACCGGTAGGGGCAGCCGCCGGCCGGGACGAGTTGCCAGAACTTGAAGCAGACGATCCCCGAGTCGTCGCCGGGACCGGCGAAGCGGCGGATGAACTTCGAGGCCCTACGTGCCGTGAGCATCCTGTGCCTCCTCTGGAGATCGTGTCAGTTCGCGAGAGTGCTCAGCCTCAGGTGACCGGTACGTACGAAGCAGCCCTACGACGACTCCGTGGACAACGGCGGATTCCGTAGTGACTTCGATGGGCGAGTAGCGTGGGTTCTCGGCAACGAGGAGGATGCGCCCCTCTTGCTTGACGAAGCGCTTGAGTGTTGTCTCCCCATCGACGGTGGCGGCGACGATGTCACCAGATGTTGCTGTTTGCTGCCGGCGGACGATGACGAGATCGTGGTCAAGGATGCCAGCGTCCACCATGCTGTCCCCGACGACTCGCAACGCGAAGCAGGCGCCCGGATTCGTCCACTCCAGCGGAACCGTTAGCAGACCGTCATCGTATTCATCGGCCGCGGCCGGGGCACCCGCTACACAACAACGGCCCGACCCCTGGCGGGCCGGGCCGTTGAATAACCCTTGCGTCGCGGCTACCGGCCCGGGACCATCAGGTGGGCGGCGGTTGTGCCCGCCTCCATGATCCAGACCATGTCGGCGCGGCGCTCCGCCGGCAGCCCGAGCGAGTCGGCGGTGGCGTTCGGCACGGCGATCGTGATGTGGGCGTTGGCGCTCGCCTGGTCGCGACCGCTCACCGAGTACCAGACGGTTCCGAACTCCGCCAGCACGCGGGTGCCGTTGGCCTCCGCTTCGGCAAGCATGGCGCGGCGCGCGTCCGCGTCGTCCCCGGCCTCGATGGCAAACTGGCGGGTCTGTTCGAACCGCGGCAGGTTGCCCTCGGCGGAGCACTGCACGGCGAAATCAGCCGTTCCGGGCACGTCCGAGCGGTCCCAGCAGACGAGGCCGTTGGCGCTCTCGCGGACCACGACGCGGTTACCGTTGGCGTCCCAGCGCACGACGCCCGCCTGTTCGGCGAGCCGTTGGGGGGCGGCAACCGTTGCCTTGGCGATCAGGTCGGCGTCCGATTGCGCGGTTGACGTTGCGGGCGCCGCAAGCAGCGCGGCGACGGCGATGAGCAGGTAGCGTCCCATGTCTTGATCCTCCTCCGGAAAAGCCCGGTCCCGGCTATTCTAGTCCAGCGCCCCTGCTCGGCAACGGGCTCGACGCCAGAAATGGGAGGACGATGGCGCTTCGACGCGCGGGTGTGTTGCGATGGCTCGGACTCGTCTCGCTCCTGGTGCTGCTGGCCACGCGGCCGACGGACCTCGGGCGCGCCGCGCAGGGCCGGCAGGGCTCGGGCGAGGAGCTGGCCGAGGACTGCACGCTTTACTTCGAGTTCCTCGGGCGCACCGGCGCCGGCCGCCAGGAGACCTTCGAGATCGACCCGTTCGGTATGGGCTACTGCGCCGGCCTCGTGCGCGGCGTGGCGGAATCGGCAAACCGGCTGATGCCGGGTACCGTCTGCCTGCCTCCCGACACCACCGCGGCGCAGGCGGTGTGGGTGGTCGTCAACTACATGCACGAGCACCCCGAAGTGCGACGCACCGCCGACACGACTATCGTGTTGACCGCCCTGCGGGGCGCCTTCCCGTGCGACTAGTCGATCAGGGCATCACTCGCACGTACTTCCGCAACATGCGGGGACGCGGCTCGCCGCCGTAGAGGTTGCCCTCGGAGTCGACCGCAACGAACTCCGCCCCATTGCCGGCCGGGTCGCGCGGGTCGCCCCACGGGAACAGGACGAACTCGTTCACCCAGCCGGTCGTGACGTCGCCGATCCGGATGCCCATCTCGAAACCGGGGTTCTGCAGGTCGTCGGACTCCGAGTCCGCGACGTAGATGCGTCCGTGCGCATCGAACGAAATGCCGCTCGGCCGGCCGAACTGCAACCACTGGGCGATGAACTCGCCCTCCTGATCGAAGATCTGAATCCGGTTGTTCGACCGGTCGGCCACGAACACGCGGCCATCGTTGTCGAGGGCAATCGCGTGCAGCGTCCGGAACTCGCTCGGCCCGTAGCCGGTCCGGCCCCATTCCTTGATGTACGAGCCGTCGGGCGCAAACTTGACGACCCGGTTGTTGCCGTCGTTCTGGTGGCCGTCGGCAACGAAGATGCTGCCATCGTCCGCCACCACGACATCGGCCGGCGCGTTGAAGTGGTCGCGCCCGCCCCCCGCCTCGCCGGGCGTGCCGAGCGTCATCAGCCTTTCGCCGGTGGGGCTGAACTTGACGACGATGTGGCCGCGGTCGCCCTCCGGCGTCCGCGCCGCGGACACGGAGTCGGTCACCCAGACGTTGCCGTCGGGATCGACGTCGATTCCGTGCGGCCAGATGAATATGCCTCCCCCGAAGCTCTCGGCCACGGTTCCGTCGGGGCGGAACTTGACGACCGAATCCAGATCGGAGTCGAGACACTCGCTGCCGAAATGCTCCGGGCCGGCGTCGCAGCGCAGCACGGCCCAGATGTGCTGGCCGTCATTGTCGACCGTCGTGTCGCCGACGGCGCCGATCACCCGGCCGCCCGGCAGCTTCGCCCATTCCTCGACCATCCGGTACGGGTTGGGATAGGTCTGGCCGCTCAGGTCGCCCATGGCGCCCAGCGCGACGATGGCAACAAGAGCCGCAACCAGTGTCGTGCGGGTAGTTCTCAGCATTGGTTGGTCACTCCCTTCGTCTCGTGTCTGTCCTGCCGGCGGCTACGGGCGTTCCTGCGCGCGCTGGCCGCTCAATGAGTTCGGCACGGCGTAGTTCCCCTCGTGACAGGCGTACTCGTACTGCAGGTACTCGTTGTCCCGCTTGTAGTTGAACGCGACCGTCCAGGGCGCCGCGTAGGTTTCGGGATCGTCGACGCGCAGCTCGTAGCGGAGGGTTTCGTTGTCGAGCAGCGTGAACCGCTCGACGACATGCCGCGCTTCCGTCTGCGGGGCCCGCGACCCGGGTCCGCGCTGATTGCCGACCGCCCTGAAGTTGCGCGACTCGACGACCAGCGTGTTGCCTTCCCAGCGGGCGCGCGGGTCGCCGTTCCAGAGGCGGATCCCGGACTCGACGTGCGGACCGGTGTCGATCGGGATGATCCGCGCGTTGTGGATCATCTCGCTCAGGATGGCGACGTGGTCCGGCGTGTGGAAGAACATCTTCCCGTTGTTGTAGGCGGTCGGCATCATGATCCCGTAGGTGCCGCGCGACACGCAGCGGTCCCCGGATTCCATCGTCGAGTACGAGTCGTGCAGGTGGACCTGGTGCCATTCCACACTGGCCTGCGCCTCCTGGGTGAGCGCGGGCATCTTGCCGCTGGCGGGCTCGATCAGGAGCGCGGGGGCATCGATCCCCGCCGGCTCCTTCCAGTACCAGTCGAACCAGTAGTTGGCGTAGGCCCCGACACCGCGGCTGTTCTCGTGGCCCTCCCAGGTAACGGCCTTGCGCTGGTCGGAGCGCTCCTGCACCAGGCGCTCGATGTCTTCCTGGCTCACGTCGCGGCCGGCGAGCGCGTCGGGCAGCTCGAGCGGAATGTGCGCGGAGCCGACGTTGTTCCACGTGCCGTTCAGATCGGGTTGGCCGTCGGCGAGACGAGGCGGATCCCAGTCGCGATCGCCGTTCTGGGCGGCCGCCGGGGCCGCCGCGAAAGCCACCGCAACCACCGCCACCGCGACTCGCGCCGCAACCCGAAGCATGTCTCGAACCATGGTGAACCTCGCTTTCGGCCCGATGATACAGCGATCCGGCCGGCTTCCCGGCACTGGACGGCTGCCGTTCTTGCGGGCCTGTTTCGGCGGCGGTATCGTAAACGCAGTCGAACGGCTCATCGGAGAGGACGGTTTCATATGCCTGCAAGAAGTGATCGTTGTCGCGGATGTCTGGTCGTAGCGGCTTCGGCGATGCTCGTGGCCGCAGTCCTGACGGCGCCGGCGGAGGCTCAGGAATTCCAGACGCCGTGGGGCGATCCGGACCTGCAGGGCACCTGGTCCTACGCGTCGCTGACCCCCTTGCAGCGGCCCACGAACCTGGGCGAGCGGGAGTACTACACGCCGGAGGAGGCGGCGCAACGGAATATCGAGGTAACGCAGGACCGGGAGCCGGCGCCGGGGGATGTCGGCACCTACAACGCCCTCTGGTTCGACCGGGGCCGGGTGAGCCCTGACCTGCGGACCTCGCTCATCACCGATCCGCCGGACGGGCGCCTGCCGCTCAGGTCGGAGACGGTAGAGCAGCAGGAGGCGCAGCGCGCCTACCGCCGCGAGCATCCCGCCGATTCCTGGCTCGACCGGAGCAACTGGGATCGCTGCATTACATATCACGGCGTGCCGCCCGTCTCGACGGGTTACAACAACACGTACCACATCGTGCAGACGCCGGCCCACGTGGCGATCCGGGTAGAGAACATCCACGACGTCCGGATCATTCCTCTCGATGGCCGGCCCGCCCTTACGGACGCCATTCGCCAGTGGAACGGGGATTCGCGCGGGCGCTGGGAAGGCGATACGCTCGTCGTCGAGACCCGCAATTTCAGCTCGCAGACGCAGCACCGGTTTCCATCGTCACCCGGCGCGGTAGCGGTGGAGCGCTTCCGCCGTCTCGACGCCGACACGATCGAGCACACGTTCACGATCGAGGACGACTCGGTCTACACGCGCCCCTGGACGGCGATGCGGCACATGCCCCGGATGCCCGACTACATCATCTACGAGTACGCCTGCCACGAGGGCAACTACGCGATGACCAACATCCTCGCGGGCGAGCGCGCGCGGGAGGCGGAAGGACGCTGACGCTACGGGCCGTGATCGACCGGCGCCGGCAGGGCGTTTGCGTCTGCGGCGCGGTTGGACGATGATGCCTTGTTCATCCGTTGCGGCTCCAACTCGGGGAGGTGGCTCATGACGCGTAGAATGCGGGTGGTGGTCACGGTGGCGGCGGCGGTATTCGTGTTGGTGGCGATGTCGCCGCTTTCGGCGAGCGGACAGGACACGCTCCGAACGCCCTGGGGCGCCCCGGATCTGCAAGGCCTCTGGACCGGCTCTACGCTGACCCCGCTGCAGCGGTCGCAGGAGTTTGCCGACCAGGAGTTCCTGACCGAAGAGGAAGCGGCGGAACTCGAGCAGCGCGCGGATGCCAACCGGTTCGTCGAGCGCGACGCGCCCGAGGGCGATCCCGGCACCTACAACCAGATCTGGTTCGATCCCGGCACGCGGCTGGTGCCCGACCGGCGCACCGCTCTGATCACCGATCCGCCCGACGGCCGCATTCCCTACCGGCCGGAGATGGCCGAGCTTCAGCGGCGCCAGTCCGCCTACCGGGTCAATGGCGAGCGCAACTCCTGGGTGGATGTCGACACCGGCGAACGCTGCATGACGGACGGGGTACCGATGTTCTGGCTCGGTTACAACCCGAACCATCTCATCGTGCAGACGCCCGACCATGTCGTGATCCTGCACGAGATGTTCCGCGACCGGCGGATCATCCCGATCGACGGCGGGCCGCACAGCGACGTCCGGCAGTGGAACGGCGACATCCGGGGTCGCTGGGAGGGCGATACGCTGGTCGTGGAGTCCACGCAGTTCGTTGACAGACAACAGGACCGCTGGGCGGCCACCTGGCGGATGCCGACCGAGACGATGCACCTCGTCGAGCGCTTCACCCGGATCGACGAGACGACGCTGCAGTACGAGTTCACGCTCACCGATCCGGCGAAGTTCACGAGCCCGTGGAGCGTCCGGCTGCCGCTGACGACGAACCAGGAATCGCGCGGCGTGACTTCCGGACCGCTCTTCGAGTACGCCTGCCACGAAGGCAACTACAGCCTGCTGAACGTACTCCGGGGCGCCCGGGCCGAAGACGGGACTCTCACCGGCGGCGGGCAGTAGGGCAGCGGCCGGCTGAGCGGCTCAGAAGGATGTGTGGAGACTGACCTGGATCTGCCCCTTCGAGCCAACCGGTAACGTCTGGATCATGTAGCCGGCCTGGAGACGGGACCGGTCGTTGACTCCGAAGCCAAGCGCGGTGTAGAACCGGTTGCGGTCGAAGCGTTCTACCGTCCTGCCCGGCCCGATTTCGAGCTCCCCGTTGACGAAGACTTCGTTGTACAGCGCCAGGTAGATGGATCCGCTTCCGGTCCCGCGTCCATTCAGCGCGACATCGCCGAACAGGGCGTAGCGAAACCGTGTCCGGAAGTCCTGGCCGTCAACCC
>CAZWUJ010000032.1:0-45063 GCA_964636705.1 uncultured Vicinamibacteraceae bacterium
CGAGATATATCTCGTAGATTCAAGAACTTGCGGGTTTTCTGTCGAACACTAGCTAAGCGATCCCGGCCCCCTGCGTCCCGACGTAGACCGAGTACAGGGACTGGCTCGCCGTCATGAACAGGCGATTCCGGCGCGTCCCCCCGAAGCAGACGTTCGCACATCGCTCCGGCAAACGTATCAGTCCGATCACATCCCCTTCGGGCGCAATCACCTGCACGCCGTCACCCGCCCCGGCCCAGACGTTGCCGTCCGTGTCGCACCGCATTCCGTCCGCAACCACGCGGGCCTCGGGACGTCCCGGCGCCGAAAGCTGCGCAAAGCTGCGGCCGTTGACGAGCCGCTCCCCGTCGACGTCCCACACCTTCACCTCGCGTCCCGAGCCGGTGTCGGCAACGTACAACCGGTCATGGTTCGGTGAGAAACAGAGGCCGTTCGGTGCGCCGATCTCGTCGGTCACCCTCGTGATGGCGCCGGTCGCACCATCCACGCGGTAGACGGCAAGGGGCAGCTCGGACTCCGCCGGCAGTCCCTCGTAGTTGCCCCGGATCCCGTATGGCGGATCCGTGAACCATACGCTGCGATCCGCATGGACCACCGCGTCGTTCGGCGAGTTCAGGCGGATTCCGTCGTACGTGTCGGCAATGACCGTAATCTCGCCGGAATGCTCGTACCGCGCCACGCGCCGTCCGCTGTGCTCGCACGAGATCTGCCGGCCCTCGTGGTCGAACGTGTTGCCGTTGCTGTGATTCGACGGGCTCCGGAAGACGCTGACGTGGCCGTCCTCCTCCAGCCAGCGCATCTGCCGGTTGTTGGGGATGTCGCTCCAGACAAGGTACCGGCCGCTCCCGTTCCAGGCTGGGCCTTCCGCCCAGAGAGTGCCGACGTAGTGCCGCCGGATCGGCGTGTTGAACAGAATGTACCGCCGGAACCGGTCATCGAGGGCGATGATGTCCGGGTCGGGATACGCCAAGGGCGTATTCCCCGACCAGTCCCTTGGTTCGTAGGGCCGCAGGGCCTGCTGCCGCGCTGCCCCCGCTAACGGCGCCAGCGCCGCCGAGCCGACCGTGGCGCCGAGGAATGCCCGCCGCGTGACGCTCGCCATCAGCGTCGGCGGTCGACGCGCTGCGTATTCTTGAGCCGGGCGCCCGCCATGATCCCGTGCATGCCGATATTGCCCTCGTGGCAGGCGTACTCGAAGAGCGGACCATCGGTCCGGCGAAGGGGCATAAGGGCCGTCCAGGGGGCGGTAAGGTTGTTCGGATCCTCGACCGTGAACTCGTACATCACGGTGTCGGGATCCGCACGGCGGAAGCGCTCGATGACGTGCGTATCCTTCGACGAGCCTCGGAGGCTGGTCTCCGTGATGAAGTTGTACGTCTCGACCACCAAGGTCTCGCCCTCCCAGTGGCCGCGCGACTCGCCCGACCACTGCCGCAGGCCGTGGCGCGGGGTATCGTCGATCGGAATGATCCGTGCGTTGTGCACCATCTCGTTCAGAACGATGACGTACCCCGGCGTCTGCAGGATGTGGACATTGTTGTTGTACGAGGCTGCAGTCATCGGCGGTCCCGCATTGAAGCCGAGGATGCACCGGTCGGAAAGGCTCCGGTCGGTGTAGTGATCGGCAAAGCCGTTCCGGAGGTTGAGCCGCCGGACCCGCCGCGCCTCGCGGTGTTCGTCGGTGAAAGGGATCCGGCCGTCCGGGGGATCGATGACGAGCGCAGTGCGCTTGTCCGCCGTCAATTCCACGCCCCGTTCGTACCAGAACTCGTTGTACGACAGAACGCCTCCTTCGGCGCGCGGCTGGTAGCCGGCACTGGGGGCCCCCGCCTCCGGATCGAACAGGTCGCGGTTCAGCCGGATCCTCTCGGACGCCTCGAACTGCGCCGCTGACTCCGCGTCGAGGGTCTCCTGTCCCTCCAACGCCGCGGGGCGCTCGAGCGGCGTCAGCGTCCGGAAAGTGAACACGCCGGAAATGTCCGGCTGTCCGTCCGGTGTCCGCATCGTCGCGCCGTCACCGTTGCCATTCGACTGGGCCAGCCCTGGCGGCGGCGCCACCGCAACAAGCGCCACGGCCGCGAGGAACATCAGGAATCGCTTCGCCATCTTGGATCTGCCTCCCCCGGGGTTCGCCCGGAACCGCCTCATCCTACCACGCACGCCGTCCCGGCTCGGCCTCCCGCGGGTGCGGCGGGTCCGTTCCCTGGCTGGTGCACGTAGACTTTGCCTCGTGACACTGGCTCGCTGGACCGCGCCGTGGTTGCGGCCGTACCGCGGACGGATCGGCCTGATCCTGCTGCTGTCGGTGGTAGAGATAGCTCTCACGGCGCTCGCGCCGTGGACATTGAAACTGATCGTCGACTCGATACTCGGCGGCGCGCCCTTGCCGGACCCGCTGCTCGCCATCCTTCCCGGACTTGCGGGCGCGGGCGCGGGCGCGGTCATGCTACTCGTGATCTTCGCCGCATCCGGCCTCCTTTTGCAGGTCGCGGCCGAAGTGGTGCGCCTGACCCATACGCAACTGGAAGTGGAAACCGGACAGCGCGTCGTGCACGACCTGCGGACCCGGATGCTCGACCATCTTCAGGCGCTGCCGCTCGGTCATCATTTGAAGCACCGGACCGCAGATGCGGTCTATCGGCTCGACGCCGATACCTACTGCATCAACGATCTGGTGACCGGCGGACTGTTCCCCATCGTGCTCGCCGGCCTGCACCTAGCCGTGATGTTCGGTGTGCTGGCGGCCATCGATCCGACCCTCGCGGTACTCTCGCTCGGCGTGGCGCCGTTCCTTTACCTCTCACTCCGCTACCACGCGACCACGCTCATCGAACGGGCCGAACAGGTCAAGACGCAGGAATCCGGCCTCGTGGAACGGGCCTACGAGACACTCCGGTCCATTGCCGCGGTCAAGAGCTTCGTGCGTGAAGGGCACGAACTGGGCCGCTACGCCGACGCCGGGCAGAAAACGATGCGCGCCCGGGTACGCCTCACCTGGCAGGAATCGCTCTTCTCGCTGGCGGTGACCGCCATCACCCTGGCCGGAACCGCGGTGATCCTGGTGGTGGGCGGGCTGCATGTGCTCGACGGCACGCTGACCGTCGGGACGCTGCTGGTGGTTATCGCCTACCTGGCCGCGGTCTACGACCCCGTCAGCGCGATAGCGCACACCGTCGGCACGCTGCAGTCGGCCGTCGTGAGCGCGCGCCGCGTGCGGGACCTCCTTGCCCTGCGTCCCGAAGTGCCGGAGGCGCCCGGCGCAATCGATGCGTCGGCAGTCTCCGGGACTATCCGCTTCGACGACGTCGAATTCTCGTACGACGGCGGCCGGCGGGTGCTCGACGGCGTGACGTTCGATGCCCGCCCGGGCGATGTCGTGGCGATAGTAGGGCCAACCGGCGCGGGCAAGACGACGCTGGTCAATCTGATCCCGCGTCTCTTCGATCCGACCTCGGGGCGCGTCCTGATCGATGAGCACGACGTGACCGGCTACCGGCTGCGGTCATTGCGCGAGCGGATCGCGCTCGCGCCACAGGATCCGGTGCTGTTCGCCGGCACGATCGGCGACAACATCCGTTACGGGCGGCTGAACGCGTCCGAGGCGGAGGTGCAGGCGGCGGCGCGGGCAGCCCAGATCGACACGTTTGTCGACGGCCTGCCAGCCGGTTACGACACGCCGGTCGACGAAGCGGGGGCAACGCTCTCCGGCGGCGAGCGGCAGCGCCTCGGCATCGCGCGGGCGCTGGTGAAGGAGGCGCCGATCCTGATCCTGGACGAACCGGCCTCCTCCATCGACGCGATCGCGGAGGCCGCGCTCTTCGATGCGATCCGGGAGCGACGGAAGGACCAGACCACCATCGTGATCGCCCACCGGCTCGCCGCGGTGCGCGACGCGACGCGGATCCTGGTTCTCGACGGCGGCCGGATCGCGGCGGCGGGAACCCACGACGCGCTGCTCGCGACCAGTCCGCTCTACCGGCGGATGTGGGAGCGATTCTCAGCGCCCCGGGCGGCGCCCGCTGCTGTGCCCCGTGGGGAACCGCCGCGATGAGAATCCTGTTCGCCGGCATCATCGGCCGGTATCCGTTCGGGGGCGTGACCTGGTGCTCGTTGATGTACCTCCTCGGCCTCCGCGAACTGGGTCACGAGGTCTGCTACCTGGAAGACACCGGCGAGTGCGTCTACGACGCCGACGCCAACGCCATTTCGGTGGACCCGGGCTACGGCACGCGCTACATCCATGACGCCCTCGCTCCCTTCGGCCTGGGCGACCGCTGGTGCTTCGTCAACTACGACGAGACGTATCACGGCTGGACCCGGGCCCGACTCCGCGACTTCTGCCGGGATGCGGACCTCTTCCTCAACCTCTCGGGCGGCTCGTGGTTCTGGCGCGACGAGTACCGCGCCATTCCGCACCGGGCCTTCATCGATTCCGACCCCGTCTTCACGCAACTCGCGATCGCCAAGGGCGTTTCGTGGTACGTCGAGTTCTTCCGGGGATTCGATCGCCTCTTCACCTTCGGCGCCAACATTCCGCGGCCGGGCGCGGCCGTCGGCGTTCCGACCGGACCGTTCGCCTGGGAGCACACGTGGCAGCCGGTCACCACGCGCCTCTGGCAGACCGACCAGCCGCCCGGCCGCGACCGCTTCACGACGGTCATGACGTGGAAGACGGAGAGTTTCGCCGACGTCGACGGCAACAAGGATCGCGAATTCGTCCGCTTCATCGATCTGCCCGCACGCACCCCGGCGCGATTCGAGATCGCCGTGAACGGCCCGCACGACCTCCTCCGCGCACATGGCTGGTCGCCCCTGGATGCGATGCGGGTTTCGCGGACCGCACCCGAGTACCGGTCTTTCATCCAGGGATCCAAGGCGGAATTCGGCGTCGCCAAGCACGCCTACGTCACGCATCGGTCCGGCTGGTTCAGCGACCGGACCGCCTGCTATCTGGCCGCGGGCCGCCCGGCGGTGGTGCAGGACACCGGCTGGTCGGACCACTTGCCGGCCGGTGATGGGCTCCTCCCCTTCTCCACCGTCGAGGAAGCGGCCGACGCGGTGGATCGGATTGAACGCGACTATGCAGCCCACGCCGCGCGAGCCCGGTCAATCGCGGTAGAGTGCTTCGACGCAACCCGGGTTCTGCCGCCGCTTCTCGAACGCGCCTGCGCATGACCGGGACAAGCCGCCCTCCGCTGGCGGGGTGCGGTACGATGGCCGGGATCGAGGAACGATGATGCAAGCACGACGATTCCCATGGTTGTTCGGCCTGATCCTGGCGGCGGCGCCGCTCGCCGCGCAGCAGGGAGAACACTTCGACCTGCTCATCCGCGGAGCCCGGATCGTCGACGGCGCCGGAAACCCCTGGGTGCGCGCCGACGTGGCGGTGCGCGGCGACCGGATAGCACGCATCGGCACCCTGCCGGAGGCGACGGCAGATCGCGTGATCGACGCGGAAGGACTCGTAGCGGCGCCCGGATTCATCGATCCGCACACGCATGCGGTGCGCGGCATCTTCGATGTCCCGACGGCGGACAACTACCTGCTCCAGGGTGTCACGACCCTGACGGAGGGCAACGACGGCAGCTCGCCATGGCCGATCGGCGAACACCTGGCCCGGCTTGAAGAGACCCGAATCAGTCCGAACTGGGGAGTCTTCGCCGGCCAGGGCACCATCCGCCGCGTCGTCATGGGTAGTGATGACCGCGATCCATCGCGGGATGAGCTCGACCGGATGCGGGGGCTCGTCGGCGAGGCGATGGAAGAAGGCGCGTTCGGACTCTCCACGGGGCTCTTCTACGTCCCGGGCAGCTTCACCTCGACGGAAGAGGTCATCGCGCTCTCCGCCGTCGCGGCGCGCCATGGCGGCATGTACATTTCGCACATGCGCGACGAGGCGTCCGGGCTGCTCGACTCGGTGCGTGAGACGATCCGCATTGGCGACGAGGCGGGCATCCCGGTACAGATGACCCATCACAAGGCCATCGGCCGCGACATGTGGGGCCGGAGCGCCGACAGCCTCGCCCTGGTGGATGCGGCCCGGGCACGCGGGATCGACATCACCATCGATCAGTACCCGTACACGGCCTCGCAGACGGGAGTCACGGCAGTGGTGCCGCAGTGGGCGCAGGCGGGCGGAACCGACGAGCTGATCGAGCGTCTGCGCGACCCCGAGACGCGGCGGCGCATCCGGGAAGAGATCGCCTACCGGATCGAGCATGACCGGGGAGGCGGGGATCCGGCGAACATCGTCATCGGCCTTTGCGAGTGGGACCGCTCGCTGGAAGGCAAGAGCCTCGCAGATATCCTGGCCGACCGCGGGGACGAACCAACCATCGCCAACGCCGCCGACCTGATCATGGAGATCGTCGAACGCGGCGGCGCCCGGGCCATCTACCACGCGATGGACGAGGCAGACGTCGAGCGCATCATGCAGCACCCCGCCACTGCCATCGGCTCCGACGGCGGCGTGTCGGTCTTCGGCGCCAGCGTGCCCCACCCGCGCGAGTACGGCACGTTCGCCCGGGTCCTTGGCCGCTATGTGCGGGAACGGGGTGTCCTAACGCTGGAAGAGGCGGTCCGCAAGATGAGCGGCGCCACCGCGCAACGCCTCGGCCTGCAGGACAGAGGCCTCCTGCGGGAAGGCTTCTTCGCCGACATCGCCGTCTTCGATCCCGACCGCGTCATCGACCGGGCGACCTTTGCGGAACCGCACCAGTACTCCGAGGGCATGGAGTACGTGCTCGTCAACGGCGTGTTGGTCGTCGACGGCGGCGAGCATACGGGAGCGCGTCCGGGACGCGTCCTTTACGGCCCGGGACGGCGGTGACCGGTCGATCCACCGAAGCGAACTACCGCGGGGGCTCGAACCGCGGGTAGTCGACGCCGACCTGCTCCAGGTAGGTGTCGTAACGCTCCTCGTCGTAGTAGAACTCCTCGAGCTGCGACTTGAAGCGCTCCATGATGTCCCGGTTCAGCCAGATCGCCGGCTCGTCCTCCGGGCGAAGGAACGTCGTGTACTGGCGATCCTTGGTCTGGACGTCCTCGAAGTAGTCGCGCGCCGCCTGCACGAGCTCCGGCTGAAGCAGGAAGTCAAGGAGGGTCAGCGCCTGCACCTTGGCGCCGGCCGTCGCGCCCTGGTGGGCGATCGGCGTGGCCATGGCAATGGTCTTGTTCCAGTTGTGGCCGGCTCCGCCGGGAATGTTGGAAGGAAACCGCAATGTGGCGGTCGGCACCACCCACGAGACATCGCCGATGTCGTCGGAGCCGCCGCCGCGCCGCTGATTGTCCGGAATGCGCTCGGCACCCACCAGCTCCTCCTGCACCTCCGTCAACAGGCCCTGCTCCTCCACGTCGAGCATCTTCTGCACGGCGCGGGCGAAGCGCTGGTCGTCCTCCGACCAGGCGGGCATCCCGACCCGCTGGATGTTGGTGAACATGGTTTCGGCAATCACCCGGTTGTGGTGCTGCGGCCAGGCCGCGCCGAGAACCCGCGAGGTGACGGTGGTGTCGGTCATCTTCGCGGCGCCCTCGGCCATGGCGTCCCCGATTCGCCACATCCGCATGATGTTGTCGTAGTCGGTCTCGCGGAAGAAGTACCAGACGCTGGCGGTCGGCGGCACCACGTTCGGCTGGTCGCCGCCATCGGAGATGACGTAGTGGGAGCGCTGCTGGATGCGCAGATGCTCGCGCCGGAAGTTCCAGCCGATGTTCATCAATTCGACCGCGTCGAGCGCGCTCCGGCCGTTCCACGGGTCGCCCGCGCCGTGCGCCGATTCTCCTTCGAACGTGTACTCCACCGAGACCATGCCGTTGCCCCTGCTGTCGCCCCAGGCCGTGGTCATGGCGCTGCTGACGTGGCTGTAGAGGACCAGGTCGACGTCGTCGAAGACGCCGGCCCGGACGAAGTAGGCCTTGCCGCCAAGCTGCTCCTCGGCGATGCCGGGCCAGATCAGCAGGGTGCCGGGAATCCCCTCCCGTTCCATGATTTCCTTCACGGCCAGCGCCCCCGCGATGTTCACGGCCTGACCGGAGTTGTGACCCTCGCCATGCCCCGGGGCCCCGTCGATCATCGGCTCGCGGTACGCCACTCCGGGCACTTGCGAAGACCTCGGGATGCCGTCGACATCGCTCCCGAGGGCAATCACCGGGCGTCCCGAGCCCCACCGCGCCAACCAGCCGCTCGGCATACCTGCCGTTCCCAACTCGATCTCGAATCCCTCCGCCGCGAGGAGCTCCGTGAGGTAGCGCTGCGTCTCGAATTCCTGGAATCCGAGCTCGGCGAAGCTGAACATATGGTCGATCATGCGCTGGACGAGGTCGCGGCGGCCGTCGACGCCTTCCAGCACCTCCGACTTGAGCCGTTCGAGACGGTCGTCCGTCCCCGACTGCGACTCACCCGACGCACCCGCTTCCGTCGCGGGACCCGGCTCGGCCGCCATCAGGCGGGCGGCACCGGCGGTCGTGATGGCAACGGCGGCAATTGCGCCAACGACGATCGACTTCAGGAACATGGTGCGCACGGTAGCTTCTCCCCGACGCCGGTCAGATGATGGCGTCTCTGTTGCGGCCATGCGTGCGAAGGCCGTGACTTCCAATGATAGCCAATCGTCGTCCGGCGTCGCCACGCACGTAGAATCGGGCCATGAGCACGGACCGCCCCCTGCGCATCGCGCTGGTTGCACCGGTGGCGCAACGGATACCGCCGGTGCGTTCCGGCTCCATCGAATCGGTCACCCATCTTCTGGCCGAAGGCCTGACGGCGCGCGGTCACGACGTTACGCTGTATGCAACTGGGTCGTCCGACACGCCGGCCCGGCTGCACGCCACCTTTCCGCGCGGCTACCACGAGGACGAGGCGCTCTGGCCGTGGGAGTTGTGCGAGCTGTTCAACGTGGCGGCGGCGGTGGAGCACGCTCGCAACGGCGCGCGGTGCGACCTGATCCACGCCCAGGCGGAGTACGCGCCGGTCGCCCTGGCGTTCGCCCGTATCGCGCGCGTCCCGGTCGTCCAGACCGTCCACCACTGGCCGAGCGCCCCGGAAGTAGCGCTTTGGTCGCGCTATCCCGAAGCGCCGTTCATTGCCGTTTCCGAGTCGCAGGCCCGGCAACTGAGAGGGCTCAACGTCGCCGGCGTCGTCCACCATGCGGTCAACGTCGATGCCCTGCCGTTCCGGTCGGCGCCGGATGACTACGTGCTGTTTCTCGGGCGGTTCACCGAAGGCAAGGGCGTCCTCGACGCCATCGCGATCGCTCGGCGCGCCGGCCAGCGGCTCATCCTGGCCGCAGCACAAAACGACTACTACCGCGCCAGAATCGCGCCCCTCGTCGACGGCCGGCACGTCCTCTACCGGGGCGAAGTGGACCGCGCCGGCGCGGCCGACCTGCTGGGAGGCGCGCGTGCCCTTCTCTACCCGGTCACGGCAGACGAACCGTTCGGTCTGGTTGTCGCCGAAGCGATGGCCTGCGGCACACCGGTCGCCGCACTCCACCGGGGCGCCGCGCCCGAACTGATCGATGCCGGCGTGACCGGTGTCGTCGCCCGCACGCCGCAGCAACTCGCGGAGGCGCTTCCCGCCGTCATGTCCCTCGACCGCGCCAGGGTGCGGGCACGCGCTGTCGAGCGGTTCCATCCCGACCGGATGGTCGACGGTTACGTTTCGCACTACGTCCGGCTGGTGGACGGGGGACCGCAACCTTGAACGCGCACGACCTTCTCGGCCGATCGCTGATGGCAATCTTCGCGCACCCGGACGACGAATCCCTCGCGGCGGGGGGCCTCATCGCGGGATGCGCGGCGGCCGGTTCTACCGTCACGCTCGTCGTGGCGACGCGGGGCGAAGCGGGGCCGGGCGGAGACGGTGGAGGTCTCGGCGCGGCGCGGACCCGCGAGATGGAAGCGGCGGCGCGCGTGCTCGGCGCAGCGGAGCTCGTATGGCTCGACTACCCGGACGGTCTGTTGCCGTCGGCGGATGCAGGCCGGTTGGAAGCCGAGATCGCGCGAGCGGTGGCGGCACGCCGCCCGGAGCAGGTCGTGACGTTCGACAGCGACGGACTCTACTGGCATCCGGACCATGTGGCGGTCCATGAGCGCGTCACGGCGGCGCTCGGGGCGATGGGCGGCGGCGCGCCGGAGCTATGGTATGCGACGATGCCGGCGGGAGCGATGCGGGCGGTGGCGGACCATGCGAGGGCATCGGGACAGTCCGCCGCGCCGATTCTCGGGATACACGATCCGGACGCCTTCGGCGCGGAGGCGCCCGCCGCCACGCTGACCCTTGACGTGCGCCGCTACGCCGCACGGAAGTTGGCGGCTCTCGCCTGCCACGCCACGCAGTTCCAGGGTTCGGCGCTTGCCGCGATTGCGCCGGGGGAAGCGGCTTCCCTGCTCGGCATCGAGCAGTACCGGCACGCGAAACCCGTACGATTCCAGGCATGCATCTGACGAGCCTCCAGCGGCTTCGGTGTCCGTTCTGCGGGACCCGGTTCACGGTTGTGTCCAACCGGGCGTTGTCCGTCACGGGAGAGCGCATCGAGGAGGGCGTAATCGGATGCGAATGCAGCGCATTCCCGGTCGTTGCCGGCATACCCGTACTGATCGCGGACGATGCGGCCCGTGAGGCGATGCACACGCTGGAGGCCGGGCGCAGCGCCGAAGCACTGCAGATGCTCCTGGGCCTCTTGGACGATGCGGCGCGGGTGGACGCCTTTCGCGAGCGGACGCGCGCGGGACGAACCGCGACGTACCGCGAGCTGCTTCCGATCCTGTCGCGCGACGCGGAAGCCGACTGCTTCCTCTACCGCTTCTCGGACCCGACGTTCCTGACGGCGGAGGCGCTCCTGGAAACCCTGGCGCCGGACGGACGGCCGCGCGGCCCGGCCCTCGACCTCTGTGGCGGATCCGGCCACCTGACCCGGGTCCTGATGCGACAGCCGGGCAACGATGGCGTTGTGCTGGCGGATCTGTTCTTCTGGAAGCTCTGGCTCGCCTCGCGCATCATGGCGCCGGGAAGCGTGGCCGTCTGCTGCGACGCCAACAACCCCTTGCCGTTCGACGACGCGCAGTTCGATACGGTGCTTCTGAGCGATGCATTCCCCTACCTCTGGCAGAAACGCCTGGCCGCACAGGAAGTGCAGCGCGTCGCGTCCGCCGAGGGCGTTGTGGTGCTGCCCCACCTTCACAACGCGCTGGGCGAGAACTACACCGCCGGCGACGCGCTGACACCCGCCGCATACCGCGATCTCTTCCTCCCGTCCGGGCCGCGGCTGTTTGATGACCGGCGGATGGTGGAGCGGTTTCTCAGCCATCGGGTCGTCGACCTGACCGACGACACGGCGCCCGAAACGCTCGACGACACGCCATCGCTCACGCTCGTGGCCAGCCGCGACGCCGCCCGGTTCCGGCGCCAACACGTAGCCGATCGCCTGGATGTCGCGGGAGTGCTGAGGGTCAATCCGCTTTACGAGGCCGAAAGCACCGGACACGGCCGAACGCGCCTGACGCTTCGGTTCCCGACACGCGAATACGAGGACGAGTTCAAACTCTCCAAGCGCTACCTGCCGCCGGAGACTACCGTGGACGCTGGCCTGACCGGACGCATCGGCCCGGAGACGTTCGGCGACGACTACGCCCGTCTCCGTCGAAGCCGCGTCCTGCTCGACGTTCCCCCGAACTACTGTTAGCCCCGAAGCGTCACCCGGCGGCAGGTCAAGGCGCCGTGAGGACGATTCCGCGCGGCCGGCACCGCTCGAAGTCCCCCAGGTTGTACGTGAGGATGCGATCCACCGACGCTCTCTCGGCGCAACAGACGTGCAGCGCGTCGTAGACCGCGCCGCTTGCCAGGCCCGGCTCCGCGGCACGGCGGAGAGCTGCGCTGTAGTCATCCGCGGTCAGCGGCACCGCCGTCACTCGCACGCAGATCGTCTCCTCAATGAGCATGCGGGCCTCATTGGGCAGAACGCGGCGCGCCAGCGGTAGCGCAGTCAGTGTCGCATAGCACTCGGCAAGCGCATGCGTCGAGCAGAACCCCGTGTGGGGCGCCGCCGTGTAGCGCAGCAGTGCGTCGAGCGCCGCTTCGTGGTTGGCAAGCTGATCGACGACCGCCGGCACCAGCACCGACGTGTCGAAGAAGACACGCACCTACTCGCGGCCTTCCCGGATGATCCGTCGGCTCCGCGCGTCTCTCTCGCCGCGAATGAACGCCGCGACGTCGACAGTTGCGCGCGCCTCACCATGATGGACCAGAACCCCCTTCTTGGTCACAAGCGCCGGCGCGGAATCGACCTTGCGCAACTGCAGGCATTCTCCGTCCAGATCGATCTCCAGCGCGGTGCCGGCCAGCAGGTTCAACTGCTCGCGGAATCGCTTCGGGACGACGACGCGCCCGGCAGAGTCAATGGTAATGACCATGGCATGATGGTATTGCGCATGGTCGCACCCGTCAACGCCTGCAGCGATCCGTTCAGTCGCCGCCGAAAGCGTCGAGCAGGATCGGCAGGAGGCCGTGCATGCTCGCGATGGCGGATTCGCCGGGAGCCAGGCCGGGGCGGAAGCGGTGGGACTGCAGGCGCTCGAGCAACTCGGTCCGTCCGGCGATCACGTGAACCGGAACGTTCCACGACACGCCGGCTCCGCTCACGAGCGACGGAGGCTGGTGGTCCCCCACCAGGATGAAGATCAGATCACGGTCCGCTCGCAGGCGCAGGTAGCCGCCGATGGTAGCGTAGGCGTATCGGAGGGCCTGGACGTAGCTCGGCCCCAGGTTCATCCAGTCGGGCTGCTCCGCCCACGCCAAGTCGAGCGCTTCGGCGTCGTAGGGCTCTGCCGTCAGCACACGCTCCCAGTCCGTTTGATACGGTGGCGCCGGCGTGAACGGAGCGTGCGTGCTGATGGTCGAAAAGAAGACGAATCGTGGCGACCGGCCGCGCGGCCCTATCTCGTCGCGGTCGAGCCGCGCAAGGGCGTACTGATCCGTAACCGACCACCATCCGAACGGGGGACCGAAATAGCCGAGGCGGTCGTAGTCGTAGATGTCGTCGTAGCCGTAGAACTCCCCTTCCGGCCAGGCGACGATCATCCCGGGAACCAGCGCCATCGCGCGATAGCCCGCCCGTTGAAAAAGCGTCACCAACGTGTCGCGATCCTGCGCCAGAAGGCGCGCGTTGGTCCGGTTGTCACGCACCTCCGTGCCGGAAAGCAGGCTGAGGTGCGCGAGCCACGACTCGCCGCCGAAGGTGGGCGATTCGACCAGCGCCGAGACGACACGGCGGCCCGTCACCCGAATGTCTTCCGCCAGCCGGTTTCGGCTCGGGGCGAGCGGCTCGGCCAGCGGCGGCGCCTCCCAACTGACCGCGCCGTACGATTCCATAAAGACCAGGAAGACATCGGCGCCAGCGACACGCGAGAGGTCGGACCGAATCGACGGCGGTGGTCCGAGCGCATCGAGGCCCGCGCCGCTCGCTTCGTACGCCACCTCGTAGGCCTCGCGGGCGTACGCCGAGGCAACCGGCTCCGAGAATCGGAGACGGTCAAACGGACGCCAACCCGTGCCCTGCTCCAGGGCCCAGAACGCGACGACCAGACCCGCCGCCGCACCGAGCCACCCTCTGGCGGGCGGATGGGTGGCAGCGCGTGCAAGGCGTTGCATGCACCAGCGTGACGCGCCGTACAGGAGGACCGGCGCGCCGACCACCACCGCGACCCCGACCGCGACCGCCCACGACGCCGCCACCTCCGTGAACATCGCTCCCACGCTGGGGATGTGGCGCAAGTCCCAGTACAGGTTGACATCCCGCCCGTACAGACCCTCGGTCGTCACGCTCACGTAGCGGCCGACGATCAGCGACGTCCAGACGATCGCCAGCGTTCGCAGCAGCCGCCGCGAAGCGACCCGCCCCCGCCGTTGCCACCCGATCAGCCCGAGCGTGACGATCCCCAGCTCCGCCGATAGCGCCGCGCTCGGGCGGACCGACAGCGTGGGCCAGACGTGCTCGAACGTCACCGACAGATTGAGCAGGGCGAGCGAGCCGACCAGCAGGATCGAGGCCACCGGGGATCGCCGCTACCGTGTCAGGGCGAACGGGAGTTGCCGGCCGCCGATGGCGAGCGCCAGCAGGCTGCCGATTACCGGCGGGCCGTAACCGTTCGTCAGATAGCCGGTGGTAAAGAGAAGGCCGCTCGCGAAATGAAAGTTCAGAATCATCGCCAACGCCACCGAGGCGGTCAGGCGAACGCGGAATCCGGCCATCAACGCGGCGCCGGCAAGCATCTCGGCGATCGGCACAACACGGGAGAACAGCGGGACGCCGGGAATGGCGATGGTTTCCAGGTACCAGAGGCTGGCGCCGGACGTGAGGTCCCGCCAGACGGACAGCTCGCCCAACAGCGGACCCGTGTCGGTCAACCAGATCACCTTGTTGCTTCCCATCACCACCAGGAACAGGCCGATGACGAGCGACAGCGCTCGCAGCCCGGCGGCGCCGCTTCGACTCCGGTCGCCCATGCTCCGAATGTGATAATTGCCTACCGGCATCCCTTCGCATTGTAACCGTCAGGCCTTTCGCCCAAAATCGCAACATGTCGTCTCTCGCAGACCGAGTCCCACGGATCTGGGGCATCGGACGTTCACTGGCCATCTATCACGGCATTCCGGGGCGCCAGCGGCGGCTGCGCAGGCTGTATCGCACCATGGTTCAGCCCGGTCAGCTCGCGTTCGATATCGGCGCGCATGTCGGCAACCGGACCCGGGCGCTGCGCGCCCTCGGCTGCCGGGTCGTTGCGGTCGAACCGCAGCACGACTGCGCCCGGCTGCTCCGCGCCTGCTTCGACGACTCGCATCGGCGCAGACGCGGCCGAAAGTCGAGAACCCATCCCGCCACCGGCCCCGTGGCAGTACTCGAGATGGCCGTCGCGGCTTCCGCGGGACCGGTGAGGCTCGCGATCAGCGAACGGCATCCCACTCTCACCACCACGTCGGCCGCCTGGCTGGAGTCGCGGGCGGCCGACCCACTGTTCGCACGCATCCGTTGGAATACTCACACCACGGTCGAGGCGACCACCCTCGATCACCTGATCGGACGGTTCGGCCTCCCCACCTTCGTGAAGATCGACGTGGAAGGATCCGAACCCGACGTGCTGGCGGGCCTGACCGAGCCCGTCCCCCGCCTCTCCTTCGAGTACCTCCCATCCGCCCTGGACAATGTGCAACTCTGCGTGGAGCGGCTGGACACCCTGGGGGCCTATTGCTACAACTGGTCGTCCGGCGAGTCGTACAAGCTGGCGTCGCCCCGCTGGCTGACCGGCCCCGAGTTGCTGGAAGCGCTGGGGACGGCCGAAGCACAGCGACGCTCGGGCGATGTCTACGCCCTCCTGGAAGACCGTTGACGCCTGTCGCGCGCTTCGACCCCGCCTCCGTCCGCCAGTACTACGACCGTCACACGAGCCGCTTTCTTGCCTGGGGGCAAGGCGGAGACGTCGGCGCGATCCACCGCGCAGTCTGGGGCCCGGGGGTTGCCACGCGCGAGCAGGCGTTCCGGTATGTCGAGGATCGGATCGCCGATCAGTTGCACGAGCTGGCGCCGCACGACGGCAACGTCACCGTGCTCGACCTCGGCTGCGGCGTCGGCGCAACGCTCTGCTCGCTGGCCGGGCGTTTCCCATCGCTCCGCGGGATTGGCGTGACCCTCAGTCCGATCCAGGCGCGGGAGGCGCAGAGACGGATCGACCAGCAGGGCCTCACGGATCGGATTCATTGCGTCGAGGGCGACTTCTGCGACCTCTCGCTCGACCTGTCACTGCCGCCGCTGGCCGGCGGCCGGACGGCGGACCTGATCTACGCCATAGAGTCGTTTGTCCACGGCACGAACCCGGCATTCTTCTTCATTCAGTGTGCGCGGCGGCTTCGCCCCGGCGGACACCTGGTCATCTGCGACGATGTGCTCGGACCCGAGCACGACGCTCCCGCCGCGGCGCGCGCGATCGAGCGTTTCCGGCGCGGCTGGCGGATCAACACGCTCGTCGATCGCGCGGAACTGCGGGGCCTTGCTGCCGGTGGCGGCTTCGCTCACGATTCGACGGTCGATCTCACGCCGCATCTGGAGCTGCGCCGCCCCCGCGACCGGGCGATCACGATCCTCGCGCACACCGTGCGCTGGCTGCCGCTCGACGGTCCGCTCGGCCACCTGACCGGCGGGGCCGCTCTCGGCAGTTGCCTTCAGCGCGGCTGGATCGCCTACGATCTCGCCCACTTCAGACGCCAGAATGACTAGTCCGCCGTCGAGATCGTGGGATCGGATGACACCGATGGAACGGCGGGCGCTGGCCGGCCGCGACCCGGTGGCAATCCTGCCGCTCGGCGCAACGGAACAGCATGGCCCCCACCTGCCCCTCACGACCGACAACGACATCAACCGCGGCCTGCTGCAGTACGCCCTGTCGAAAGTCCCATCCGAGATCCCGATCGCCGTCTGCGTCCCGGTCGAGATCGGGGCGAGCGACGAACACCTCGACCATCCGGAGGAGCGGAGCTTCCCTTCAGGCACCGTTTCCATCGGCGCCGATGGCTTGAAGGCCCTAATCCTGCGGCAAGGCAGGAAGTTGGCGCGGGCCGGGGTTCAGCGGCTTGTAATCCACAACAGCCACGGCGGGAACCGCCACGCCATGGCGATCGCGGGGCTCGATCTTCGCCTCGCTAGCAGGATGCTGGTGGTGTCCGCGAGCTGGTTCCGGTTCGACCGTCCCGGCGATCTCGATCTGCCCGAATCGGAGTGGCGTCACGGACTGCATGGGGGTGCCGTCGAGACCGCCATGATGCTCCATCTCCACCCGGACCGGGTCAGGACCGATTGCATCCGGCGCTTCGCTTCGTTCGGCGAGGAACTCGCGCTGGCGGGCTCGACGATCGGCCCCGAGGGAATCGCGCCGTTCGCCTGGAGAGCCCGCGACCTGAACCCGGACGGTGTTGCCGGGAACGCGGCGCTCGCGACCGCGGCGATGGGACGACGGCTCGTGGAGCACTACGGCGACACGCTTGCCGCCGTCATTCGTGACGCCAGGACGTTCCCGCTCGATCGTCTGATCTGATCGGCGCCCCCGCGGCCCTCGTGGATGGCGTCGACCGTCTGGGCGGAATGGCGGGGTCGGCTCCCGCCAGCATGTCATGCAGCCAGTGGCCCGCCCGTTCCACCTTCGCCTTGACATAGGGCTGGTTGTGGGGATTGAGCGTTCCGTAGAGGGGCATCCGGCCCGCCACGTCGATGCCGGCCCGGGACAGCGCGCTTACCTTCCCAGGGTTGTTTGTCAGCAGTTGCACCCGCCGGACACCGAGCCCGCGCAGCATTTCGATTGCCGCCGCGTATTGCCGCTCGTCGGCGCCGAAGCCCAGCGTGCCGTCGGCGTCGATCGTATCGAGACCCTTCTCCTGCAAGCTGTAGGCGCGCAGCTTGTTGGCCAGGCCGATGCCGCGGCCTTCCTGCGACATGTAGAGAAGCACTCCCCCGCCCTGTTGGGCGAAGTACCGCAGCGCGCCGCGAAGCTGCTCGCCGCAATCGCACCGCAGGCTGCCGAAGAGATCGCCTGTCAGGCAGGCGGAGTGGATCCGCACCGGCGTCGGGTCCGGCCACGACTCGGGCGCGCCGAACAGTATGGCTACGTGGTCGAGCAGTCCGTTGGTCTCGCGGAAGAAGACGAACCGGGCATCCTCCGCCTCTGCAAGAGGCACCGGCCCGTCGCTGACCCGTGTCACGCGGACACCCTTGGCGGACGCGAGCGCGTCGATCTGATCGGTCGTCACCTCCAGGGACACGCCCCGATCGATTGCCTGCCGGAGGCGCTCCGAACGGGTGGGATCCGCTGCCGCGCTCACGACGGCGGGCAGCAGGCGACCGAGACGGACGAGGCGCAGCCCACTCGCTTCGACCGGCGACGCCACGCGAAAGTCGACGTCGTTCGGACCGAAGAGGCCATGCGCACTCGCGAGGTGAACAATCTGGTCCGGATTCTCACCGTTCAGCGCGAGGCTGATGGGCATTGCGTTCGTCGCTTCGGCCCGCTGCCCCCCGGCGGGCGTCGCCGCCAGGCCCATGGATGCTGCCCGCTCTCCGGTGACGGCGAGGCGGACCTGGCCCTGTCGCCGCAGTACGGCGAGCGCAGCCCCCGCCAAACCGTCTACGGCGGCGATCAATGCGCCGACGTCGTTCGACGCGGCAGCGCCGTTCGACGGAACGACATATATGGGCCGTCCCTGCCGGAGATCGAAAAGCCCGCGTTCAGCTTGATACATGACGAATGCCCGCTACTGTACCCTCAATTACTGTGATCTTGGGTACCACACAAGAGCCTACACCGCCGCTCGACGCCGCGACGGCGTGGCGGATGGTTCAGGATGTCGGTCCCAACGCCTCAGGAAAACGTATTCGTCATGAATCGATGCCCTCGGTGTGGTTGCATGTGCTCCCGGACGGCGGATGGGAGGCATCGGGCGCGCCGACCGACGAGGCGCAGTTGGTTTTCGACCTGTTTCTACCGCTGCAGCTTCAGCCGGACCTCGTCGTGGCCCAGTCAGGTCAGAGTCTCGACGGCCGGATCGCGACCGAAGCGGGACACTCTCACTACGTTACCGGTCCGGAGGACATTCGCCGGCTCCACCGCCTGCGTTCTCTCGTCGACGCCGTCATCGTCGGCGCGGGGACCGTCGCCAGCGACAATCCCCGCCTGACGGTACGGGAGGTGGAAGGCAGGAATCCGGCGCGGGTGGTCATCGACCCGGACGGCCGGCTCGACCCCGCCTGCCACCTCTTCACCGACGGCGTGGCGCCGACTCTCATCGTCCGCCGCGCCAGCGCCCGCCGGAACGACCGGGCCGGGGTCGAGACGATCGTGTTGCCCGCCGGTGCGAACACCACCATCGATCCCGCCACGATCCTGCAAGCGCTTCGCGCCCGGGGCTTGCGGCGACTGCTGATCGAAGGCGGCGGACTCACCCTGTCCCGCTTCCTCGACGCCGGTCTCGTCGACCGACTGCATGTCACCGTGGCCCCCCTCCTGATCGGTTCCGGACGTCCGGCATTCACGCTCAGGCCCGTCACCACTCTGAACGAAGCCCTCCGTCCCCCTTTTCGCACGTTCCGGCTGGGCAACGACACGCTCTGGGATCTGGACCTCAGGCGCGCGGCGGCGCGCGATGCGCACCCGTGAGAGGTCGGGCCACGGCGCAACCCGTTAGCCGGGCGGGAGGGCCAGGAAGTCAGTATGGCCGACGATCAGCCTGAACCGCCCGCGGGCGATTGTTCTGGAGCGCCGATCGGCCCAGGCGCGAACTCGATTCGCATCGCCGGTCTGCTCGATCGCGGCGTTGGCCCATCCGTCCATGAGGATTCGGACCACGTCCGCATCGTCCGGACCGAGCTGCCACGGGCTCCGGAACAGCCAGGCGCGGTAGCCGGCGCCACGGAACATCATCTCGGCGTGCAGGCCCGCCATCGGGCCGAGAGCCCGGCCGAATCCCTTGTCGCGCCGCTGATGTTCGTTTACCGCGCGCCGGATCCAGCTGTCGTCCCCATCTTCCGGCTCATCATAGAGCACCCACTCCAGGATGCCGTCGTAGTTGAGCGCGAAGAGCGCTGCGGCGCCTGCCGAACGGCAGGCGTCGGCCACCGAGGCGAGCCAGTCCTTCGAGACCAGATCGAGCAGGGCCGACGCAGTCACGAGATGGGCGCCCGTCCCACGCGCCAACGTCAATCCCGTGTTCGCCAGATCCCCGGTCAGCGTCGCGAGCCGAAGATCGGGCATCCCTTCAGGGGGCGTGACGCGAGCCAGCAGCTCGGCGTCGTGGTCGAAGAGCGTCCACTGCTGCTTCCCCGGCAGATAAGGCGCAAGGTACCGGAGGTTCGATCCGGTGCCGCTGCCGAGGTCTACGATGTTCGACCAGCCTTGCCGGGTCCAGACAGGCGCCAGCACCTGCACGGCTGCCCGGGCGCGCGAACGGTGATCAATCGGCTCGCGCAACGCCAGCCAGCCGGCGCCGAACCGCTCGCTGGTCAAGCCCCGCTCCCTTGCGGGACTGCCGATGGCGCCAGATCCAGCAGGCATTGCCCGAAGTCCGTCACAGCCGCGTCCCAGTCCGGCAACCGGGCGGCGCGCCGTCGCGCTGCGGCGGCGAGCGCTACCCGCCGCTCGTCATCGTCCAGCAACGTCGCCAGCGCATCCGCCAGAGCTCCATCGTCACCCGGCGGCACGGTCAGTGACGCGTCGTCCGGCACGGTGTACGGAATCGCGCCGCCGGTAGTGGCAACAATCGGCAATCCGTGCGACAGGGCTTCCGTCAACACCATGCCGTATCCCTCGTAGCGCGACGGCAGGACGAAGATCGAGCTGGTGTCGTACAACGCGCCAAGCACCGTGTCGTCACACTCCCCCACGAACCGGATCCGATCAACCAGCCCCGTCTCGGCAACCGCTGCCGTCACTTCCCGAACGAACCCTGTCGCGCGTTCGAGGCTGCCCGCGCAGACGCAGCTCCACCGGCGAGTGCGCAGGCGCGCGAGCGACCGAATCAGGACGTCATGTCCCTTCCGCGGAGTGACCGAAGCGACCACGAGCAGTTGCGGGGGATCGCCGGACGCGGGTCCACGGGCCGGCGCCGACACATCAGTTCCTGGACAGACCACCCGCACACCGCCGGGGTCCACGCGGTACGCCTCCGCCAGGGTGCGCGCCGTGAACGCGCTCGTCACGATGACGCCGCGCACTGCGGCGAGAGCGCGTGTCTCCAGAACCGCCAGGCGCTCGCGCACACCTGGATCCAGTCCGGTTTCCTCCGCTACCGGATGGTGTACGAGCGCCACAATCCGCAGCCGCTCCGCATGGGTTGCGACCGGCTCGGGCAGCCCCCCCATTGCCAGTCCATCGATGACGACGAGCGAATCGTCGGGCTGTCGCGCCAGCGCGGTCGACAGGCTGTCGCGCGCGGCGTCGTCCGGACCCGGAAAGGCGCCTCGCAGGCCCACCCGTTCCACCCGCCAACCACGCCGCTCAAGTCCGTCCAGCATGCGGTTGTCGTACCGGTAGCCCCCCGTCCGCTGATCGAGCGGGTGGGGCGCCAGCAGGCAGAGTTGCTTGCCGGCCGTATTCACACGGTTCCCTCGTAACTGCCCCACGCGATGTGCGACTCGTGAAGCGTCACCTTTATGCGGGTGACCCCCTTGCCGCCCGCCCCCAGTTCACCGGCCCGGGCCGCCGCCGCCAACCGGTCGAAGACCGTCCTCGCCAGCACCTCCGTCGAAGTGTTGCCGCCGGCGAACGCGGGATCCTCATCCAGGTTGCGGTAGTTGAGCGCCGCGAGAATGGACTTGAGCACGTCCGAGGCGCGGCCGATGTCGACGACAATGCCATCGGGGTCGAGGTCGGGGCGGGCGAACGTCGCGTCGACAACGTAGGTCGCGCCGTGGAGGCGTTGCGCGGGGCCGAACTGCTCCCCCCGGAAGCTGTGCGCAATCATGAAGTGGTCGCGGACGTTGAGGCTGTACATCGCTCTCCTCTCCGGCACTCACGCGTCCGCAACGTAGCGGATGCGGTGGCAGAGCGTATCACCCGGCGCCGCGCTCAGCTTCGCCATGACTCGTGGAAGCTCCTCAAACGGGCTCTCACCGTTGATGAGCGCATCGAGCCGGTCATCGGCGAGTAGCGCGAGCGCGAAGCGGAGCCGCCGTTCGTGCGTCCACTCGGCGGCGCGGCCTGGAGGCACGCGCCCCACCTGGCTGCTCCGGATCGTCAGGCGCCGCGAGTGAAAGGCCTCCCCAAGCGGGAGCGTCACCTCGCGCGCCCCGTACCAGCTTGCCTCGACGATGGTCGCCTCCATGGCCGCCACGTCCAGCGCCGCGCGAAGGCCCTCCGGAGCCCCGCTCGCATGGATTACGAGATCGGCCGTTGCCGCGGGCGGCGGATCGGGGCGCCAGCGCAGACCCAGCGAAGCCGCGACCGACTGGCGGGACCGGTTCGGATCGACCAGCGTGACTGACGCTCCCTCGACGTCACGGCAACGCGTGGCTGCGAGCAGACCGACGACCCCTCCGCCGATGACCACGATACGGCCGCCCGCCGGATTCGCATCCCAGGCGACATTGACCGCCGTCTCCATGTTGGCGGCAAGCACAGCGCGTCCCGCCGGCACGTCGTCCGGCACCGGATGGACCGCCGCCACGGGCACGATGTAACGATCCTGGTGCGGATACAGGGAAAACACCGGCCGCCCCACGAGACCGTCCGGTCCCTCCTCGACAACGCCGACGCTGCTGTAGCCGGACGTCACGGGGCCCGGATAGTCCCCCTGCTGGAACGGCGCGCGCATCGTCTCGTACTGCGACTCCGGCACCGCGCCGCGAAAGACGAGCCCTTCGGTGCCGCGGCTGATCCCGCTGTACAGGGCCCGAACGAGCACTTCGTCCGCTTGCCTCGGCGGGAGATCGACGCGCACAATCTCCGCATGGCCGGGGCGTCGGACCACGAACTGCCGGGCGGTGGCGGCGTCGGCCATTCGCGCAGTATGGAGCCGGGACTGCGCGGAGTCCAGAGGGCGGGCAGCCTCCGCCGGGCCGGCGAAGACCTGCTGGCCGGCCTCGCGCCACTGCTGGCAGGCGCGCTGGGCGCCTGGTACGCCTTCGATCTGCCCGCGGTCTACTTCGCCGACGTGCTCGGGCTGTACGGACTGCTGGCGGCGCTGCTGGTCTATACCGTGCCAGCCCGCCTGCCGCCCCCGGGCATCGGTCCGGCCAACCGGGTCACGCTGTTCCGCGCGACCCTGCTGCTACCGATCTGCGCCCTTATGCTCCACGCCCCGACCCCGGATGCCGGCCTCCGCTGGTGGGTCATCGTTGTCGGCACGATCGTCATGATGCTGGACGCCGTCGACGGTCAGGTAGCACGGCGTAGCGGCGGCGTCACCCGGTTCGGCGCCCGCTTCGACATGGAGCTGGACGCCTTTCTGCTCCTGACCCTCTCCGTGCTGGTCTGGTGGTCAGGTCAGACGGGCCCGTGGGTGATCCTGATCGGCCTGCTCCGCTACCTCTTCGTCGCAGCCGGCTGGATCTGGCCCGAGTTGGCCGCGGAACTTCCCGACAGCTTCCGGCGGAAGGCCGTCTGCGTGGCGCAGGGCGTCGTCCTCCTCACTTGCCTCGGCCCGATCATCCCGGCAACGGTGGCCGCGACGATTGCGGGCCTCGCGCTCGCCCTGCTGATCTGGTCGTTCGGCGTCGACGTCCGCTGGCTCCGGAGGGCCGCACGCCGCCTGGCCGCCGTCGGAGTCATCGTGCTCGCCGCCGCCTGCGGGCCGAACGGATCGTCCAGCGAGTCGCACCCCACCGTCGACGAACTGACGGCGCGCGCCGAACGGGGCGACAACGACGCGCTGTTCGATCTCGCGACGCGTTTTCACGCCGCCGACGGCGTGCAACGCGACAACATCACCGCCTACATGTGGTACGCGCTGGCCGAGGAGTTCCTGACCACGGAAGAGCGCTACGAGGCGGCGCGCATGCAACTCGTGCTCGACCCCGACATGTTTCGGCACGAGATCGACGAGGCGCACCGGCTCGCCCGGCTCTGGAAGGCCGAGCATCGCACCGCGACCCGCTGACCGCCTGGGCGTCGGATTCAGAAGTGTTCCGATTCCTCATGCGTCGAGAATTCATATCAAATCGGAATGTTTGAGTCTGGTCAGACGGTAACCACAGAGGATGAAACATTCCGTATTGGTATGTTATGCTGGCTTTGAACCATGAATCCGCGCGGCCGCTACCGGATCCCCCCATCAAGCGCTCTGATGGCCTTCGATAGCGCTGCGCGTCACGCCAGCTTCACCCTGGCGGCGCGTGAACTGGGCACCTCGCAAGCCGCCGTCAGCCGCCAGATCGCGAAGCTGGAGACGTGGCTGTCGGCGCGCCTGTTCGAACGTTCCCGCGCGGGGGCGACCTTGACCGGCGCCGGAGAGCGTTTCCACCACGGCGTGGCGGCCGGTCTCGCGGCCATTCACGAGGGCGCGGCCGAGGCGACCGAACTGTCCCGAACCGAAGAGGTTGTCATTAGCTGCTCGCACGACACATCGCATTTCTTCCTGATGCCGCACTACGCCACCCTTGGGCGGCTGCTCGCGAAGGACGTGCGAATCCGGATCCTCACCTACCATCCCGCCCTTCACAGGCTGCCCGCCGACCCTTCCGCCGACATCCATCTGACCTGGGATTCGGCGCACGTCGACCCCGAGCAGGACGCGATTGTGATCAGGGAAGCAATCAGACCCGTCTGCTCGCGCACCTACGCCACCACCCACGCACAAGTCCTCGCCGGGCCCGTTGCCGGCTGGAGCGGGCTGACGTTCCTCGACCTGGCGGGATTCAACGAGGGCTGGGCGACCTGGGAGGACTGGTTCGCAGTCGCCGGAAGTCCGCACGGGACACCGCGCCGCATCGAATTCGACTACTACACCTACGTGTTCGAGGCCGCCACCGCCGGACATGGCATCGCGCTGGGGTGGCGGCACCAGATAAAGCGGTCGATTCAGAGCGGCTCGCTCGTCGCGCTCGGCAAGGGGTTCGTCGAAACCGAGAACCGGTTCTTCGGGATCCTCACCGAGAAGGGGCGCCGCAAGCCGCTCGCGCGCACGTGTCTCGCGCTCTTGAACCGGCCGGAGTAGTGGTTCACGAGAGGGACTGCAGCCATTCGGCGAGCTTCGACCACCGGCGGCGGCCGGAGACGGTCCGCACCGCGACCGCGACCGCGCGCCGCTGACCCACGAGAACGACGAGCCGCCGGCCGCGCGTGATTCCCGTGTAGAGCAGGTTTCGCTGCAGCATGACGTAGTGTTGCGTCAGGATCGGAAGAACGACGGCGGGGTACTCCGACCCCTGGCTCTTGTGAATCGTCGTCGCGTAGGCCGGGACCAGCGCGTCGAGCTCCGCGATTGCGTAGGTGACCCGCCGCCCGTCGAAGCGAACGCGCAGCTCGCCCAGTTCCGGATCCACCGCTTCCACCCGGCCGATGTCCCCGTTGTAGACGTCGCGGTCGTAGTCATTCTCGATCTGCATAACCTTGTCGCCGGCCGCGAAGGTCCAGCCGAAGCGTTCGACGGTCGGGCGCCCCCCCGACGGGTTGAGGGCGGCCTGGAGGTCCACGTTCAGGGCGCGCGCCCCGGCTCCACCCCGGTTCATGGGACAAAGCACCTGGATGTCGTCGATCGGGTCGAAGCCGAAGCGGCGCGGGATCCGTTTGGTCACCAGCTCGCGGACGCGCGCGGCGGCAGTCTCGGGGTCGTCGGCGGGAACGAAGTAGAAGTCGGTGCTGCCCTCCGGCTTGCCCAGCCAGGGCATCTCCCCCGCGTTGATGCGGTGCGCATTCGTGATGATCCGGCTGCCCGCCGCTTGCCGGAACACCTCCGTGAGGCGGACGACAGGCAGGGCGCCGGACGCGATCAGGTCGCTCAGCACTTGGCCCGGCCCCACCGACGGGAGTTGATCGATGTCGCCCACCATCAGGACCGCCGCCTCGTCGGGCACAGCGCGCAGCAGCGCGTACATCAGCGGGACGTCAACCATCGACGCCTCGTCGACGACGATCAGGTCGGCGTCGACGGGCCGTTCCTCGTCGCGCTGGAATCCTCCGGTTGCCGGGTCGACTTCGAGGAGCCGATGAATCGTCTTCGCCGGGAGGTTGGTCGTCTCGCTCAGTCGCCGCGCCGCACGGCCGGTCGGCGCGCACAGCGTGATGGCCAGCCCTCGCGGGGAGAGAACCGCGAGGAGCGCATTGACGACCGTCGTCTTGCCGACGCCGGGACCGCCCGTCATCACCAGCACCTTGGACTCAAGGGCGCGACGGATCGCTTCGGCCTGGCGGCGGGCAAGGGTCAGGCCGGTCCGCGCCTCGACCTGCCGGAGCGCTCCGGCGGCATCGATGGTCCGCCACGGGAGCGGTCCGGCGGCCATTGCCCGCAGGCGCCCCGCGATTGCCCGTTCCGCCTGATGGAGCGTGGCCAGAAAGAGACAATCGGCGCCGCGCACCGTGTCGGCGACGATCGTCCGGGCCGCCAGTTCGTGATCGATCGCCGTCTGCACCAGTTCCACCGGCGCTTCCAGCAGCGCGGACGCCTTTGCGCGAAGCTCTTCCGCCGGCAGGCCGCAATGTCCGTCCGACATGGCTTCCAGGAGCGCGAAGCCGATGCCGGCCTCGATCCGGACCATCGCCGTCTTCTCGATGCCGAGACGCATCGCGAGCATGTCCGCGGTCCGGAAGCCGATGCCGCGAATGTCACGGGCGAGCCGATAGGGGTTCTCCGACATGACGCGGACCGCATTCACACCGTAGGTCTTGTAGATGCGCACCGCCCGTGCCGTCCCGACGCCATGGTCGTGGAGAAAGACCATGATCTCGCGGACGGAGCGCTGCTCGGCCCAGGCCTCCCGGATCCGCGCCGCACGGACGGCGCCGATGCCGTCCACCTCGCGCAGGCGATCCGGTGCTTCATCGATCACGTCGAAGATTGCCTGGCCGAACGCGTCCACGAGCTTCCTGGCGTACACCCGGCCGATGCCGTGGATCAGGCCGGAGGCGAGGTACCGTCGGATTCCCTCCTTCGAGGTGGGCTCCGACGCCTGCAGGAAACGGGCGCGGAACTGCGGGCCGTAGGTACGATCGTGGATCCAGTTCCCCGAGGCGTTGATCCACTGGCCGGGCGAAATCGCGGCGGCGTGCCCCACCACGGTGATCGGGCCGCCACGGCCGCGCGCATGCACGCGCAGGACGGAGAAGCCGTTCTCGGGATTGTGGAAGGTAAGCCGTTCGACGGAACCGGCGATCACTTCTTCGTCTGGGGAACGCGGCGTGGACGCGTCTGGAGGCGACGGGCGCGGCACGGGGTCACCGTAGCACGCCGTCGCGGCGCCAGCGCTCCACGACCGCCACCGGACCCTCCACTTCCATCGACACGGTTTCACCCTCCCTCTCGTAGTGGAGAACCCGGCCCAGGCGATAGACATCGGACATGCGCTGCCGGTCGCGGTCGAGCCGGTCGTCGAAGCGGAGCCGGACGCGCCGGGTGTCGACACCGAGCGCGGCGGTCACGGCATGAACCAGGCGGTCCCGGCCGTCGCCCGTACGGGCGGATATCAGCAGGGCCCCCGGGTGGAACTCGCGGAGGCGGCGCACGGTCTCCGCATCGATGAGGTCGCACTTGTTGAAGACGAGCAGCATCGCGCGATCCGTAGCGCCGACCTCGTCGAGCACGCGGGTGACGGCGGCGGCGCGGACCTCCCGATCCGGATGGCTCGCATCGATGACGTGCAGGAGGAGATCGGCCTCCGCCACCTCCTCCAGCGTCGCCCGGAATGCCGCCACCAGGGCGTGGGGCAGCCGGTCGATGAATCCGACCGTGTCCGCGACCAGCACCGTGCGTCGATCCGGCAGGCGCAGCGGCCGGACCAGCGGATCGAGGGTGACGAAGAGCGCGTCAGACGACGGCGCGTCGGCGTCCGTCAAGCGGTTGAACAGCGAGCTCTTGCCGGCGTTCGTATAGCCGACGAGGGCCACCGTGGGCGTGGACCGCTTGCGGCGTCGCTCGCGCAGTCGCAAGCGCCGGTTGCGCACGGTGTCGAGGTCGCGTGTCAGGCGGTCGATGCGCCGCCGGATGCGCCGGCGATCCGTCTCGAGCTTCGTCTCCCCCGGGCCGCGGGTTCCGATGCCGCCTCCCAGGCGGGACAACGCGGCGCCCGCGCCGGCCAGACGCGGCAGCAGATAGCGGAGCTGCGCCAGCTCCACCTGCAATCGTCCCTCCCGGGTGCGGGCGCGGGACGCGAAGATGTCGAGAATGACCTGGGTGCGGTCGACCACGCGCCGGCCGAGCTCCTCTTCCAGGTTGCGGGCCTGGCCCGGACTCAGCTCTGCATCGACTACTACGAGATCGATGTCGAGTTCGCCGCACGCCGCCGCAAGTTGACGCACCTTGCCGCGGCCGAGGAAACATGCCGGGTCCGGCCGGGAACGCTCCTGAATGGTGCGGAGGGCAACGGCGGCGCCGGCAGCTCCGGCCAGCCCCGAGAGTTCACCGAGCGAACGTTCGGCCTCGTCGCGACGACGGGTACCGAAGCGGAGGCCGACAATCGCGGCCCGATCACGCCCCGGCGCATGATCGGCCACCCCGATGCCTCTCACGCGTTCGATTGTAACAGGCGGTCCGGCGGCGGCAGCTCCTCCGGAGGCTCTCTCCGGCAGTATGCGGTGCTACCATTGAGAAACGTGTCGTCTACCACTCTGCCGGACGCCGATCATCCGGAGACGCTTCAGGCACCCGCCGCGCCCCAGTCGGCGCCGGCGGGCGGCACCGACACGACGGCCGCGACCCAATCCCGTTCTCCCTTCGGCCTGGCCTGGTCATCGGAGGCCAGCGCCGTCACCACGACGATGGCCGGTGCGGCGCTCCTCGCCCTGCTGCGCGTCTTTCGCCGTCAGCGGCCGGCCGCCAGGGCGCCCGACCTCGAGGCGGATACGGCGGCCCTGGATCCCGTCGCGATGCCGCCGAGCGCGCCACCGGAGACGAAGTCCGATTCGGTGGATGACCGGCGGGCCGAGGCGCACATCGGGGGCGGCCAGGAACGGATCGACGCGCAGCATGACCGGGGCAAGCTGACGGCCCGCGAACGCATCGACGAGTTGCTCGACGACGGCACGTTCGAGGAACTCGGCCCCTACCTGGAGCATCGCCACGACGCCTTTGGACTCGATCTCCAGCGCCACGCCGGTGACGGGGTGGTGACCGGCCTCGGGCGGATCGACGGAAGGCGCGTGGCTCTCTTCGCGCAGGACTTCACGGTCCTCGGCGGATCGTTCTCCGAGACGCAGGCGCTCAAGGTGGGGCGGCTTCTCGAGACGGCAACCGCGAGCGGGCTACCGATCGTCGCACTGTTCGACTCGGTCGGCGCCCGTATCCAGGAGGGAATCTGGAGCCTCGCCGGCTTCGGCGACCTCTTCTGGCGCAACACCCAGGCGAGCGGCGTCGTGCCGCAGATCAGCATCATGCTGGGGCCGTGCGCCGGCGGCGCCGTCTACTCTCCCGGCCTCACCGATTTCGTGATCATGGCGCGCGGCACCAGCTACATGTTCATTACCGGTCCGGACGTGATCCGGACGGTGACCGGCGAAGAGGTGGACGTCGAAACTCTGGGCGGCGCCGAGACCCACGCCGCCACGTCGGGGGTCGCCCATCTCGTGGCGGACGACGAGGAGGAGGCGTTCACGCTAGCGCGCAAGCTGCTCGGCTACCTCCCGTCGAACAACGCGGAAGACCCGCCCGTGGAGGAGCCGGACGATACGCTGGAGCCGGATGATGCGGCGCTCGACGATCTCATTCCGGCGTCGGCGGAAGTCGCCTACGACGTGCGCGACGCCATCCAGATCATCGCCGACGAAGGCTCGTTCCTGGAGGTGCATGCCGACTTCGCGCCGAACGCGGTGGTCGGTTTCGCCCGGATCGAAGGACGGGTCGTCGCATTCGTCGCGAATCAGCCGGCGCATCTTGCAGGCGTGCTCGACATCGACGCGTCCGACAAGATCGCGCGCTTCATCCGCTTTGCCGATGCGTTCAACATCCCCCTCGTGACACTGGTCGACTGCCCCGGCTTCCTCCCCGGCGCCCGCCAGGAACAGCAAGGCATCATCCGGCATGGCGCCAAGATCGTGTACGCCTATGCCGAGGCCACGGTGCCGAAGGTGTCAGTGGTGCTGCGGAAGGCCTACGGCGGCGCCTATATCGTCATGAGCAGCAAGATGATCCGGACCGATCTCTGCCTCGCCTGGCCGACCGCGGAAGTGGCGGTCATGGGGGCCAAGGGCGCCGTCAGCATTCTGTTCGCGCGCCAACTGAAGCAGGCGGCGACGGACGCCGAGCGGGAAGCGCAACGCGCGACCCTCGAGGGCGAGTTCCAGAAGCAGTTCAACTCCCCCTTCGCCGCCGCCGCCACCGGGCACATCGACGACGTAATTCACCCGCACGAAACCCGGACGCGAATTGCCGCCGCACTTGCCTACCTCCGCGACAAGCAGACCCAGCCGCCGCCGAAGAAGCATGGCAACATCCCCCTCTGAGGCGCGCCGCGCGTCGGCCAGGCGGCGTATCACGACCCGATGATCGCCGCCCTCGACACCGTCCTGCAGATCGCCGCCGCCGGATCGGTCCTGCTGTTCCTGGCCCTCGCCGGATTGATCGGGCTGATGTACCTGCTCACTTCCCACCGGCTGTTCGGCGGCCCGGATTCGCCCGGCGAGGAGTTGGCGGAACCGGTGGAGGCGCGGGAGCCCGCCAGCGAGGAATCGGCGCACGAAGCCGCGGCGGAAGCGGAACGGCGACGGCGCGCGGTTGTGCTGGCCGTGACCGTGGCGGTCGCGGGCGCCCAGATCGAGCGGGCCGTGCGCCGCACGGTTGACGCCCCTGCCCGAAGAGCCTCGGAGTGGCGCCGGATCGGCCGGATGCGGCACCTCTCGAAGTCGCCGCACCGCTTGAGGGCGCGCGCATGACCCGCTACCGCGTCAGCGTCGATGGCCGGACCTACGACGTCGATGTCGACGATCCACTGGCGCGCCCGGTAACGGCGAAGATCGCGGACGCCACCTATACCGTCGATATCGATACCGCCCCGGCGGACGCGGACGGTCCCTCCACAGAGGCTCGGGACAACGCGTCCGGCGCCGTGAAGTCGGCCGGCGAGGCGCCGGGGGGCGGCGCCGAGAACCGCACGCCGCGCACCATGAACGCCCCGATACCCGGCGTCGTCTCGCAGGTGACCACCCGCAGCGGCCATACGGTGGCGCGCGGCGATGAGTTGCTCACCATCGAAGCGATGAAGATGTTCAACGTGATGCGTTCCCCTTGGGCGGGCAGCGTCGAGGCGGTCCATGTCAAGGATGGGGACCAGGTGGTTCAGGGGCAACCGCTCGTCACCGTGACGCCCCGCTGAGCCGACCGCACCCGCCGTGCCCGAAGTCCTCTCGCTCGACCCCGGCATCCTGCTGATGTTCGCCGTCGGCGGCGCCCTGATCTACCTCGCCATCGCGAAACAGTACGAGCCCACGCTGCTGCTGCCTATTGGCTTCGGAGTCATCCTGGGCAACCTTCCGAATTCGCCGATGAACGAGCCGGGCGGGATGCTGCACATCCTGAACGAGTTCGGCATTCAGACGGAGCTCTTCCCGCTGTTCATCTTCATCGGAATCGGCGCGATGATGGACTTCCGGCCGCTCCTTTCCCAGCCGTACTTCGCGATCCTCGGCGCGGCGGGCCAGCTCGGCATCTTCGCGACGCTCATCCTCGCCACCCTCGTCGGCTTCCCGCTCAACCAGGCCGCGTCCATCGCCGTGATCGGCGCCATCGACGGACCGACCAGCATCTATGTCTCGTCGCTGCTCGCGCCGGAACTGCTCGCGCCGATCGCAGTGACCGCCTACTCCTACATGAGCCTGGTGCCGATCATTCAGCCGCCCATCATGCGGCTGCTGACCACACGCAAGGAGCGGCGCATCCGGATGGCCTACGCGCCCCGTCCGGTGCCGCGCCTCGCCGTGATTCTCTTCCCCGTCACCGTGACCGTCGTCGTCGGCCTGCTCGTGCCCGAATCGGCGCCTCTCGTCGCCACCCTCATGCTGGGCAACCTGCTGAAGGAATCCGACGTCGTCGCGCAGTTGACAAGATCGGCGTCCAACGAGCTGGCTAACCTCTCCACCCTCTTCCTCAGCCTGACCATCGGCAGCCTGATGCAGGCCGAGACCTTCCTGCAGACGCAGACGCTGTTCATCCTGCTGCTCGGTCTGGGCGCCTTCGCGCTCGACACGGTGGCGGGAGTCTGCTTCGGGAAGATCCTGTGCGCCGTGACCGGCGGGCGGATGAACCCGCTGGTCGGCGCAGCCGGGATCAGCGCCTTCCCGATGAGCGGCCGCCTCGTCCAGCGCGTGGCTCAGGAGGAGGACTTCACCAACCACGTCCTCATGCACGCGATGGGCGCGAATACTGCCGGCCAGCTCGGCTCCGTCATCGCCGGCGGCGTGCTCCTCTCGCTGGTCAGCAACGCCCTGGGGTAGGCCCCGGCCAAGTCTCTCAGCGAACCAGCCTCTCGAGCAGCACGCTGGCCAGGTCCCTTCTCGCTTCGAGAACGGCCGTGACGTAGACGTGATCCACGTCGTGCCGGTAGATGATCCGTGACGGTCCTTCAATCAACTCCCGGCAGGTTCGTTCGCACCTGCGAGAATGTACGGATGTCTGCGCCCGAGACGACCAGCCTGGATCCCCGCCGCATCTACGAAGACCGACGCGCCGCGCGTCGAACGGCGCATGCGGCGGCGGAGCGGAGGCACCACGCCACCGGGACGCTCCGGCTGGCAGCCCTGGGGGTCGCCGCGGCTCTGGGAATCGGCCTCGTTGGCGGCGCCGGTTACTCCGCGTGGTGGCTTCTGGCGCCGCTCGCCGGCGTCTTCTTCCTGGGGGTGCGGCTCGATCGGATCGAGTCGGAACGGGCGCGCCTGCAGCGGGCCATCGCGTTCTACGACCGCGGCCTGGAGCGACTCGACGACGCGTGGGCGGGAACCGGCGAAGGCGGGGACGAGTTCGCCGACCCGAAGCACCTCTATGCCGCCGACCTCGACCTCTTCGGCAACGGCTCGCTGTTCCAGCGCCTTTGCGCGGCACGGACAGGGCGCGGCATGGGCATGCTTGCCGCGTGGTTGCGGTCGCCTGCCCCGCGGGACGTTATCCGCGAACGGCAGACCGCAGTCGACGAACTGACCCTCAACCTCGATCTCCGGGAAGACCTGGCGGTGCTGGGTAACGATACGCGGGCGGCGGTGGACGCACCGGCGCTCGCCACCTGGGGTGCGGCGCCACCCGCCTTCGACGCTCCCGCCCTGCTCGCGGCGGGACGCATCGCGTCGGTCGCGGGTGGTCTGGCCCTGGCCGCGGGCGTCGCCTATGCGCTGTCGGGGGTCCGCTCGCTGGAACTGAGCGACGGCGTCCGCTCGCTGCTCGGTTGGTACTTCGTCCTTGCCGTCGTCGGGGTGGCGCTCGTCCAGATGCGCCTCCGGCCGGTGGCGGCCCGCATCTTCGAGGGTGTCGACCGGGCGGCGCGGGACCTCGCGCTGCTCGGCGCCCTGCTTGCCCGGCTGGAGTCCGAGCACTTTCATGCACCGCGCCTCGCCGAGCTTCGCGCGCGACTGGATGTCGACGGCCATCCGCCCTCCCGACAGGTGGCGCGCCTGACCCGCCTGATGGAGCAGGTCGACTCGCGGCACAACGCGATGGCGCAGCTCATCGGTTTCTTCCTGGTCTGGGACGTGCACCTTGCCCACGCGGTTGAACGGTGGCGCCTCCGGTCGGGCCCGAAGCTCGGAACGTGGCTCGACACCGTGGGCGAACTGGAAGCGCTCGCATCGATCGCCGGTTATCGATTCGAGCGGCCGGATGACGTCTGGCCCGAGCTTGCCGGGAGAGCGCCGCACTTCGAGGCGGAAGCCCTGGCCCATCCGCTGTTGAGCGCGGAGGCCGTTACGAACGACATCCGCCTGGGCAATCAACCGCGAGTCCTGGTTCTCAGCGGATCGAACATGTCGGGAAAGAGCACGCTGCTCCGCTCCATCGGGGTGAACGCGGTCCTCGCCCAGGCGGGCGCGCCAGTGCGGGCGCGCCGCCTCCGGATGTCGCCGCTGGCGGTAGGCGCGTCGATTCGGATCGTCGACTCGCTTCAGGACGGCAGCTCCCGGTTTCATGCCGAGATCCTCCGGCTGCGGGCCATCCTGGCGGAGGCGCGCAGGGAAGCACCGGACGGGAACGGCACGCCCGGCGGCGCCAGGACGGTGCTCTTTCTGATCGACGAGTGCCTGCACGGCACGAACTCGCATGACCGTCGGATTGGCGCTGACGCCATCGTCGGCAGCCTGGTCGAACGCGACGCGATTGGCCTCGTGACGACGCACGACCTGGCCCTCACGGCGATCGCCGACGCCCTCGGCCCGCGCGCCGCGAACGTCCATTTCACGGACCACCTGACGAACGGCAGGCTCCGCTTCGACTACCGGCTGCGGCCGGGCGTGGTCGGGAAGGGCAACGCCATCGACCTGATGCGTTCCGTCGGCTTCGAGATCCCGCCCGCCTCCACCAGCGCGATGCCGGATTGAAACGTCCGCCCGACTACGCCGTCATCCAGGTTTCGACGTTCAGGCCGGGCACGCGCCGAAACTCAACGAGGTTGTGCGTGATCAACGGGACGTCCTGGGCCAGGGCGTGAGCGGCGATCCACAGATCGTTCGGGCCGATCGGCTGGCCGATAGACCGAAGATGCGCCCGAAGCTGGCCGTACTGTCTCGCGACCTCCGCGTCGAGATCGACCACCTGCACTGCGCCGACAAAGTCGTTTATGGCAGTGAGGCTGTCCTGTCTGCGCTTCGACAGGCAGGCTCCCCACTCCAGCTCACCGAGCACGATGATGGAAATGGCGCACTCACGAAGCGGCAATCGAGCCCCGAAACCCCTCCGCCCCTTCATCGCGTAGATGCACGTATCCGTGTCGAGCATCGCTCTCAATCGAATGACTCCCTCTCTTCGAGCGGCAATTCACCTCTGCGCATCTCCGGCGTCGCTGCCTCGAAATCATCGGGCAGCCGGGCGCCGTTCTTCAGGTAGTCGTCCCAGTCCTTGAACACCGGACTCAGCACGACATGGCGGCCCTCACGCCGAATCAGCACCCGATCGGTGTCGAAACGGAATTCCTTCGGCAGCCGCACCGCCTGGGACCGCCCGGTCATGAACACTCTCGCAATCTTTCGATCATCGCGCTCCACCTTCTTGCTACCTAATCCCTTGGCGCCGGTAGGGCTCGTCATCGCATCTCCTCCACGACAGACTGGCGAAGCGGAAGTGATATATCTTTCAGAAGCATATCACTTGTCGTCCTGGCCGCGGGAGCGGGCCGGGAGACCGCGTATACTGCCCGCCGTCAATGGGACCGTCCACCGGAACATCCCGCTACCGGTTCTCCGGCCACGTCCTGTCCCCCGCCCGCCGCACCCTCGTCCGCGACGGACGGGAGCTGCCGCTCATCCCTCGCTACTTCGATCTCCTCGTCCTGCTCGTCGAGCGGCGAAACGAGGCGGTCACAAGGAACGAAATCCTCGACGCGGTCTGGAGCGACGTGATCGTCACCGACGGCGCCCTGAGCCAGGCGGTCCGCATCCTCCGGCGCACCCTGGGCGACGACCCACGTGAACCGAGGTTCATCCGTACGGTGTCGCGGCACGGCTACCGCTTCGTCTGCGGCGACGTCGTCGAGGAACCGGACGAGGAGACGCTGGAGCCCGTGCGCGTCGCGACGGTGGAACCCGCCGACGCGAACACGGGCTTCGACCAGGCCCTGGCCGCCTTGCTCGACGACGATGGCGACGACGCCGCAGGAGCGGACATCCGGCGCCGCCAGGCCGCCGAAGCCCTGCACCAGTTGAGCACGGCCGAGGCACTGAACCGGCTGGATCGCAAGAGGGGGCACGCCGTGGCCCGCGCCTACCTGCGCGAGACTCGCTGGGACGTTCCCGGGGCGGGGCCGGTTCCGTTGTTCGGGCATCCCGGTTGGCTCACCGCCGCGAAGATCCTGTTCCTGATTCGCCTCCGGCGCGTGGCGCGGGTGGCGGAACGGCGGTGGATGGCCGCGGCCGCCGGCGGCGCCGCGGCCGGGGCGCTCGCCGGTTTCCTGGGCGGTCTCGTTCTCCGGTTCGGACCCGGGTCGACGGCCGGCGACAGCGTGCTGGCGATGCTGCCATTGCTTGGAATGGCGGTCGGCGGTGTCGCGGCAGCGGGGGTCGGCGCCGGTCTGGCCGCCGCGGAGGCGGCCTTCCGCGCGCAACGCCGGCTGGCGCTCGCCACGGCCGGGGCGATGAGCGGCCTGTTGGTCGGCGTGACCGCGCACCTCCTCGGCGGCCTCGTGCTCGAGGGACTGTTCGGTCGCGATCTGTCGCCGCCGGTCGGCGCACTGGAGGGCTTCGTCCTCGGTGGAGCGGTCGGGTGGGGCTACGGGCTCGCCACGCCTACCGTGGAGGGCGGCATGGCCACACCCCACGGCGTCGCCCGGGTACGCGCCGCGCTTCTCACGGGCCTTGCCTGTGCCCTGGCCGCCGGGCTGCTCGGGTGGAGCGGCCGGTTCCTCGGCGCGATGAGCCTCGACTTCATGGCGCAGAGTTTCCCCGGCTCGCAGGTCGGCCTCGCGCCCCTGGCCCGCCTGCTCGGCGAGCAGGAGCCGGGGGTCGTGACCCGGGCCGCGATCAGCACTTTTGAAGGCCTGATGTTCGGGACGGGCCTGGCCGCCGGGCTCACCAGAAGGCCCCGCTGAGCCTGCCCGCAGGTGATTCGCGCCGGGGAAACGTCCAATGTGCCCGCGAGGGCGCGCCTTCAGCGAAATATCACCGAACCCTCACTTCTCGCTCAAGTCTCGGAGCCATCTCGTCCCCATACTGCCTGGGAGCGAATCGGATTGCGGCCGGGCCGCAGACAAGGAGCGAGAAACGATGGCGTTGCGACTTCCCCCCTCGACGACCTCGGCCGCGTTCTTGCCGGCTGGGCGCCGGCCGATGCAGTCGGCCCCGCGCCTGGCGCCGGCGGCGCTCGTGGAGGAGCCGGCGTGAACCGTTGCGAGATGGCTCGACCGCCCGGCCGCGGCCTGCACGTCGGATTGATCATGGACGGCAACGGCCGCTGGGCCGGCGCCCATGGACAGCCGCGCACGGAAGGACACCGCCATGGCGCCGACGCGGCGCGACGGGCGGTGGAAGCGGCGCCAGGGCTCGGCATCACGACGTTGACGCTGTACGCCTTCTCCGCCGACAACTGGCGGCGGCCGGCCGCCGAGGTATCGACGCTGATGCGGTTGCTGGAGTCCTTTCTCGTGCGCGAGCGCCCGAACTGTCGCCGGAACGGCGTGAGGCTGGCCGTCATCGGCCGGCGGGACCGCCTGTCGCCCGCGCTTCTTCGGGCCGTCGACCAGACCGAGCGCGCGACTCGCGACGGCGCCCGGCTCTATCTCCGGCTGGCCGTCGACTACTCCGCGCGCTCCGCGATCCTGGCCGCGGCCGGCGGCCTGCGACCGGACGAGGGCTGCGACGAGAACGGCTTCCTGCGACGCGTCAACCTGGCATGCCACTCGGATCCGGAAACGCCGCCGGTCGACCTGGTGATCCGTACCAGCGGCGAGCAGCGCCTGAGCGACTTTCTCCTTTTCGAGTCGGCCTACGCGGAGCTCATGTTCGTTGACACGCTGTGGCCGGACTTCGACGGCGAGGACCTGCGCCAGGCGGTCGAGGCGTTCCATCGCCGCGAGCGTCGCTATGGAGGTCTGACGGCGAACAGTACCATCGGGGCGGCGGGAGCGGCATGAGGACCTACTTCGAATCGGCCGGCACGACGCCAGCACTTGCCGCGGCCCTGCTGTCGACGCTGGTTCTCGTTCTGGGCGTGTTTCCGGCCCTCCCCATCGGCGGCGAGATGCTCGACGTCAAGTCGGGCTACACCTTCGAGGAGGCGGTTGCGGCCCTGGAAGGCTACGGCGAGCAGGGGCGGCGGCTGTACGGGTGGTCCAGCGCCACCCTGGACACGTTGCTCCCCCTCGTCTACGGCAGCCTGTTCGCAGGACTCATCTATCGCTTCCGGCCGGCGGAACGCCTGTGGAGGCTCGCGTATCTGCCGATCGGCGCTGGCGTGCTCGACCTGTGCGAGAACGTCCAGATCATCCTTCTGCTGATCAGCTACCCGGACGTGCCCGCCTCGCAGGTAGCCAGCGCATCGCTGTTCACCTTGGCGAAGGGGTACACGGTGTCAGGCTGCGTGCTGCTGGCGGCGGCACTGACCGCCGTGTCCGCCGCGCGCTACGGGCTGAACAGGGCGCGACTTCGGTAGTATCTTCCAGACCACACCGGAGGCCGAGTGATGTCTGTCGGAGAGATTCTCCAAGTCCTGCAAGAGTTCCTGGCGATCGAGCTGTTCCATATCGGCTCGACCTCGGTGACCGTGGCGACGGCGCTGGCCGTATTGCTGATGCTCGTCGCCACGGTCTGGCTCTCCAGGGTCACGCAGCGCATCGTGGGAGCCGTCCTCGGGCGCGCAGGCATCAGCCGCCGCACCATCGGCACGACGCAGAGCCTCCTCCACTACACCCTGCTCGTGGTGGGTTTCACGGTCGCCCTGCAAACGGCGGGAATCAATCTCACGACCCTGTTCGCTGCCGGCGCCATCTTCGCGATCGCCGTCGGTTTCGCGATACAGAGCATCGCTCAGAACTTCGTCGCCGGCGTGATTCTGATGACCGAGCGGTCCATCAAGGCGGGTGACATTCTTGAAGTCGAGGGTCGAGTCGTACGCGTCGAAATAATGGGCATCAGGTCGATCATCGCTCGGAGCCGGGACGGCGAGGAGCTGATCATTCCCAATCACGTGCTCGTGCAGTCCACGGTCAAGAACTACACCCTGGCCGACGCGTTATACCGAATGCAGGTATCGGTGGGGGTGTCCTACGACTCGGACATGGCCGTGGTCCGCCGAACCCTGGAGGAGACGGCGCTTCAGGTCGCGGAGAAGTGGGGCGTCAGCGAACCCCACCCGATCGTGGTAATGGCGGGGTTCGGCGACAACGCCGTGGAGTTCAAGGTCGCCATATGGATGCCGAACCCCTGGAAGTGGCTGCCGGCCGTCAGCGAGCTGCATGAAGCCATCTGGTGGGCTTTCAAGGCGAACGACATCACCATCGCCTTTCCCCAGCTCGACGTCCATTTCGACGCGCCGGTTGCGAAGAGTCTGGAGGGTCAGTCGCCGAGATAGAGAGCCATGGCCGCATCAAGGCGCTCCATGAAGGGGCTGGACGCAACGCCGAACTTCACTCTTCGTGGCTGCCCGCTGTCGATCACTTCGGCCGAGAACCAGGTACCACCGCAAGCGGCCACCGGCACTCCGACCCGAGCGAATGGCGGCGCTGTGGACGGCTGGGAGGTGGCGAGCTGTGGGATGGCTCCCGGTGCTCTCGCGGGACGACTTCGCGGCGATAGTCGCCCAGATCGGATATTCCCTCGATCGCGCGGAAGGCACTCACATGATCCTGATTGGGTCAACTGGCCGGCGACTCACCCGGGAAGCAGCAACCCGATTGTGGCTGCACCGCCAGGGGTTCGACCGGCCCCGTGGGTCGACTTCACTCGGCGCCGCGGCCTTCGTCGACCACCTGGAACGGACGGGCGCCCTCCAACTCGACGGCGTGAACGTCGTGGACCGGGCCCACTACCTGACCCTCTGGAGCCGGTTCGGCTCGTACGACCGCTCGAAAGTGGATCGGTGGGTGTACGGAGATCGCCTCGCGTACGAGTACTGGGGACACGAAGCCTCGATCCTCCCCCTCTCCCATCTTCCTCTGGGGCGGCGGCGCATGCGACGATTCCCGCCCGCGAGCTGGTCGGGACGCGCATGGTGGGACCGATACGCGACCTCGACGGCGTCGAAGCGGCGAGTGCTGCGGCGGCTGCGCGCGGAGGGGCCTCTGGAGAGCGTCGACTTCCAGCCGCAGCCGGCCGAACGCGAGGAGAAGACGGACGCGCTGGCGTGGCGCCTGAAGGAGGACAAGCGCTCGCTCGATCTGCTGTGGCACGACGGTAGGGTCGCCGTGAGCGGGCGGCGGCACTTCCGGTGCATCTACGATGTGGCGGAGTCCGTCTACCCCGACGGGCCGGTCGCGACGCCAACCGAGTACCATGACAGTTGGCTCCTGATCGGCCTCTCAGGGTGCGGGATTGCTCCGGAACGACACCTCGTCAACTACTTCACCGGACCGGAACTCAACGCAGCGGAGCGGCGCCAAGTCATCGCCCGCAACCTGCGGAAGAAACGCATCGTCGAGGTGGAGGTGGAGGGACTGCGGGGGCCCTGCTACGCCCTGCCCGAACACCTCGAGGCGATCGACCATCTGCCCGAGCCGACCGGGACCACGCTGATCTGCCCCTTTGATTCCCTTCTCTGGCAGCGAAAGCGCGCGGCCGAACTTCTCGACTTCGAGTACACCGTCGAGATCTACGTCCCCGCCGCGAAGCGGAAGTACGGCTACTACGTGTTGCCGATCCTTCACGACGGACGCCTCGTAGGACGACTCGACCCGAAGCTCCACCGCGACCGCGGCGTGCTCGAGATCCGGGCTCTCCACGTAGAGCCCGACTGCGCAATGACGGCGGATTTCGGTGTCAGACTGGACGATGCGATCGCGGATCTCGCGAACTTCCTCGGCGCCGTGGACATCCGCATGCCTTCCTGGTCTCGCCAGCCCAACGAAGCCTGACCGCACAAGCGCGTTGCCGGCCCTACGGTGTGTTCGAGACTTGACCAGTACCCATTGCTTCGCCTGAAGTGGGTGCGGCTCCTTGTCGCCACTTCGTGACCACTGCGGTGAATCGCGCGGGCTCCTCGAAGAACGGGTGGTGCCCGCTCGCCTCGAAGAGGCAGAAGGTGGCGTCGGGCAGCGTCTCCGGGATCCCGTCCCACAGCACATGGGGCACGGCGTAGTCAGACCGCCCGTGGGTAAGCAGCACCGGCACCGTCAGCGAACCGGGGTCGTCGGTGACGGTCCAGTTGGGCGTCAGCGTGCCCAGGATGTGCGAGAGCAGCTCCGGACGGTATACCGCACCGTCGAATAGTGGCGCCGCGTCCACGGTGGGATCGTGAAGCCGCATCGGCGTCTGGGCCAGGAGCACCTGCCCCGGGGAGGACTCGGGCGGCAAGGCGGCCAGGTTCTCCTGCAACCGCCGCTTACGGGCCTCGTCGGCATCGGCCTCGAAGAACGCCGCGCCTTGGGCACCCAACGCACCCATGTCGCCATGCGGCGGGGTGCCGACCGTAACGACGTGCGAGACCCTTTCCGGCAGGCGGCGGCCGCACTCCAAAGCGAGGATGCCGAGGATGGAGTGGCCGAGCACGGCGACGCGGTCCACTCCGAGCGCGGCGCGTATGGCATCCACGTCCTCCGCGACGCGATCGAATGTCAGGTCCGCGGCGTTGCCGGTCGAGCGTCCGCCTCCGCGCAGGTCGACGTACACCATCGTCAGGTGGTCCTGGAGCCGGGGCGCCATCTGCCGCTCGTAGGGCTCCGTGCCGACCGCGCTCAGCACCAGGCAGGCCGGTCCGCGGCCATGGACCGTGCAGTACAGCTCCGCACTGTCGACCGTTACCGTCAACGTCGTCCTCCGTCGATAGTTGGAGAGTTGGGCGCCGCTGGAACGCTATTGGTTGTCAAGACAGCGTGAGTTGCCGTGTTCCCCTAAGTCATTATATAACAGGGGTTTACCAACCTGACCCAACCCTGATCCCGCCGTTCATTACCACTTTGTAGACCGGAACCCGCCGGATCATCGAAGCCATTCTCGAACGGCACGGGACCACGGTTCCTCACATCGTGCAGCAGCTGACCGTCCCGAATGTTACTGGCCCGGCATCAATCCCGTCACCTTGGTCCGCGAGAAACCGTCCATCGGCACCCGCCTGTTCGACCACCGAGCGAGCCCGCCGGAACCGAGACCTCCGTGCCCGCGAACCACATCGGGGTCCAAATCGCTCCGATACCAAGACAGAATCAACTCCTACCAGCCCGAGGTAAAAGTCGCGACGGTCAGGACGCTTGAGGCGTTGGCTGATTACCTCGCGAGTCAGAATTTGGCGGCGAATCGGACGTGAGGAGCGCCCAAGAGCGTTCCAGAGCGCTCTGCAAGCCGCGACGGCCGCAAGATACCGCGAAACGGCCGCAAGAGGGCGTGAAACAGGGCTTTCGCACGGCCCTGGAGGCTTCGCGGCGTACCCACACCGATCAGGGTGCGCAGCAACTGCCCGAGGTTTGAGGTTGCCCCGACTATGCGGAGCTCCGCATAGTCGGGGTTATGCGGAGTCCTGGATTATGCGGAGTTGTGCCAGGGGCTCCGCCTCAAGTGCTTGTGAAACCAGGAGTTTACGTCAGTTGATCGGTCTTCGAGACTCCGCATAGTCGGGGGATGCTCTTTGCGGCCTGATTGGCCTGAAAGGAGCATCTCATGACCGTTCACGGCTCGTGGACCCTCGACCGTCTGGTCGAGGCGTACACCCAGCACCAACGACGTACGCGCGGGCTGCGTCCTCGGACTTTGCGTGGCCGCGCCCAGCTTGTCCGGATGCTCGTCCGCGCCGCTCTTGGCGAGGATCCGGTCGAGCCCACCCGCCTTGCGCCGGCCAATGTGGTGGCCTTCGTCACATCGTTACGAGGCCGGTTCTCTCCTGCGTCGATGCGGACCGTGCGGTCGACGCTGCGGTCGTTCTTCCGGTTCCTGCGCTTCGAGGGTTTCTGCGGCGACGAGCTCGAAGCCGCCCTTCCGGCAGTTGCCCACTGGCGGCTTGCGACGCTGCCTCGTGCGTTGACCGATCAGCAGGTCGGGGAAGTGCTCGCGTCGTTCGACGCTCCCCTCCCGTGCAGACAACGAGACCATGCGATCGTGCAGTGCCTGTCGACCTTGGGGCTACGGCCCGGCGAGGTGGCCGCCCTGTGCCTGGACGAAATCGACTGGCGCGGCGGCACTATCGAGGTGCCCACCCGCAAGAACCGTCGAGGCGCCGTGTTGCCGCTGCCTCGCGTCGTGGGGCAGGCGTTGGTCGACTACCTGCGCGGGGAGCGCCCGGAGACCGACGAGCGGCGCGTGTTCGTGAAGCACTTGGGAATGCGCCGCGGCAAGCCGATTTCGAGCACGGCCGTCTCCGGTGTCGTGGCCCGGGCACTTCGCCGGGCGGCGGTCGACGCGCCGCTCGCCAGCGCCTACGTCTTTCGGCACACCGTGGCCAGTCGCATGGTGCAGCAGGGAGCCAGCCTCAAAGAGGTCGCTGACGTACTCGGCCATCGCAGCCTCGACACCACCGCGATCTACGCCAAGCTCGATCTGCCGACACTGCGTGAGGTCGCCCTCCCTTGGCCGGAGGTGCTTCGATGACGCCCCCGAGCTTCCATCGTCTGGTCGACGACTACCTGAGCGCGCGCCGCGGACTGGGCTTCGACCTTGAGACGACCGAGTGGCAGTTGCGGGACTTCGCCAGCTACGCCGACCGGACCGGTCACAACGGCCCCGTGACGATTGAGCTCGCGGTCGAGTGGGCGCAGTCCTCCCGATCGAGCAATCCGGCGCAGGCCGTACGCCGGCTCGCGGCCGTGCGACAGTTCGCGCGACACCGCGCGCTCTTTGAGCCAGCGACCGAAGTCCCTCCCGCCGGGCTCCTGGGTCGCATCCCACGCCGACCGCCGCCTCACATCTACACCGACGCGGAAATAGCGGCGCTGCTGCAGCAAGCAAGTCACCTGCGGCCCCGAAACGGGCTGCGGCCCGCCACCTATGTCGCGTACTTCGCCCTGTTGGTCTCGACCGGCCTGCGGCTCTCCGAGGCCTGCCGCCTCACGACCAACGACGTCGACCTCGTCAACGGCATCCTCGTCATCCGCAAGACCAAGTTCCGCAAGTCCCGACTCGTACCGCTCCATCCGTCCACGACCCAGGCACTCGCCCGCTACGCCGACCGCCTCAACGCATGTCGCGCTGTGCCCCGGTCGGAGTACTTCTTCCGCACCGAGCATTCGCCCCGCCTCGGCCGCGATGCCGTGGAGAAGACGTTCGGCCGGATCAGGCAGCGTCTGGGCTGGACCGGGCACGGGCGCACGCGCCAACCGCGCATTCACGACCTGCGCCACACCTTCGTCACGCGACGGCTGCTGCGCTGGTATCAAGACGGCGCCGATGTCGATCGCAAGATCCTCGCCCTCGCGACCTACCTCGGCCACGCCAAGGTCACCGACACCTACTGGTACTGCACCGCCGTTCCGGAGTTGCTCGCCAGCACCTCGCAGCGTTTCGAGCGCTTCGCCCGCCCAGACTTGGAGCGTCCGTCATGACGCCCGTCGAGCGCGCGTTCCCGGCACTCCTGCAGGACTTCTTTCACCGGCGCCTCATCGCACAACGTGACGCCAGCGCCCACACGATCGCCAGCTACCGCGACACCTTCACCTTGTTGCTCGGATACGCCGCAGAGCACACCGGACGCACGCCCTTGGCACTGACCCTCTCGGATCTCGATGCTCCGATGGTCCTCGGGTTCCTCGACCACCTCGAGATCGAGCGCGGCAATTCCGCACGCACGCGCAACCTCCGGCTCGCCGCCATCCGGTCCTTCATGCGCTACGCTTCGCTGCGCGAGCCGACCCTGCTGCCCGTCGCGCAACGCGTCCTCGCGATTCCCGCCAAACGCTTCGACCGGCCCGTCCTCGGCTACTTGTCGCGTGGGGAGGTAACCGCGATCATCAACGCCCCCGACCGGTCCACCTGGAGCGGCCAGCGCGACGCCGTCCTCTTCGCGGTGCTCTACAACACCGGCGCCCGCGTCTCGGAGATTACCCGTCTACGCGTCGACGACGTCCTCCTCGATCGGGCCTCTGCCGTGCTTCTGCACGGCAAGGGACGGAAGGAGCGAGTCGTTCCGCTCTGGAGGAGCACCGCTGCACAGCTCCGGAGGTGGCTTCCGCGAATCGATCGCAGCCCCGACCGCCCCGTCTTTCCCAATCGCACAGGCCAACCCTTGTCGCGCTCCGGCGTCGAGCATCAACTGCGGGTCGCTTGTCGAAAGGCCTCCCAGCGTCACCCCTCGCTCGCGACGCGGCGGATCTCGCCCCACACGCTGCGCCACACGACCGCGATGCATCTGCTCCAGTCCGGGGTCGACATAACCGTCATTGCTCTCTGGCTCGGCCACGAGGACACGGCCACCACCCACCAGTACGTCGAAGCCAACCTGGCCATGAAGGAGGCTGCTCTCCGGCGCCTGGCCGATCCTGCCCCTCAGCCACTGCGCTTCACTGCCACCGACCGCCTTCTCGACTTCCTGGAAGCCCTCTGATTATGCGGAGTACCGATCCACCCGATCACCGACGCGGACGCGGCCCGCAGAGTCGACTCCGCATAATCCAGGACTCCGCATAAATCCGG
>CAZWUJ010000033.1:0-44500 GCA_964636705.1 uncultured Vicinamibacteraceae bacterium
CGCCATTCTTGATAAGGTCAAGAAGTGTAAAGTCATTCTTGGGACAGACCACTAGTGGTCGGCCGGGAGCTAGGCGGGGGGGTCGCCACCTTTCCTTTCTGGTGTCTACCCTGCACCTGTACCTCGACGAGGCGGGGGATCTGTGAGGTGGTCCCGCTTTTTCGGACAGTCGGCTAACACCTCGTACCCTTCGCGGCCGGAGGTGGCACCGTTTCGGTCCATACAACCTGCTGACGCTCTGCCGGCGGTGAGGATGCGCTCTGGGGACTGACGCCAGTCTGGGCCAGTCGGCCGGAGATCGTACGGAAGCTGCGGTCTGGCATCCGTGCTGTGCTGGCCTGGGTGTCAGGCGCAGGTCAGCGAAGGCGGAGCCGCGGCTGCGGTCCTGACCGCGCGCCGTCCGGCGAGGCACGGGGCACCACGGCGGACCGTGTGGCAGTGCAAAGCTTCCGGACCGCCTACCGGACATCAGCGCGGAAACGTTCCGCGTTTCGCGGAGCGTTGCATTTTCATCGCCATTCATCAATAATAGCAATATTGATGAATTCTGCCCGTTTCGACGCTGCTGGGGGCAAACGACTAAGTGAATACATATTCATCGATGTTCATCAATAGTTCCAGACTTGATGATCCAGGAAGCCGGCCGATGAAGAGGCCCATCTCGCCGCCGCCGCTCGAAGAACTCCTCAAAAAACACGCGCAGCGTCTACCTGACCTTGTGGGGCTCGGCGGACAGCCGACGGTGAACGGTCACTATATCCACTGGGACAAGCTGCGGCGAAAGGCACCCAGGCCGGCTGATCTGAGCGCCGGGGAGTGGTGGACCGGCATCCGTTTGGCCCGGTTCAGTCAGTCCAGACCCCTCCCGCTCCGGGATACGGGCGGCCGGCCGTTCCTCTACATGCTCCCGGACCGTGTCCACGAGGCGCTGCACCGTATCGATAGCGGCGCCAGCGGTCGGATCGGTGTTGCCGAGGCAGTGACCAACCCAGCGACTCGCGATCGGTTCATCGTCAGTTCTCTGATCCGGGAGGCGATCACGTCGAGCCAGCTCGAAGGGGCATCAACGACACGCGCCGCCGCAGCGAGAATGATCCGCGCAGGGAGGCGTCCGCGGAATCGTAGCGAACGGATGATTCTGAACAACTATCAGGCAATGCGCGAAGTCCGCGAGATGAAGCATGAGTCGTTGACCGCCGAGGGCGTGCTCGCCCTGCATCGAGCGGTCACCGACGGCACGCTCGACGATCCGGCTGCAGCCGGCCGGCTGCAACTCCCGACCGAAGATCGCGTCGAGGTTTGCGACGCCGGCGGGCAGGTGCTTCACCGACCGCCCCCGGCGGAACAGTTACCAGAACGGCTGCGCGCGATGGTCCAGTTCGCCAACGCTGAGAACGGGACGCAGTCGACACAGGGTGACCACTTTCTGCATCCGGTCATCCGTGCGATCATGCTGCATTTCTGGCTCGCGTACGACCATCCGTTTGCCGATGGCAACGGGCGCACCGCCCGAGCACTCTTCTACTGGGCGATGCTGCGCCAGGGCTATTGGATGTTCGAGTTCCTGTCGATCAGCCGGTTCCTCAAGGCCGCTCCCGTGCAGTATGCCCAAGCCTTTCTCCATGCTGAGACCGACGGGAACGACGCGACCTACTTCATCGTGCACCAAGTCGACACCATACTGCGATCGCTTGATGCGCTGGACAGGTATCTCCAGGTGAAGGCGGAGCAGGCGGCGCGGATAGACCGCCTGCTGCGCGACCGGACGGACCTGAACCACCGCCAGCTCGCCCTTCTCGCCCACGCGGTTCGGCACCCGGACTGGGAGTACACGACGCGGTCCCACATGACCAGTCACGACGTGGTCTACGCCACCGCCCGCGCCGACCTCTTCCGATTGGCGGAATTGGGTCTGCTCGACCAGCAAAAGCGTGGACGCAAGCTCAACGTCTTCCAGGCGCCACCGGATCTCGAAGTGCGGATCCGGAGGTTGTGATCCGTGCACTGATACCGAGGCCGACCGGGAGGGAGCGATGGGGTAAGGCCGCCGACGGCCCATGGAGCGTCAATTCTCGGTCGGAAGCAGCCACGGAAGCCGAACACTTTGAGTTCTACGCATCGGGCCCGGAGTGCGTCGCCGCCGGCTTCCGAAAGATGAGGATTTTCTCGTCCTGCATGACGTTGTAGAGGCCGAAGACAATCTTCGGGATCTCTCGCTCGCGCTCCAAGCCGGCGGCGACGGCCCAGTCGCCCATCTCTCGCGTGGTCGTGTACTCGGTGCGGTCGACCGTGGCATCGCCGATCACGAATGCCGCTCTCGCACCCGGCTTCAGAACGCGCGCGACCTCGCAGAACATCCGGCGCATGTCCTGGTTGTACAGAGCCAGTTTCTGCTTCGCGCCGCGACCGCGAACGCCCGTCATCTCCTGTCGGAGGACGGCAGGGTTGACCGCAAGGGCCTCCAGCGCATGGTCGTCATTCTTCACGTAGTCAAGCGCGATGGAGTAGGGAGGGGAGGTGACGACGCCATCGATCGTTGCGTCACCGATCTCAGCGGCAAGCAGGTTCCGCGCGTCCCCACAGACCGCGGAGACGCGGCCGGGACCGATCCCGAAGGTGCTCAGGGCACGGGAGTGGGCGTCGACCGACTCCAACATCGCGCGAAGGTTCTTGCGAAGCCACGCGCGGCCGTCCCGGTTCCGCCTGGAAACGTCGCTCAGGGTGGTCATGCGCGCGATTTCGACGAAGTCGGCGACGTGGGGGTTGCCGTCCCGAGCGATGGATGCATCATGAGGATCCAGCGTGGCGTCCTCCAAGAGGCCCTGGACCCGCAGCCGAATATCAGCCAAGGCTTCGACAGACCTGGTCTTCACACGGGTGAGCAAGACACACAGCGGCGAAATGTCGACGCCGACGCAGTCGATCCCGAGCAGAGACGCCTCCAGGGCGGTGGTCCCGCTTCCAACATACGGGTCCAGAACCCGGCCACCCTGCGGGGCACCGACGATGTTGAGCAAGGCACGGACCATCTGCGGGTGGAACTTGCCTCTGTAGGGATAGATCCAATGGGTAAGGTGCTGATTGACGGATCGAGTGCGGTTGAAGAGACCGCCCTGATAGGCCGGTCGGATGAGTTGCTCGTAGACGGTCGGAGTACCATCCAGGGCTCCCACGTAAGCCGCGCGGTTGAGCACATGCGAGCCCGTGCCGTCGACATGGACGTGAGCCCGCCACGGATTGTCCTCGTCGCGCTTCCAAACCTGGCAGCCGAGGGACCGCGCCTCGATGCGGGCGAGCTGCTCTTCATAGATGAATTGGACGTTCCTGGGGAGAGTGACCGTGCTCATGGCCGGACCGTACCAAAAGTCGGGCGAGGGTACAACCCTCGATCGGCAGCTATTTGCCGCCAATCTCCGCCAAGACTCTTCAGCAGCCTCCCAGCCGTCGCCGCCGCCCGCGTTTCGCGGGCGCCGCGACAAGCAGGCGACTTGGCTCGCCACACTCGGCAGGATGCAGGGCGTGGCGAAGGCAGGGCTGGACCGGACCTAGCGCCAACGCGCCGGGAGCCGCGAAGGCCCGGAGCGCATCGGTCAACGGGAGCGCCGACCCGATCACTGCGCCATGCGGAGGTCGACGAAGAGGCGGATGTTGACGCCCTCGCGCGCTCCCGCCCGGATCTGCGCGCCGCGCGGATCCGGCGCCTCGTACCGCACGCGGTAGCGCTTCGATACTTCCGCGTGGTGGGCGTTCAGGCGTTCCGCAAAGGTCGGCAGCCAGTTTGCCAGACCCGTCCCGGCAGCAATGCTCTCGTACATGCCGCCCGTAATGTCGGTGATGTTGATGGCGTACTGCGTGATGCCGCTGCCGCCGCGGCCCGAGAGCTGCAGGACATGGACGGTAACGCCGTTGCCGACGAGCGTCTCCATGAGCTCTATGTACTCACTTTCGCTGTAGTTGCTGCTGTTCTCGGTGCCGTCGGTAAGGACGAGCACCATCACCGGGAAGGTCTCGTCATCCTCGTAGCGGCGTTCCCAGGTCTCACGGATCCCGTCCAGAACGACGGCGCCCGAGCCCTGATCCAGAAAGATCTCGCTGGCCGATGCCTTCAGTTCCTCCCGGTCAGTAGTGAAGTCGACCCGTTGCTGAATGTTCCGGGCGATCGTCAACAGGGAAACCTCGTGTTCCGCCCCGAGCGTGTCCAGAAATCCCTCCAACCCATCCCGCAAGGGGTTGAGCGCCCTCAGTTCCGCCATCACGTCGCTGTTGTCAATCAGTAGCGCCAACTTCATCGGCCCCATCTGGTCGACCGAGACGATGGTGCACCGCGTCTCGTCCTCCTGAACGACGAAGTCGTCCACCGTCAGGCCGGGAACCACTTCCCCATTGGCATCCACCGCCTCGATGTACAACTGCCCGATATCCTGCGCCTTCGCCCCCGCCGGCGCCGACAGCGCCAGCGCGGCCGTAACGAACAGGATCAATGCGCCACCGGTTACGGAACGATGCATTCGGTTCCCCCTTCTCCCCTTCACTGATCCATACGGACGTCGACAAAGACGCGCGTGTTGACACCCTGGCGCGCCCCGGCGGAGATCTGCGCGCCGCGCGGATCCGGCGGCTCGTACCGAATACGGTAGCGTTTCGACATCTCGGAGTGGTGGGTGTTCAGGCGTTCCGCGAACCGCTCCATCCACTCGGGCATGCCGGTTGCCGTGGCGAGGGTTTCGTACACGCCCCCAGTGTTCTCGGCGATGCTGCGGGCGTACTCCGGCATCGTGCTCATGTTCCCGCCGCGGCTGCTGCCGCGAAGACCGGACAGTTGCACGATGTTCACCATGACGCCGTTGTAGATGAGCGTATCGACAAGGCTCTCGAATTCGCTGTCGCTGTAGTTCCGGCTGCCCTCGGGTCCGTCGGTCAGGATGATCACCATTGCCGGCAGGGTCTCGTCGCCCGCGTAGTAGTTCTCCCAGACTTCCCGGACGCCGTCGAGCAGGAGCGTGCCTCCGCCCGAATCCAGAACCATGTCCTCGACCGATTGGCTGATCTCCGCGCGGTCCATCGTGAAGTCGACGCGGCGCTGAATGCTTCGGGCGATCGTGAACAGGGCAACCTCGTGCTCGGGCCCCAGGGCATCGAGAAAGGTCTCTACCGAGTCTCGTGCCGGGTAGAACGCGCCCAGTTCCGACATGCGCTCGCCGTTGTCGATGAGCACCGCCACCTTCGCGGGCCCGACGAGGTCGACCGAGACGATGTTGCACCGCGTCTGGTCCTCCAGAACGATGAAGTCGCGCGCCGTCAGGCCGAGGACCACCCGTCCCTCGTCGTCGAGGGCCTCCATGTACAACTGGCCGAGTGTCTGCGCCTCCGCCGCCGCGGACCCCGACAGCGCCGGCGCGAGCGCGGCCAGAAGGATCAACCCGCGGAAGATCGCTGAACCATGCTCCATGCGGGGAGTATAGCGCCGCGCGGTGCAACCGCGGCGGCAACGATTACAATCGCGGATCGGCATGCTCCGCTTCCGTCCCGCCATCGAGCGTCTCGCACCGTATGTCCCCGGCGAACAGCCGCCGGACGACGCGTCGGTCGACAAGCTGAACACGAACGAGAACCCCTATCCCCCGAGCCCGCGGGCGCTGGAGGCGATCCGCACGGTCGACCCCGACGCGCTCCGCCGCTACCCGCAGCCCATGGCGGACTTCTTCCGCCGCGCCGCAGCCGAAGTGCTGGATGTCGACGCTGACTGGATCCTGGTGGGAAACGGGAGCGACGACCTGCTGACGATGCTTTTCCGCGCGGTGACCGGGCCGGGGCGCGCGGTTGCCTACGCGACACCCACCTACGTCCTGTACCGCACGCTGGCGGCGATGCAGGAAGCGCCGGTGGTGGAAGCGCGCTACAACGGGTCCTACGCGGTGCCGGTCGATGCGCTGGTGACGGCGGGCGCGGCGCTCACCATCGTCGCCCATCCCAACTCGCCGAGCGGCACGGCGGCCACGCGAGACGAGCTGGCCGCATTGGCCGCGCGCACGGCCGGCGTGCTGGCAATCGACGAAGCGTACGTCGCCTTCGCCGATCACGACGCGCTGGATCTCGTCCGCCGGCACGACCATGTGATTGTGCTCCGCACACTGTCGAAGAGCCACGGCCTGGCGGGCCTTCGGATCGGCTTCGGGGTCGGCCACCCTGATCTCCTTGCCGGTCTGGCGAGGGTGAAGGACAGCTACAACGTCGATGCCGTAGCCGCACGGGCCGGCGCCGCCGCAATTCGCGATACCGCCTACACGCGCGAGACGGTCGCGAGGATCCGGACGTCCCGCGACCGGCTGATCGCGACACTGAACGGCCTGGGCTGCGCGGTATGGCCGAGCCAGGCGAACTTCGTTCTGGCGCGGCCACCCGGCGGTGACGCGCGGCGCCTGCATGAGGAGCTACGGGCGGACGGTATCCTTGTGCGATACTTCGCGGAACCGGGGCTGGACGACACCCTCCGGATAACCGTCGGGACCGACGCCCAGCACGACCGCCTGGCGGCCGCGCTGGCGAAACTCATGGGATGACAAGGTCGGACACATGACGCTCCGTCGCGCCGCCGCCGCAACCGTATTGCTCTTCGTCGCCGCCTACAGCGCCCCGACACTCGACGCGCAGTCGGATATCGATCGTCATGCCCTGGACATCGAGCGGAAGGCCGAACGCGACCAGATCTTTCGCGAGCTGAGTGACGGCGTGCTCACCATGCGGAAGGGAACCTACGCGAGCCGCGTCGACGGCCTGGAGATCCCGTTCTACGTTTTCGAGCCGCTCCGGTTGCGCGGACCGCGAGGCCACGCGGCTCTCGTCTGGATCCACGGCGGGGTACATGGCGACCTCGATCCGACGTACTTCCCGTTCATCCGCGAAGCGGTGGCAAGAGGCTACGTCGTCATCGCGCCGGAGTACCGCGGCAGCACCGGCTACGGTCAGACCCACTATGAAGCCATCGACTACGGCGGCTACGAGGTGGATGACTGCCTGACGGCGCTCGACGAATTCCGGAACCGTATGCCGTACGTCGACCCGGAACGCCTCGGGATCATCGGCTGGAGCCACGGCGGCTTCATTGCCCTCCACTCGGTCTTCCGCGATCAGACCTCGTTCAGGGCAGCGGCCGCGCTGGTGCCGGTGAGCAACCTCGTTCACCGGCTGTCGTACAAGGGGCCGCGCTACGAGCGGCTCTTCACTACCCAGGAACGGATTGGCGGCCCGGTGCACGAGCGGCGGGACACGTACGTGGAACGTTCGCCGGTCTTCCAGGTCGAGAACCTGGAAACGCCGCTTCTCGTGCACATCGCCGACAACGACCGCGACGTCAACTTCGAGGAGGCGCAGCAGTTGGTCCACGCGCTGGAATACCACCGGCCGGAACTCGCGGAGACACGCATCTACCGTGATCCGCCTGTGGATCGATTCGGCGGCGGCCATCGGTTCAACCGGCGTGTCGATCCCGACCGGGGCTACCAGCGCGTCGACAGCCCGGAACAGCGCGACTCGTGGAACCGGATCTGGACCTTCCTCGAGTGGCACCTGCGACCGTACCGGGACACCTTCCGGTAGGCGGGGCCGGCCGCAGCGGCGAATCGAGGCGCCGTCCTTTCCGGGCCGGCCGGTAGTCGGCGCACCATGACGATAGCGATTGCGCTGCTCGCTACCGCAGGCCTGGCAATCGCCAGCTATTTCACTGCCGTCGCCTGGCGTTGGATGCCTCCCGACGCACACTGGATCCCACGGGTCTGCCGGATGGACGACCGCACCTGCGCATCTGTCGTTTTCACCCCGAGCGCCCGTGTGTTCGGCCCCCCCAACTCACTGCTGGGTCAGATGTATTACGCGGCGCTGATCGCGGGGGCGGCTTCGGGCACCCTGGCCGATCCCTGGGTGTGGAAACTCTGCGTGGCGAGCAGCCTCGCAACCGTAGGGCTGGGCATCTACCTCGGCTACGCGTTGCTGTTCGTCCTGCGCGTTCCCTGTCCGCTCTGCTTTGCGTCGCATGCCATCAACGCGGTGCTCTGCGGCCTGCTGTTCTTCCTGATATAGTCACCGCGTTTGGCCGGTGTTGGACGATCGGCTCGCGGCACGGATCTCATTGACCAGCACGACTGACGAGGAACCCATGAGCGCAGCACGGATGAACGGCAGGGTGACGGTGACGGTTGCGGCGGCGGCGTTGCTCCTGGCGGCAGCGAGCGTGTTCACGCTGCAGGCGGCGCAGCAGAAGTCCACGATGGACTCCGTTTTCACGGCGGAACAGGCGAAGCGCGGCATGGAGGCGTACCAGCAGGAATGCGCACAGTGCCACCTCGACGACCTGCTGGGCGACGGCATTGCCCCGGCCCTGATCGGCGCGCCGTTCCACTTCCGTTGGAGCGAACTGTCGGTAGGCGACATGCTCGTCGCGATCCGGACGACGATGCCGCAGGGCGCCCCCGCGAGCCTCAGTCCGCAGGCCTACGTCGATATCGTCGCCTACATGCTCGAGGTGAACGACTTCCCGGCCGGGGACACGGAACTGCCGACCGACCAGACCGAGCTCGAGTCGATCATCATCACGCAGGAATCGCAGTAGACAGTCACGCCCCGGCAGCTTCCGGAGGGGTGCCGCCAGGCGTCGCCGGCGACGTCTTCGACGTCGACTCCTGTTGCGGTTCCGTGTCGACATCGACGTAGGGGAACGCGATCCCGCGCTGATGCAACCGTAGCGTGTAGATGCTGAACGGGGAGTACCGGTGCGAGATGTACACGCTCCCCACCACCGCGGCCATCAGCGGCAGCATGATCCGGTAGTCGTTGGTCATCTCGAACAGAATGATGATCGCGGTGGTCGGGGCCTTGGCGGCCGCCGCGAAGAAGGCCGCCATCCCTACCATCGCGTAGGCGCCAGAGCCGGCCGTCCAGTCCGGAAACCAGGCGTGGGCAAACGACCCGAACACGCCCCCCAGCATCGCTCCCATATAGAGGCCGGGAGCGAAAACGCCGCCGGAGCCGCCGGAGCCGAGGGTGGCACAGTTGGCGACGAGAGCGGCAACGAAGAGCCACCAGAGCAGATCGGGATCGAACCGGACCCAAAGGGCCGACTCGATGGCCTCGAAGCTCGAACCGTAGACTTCCGGGAAGAACCGGAGCACCAGGCCGACCATCAGGCCACCCACTGCCGGCTTCAGCCAGTCCGGAAACTTCCACCGGCCGAATACATCCTCCGACCAGTAGAGCATGCGGACGTAGGCGGTCGCCGCGGCTCCCAGGATGGTCCCCATCAGGAAGTAGAGCGGTACCTCGGCGGGGGAAACCAGGCTGTAGGTAGGCGCCATGAACGCCGGGAAGTTCCCGAGAAAGTAGCGGGCGACCAGGCAGGAGCTGAGCGACGTCAGCAACACCAGCAGGAAGTCGGTCCGGATCCGGCCGATCAGCACTTCCATTGAGAAGATGGCTCCGGCGATGGGCGCATTGAACGTCGCCGCCACGCCGCCGGCGGCGCCGCAGGAGACCAGCGTGCGCAGGTCACTCGTCGAGAGCCGTGTCCACTGGCCGACCGTCGAGCCGATGGCGGCGCCAATCTGCACCATCGGTCCCTCGCGGCCGGCGGTGCCTCCGAAGCCAATCGTGAGGGAGGAAGCGATCACCTTCACCGCCACCACCCGTTTGCGAATGTAGCCCCCGAAACGGGCGAGCGCCGTCATCACTTCCGGCACGCCGTGTCCCTTCGCTTCCTTGGCGAAGCGCTGCACGAGGGGACCGACCATGAGGCCGCCGATTGCCGGCAGAAGGACCAGTTGCGCCGGTCCGAAACGGTCGAACAGCGATGCGACGGGTCCGCGCGCGAAGTCGGCGACCAATTCCAGGACGTAGATGAAACTCACCGATCCGAGGCCGGTCAGGACGCCGACGACGACGGCCAGGATGATGAGGTAGTTCTGCTCCGGCAGGAACGAGCTGCGGAGCCAGACGCGAGCCCAGCTCCACACGGAAAGCCGTGAGGCGATCCGTGCGAGCGCGCTGCCGACGTTATCGAGGAGGTCTGATCCAGGCACGACGGCGGCTTTCCCGGCTACGGCTCCACCGGCATGAGGGCAGCCAGGGTAACGCGGTCGCCGCGGCCGAGACTCAGCAGCAGTGGACTGTCGTTCGCATCGAGACGTTCAATCGCCGCACGCGCCCGGGCTCCGTCGTCCCCCGGGACGGCACGTCCATCGACGGCCAGCAGCCGATCCCCTTCGGAGATCCCGGCCTGGCCGGCAATTCCGTCCGGCACGACGGTCGTCACGATCCAGCCGCCGTGCTCGCTCGAGGCGCCACCATGCAACTCGGCCTCGTCGCGCCACTCGACTTCCAGGCCGAGGCGTATCAGGCGCACGACGGCGGGAGCCTCCGCCCGGCACTCAGTATCGGGCAGGATGGTGCCGCCCGCGACGGTTCGCCGGCCCCGGATGACGCGGTAACGGACCAATTCGCCCGGCCCCAGAGCGTCGTAGGTCGCCTGGAAACCCTCGACGTTGGTAACCGGCTCGTCATTCCATTCGATCAGAACGTCGCCCGCGCGCAGCGACGGCTCCGGCACAAACGCGGATGCAACGACCCTGTCGATCAGCAACCCGCGCCGGCCCAGCAGGTCCAGGACACCGACATCGGGCTGGACCACCGAGATCGCCCGGCACGGCGCCTGCTCCTCCATGCGATCCAGCTCACGCCTGAACGCTTCGATCGTGGTGGTTCGCACGCCGTCGGAGGCTCGATACATGACGCCGATCAGGAGCCCATCCAGATCGACGACGGCGCCGAGTCCGCTCACCGGGGGAGGTAGCGAAGTGACAAGATCCCCGTTGGATGAGGCGGAGACCAGATAGCCGGGCGTAATCGACGGCATGCCTTCCGCATCGAGGGTCACCGCGCCGACGTACGCACCCGACGACAGCGCCAGTGGATCGCCATCCACGAACGGCGGCAAGCCGTCGTTCACCTCGACAAGAGCTATCCCCCTGCCGCGGTCGATGGCGCGCACACCGGACGACGCGACCGCCCCGCCATCAGTCGTGACATCGGGATTGGGGTTCGCGGCGGTGTCACCGGCGTCCTCACTGTTCTCGGCCGTCTCCACCGTCTCGACCGTGTCCGCGTTCTCGCTCTTCGCCGCCGCCAACCGCGTCCGCGCCTCCACCGCCATCAGCGCGTCCGCCGTCGTCGCCGTGGTAACCGCCAGCCCGGGTTCGATCACCAGGCCGCTCTGGCCCGACCCACCCACCTCCAGCAGGTGCACCCGCATCTCCGAAGCCAACTGGGACCAATAGTCGGAAAAGTAAGACAGCGGGGTCTTCTCGAGGTCGCCTCGAAGGGAAAGCCGCGCGCCGGCCGGCGCCCGCAGCGGGATGCTCGTTTCGCGCTGATCCGCATCGGCCGATTCCGCATCGGCCGATTCCGCGGTCCCCCGGTCCGCGCGAGCGGCGCGCTCGCGATCCAGCGCACCGTGAACAAGAACGGCCGCGACGACGACCAGCACCAGGGCGGGAAAAAGGAGTTGCCGCTCGTGGAGATGTCGCACGCCCGGCAGTCGCAACAGTCCCCGCACTCAACGATCCCCTTTGATCAGAATAGCACGCGCATTCCGGACGACCTGTCACTCGGGCTGCGACGGAAGGTTCTCATCCGCCGGCCGAACTGACGGGCTTGCTGGTCAGCCGCGAACGACAGCCAGGACGGCCAGCGTGACGATGGGTACCAGCACGACGGCCAGAAATCCCATCAGGAGGCCGTACTGGATCATCTTGGTGATCGGGATGCGGCCGGACGCATAGACGATGGCGTTCGGCGGAGTCGAGACCGGCAGTACGACCGCGACCGACGCACCCAGAGCGGCGGCGATCGCGGGCGGGATCGGATCGACGCCTGCAGCCACGGCGATCGCGATGACGATCGGAACGGCAATGTTGGCGGCGGCGGTGTTCGACATCGTGCTCGACAGCACAACCGTGAAGAGCGTCGCGGCGATCGTGATCGGTAGGACATCGTTCGCCGGTACGAGGCCCGTAATCCCCTCACCGACGACCTGCGCCAGGCCGGTCGCCCCCGACAGCGTGCCGAGCGAGAGTCCGCCCCCGAACAACAGGATGGTGCCCCAATCGATCTGCGCCGCCTGCTTCCAGGTGATCGTGCTGCGCTCCGTGCGGCTGATCGGCAGAACAAACAGCAGAATGGCGCCGGTCAAAGCGGCGACGGCCTCCGGCATGCTGGCGAGCACGGCGACGGAAACCGGATGCTCGCGACCCAGCAGGAGCGGCAGCAGACCCGGACCGACCCACAGCGAGACCGTCACCCCGAAGGCCATGATGGCGTTCCGCTCGCCGCGTTTCCACGGCCCGAGGGCCGCCCGGCGCTCGGCAATGATCTTCTCGGCGCCCGGGATCTCCCGGATGCCGGTCCGACCCGCCCAATTGAGGTAGACGAAAACGATGGCCATGAAGACCACCGTTATCGGCACGGCGAAGAGCATCCATTCGACGAAGGAGATTCGGATTCCCAGTTGTTCCTGAATCGCGGCAATCGCGATGATGTTGGGCGGCGTCCCCACCGGCGTCGCCATCCCGCCGATCGAACAGCCGTAAGCGGTCATCAGCATCAACGCCGTCGCGTACCGCTTGGGCAGGTCGCCGGTCGACTCCATGAAGACGACGAGCGAGACGCCGATCGGCACGAGCATCGCGGTGGTCGCCGTGTTGCTCATCCAGGCCGACAGGAACGCGGCGAGCGCGCCGTAGGCGATCAGGATGCGCGTCGGCCGCGCGCCGATCACGCGAAGCGATAGCACCGCGTAGGCGATTCGCTCGTTGACGCGGTGGACGAAGAGCGCCTGGGCCAGGATGAAGCTGCCGATGAAGAGGAAGATGAGCGGATGGGCGAAGGGCGCCAGCACCTGGCCCACCGGCGCCACGCGCAGCATCACCGCCAGCGCCGGACCCAACAGGGCGGTCACGGCGAGCGGCAGCGCTTCGGTGGTCCAGAACACGATAACCAGCGCCGTGACCGCGGCCAGCCGCTGTCCCTCCGGCGTCAGCGCGTCCATCGGCACGATGAGCAGCAGCAGGAAGAGTGCGGGACCGAGAATGAGGCCCACCCGCCGGCGGGCCGCGTCGAAGCGCGCCTGCGCCATCGCGGTCGCCTGAACGTCGCTGTTCGAGGAGCTGGTCTCGCTAGTCATCTTCGGCTGATGCCGGACGTGATATTCTGGGGTTGATCTGCTCGCGCGGCGGGTCGTGATCCGGGGCACCAACGCCCCGGAAGAGAGGTCAGAACATGCACTCTGGACTGATGCTCGCGCTGATTGGGCCGGTCGGTCCGATGGAACTGATCATCATTCTCGCCATCGTGATCCTCATCTTCGGTGCGAACCGGCTCTCAGGCCTCGGCAAGGGGCTCGGTCAAGCGATTCGCGGCTTCAAGGAAGAGGTCCGGATCGACGAGAAGACGCAGTCCTCGGAAGCGTCGTCGAACTCGCCCTCTCGGTCGGCCGACTGACACCAGCACGCGCACGCCGCTGCTGGTGTCGTGACGGGCCGACGAACGATGCCCGCCGGGCCGTCACGCGCTTCTGGCTGGCCCGCGGCCGGTCCGCTATTGACGCGGAACATCCAGCCGCGTCAGGTCCGCGACGAGATCCTCGCCGGCCGTGGTCGGCGTCACTTCCGTGTCGATCGCGAGGATCTTGCCGTCCGGACCAATGATGTAGGTCCACCGAAACGGCAGCTCCCGCTCGGCGGTCACGACACCATAGGCTTGGGCTACACCCTTGCCGGGGTCGCTGAGGATGGGGAAATCGGCGCCGAGCGATTCCGCGAACTCCTTGTTCGTCTGCGGATCGTCAACGCTGACCATGAAGTAGGCGAGATCGAACTGCTGAAGTTGGTCGCTGGACTCACGCAGCGACTTGCATTCGGCCGTTCAACCACCGGTAAAGGCCTTCGGGAACCACGCGAGCACCACCGTTCGGCCGGCGTACTGCCCAAGGCTGTGCGTGTTCCCGTCGCTCCCCGGCAGGTCGAACGCGGGCGCGTCGTCACCCACCTGCAGTCCCTGCGCCTGGGCACCGGTTGTGCCGAAGGCGAGGACCGTCAGAGCCAGGGTCAGGGTCCAAAGTAGCTTCATTTTGCCTGCTCCTCGAAGTCTCGGTTGCGTGCGCCGCTCCACTGCGCAGGCCCCTAGAGTAGCGCATTCACGCCCGACTCGGCTAGCCTGGCCCGAGCATCGTCGCCTGCGGCTCCGATGGCCGCCCAGCCAGGCCTATCTAGCAGCCTGCACCGTTCCACGGCGCAGACCGCTAGTCTCGCACCAGGCGCGTTTCCGGAAACTGTGCACGCCAGCCGAACCAGAACGCCCTTTGCGCCGGCACCCGCGGGGCGCGCCGGGAAGCATCGGCCACGTCAACCAGAGCGTCTTCGGTCACCTGCCAGCGACCGCCGCCCGCGTCCACGACCACCAGATCGCCGTCCAGCCGGACAAAGTTGATGGCTCCCGGATCATAGACCCGGTTCGCTCCCTCCCCGCTCGTCACGACGAGCAGCCGCCGCCCAGCATGCTGTTCCAGATGCAGGCGGTTGTCCTCCAGAAAATCCGCGCTTATCGCGAGCGGCAGGCGCTCCCCCGCCGCATCCTCGAGCAGCATCGTCAGCACTTCGTCCTTGTTGTCCAGCTCGCCGTCCGGATGATCGTCCAGCTCCGGAACGTCGAACATCAGCGCGTCGTGCGAGAAGTAGTCGCGGTAGGCGACCCCTTCGCCGTAGTCCCGCTCGTGGCCCGTGTCGAGCGTCAGTACGGTGGTCTCCGGGTGCATCTGCCGCCACTCCCCCCACGTCGTAGTGACGACCGCGCGGTGCGCAAGCCTGCTCCCGCTACCGACCAGCGCGCCCACGACCGGCACCCCCTCGAACGTGTTCCAGAGGCTCCGGGTGCCGTGGTCGAACATCAGCTTGTTCGATCGGTACAGCAGTCCGCTCGTGCCGAACTTGATGTGGCGGCCATCGACGACGCTCTCGTAGGGAATCACCGTGCCGCACAACGTGCAATAGACGATGGTCAGCTCGACGCCGCCAATCCGGTCCAGCGCCATCTCGTGCCACGCCAGAATTCGCTTCGGGTAGGCCCGCGTCTCGTTACCGGCTGCGATCCCGAAGACGATGTGGTCGTCGTCCAGATACTCGGCGGCGGCGGCGTCCGCCGCGACATGCTCGGGGTAATCGAGCGGCGGGATCCCGTTGACCGGGACACCTCCCCAGTCGATCTCGTCGAAACGAATCAAGGTCTCCACGCCGTCAGGAAAGAAATCGGCGAACGCGGGATCGATCTCGCTGTACCAGATCCGCTTCAGGAAGGCGTAGTCGGGGTGCGGATCGTACGGCTGGGCCCAAATCCACTGGTGCGCGCGCTGCAGGTCGTTGCGGAACCGCTGGTCCGTCTGGTCCTCCAGGAAACTCATCAACCGGCGCCAGATCTGTGTTCCCGGCGACTCGAGCGGCATCGGCTCCAACGCCCGCGCCGGACTGTTCGGATCTGTTGCATCGGTCGAAAACACCGGCGCCCTACTGCGGGGCGGCGGATAGAACCGCACGAGGTCCCAAAGCATGCCGGCGTAGCCGTCACGCCACTGCTCGGCAATCAGGTCGAGCGCAGCTTCGGCCGCGTCACTGTCCTGATCGAGTGCGCGGAAGAAAAGACGAACGTCGGGGTGATCGCCCTCCGCCGCCCGCAACTGCGCCGCCGCCGGCGCCGCGACCCCGACCATCGCCAGCCAGACGGCCATCGCGACCAGCGCAATGAGGGGCCGCGCGACGAGATGGGTAACGGGCGATGGTGTACTCTGCCGCTGCACCCTGAGCCTTTCCATCCAGTTGTCCGCAAACCATCATAGCCCGTAGTCCGAACGGCAGGAAGCGAGGCGAACCATGAGCAGCCCCTCATCACCCACGACGCGTGCCGAGTCCTCCGATCGCTGGCCCACGGCAATCACGCAGGTGGAACCCGACAAGGTGCTCGTGCGCGGCTATCGATTGGACGAGCTGATGGGACGGGTGTCGTTCAGCGACGCGATCTACGTGCTCCTGACTGGAGAACTGCCCGATCGCACGGTTAGCCGGCTGATGGACGCCTTGTTCATCTCCTCAATCGACCACGGCGCAACGCCGCCCGCCACCATTGCGGCGCGGAACGTCGCCGCCACCGGAGCTCCGCTCCGTGCGGCCGCCGCGGCGGGGCTTCTCTCTCTCGGCTCGCGGCTCGGGGGTGGCGGAAGCATAGAAAGCTGCATGCGCTTTTTGAACGACGGCCTGGCGCTCGTAGGGGACTGGGTGTCGCACGACGACGCAGCACGTCGCCTCCTCGATCAACTGGGAGCGACGGGGCAGACACCGCCTGGTTTCGGTCACCGCCACCACAGGCGCGACCCCCGTGCGGCACGACTGATGCAATTGGCTTTCGAGCTGGAGCTCGAAGGTGGTCGCACCCAACTGGCCCGGGCGGTTGAGCAGGAGTTGATTGAACGGCGGTCGGCTGCGGGGCTGCCCGCGGCATCCCTTAACGTCGACGGCGCGATCGCCGCGATCGCGGGCGATCTGGGCCTTGATGCGGAAACGGCCACGATGCTCTTCACCATCGCCCGGGTCCCGGGCCTCGTAGCCCACGCCATCGAGGAGACTCGACGCCAGGAAGCGATGCGGATGATCGACCCGTCGAAGCATGTTTACGACGGCCCGGCCGAGCGCCGGGTGCACGAATCGCCGCTTCTGGGTTGACGGCGCGCCAAGCGCTCGCGCCCGCGGGCTTCAGGGCCGGGTAATGGTGGGCGCTAGTGGATTCGAACCACTGACCCCCGCCGTGTGAAGGCGATGCTCTACCGCTGAGCCAAGCGCCCGACCTGGGGAAACGACTACCGCGCCTGTGCGATCAAGGCGCGCAGCATCCGCGCGTACTGGGCGTCGGCGTCCGCATCCCCGTCGAACGGCGCCGGCCCGGAACCGGTGTCGACCATGTCGGACTCGGTGAGCCCGTCGGCGCCGACATCGGTGATCAGGATCTTCGTTTCCGCTATCGACGCCGCGTTCAGATCGATGTACACCTCGCGGTATTGCGCGCTCTCGATCTTCTGCCGCACGTACATCGGAACTTCGTAGCGGGCCGACACGACCAGTAGCTGCCCCGGGAACGCCAGAGCGGCAACGAACCGGTCATCCCCTTCCGTGTCCTGCGCCGCGATGGCATCGAGACCTGCTGCGCTCAATGCCTCGGAGAGCTCGGCTGCCAGCCCCCCCGACTCCTGAGCCAGCGCCACCGAGCCGCTCAACACGACCGCCGCTGCAGCCAGCACCACCAACACGCTCCGGAATCCTTCTTGGATAGTCATGGCGACTCTCCCCCCCAAGACATGTGCTCTCAACAAAGCGTTTCTACCACCGCCGGGGCCTATCGTCAACGCCGTTACGCAAGATCAGCGCCTTGGAGCAGCATCGGACGCCGGACGGGTCTCGCTGCCCCTGACACCCGGCGATGCGGGTCCGTTTCTGCCGGCAAACGACTCGACCGCGGCGCGAACGCCCGCCACGGCCGCCATGCCCCGTCCCCCGAGAACGAGGCGCGCAGCCGAGAAGAGGCCGTCCGCACGGCCACCGACCCATTCCAGGAAGGCCCTTGCCTGCTCCGCCAGATCGGCCGCCGCAGTCGCCACCCGGGCGGCTTCTCCGCTCACCTGCTCGAACTTCCCCAGTGCCGGGCGGATGTCATTCTCGACGGTTTCCGCCAGACCGCGCACCTGCCGGGCGAGCCGGATGCCGGCGATCAGCAATGCGATCTGCACCACCGCCATGACGGCAACTGCGCCGGCGATCACCGCCAACAGCGTCAACTGCAGCGACTGCGGGTCTGTCGGCATGCGTCAGCCCTGCTCTTCGTCGACTTCCGCCTCACCCGTGACCCGGGAGTAGGCTGCCTTGCCCCGATCTATGGCTTCAGTCAGTTGCTCCCGCTGTTCACGAACGAAGTCGCGGCCGCGCTGCGCCGCATCGACCGCCATGCTGCGACCCCTCTGCGCGGCGCCCACCGCAAGGTCACGTCCCTCCCGCGCCCGCTCGTTGAGCATCCGCCGTGTCTCCTCGCCGGTTGCGGGAGCGCACAACAGTGCGACCGCGGCGCCGGTCACCGCCCCCATCACGAAGGCCACGAGGACCAGCGCGGCGTTACCGTCCGAATCTCTCGCCATTCCCTTGTTCCTCCTGTTTCTAACCCGAACTCGTTTCATTTTCTCACATTTCCCCGAGCCGCCGCCTCAGGCGCCAACAACACCCAAGTCGAGCCGCCGGAGCCTGCGCGCCCGGTCCCGCAGCTCGGCCGCCCGCTCGAACTCCAAATCGGCGGCGGCGGCCCGCATTTCCGACTCCAGCTCAGCGATTCGCCGATCGAGATCGGCCTTCGACGCGAAGGTTTCGGTGGGAACGTCGATCGACGGCGCCGGAAGGTAATCACGTTCGTAGATGCTCGACAGAACACCTTCGATCTCCTTGCTGATCGATGCAGGCGTGATCCCGTGCGTCTGGTTGTATTCCTCCTGCCGCTCGCGGCGGCGCGCCATTTCGCCGAGCGCCTCCCGCATGGAATCCGTCACCGCATCGGCGTACATGATCACCCGGCCGTTGACATTCCGCGCGGCGCGGCCCGCGGTCTGTATGAGAGAACCCGCGGAACGGAGGAAACCCTCCTTGTCGGCATCGAGAATCGCCACCAGCGACACCTCCGGCAGGTCGAGCCCCTCGCGCAGCAGGTTGATGCCGACCAGCACGTCGAATGCGCCCCGCCGCAGGTCGCGCAGAATCTCCACCCGTTCCAGCGTGTCGATGTCGGAATGGAGGTAGCGGACCCGCACTCCCAACTCCTGGTAGAACTGCGTGAGATCCTCCGCCATCCGCTTCGTCAGAGTCGTCACCAGCACGCGTTCGCGGCGCGCGGAGCGCTCCCGGATCTCGTGCAGAAGATCGTCTACCTGGCCCCTGACCGGCCGAACGTCGACCGCCGGATCGACCAGGCCGGTGGGGCGGATGATTTGCTCCACCACGACGCCGCCGCTCTTCTCCAACTCATAGGGTCCCGGCGTCGCGGAGACGAAGACGACCTGGCCGACCCGAGCCTTCCACTCGTCGAAACTGAGTGGGCGGTTGTCGATCGCCGACGGCAGGCGGAAACCGTACTGGACGAGCGTCTCCTTCCGCGCGCGGTCGCCGTGGTACATGCCACGCACCTGGGGGACCGTCTGGTGGCTTTCGTCGATGATCGTCAGCGCGTCGTCCGGCAGGTAGTCGAGCAGCGTGGGCGGCGGCTGGCCCGCCGCACGGCCCGACAGGTGACGGGAGTAGTTCTCGATCCCGTGGCAGTAACCGATCTCCCGCATCATCTCCAGATCGAACATCGTCCGCTCGTGCAGCCGCTGTGCCTCCCCCAGCTTCCCCTGCCGCTCCAGCCAGGCGCGGTGCTCGGCCAACTCCGCCTTGATCCCGTCGATCGCATCCAGCGTATGTTCGCGCGGCATGACGAAGTGCGACTTCGGGTAGACGGCGATACGGTCGTGGCGCTGCTGCGCGCGGCCGGTCAGCGGATCGAAGCTGACCAGCTCGTCCACCTCGTCTCCGAACAGCTCGATCCGGATCGCCTGGTCGTCGTACGACGGGAATACCTCGATGATGTCGCCCCGGACCCGGAAGACACCCCGGCCGAACTCGTGGTCGTTTCGCTCGTACTGAATCTCTACCAGCTTTCGCAGGATCGCGTCGCGGTCGACGGTCTGGCCTCGTTCCAGCGGCAGCAGCATGCCGTAGTACGCCTCGGGAGAACCGAGACCGTAGATGCACGACACGCTCGCCACGATGAGCACGTCGCGCCGTTCGAAGAGCGACCGTGTGGCCGATAGCCGCATCCGATCAATCTCGTCGTTGATGGTTGCTTCCTTCTCGATGTAGGTCCCGGTCGCCGGCACGTACGCCTCCGGCTGGTAGTAGTCGTAGTAGCTGACGAAGTACTCGACCGCGTTGTCGGGAAAGAAGCGTCTGAACTCCTGGTACAACTGCGCGGCCAGTGTCTTGTTGTGGACCATCACGAGAGTCGGACGGTTCACCGCCACGACCACATGCGCCATGGTGAAGGTCTTGCCGGAACCGGTGACACCAAGCAGGACCTGGTGCCGATCTCCCCGGACGAGGCCCTCGGTCAGTTCGGCAATGGCCTGCTCCTGATCGCCACGGAGCTCAAAGTCGGTGACCAGGTTGAAGCGATCGTACGTGGAAGGCATCCGAGCGGTCAGCGCCCGTCGTCCCGATCCGGCACGGCCTCCCCTTCGGCCTCCAGCTCGCTCCATGGGGCGAAGTAGCCCTCGCGCACCCGGATCCGCACATCCCGCGGGTCGTGGCGTTCCCCGGGGTCCCGCAGCCGCACCTCCAGTTCGCGCCAGGTACCGTCGCGGCGGCCGTTCGTCGAAACGAAACCGAGCGAGTAGCGCCCCTGGAGCTCGTCGGCAATCCGGCCGTATATCTCGTCAAGATCGTCGGCGCTGTTCGGGAAGTACGCAAAGCCGCCGGTAATCTCCGTCAACTGGTTCAGCAGCATCCGCTGGCGCATTCGCTGCCGCGATCTGAGCGACTCCTGGAATCCGACCGCATAGACGGTGACATCCGACGCGCGCAACAGGTCGCGGGCTTCACTGGCCGACAACCGGCTCCGGGTATCCTCCCCGTCCGTATAGAGCACCAGGATCTTCCGGCCATCCTGCTCGAACGCTCCGTCGAGGTAGACGCCGAGCGCGTCGTAGAGCGCGGTCATACCTCCGGGACGCCGGCTCCGTATCCGTTCGATCAGCCGGCCGAAGTCGTCCTGGCCGTACCGGCCCACCCGCACCTCGGTGTCGAAGTCGACCACCGTCATGTCCTCGGCATACGTGAGCGTATTGAGGAAGCGAATCGCGGCGGTCTTCTGGAACCGCTCGCTCCGTCCCATGCTCTCGCTCATGTCGAACAGCAGACCGAGATGGAGCGGAATCAGATCGGCGTCGCTCTCCACCCCGACGGAAAAGTAGCGGATCTCCTGCGGCTCGCCATCCTCCAGCACTTCGAAATCGTCCATGGCGAGGTCGGTCACGAGGTTGCCGTCGTCATCGACAATGGTCACGCCGACATGAACCAGGTCGATTCCGCTGGTGAAGGTGGGGCGCTGCGCTGCCGCCTCCGCGGCGGCGAACGCAATCGTGAAGGCGGCCGCACAGCCGACAGCGGCAGGGAAACCCGGTCGGGCGCCTCCGCGGACTCGGGTCATCGCCCGCTGATGATACCGCAGCGTTGCCGGTTCCGCGTGGTGCGCGGAAACCTGCGCGCATCGACAACACTTATAATGGCCTGTCGTCATGATGGAGGCGAAGGCGGAGCTTGCGGAGAGAGCCGAGCCATCCCTCAGGTCGCTCGTCGAGCAGTATCAGGACCATTTCGACGACGCCGGCCGGGTCCTGATTCTCCTGCATCACGATCCGGATCCGGACGCCCTGGCGAGCGGCCTCGCCATGCGTGCGCTGCTCCACCGCAACAAGGCCACCGCCATCCTCGGCGCCTTTCACGGTGTTACACGCCCCGAGAACCTCCGGATGGCGGAGTTGCTGGACATCGAAGTAGAGCCACTGTCGGTGGAGTCACTCGGAGCCTACGACCGCATCGTGACGGTCGACGTGCAACCGAGCTACTTCGGCGGCCTCCTGAACGATGTCGACCTGGTGGTGGACCACCATCCCGAGCGGCCCGGCTACAAGGCCCGGTTCCGGGACATCCGGCCTGACTACGGCTCGACAGCCACGATTCTGACCGAGCACCTGCGGGCGGTAGACGTAAACATCTCCGAACGGATCGCCACGGCGATGCTCTATGCAATCAAGTCGGACACGCTCTTTCTGTCGCGACAGACCAACAAGAGAGACCTGGAGGCGTTCACGCACCTCTACCCGCTCGCCGACACCGCGCTGGTTCGGAAGATGGAAGGCGCCATCACCCTCGAGCGGCTGCGATACGTCGCACGCGCGGCGCAGGCGGGCGAAGTGCACGATCAGGTCTTCGCCGCCCATCTGGGCGAGTTGCCACGGGAGGACCTCGTGCCGTTCGTGGCCGACTATCTGCTGCAGATCGATGAGGTGCAGTGGTCCATCGTCTCCGGCGTGCTGAACGGCAACCTGATCGTGTCGGTACGCAACCTGGGGTACTCGCGGAATGCCGGCAGATTCGTTACCCAGCTCTTCAACTCGATCGGAAGCGCCGGCGGCCACCGCTCGATGGCGAAGGCGGTGATGCCGCTCGCGGCGTTCGAGGCCGCGTTCGGCGCGGCGGGCGACGACGCGATCGCCGGACGGCTCGGTGGCCTTGCCAGGGAGTTCCTGTCCAAGCCGCGTCGCGGCGGCGGGGAGCGCCGGATGTCTTCGAGCCGGAGTACGCCCAGGGCGAAGGAAGGCCAGGAGTCTGCGCCGTGAAAGGGTGCAGACTCCCGGACAGGCGTGGCTGGGCGGCCAGCGGAGCCGCAGGCGACGATGGTCGGGCCAGGAGTCTGCGCCGTGGAGTGCGGACGACGTTCTGCCGATACAACGAACGACGGTGGGGAACCCGGCCCGGTCGCCATGACGCAGCAGCTACTTCCATTCCCGACGCGGTTCGTTGCGGGTGACACGCTGCCATTCCTCGGTCGCTCCATTCCCCTTGTGATTGCGACCGACCGGACCGTCCGAACGCCCCAGGTCCACTTCGAGGCGAACTGTTTTCGCGTTGTCATGCCGCCCGGCCGGCCGCCTGCCGACCGGGCCGAACGGATACGGCATGCCTTCGTCGCCTGGTACCGGCGCGAGGCGGAGCGGCGGCTGAACGACAGCATCGAACGGTTGTATCCCCGGTTCGATGTTCCGACGAAGCCGCGAGCGCTCATCCGGGATCAGCGGGGGCGCTGGGGGAGTTGCGACCGGGACGGCACGCTCTGTCTCGACTGGCGCAACGTGATGCTGGAGCCGGTGTTGTTCGACTACACCGTTGCCCACGAGCTCGCCCACCTGGCTGCCGGGCAACACTCCGACGCCTTCTGGAAGCGACTGACGCGGGTCATGCCGGACGCGCGTGAACGCGGGCGGCGTCTGGCCGACGCGGGACGACAGTTGCCGTTCTAGAGTCAAGGATGCCGGCCTGGAGGCCGGCGCACCAGCAGCCAGCCGAGAACGAAGACGACGACGCCCGCGCCGAAGATTCTGGGGCTGGGCCCGAGCGGTCCGGCGGTGACGATGGAGACGAGCTGCAGCCACATGCCCAGTAGCTGAAGGCCGCGGCCCACGTAGTACAGGAAGCCGGGCATCAGCTACGATTCGCCCTGTCCGTCCGGACGGTGCTTTTCCGCCTTCAGCCGGATCCAGCCGTCGAGGCGCCGGGCGATTTCCTTCTCGAAGCCCCGGGTCGCGGGTCGGTAGTAGCGGCGTCCGGCCAGGGCCGGAGGCAGGCAGTCCATGCCGGTCACGGCGTCCGGATCGTCGTGCGCGTACCGGTAGCCCTTGCCATAGTCGAGCTCCCGCATCAGTCGGGTCGGCGCGTTCCGGAGGTGGAGCGGCACCGGCTCCGCGACGTCCTTGTGCGCGTCCGCCGCAGCCTGACGGTAGGCGGCGTACACGGCATTGCTCTTCGGTGCGGTCGCGAGGTACGTGACTGCCTGGGCGAGCGCGGTGTTTCCCTCCGGCATGCCGATGAAGTGGACGGCGTCCTTGGCCGCGACCGCTACGGTCAGTGCGGCAGGGTCGGCGTTGCCCACATCTTCCGATGCAAAGCGGATGAGGCGCCGCGCGATGAAGAGGGGATCCTCGCCCGCCTCGAGCATGCGCGCGAGCCAGTAGACACCGGCATCCGGGTCGCTGTTCCGGAGCGACTTGTGAAGCGCCGAGATCAGGTTGAAGTGCTCCTCGCCCGACTTGTCATAGAGGAGCGAGCGCTTCTGCAGCGCCCGGGCAAGCAGCGCACCATCGATCTCCCTGCTGCCGTCCGGACCCGCCGCGAGCGTTGCCGCGAGCTCCAGCAGGTTCAATCCGACGCGTGCGTCGCCGTTGGCGTGCCGGGCGATGGCGGCCAGAGTCTCCTCGTCCGCCGCGATGCCCATCGCCCCGAGTCCCCGCTCCGGGTCGTCGAGGGCGCGCCGAAGGATGGATGCCGTTGCGCCCGGCGCCAGCGGCTTCAGAACGAACACCCTGGACCGCGACAGCAGAGCCGCGTTCACCTCGAACGAAGGATTCTCGGTCGTCGCGCCGATCAGCGTGATGTCCCCCGCCTCGACGCGCGGCAGGAAGGCATCCTGTTGTGCCTTGTTGAAGCGGTGGATCTCGTCGACGAACAGGATCGTCCGGCGCCCGAGGCGGCGGCGGGCATCCTCCGCCTCCGCCATCACCCCCTTGATGTCCTTGATGCCGGAAAGGACGGCGCTGAAGGCAATGAAGTGCGCCTCGGTGGCGCCGGCAATCAGGCGTGCAATCGTCGTCTTGCCGGTACCGGGCGGCCCCCAGAGGATGATCGACTGCAGAGCGTCCTGGTCGATCGCCTCGCGCAGCGGCTGCCCGGGCGCGAGCAGTTCCGTCTGGCCCTCGATTTCGTCGAACGTCCGTGGCCGCATCCGCTCCGCCAGAGGCGCCGCGACGGCACGGCCGTCCGGCTCGTCCAGGTCGAACAGTCCGGCCGGCGTCATCGGATGCCCACTCGGGACAGTTCCGGCAGCTCTCCCGCGGTTCGCTGGCGGCGCGCCTCGTAGGCGATGAGGGCCGCGGCAACTGCCACATTGAGAGAGTCGACGCCGTCCGCCATCGGAATGGAGAGGACTCGATCGGCGCCGTCCGCGACCGCCGGATCGATCCCACGCCCCTCGCCGCCGACAATCACGACAGTGGCTCGCCGGAGATCTACGGTGTAGAGAGACTCGCCGCCGCGTGGCGACGCCGCCATGACGCGGCAGCCCGCGGCGATCGCACGCGCCGCGAGGTCGTGGGTCGGCCCGGCGTCCGCCACGGGAATCCGGAACGTGCTGCCCATGGCACCGCGCAGCGCCTTGTCGCCGAACGGATCCGCACTCTCTTCCGATACGACGACGCCGCTCGCTCCCGCCGCATCCGCCGCACGGACGATCGCGCCCAGATTACCGGGATCCTGCACGCTCGCGGGCGCCAGCACGCACCCGTCCGACGACACGGCGCGCCGTAACAACTCGTCCACCGTGACAGGGCGGTGCCTTGCCAGGGCAACCGCGCGCGACGGAGAGGCGGACCGGCTGATCGCGGACATCACCCGTCCGCTCCCGGCCGCGACGGCGACCTTGGAGGTCAAGCAGGCCTGCACCAGCGCGGTTACCCCAGGCTCCGGCTCCTCGAGCGCCTCCCGGGCGACGACCACGGTTTCGATCTCGGCCATCGAGCGGAGCGCGTCGGCCACCAGGCGGACGCCGTCGAGCAGCAGGTGGGTCCGCGCGCTCCGGCGGGCACGTGTCGTCTCCCGAAAACGGGTGACGAGGGAGTTCTGCCGGCTGTTGATCGTCTCCACGGCGGGCGCGGTCAGTCTAGCAAACCCCTCCGGAAACTATGCTAGGCTGTCAATCGCCTCCGGTACCGTTTCGTATCGCCCGCATGAAGGCACGGCTGCTCAAACGTTTCGAAGACGAAATCGCTACCCTCGACCGCGAGTTGAAGCGCGATCTTCCCAAGGAGATCAAGCGCGCGCGGGAGTTGGGAGACCTGCGTGAGAACGCGGAATACCATGCCGCCAAGGAACGGCAGCGCCTGGTGGAAGTCCGCATTAGCATGCTGCGGGCGCGTGTATCGGAGCTGTCGCTCATGAATCTCGACAACCTGCCACGCGACCGTGCCGGCTTGGGCTCTCGGGTAGAGCTCCTCGGCGGTGATGGCGAGACGGTCAGCTACGAGCTGGTAATGCCGGAGGATGCCGATCCCTCAAAGGGGTGGGTTTCCACCGCATCACCCATCGGCCGCGCGATCGTCGGCCGGGAGGAAGGTGACGAGGTTCGGGTGACCACGCCGGCCGGCGTCCGCGAGTTCGAACTGATCAGGCTCACGACCATCCACGAGGCATAGTCCCTGGCCGTGCCAGTTGCCGAGCCGTCGCACCGCTACATCCCTCAACTGCGAACGGCTCTCGTATTGACCGGTACGGGCACCGCCGGTGCGTACCACGCCGGCGTACTCCGCGCCCTCTCGGAGGCGGGAGTGAAGATTGACCTGATTGCCGGGCGTGGCATTGGTGCGGTCGGGGCGTTGTTCGGGGCCGTGGACGGCGGCTCGCGCCTCTGGGGGGAACGCGGCCACTGGCGCGGCGCCGGCGTCCGAAAGCTCTATCGGTGGCGCCGGTCGCTCCGCATAGCCTCATGGATGCTCGTCGCCATATTCGCAGCCCTGGCGCTCCCGCTCCTGGCGTTGGTGGGGGCTGCTCTCGTCTATCCCGCGAGCTACTTCCTCGCGCTGCTGGGCGTCGAGGCGGGTACCAGCGTGGCAGAAGCGTACGCCCAGCTGCTTGCCGCCCAGTTCGATCCGAACGGACTGTCCGGTTACATCCCGCGACTGGTAGTTGCGGCTGTCGCGACGCTTCTCGTGTTTCTCCTGATAGACGCATTCCAGACCAAGACCCGGTCGCATCGCCGTCGGCGCGCGCGCGGTGGTCTGTGGTGGCGCCTCATCGGCACCCCGCTGGACCGGCAGGGACCGGCCGACTGGTTCATCCGCGGGCTATGGGATCTGATGCGGGGAGCTGCCTCGGCAGCGCCGCCCGGGCGGGACGACCTGGGCAAGCGCTACGCGGAGCTGCTGGCCGACAACCTGGGCCAGCCCGGTTTCCGCGAACTGCTCCTTCTGGTGCATGACGTGGACGCGCGGCGAGATGTCGCTGTCGGTCTGCTGGCCGAACCGCATCGCGCCGCGTTCTTCCAGGGCGGGCCGGATGACGGCGAGCGTCCGCTCGAGGCGGTTGACGCCCGCGACGAGGCAGGCCGCCATCTGATGGATGCGCTGGTGGGTGCGCTGAGCATTCCCGTCGTCACCGACCCTCACCTTGTGGCCTTCGCGGCGGAGAGCGCCTGGCGCGGCGAGACACACCGGCTCTGTGACCGGTTCGAAGGGATCGGTCGCCTGCTCGACGACGTTGCGCGTGCGGGTGCGGCTCAGGTGATCGTCGTTTCGGCTGTCCCGTCTGCCGCCGGACCGCACGCGATCGATGCCGATCGCCGCGACATCCGGGGTCGCGCCGGGCAGTATCTGGTCGGTCTCGAGACCGCCGCGCTGCAGGACGCCATCGCGAGCCGCCGCAGTCAGTTCTCCGCGGTCTTCGAGGTGCGGCCGTCACACAATCCGATTGGGCCGTTCGACTTCGATGGCTGCTACGACGAGCGCTCCGACCGGCGCGTGGCGCTCAATGAGCTGCTCAGCCGGGGCTATGAAGACGGCGGATCGCAGTTCGTAGACGCGGTTGTAGGGGCGAGCGGTGAGTTGATCGAGACGCCGCCGGGCCAGAGTCGTGTTGCCGTCGAGCCGTCACTGTCGGAGCGGCTGGCAGGTCATGAGCCGTCGCCCCCTATCGATCCGACTCCCTCGGGGTCGCGCGGGCCAACCGGTTTTCCCGGCGACTAGCCCGGCTCCTGGCCCAAGTATCAGTTCGGCAGCGCGAGGGCAACGTATTCCGACGGCGTGTCCTCCCAGCCGAGTGTGACAACTATGTACTGCCGGCCGTCCACCATGTAGGTCATCGGCGCGGCGGTAGTGCCGCCGGAGAGCTCCTTTTCCCAGACCACCTCGCCCGTCGCCTTGTCGTAGGCGCGGAACATCTTCCCGCCCGCTCCGCCGTACAGATTGTTCAGCACGACGACGCCGGCGTTCCCTCCCTCGCCCAGGAAGAGAAGCGACCTGGTGACGAGTGGCGATACCCGGCCCGGCTGGCCCAGCTTCGGCAAATCGAGGTCGCGCAGCGCCGGATGGTCACGCGGGCCGTCGCCGTTCGCGACCGACCAGAGGATCTCGCCCCGATTCAGGTCGATGGCGACGAGCCGGCCGTACGGCGGCTTGAAAAGGGGCAGCTCGTTCGGTCCCTGCAACGTGGCCAGCGTCTCCACCACCAGCCGCATGTCGGAGCGGGGATGCTCGGACTCGACAATGCCGATCACCGACTCGCTGTGAACGGAAGGAACATAAAGGATGCCGGTCTCCGGATCGACCGCCGCGCCTCCCCAGTCGGCGCCGCCCACAACGCCCGGCATCTGGAGCGTGCCCTTCGTTCCTCCAGGCGCCGGATCGACGAGGGAGGGCGGCGTGAACAGCGGGCCCGTGACGTACTGCTCGAACACCTCGAGCGCATCGCGGCGCAGCTCCGGCGTGAAATCGATGAGGTCGTCGACCGTGGTCCCCTGCTGATCGAACGGCGGCGGTCTTGTGGGGAAGGGCTGCGTCTCCGCGTACCACTCCCCCGGGACGTTGCCCGCCGCGACCGGCCGCTCCTCGATCGGCCAGATCGGCTCGCCGGTCACGCGGTCGAATACGTAGGTGAAAGCCTGCTTGCTCACGGCCGCGAGTGCCCGCACCGGCTCGGCGCGGCCGGGCAGGCGGATGTCGACGACGTTCGGCGCGGCCGGAAAGTCATAGTCCCAGATGCCGTGGTGCACGGCCTGGAAGTACCAGACCAGTTCCCCGGTCCGCGCATCGAGGCAGACGATGCTCTCGGCGAACAGGTTGTCGCCCGGCCGGTACCCGCCGTAGTAGTCATTGGTGGGTGTCGACAGCGGCAGATAGACGTAGCCCAGCTCCTCGTCGGCGCTCGGCCACGCCCACATGTTGGTGTTGCCGGTGTACTCCCACGACGCCCTGTCCTCGCTGAGCGCGGTCAGCCAGGTCTCGTTGCCCGGCTCCCCTTCCTGCGGGACGGTGTGGAAGATCCACACCTGGCGGCCGGTCCGCACGTCGAAGCCGCGCACGTCACCGGGCGGCATTTCCTTGAGCGCCGGCATCGACGCGTTCGTGACGTCGGTCATGAAGGAGCCGATGACGACGATATCGCCGACGACGAGCGGCGCCGATCCCCAGCCGAAAGTCTCGACGGGCCGGCGGAACCCCTCTCGAAGGTCGACTTCCCCACCGTCGCCGAAGTCGGGATAGCGCTCGCCGGTACTCGCGTTCAGCGCAACAAGGTATGAACCGACCACGGCCAGGACTCGCGCGTCGTCGCTCTGCGGATCGTCCCAGTAGGCGACTCCCCGCGTCTGCCGGACCCGCGTGAACGGCTCGCCGTCCCGGTCCGGCGGGAGGTCGTGCCAGAGCAGCTCGCCGGTCGTGGCGTCGAGGGCGGCGACGGTTCCGAGGCCGGTGCTGATGTACAGGCGGCCCTCCGCCATGAGCGGCGTGTTCTGCGACGCGATCGGCGGACTTATACCGCCTTCCTGTCGGATCGCCTCCGGGATCACCGACTGGCGCCAGACGATCTCCAGGTCGCCGACTGTCTCGGCGTTGATTTGGTCGAGCGGCGAATACTTGCTGCCGGCGGCGTCAGAACCGTACGACCGCCACTCGACATCCTGTGCGGTAGCGGGGGCCGGCCCCATTCCGCAGAACACAACGAGGGCGGCAAGAACCGTGAGGGCACTCCACTTTGGCATCAGCATCAGACTCCGTTATTGCTCGGCCGCGATCTCATCGTAGAAACCGGGAATGCTGCGGCGCATGAACAGTCCGTTCTCCGCCTGCGTCCAGCTCAACTCCGGCGTCACGATTCGCGCTTCCGCGTCCTCCTTCTCCAGCCCCCCCTCGATCAGCGTGCGCATCCGTTCGCGCACCGCGACGAACTGATCGCGGAACGCCTGGACGTCGGCGCGCGTCATCACGCCGCCGTGGCCCGGAATGGCGGTGTCGAAGTCGAGCGACAACATGCCGTCGATGACGCCGAGCCACTCCTTGCTGCTCCCACCGTTCGCGTAGTCGATGAACGGGGCGGTGCCATGGAGCAGGTCGCCCCCATGGATCGTCCGCAGGTCTGGGAAGTAGACGACCGAGTCGCCGTTCGTGTGGCCGCGACCGAAGTAGTGCGCTTGTACCTCCGCGCCGCCCAGATGGATGCCGGTCCGGTCGGTGTAGACGATGCGTGGCGGTGCGTCCTGCCCGCCCCGGATCATGTTCGCCCGGACGTTCTCGTGCGCGACAATCTCCGCTTCCTCTATGAAGCCGGGGTTGCCACCGGCGTGATCGCCATGGTGGTGGGTGTTGACGACGTACCGGATCGGCTGGTTCGTCACCGACCCGACCTGTTCGCGGATCCCGTCGACATTCCGCGGGAACTTGTCGTCAATCAGGATCACGCCTTCGGAAGTGACCCGCACGCCGACGTTCCCTCCCACGCCGTTGATGTAGTACAGCCCGTCCTTGACTTCCGTGATGCTCAGCGTTTCCGGTTCCTGTCCGACCACGACCATCGTCGCAATCGCCAAGCCGGCGAACGCGCCTACCAACGCCAGCCGAAGCACCGCCGCGTTCGTCATGTCACGCATTTTCGCCCTCCCGAGGTCCCGCCATTGGCCATCGGATTATATGACCGACCAACGGGCTTGGTTCCTGGCGGGACGTAATGGATGCCACGGGCAAGAGGAACTCTAGATCCGGATCACGACTACCGCACTAGCACATCCAGACTCGGGATGGATGGGACGCTAAACTCCCAAGCGATCCACTGATTGACAGCGGCCTTGCTGCTTGGATCAAGGGCATAGTAGACGTCTCTGTTGAACATGAGCCTGCCGTTCCTGGAATCGCGAATGTCCTGACCTGGAGCTCTTACCCAGTCCCGGACATGCCCTCTATTGAACGGTGGAATCCGCCGGACTGGGTCTGATGGCCGGTAGCGAGCACCGCCGTTAATCCCAACAACCGGTTCTCGGTCCCATCGAGGCCTCTGAGTCTTCTCAGAGGGTGTCCCGCCGATAGTGGAAGGTCGGCGACGACGGGACCTTCACGCTACCCCACCTTCCGCAGCTCCGCCAGGACATCCTCCTCATCAAGGTGCGCCTCCAGCCTCCACCGATGCTGGTAGCCGGCGACCCGTGAAGTTCTTCTCCGTCTCCCGGAACGTCGTTGCCGCCCAACGCATTCGCCGTCTGTCCGTTCCGCCAGCGGGTGACGCGCCGCGTCGGTATCCAAGCTTTGAGAGAGTGTGGCTGTCGCAGGGATGCCGAGCCACCGGAGTCCGGAAGACAGTCGAAGTCGGAGTCGGTCGACACCATCGTGCGACCGTGCTCGATTGCGACGGCCGAATGCTAGGCGTCCGCGACGAACTTGCCGGTGGCGCCGGCGCCGCGGCAGACGGATCAGCCCGACCCGCTCGCGACACCGCCGATCCCCGCCTGCTCGTTCTTCCATCCCGCCAAGTCGTCCAGCGTCACGTCCAGCACCTCCGCCAGCCGGCGGATCAGATCGAGCGTGCCGGACTTGCGGCCCTTCTCGATCTGCGACAGATACCCCTTCGAAACGCCCACGCGCCCCGCGAGACCATCCAACGTCAACCCGCGATATCGTCGCCACGCCCGCAGCGGCCGCGCGCCGTCCAGAATGGCGTGCACGACTTCACCGGGAACCGTCTCGCCGGCCTCGTCTTCCCTCAGCACGCGGTCGATGGCCGCGCGATCCCGGGCATCCTCCAACAAGGCAACCATACGGTGATAGTCGTCTATCGGCAGGACGGCGTACTCGGGTCGACCGTCCTTCTCGATGATCTGCACATTGCGGTCATTCATCGGTACACCCGTGCTCGCCGATCGATCTTCGCCACCAGAAGGCGCTTGCGCTCGTCGTCAAGGACGTAGACGACGCGCCCGTCCCCTACACGCAGGCGAAAGCCGCCGTCTCGCCCCTGCAGCCGGGTCGCGTTCGCGTGTCTTCCATACGGATCCGCCGCGACCGCTTCGATGCCGGCACGAATTCGCTGCGCGACGTGGCGCGGCATCGTGGCTGGGGGGAACTAAGCGCCACAGGCCGTTCGGAACGGCATATACAATGCGACCGAAGGTTAACGCGATGATCACGGGCGTTTCGACCATCGGGAAGCTGGCCTCGAAGGCCGTGGCGGCTGCCGCGATCGTGGCCTGCGCCGCGGGCGCCGCCGCCATCGTGCACGCCAACGACTGGCCAGAGTTTCGCGGCCCGACGGGACAGGGCCACGCCTCCAACGCCTCGGTCCCCCTCGAATGGAGCGAGACGAAGAACGTTGCCTGGAAGACGCCGATTCCCGGACTCGGCTGGTCGTCCCCGGTGATTGCGGACGGGCGTCTCTGGATCACGACCGCCATCGTCGACGCGGATGCAGGCAGTTCGTTGCGGCTGCTCGCCTACGACGTCGCGACCGGCGCGAACACGCTCGATGTGGAGGTGTTCGACAGCAGCGAGGTGAGCCCCCTCAATCCGAAGAACAGCCTTGCCTCGCCCACTCCGGTCCTGGATCCGGACGGCGAACGCGTCTATGTCCATTTCGGCGCAACGGGCACGGCGGCGGTGAGCACTGCCGGCGACGTCATCTGGCGGACGCAGTTCCCCTACATCTCGCAGCACGGAAACGGCGGATCGCCAATCCTCTATCAGGATCTGCTCATCGTGAGCATCGACGGCTACGACACCGCCTACCTTGTCGCAGTCGATGCTCGCACGGGGGAGGAACGCTGGCGCTCGATCCGGCCGGATCCCGTGTCGCAGGCCTATTCGACCCCGATCGCCATACGCGTCGGAGGCCGCGACCAGATCGTCAACGTCAGCGCGTTCCGCACCACAGGACACGACCCTGGCACGGGAGTCGAGGTCTGGAGCGTCGACTACCCCAACGGTTTCTCGAATGTCCCCCGTCCGGTCTTCGGCCACGGGCTCGTCTACCTGTCGACCGGTTTCCAGACGCCGGCCCTGCTTGCCGTGCGCGCGGACGGCACGGGTGACGTCACACGTTCCCATGTCGCCTGGCGCCTGCGCCGCGGGGCGCCGCTCACACCCTCGCCGATTCTGGTGGGCAACGAGCTGTACGTGGTCAGCGACTTCGGCATCGGGACCTGCGTCGACGCACTGACCGGAGAGATTCACTGGCAGGAGCGGATCGGCGGCAACCACTCCGCCTCGCCCACCTTTGTGGATGGACGCATCTACTTCCAGAACGAGGAAGGCGTTACCGTGGTCGTCGAACCGGGAACGGAGTACCGCGAGTTGGCGCGGAACCAGCTCGACGGATTCACCCTGGCTTCGATGGCGGTCTCGGACGGCGCGCTGTTCATCCGCACGGATGCCCACCTCTACCGGATCGAAGAGCAGCCCTGACGGCTTCGGGAATTGCGACTCCCGACGCTCTGATCGCCGCGACCGCGATCGAGCACGACCTGACGCTGATCACCCGCAACCTGAGGCACTTCGAGCCGGTGAAGCAGCTACGGGTCCGCGCTTCCGAGGCGCCTACTCCCCGGGCAGGCGGTAAGCGATCAATTCGCCCGGGAAACCGCTCCCGCCGATCGCCGTGACGATGTACTGCCGGCCCTCGTACAGGTAGGTCATCGGCGACCCGGTCACGCCGGCCGGCATGTAAACAGCCCCCACCTCTTCGCCCGACATCTTGTCGTAGGCCCGGAGCATCGCTCCGACCTCGCCGGACGGCGTCGTGAAGGTGCCCGCCTCCCCCGCTATCACCAGCGTCCTCGTATTCAGCGTGCCGACCCGCCCGATGCGTCCGGTGCGTGGGATATCGACGCCCTGGAGGAGACGGTGGCTGCGAATGTTGTCCGGTGTCTCGCCGTGAGGAACCTGCCACAGAATCTCGCCCACCTTGAGGTCGATGGCGGTGATGCGGCCCCAGGGCGGCTTGACGAGGGGGATGCCTTCAACGGTGAGCGAGGCGTCGGCCGCCGAGATGCCCTCGCCCCGGCCCCGGATGAAGTTCATATCGGAGCGCTCCGGGTCGTTGACAAGCCCGAGCGAAACCATTTGGGTGACCGTGTAGAGGTAGATGATGCCCGTCTCGGGGTCGAACGAGCCGCCCGGCCAGTTGGTGCCGCCGGTCTGCGCCGGCAGCATCAGCGTGCCGTAGACGCCGTCCGCCTCGGAAACGGTCGGCGGAGTGAATAGGGGCCCCATCTTGTGGCGCGACGCGATCTCCTCGGCGCGCCGGCGGATTTCCGGAGTGAAGTCGACCAGGTCGTCGAGGTCTACCCCCTGGCGGTCGTACGGCGACGGCTTCGTCACGAATGGCTGCGTCGGCGAGAGCAACTCACCGGGTACGTCCGATGCCTCGACCTCGCGCTCCTCGATCGGCCAGATCGGCTCGCCGGTCACCCGATCGAATACGTACAGCCAGGACTGCTTGCTCGGTTGCGCCACGATCTTGCGCTCAACGCCATCAATCACCACGTCGGCAAGGATCGGCGCGCACGGCAGATCCCAGTCCCAGACGTCGTGGTGAATGAACTGGAAGTGCCACAGGCGCTCGCCGGTTGCCAGATCGACGGCGACCAGGCTGTCCGAGAACAGGTTGTCCCCGTGCCGGTGCCCGCCGTAGTAGTCGTTGGTCGGCATCTCGGTCGGCAGATAGGCGATGCCGAGCTCCAGGTCGGCGCTGATCTGCGCCCAGACCCCGGTGTTGCCGGTGTAGCGCCACGAGTCGTTCAGCCAGGTGTCGTTGCCGAATTCGTCGGCGCCGGGGATGGTGTGAAAAATCCACTTCCGCGCTCCGGTATCGGCATCGAACCCGCGGATGTAGCCCTTCGTGTTCCGCATCGAACGCGGCGCGCCGCCCGGGACATGGGCCGCCCCCACGACGATCGTGTCGCCGACCACCAGCGGCGTGGCGTGCAGGCCGATCTCGCCGGAAAGCGGGTCGATCTCCTGGTCCATGTTCAACATCAGGTCGACCACGCCATCCTCGCCAAAGCTGGAGATCCGTTCGCCGGTGCGTGCGTTCAGACCAATCAGCCGGTAGCCGGGGGTGACGTAGAAGATCTCCCCGTCGCCCCCGTTGTCACGGTAGGCGAGGCCCCGCCCCGACCGCCGCCGCGGGGCCACTTCGGCCCGCTCGCCCTCGTCCAGCCGGTACATCCAGAGCAACTCTCCGGTCCCCGGGTCCATGGCGATCACGGCCCGGCGGAGGCCCGCTGTCGAGTAGAGGACGCCGTTCGCCATGAGCGGCGTAGACTGGAAATTGACCTCCGGGGCCGGCCCGAAGTTGGCCGTGCTCACCCGCCAGGCGACCTCCAGCTCGTTGAAGTTGTCGGCCGTGATCTGATCCAGCGGGGCGTACCGGGTGTTGGCCGTATCGCCGCCGTAGCTTCGCCACTCGCCGTTGTCGGTCTGCGCCGCCGCCGATGACGGCGCCGTCGCCACCAGCCCTCCGGCCAGCACAACCGGCAGAATCCAGATGACCCGTGTTGCCACGTTCGCCTCCTTGCTTCCTTGCCGCAGGTCGACGCGACTCGATGCGCCCGGCGGGTGCTATTCCGGCAACCGGTAGGCAATCAGCTCGCCCACATGACCGCCGTTGCCGATGGCGGTGACGATGTACTGCCGCCCCTCGTGCAGGTAGGTCATCGGGGAACCGCTGACTGCCGCCGGCATGTAGACGGCGCCTGCCTCCGCGCCGGTCGTCTTGTCGTAGGCGCGCAACATCGCCCCCACCTCCCCCAACTCCGTTGTGTACGACACGGGGTCGCCGGCAACGACCAGCGCCGGCGTGATCAACGTGCCGACGCGGCCGATCCAGCCGAGACGGCCCAGACCGCTTCCGGCGACTGCGGGGTGGTTCCGGATGGTGTCGGGCGGTTCGCCATGCGGGACTTGCCAGACGTGTTCGCCCGTCGCCAGGTCGATGGCCGTGATGCGTCCCCACGGCGGCTTGATCAGAGGCAGGCCATCGATGGTGAGAGCGCGGTCGCGAGCCGACACGCCGGGCGGATTGCCCCGGATGTAGTTCATATCGGAACGCTCCGGGTCGTTCACGAGGCCGAGCGAGGTGACCTGCGTGAACGAGTACTGGTAGAAGATGCCGGTCTCCGGATCCACCGACCCGCCCGGCCAGTTGGCCCCGCCGCCCGCCGACGGCAGCATGAGGGTGCCGTAAGGGCCCTCCGGGTCGGCGACCACCGGCGGCGTGAAGATCGGACCCATCCGGAAGTTCGCCACCCGCTCCACCGCCTCGGCTCGCAACTCCGGCGTGAAGTCGATGAGAACGTCGATACTCACGCCCTGCCGATCGTACGGCGCCGGGCGCGTCGGAAAGAGCTGCGTGCGGGAGAGAAGCTCGCCCGGAACGTCGGAGGCGGGCATCTCGCGCTCCTCGACCGGCCAGATCGGCTCGCCCGTCTCGCGATCCAGCACGTACAGCCACGACTGCTTGCTCGGCTGCGCGATCAGCTTGCGCTCCACGCCGTTCATCATCACGTCGACGAGCACCGGGGCGCAGGGAAAGTCCCAGTCCCAGACGTCGTGCTTGATCACCTGGTAGTGCCACAGCCGCTCGCCGGTATCGATATCGACCGCGACAATGCTGTCCGAGAAGAGGTTGTCTCCGTGCCGGTGGCCTCCGTAGTAGTCGTTCGTCGGCATCTCGGTAGGCAGGTAGACGATTCCCAGCTCCAGATCGGCGCTGATCTGCCCCCAGACCCCGGTATTGCCGGTGTAGCGCCACGAGTCGTTGAGCCAGGTGTCGTTGCCGAACTCGTCGGCGCCCGGGATGGTGTGGAAGATCCACTTTCGGGTGCCGGTATCCGCGTTGAAGCCGCGGATGTAGCCCTTGGTGTTGCGCATCGAGCGGGGCGCGCTTCCCGGGACGTGCGCCGCACCGACGATGATCGTGTCACCCGCCACGAGCGGCGTCGCGTGGAGACCAATCTCTCCCTCGAGCGGATCGATCTCCTGATCCATGTTCTGCATGAGGTCGACCATGCCATCCTCGCCGAAGCCGGCAAGCCGCTCGCCGGTTCGCGCGTTGAGGCCGATCAGCCGATAGCCGGGCGTCACGTAGAAGATCTGGCCGTCGCCCCCGTCGTCGCGGTATGCCAGGCCGCGACCGGAGCGCCGGCGCGGCGCCACTTCGGCACGCTCCCCTTCGTCCAGCCGGTACATCCACAACAACTCGCCGGTGCCGGCGTCGGCCGCGATGGCCGCGCGGCGCAGGCCGGCGGTCGAGTAGATGACGCCGTTCACCATCAGCGGCGTAGCCTGGAAGTTGAACTCCGGATCGGGTCCGAAGTTTCGCGTCTGGATGCGCCAGGCCTCCTCGAGGTCGTTGAAATTGGAGGCATCGATTTGGTCGAGCGGCGCGTAGCGCGTGTTGGCGATGTCACCGCCGTAACTTCGCCATTCGCCGTTGTCGGTCTGCCCCTCGGCGGGCGCGACGCCCACCGCGCCCCATGTGATGACGGCGGCGGCCAACGCGCTGCCGATATCCCGTGCTGCCATAACGGACCTCCTGGGCTTCCTGCGATTGGCCCTATTGTAGCGAGTTGGCCTGACCGCAACGCGCGTGATTGTGCCGGGCGGGAGGGCGGCGGACTGTGAGTGCCGGCCTGGAGGCCGGCGGACCAGGCCGGCGCACCGGGCGTCGGCGCGCTAGCCCGACCACCGTCGCCTGCGGCTCCGATGGCCGCCCAACCGAGCCTATCTAGGAGTCTGCGCCGTTCCACGGCGCAGACTCCTAGATGCGCTCGAAGCGTCGCTCGATGTCCCCGCGGGGAATGCGAAGGAGCACCGGGCGGCCGTGGGGGCAGACGGTGGAGTACGACGTTCGACGAAGTTCCTGCAGGATCCAGGTCATCTTCTCGCGCGTCAGGGAGTCGTGCGCCTTGACGGCGGCGTGGCACGCGGTGGTCGCGGCGATCCGGTTGATGGCGTCCTCGATATTCGCACCCCGCTCGAAACCCTCCAGATCGTTCGCGAGAGCGCGTATCGTCGCCTCGCAGGCGGCACGATCGAAAAGCGCCGGGACTGCCGCAACGCGGATGCTGTCGCCGCCGAACTCCTCGATCTCGAAGCCCATCCGGTCGAGCTCGGCGGTGTGCGCGGCAAGCGCCTCGCGCGCGCCGGGCGGGAGATCGATCAGGAGCGGCTGGAGCAGCCGCTGCGATTCGAGCCGGCCCGACGTCAGGCGCTCCTTCACCTGCTCGTAGAGGATGCGCTCGTGGGCGACATGCTGATCGATCAGAACGACTCCATCGTTGTCGACCGCGATGATGAACGTGTCGCGGAACTGTCCGAGCGGGATGAGCGGCGCCGTCTCGACGTCCCCCGCTTCCATGCCGGCAGGCGTCCATGTGGCCGCCAGCGGTTCCTCCACGTCCCCGGCGAGCGCCTCGCCGCCCGCCGCCGCCTCACTCGCCCCGGCCTCCCTATCCCGTGCCACGGAAGCGCCGGCCGGCCGGCCGGCAGCGGCGGCAGGCCTCCAGCGGCCGCCTGCGCCGAGGGTGCTGACAATCCCGGGAATGGACGGCTCCCGCGGTTCGGGCGCCGGGGCGCGCGGCGGTTCGAGCGACAGGGTCGGCACCGCGTCCTGGCCGAGCGCCTCCAGCATCGCGCGGCGGACCACTTCGTGCACCAGTGACTGCTTCTCGAAGCGGACCTCCGCCTTCGCAGGATGGACGTTCACGTCGACCCGGCCGGGCGCCAGCTCGATGAACAGGTGCACTTCCGGGCTGCGCGGCTTGATCGTGGCACGCCTGTAGCCTTCGTTGACCGCGTGCAGGATGGTCTTGTCCTTCACGGCGCGGCGGTTCACCCAAAGATGCTGCGGGCCGCGCGTCGATCCCTCCTCGACGAGGGCCGCCACGAGGCCGTTGACCCGGACGCCGCCGGCCTGTTTCCTCACCGGCACGAGATCAGGTCGATCGCCGTATATCTGGAAGAAGCGCTCGGCAAAGCCGGATGCGGGCGGGCAGTTGATGAGGGTCCGGCTGCCGCTCTTCAGGGTGAATCCGACGCCCGCGCAGCCGAGCGCGATCTGCGTCATCGCGCGCGAAATGTGCGTCGTTTCCGCACCGTCCGACTTCAGGAACTTCTGCCGTGCGGGAACGTTGTAGAAGAGGTCGCGCACCTCCACCAGAGTTCCTTCCGGGGCGCCGGTCTCGGTTACCGTAGCACTGCCGCCGCCGTCGACCCGTACTTCCGTACCGCTCCCGTCACCCCGCGCGCGGGTTCGCAGCCTGAAATGCGAGACGGACGCTATGCTCGGCAGCGCCTCCCCCCGGAAGCCCAGGGTCGTGATGGCGGCAAGGTCATCCCGCGTCCGAATCTTGCTCGTGGCGTGGCGCTCGACCGCCAGCGCGGCGTCGACGGCCGTCATCCCCTCGCCGTCATCCTCGACCCGGATCAGCCGCTTGCCCCCGAACTCGATGGCGACGGCGATGCGGGTGGCGCCGGCGTCGAGTGCGTTCTCGACCAGCTCCTTGACGGCGGCGGCGGGCCGTTCAACGACCTCGCCGGCGGCGATCTGGTTCGCCAGCTCGGCGGGTAGCTGCCTGATGCGGGCGGCCGGCGCCACGAGTTGCTAGTCCTTTGCGGCAAGGGCGGCCTGCGCCGCCGCCAGCCGGGCCGTAGGGACGCGAAAGGGGGATGCGCTGACGTAGTCGAGCCCCACGTCTTCGAAGAAACGGATCGAAGCGGGATCGCCCCCGTGCTCGCCACAGACCCCCAGCTTCAGCTTCGGCTTCGATGCGCGCCCCCGCTCCGCGCCGATTCGGACCAGCGCCCCGACCCCTTCGATGTCGATGGTCTCGAACGGGTCACGAGTCAGGATGCCGCGTTCCTGGTAGTCCTTCAGGAACTTGGCGATGTCGTCGCGCGAAAACCCAAAGGCCATCTGGGTAAGGTCGTTGGTGCCGAAGGAGAAGAAGTCGGCGTCGGCGGCGATCGCGTCCGCAACCAGCACGCTGCGCGGGATCTCGATCATCGTGCCGACCAGGTACTTCACCTTCACCCCCGCGGTGGTGATCGTCTCGGCCGCAACCCGGTCGATTACCGCTTTCTGATCGCGGAACTCGCCGACGTGGCCGACCAGTGGGATCATGATCTCGGGTACCACCCTCGCGCCTTCCTTCGCGAGGCGGCAGGCCGCCTCCATGATGGCGCGCGCCTGCATCTCGGCTATCTCCGGGTAGCTGATGGCGAGCCGGACGCCGCGGTGACCCATCATCGGATTGAACTCGTGGAGATCCTCGACGCGTCGCAGGAGCGCCCGCTTGGTATCGAGCCCGTCGGTGCGCCCGCGCGCCTCCGCCCGCGCGATCTCGACCATCAACTCCTCGCGCTTCGGCAGGAACTCGTGCAGGGGCGGATCAATCAGCCGGATGGTGACCGGCTGGCCGCGCATCGCCTTGAACACCCCGTAGAAATCCTCGCGCTGCATCGGCAGCAGCTCGTCGAGAGCCACACGCCGCTCCGCCTGCGTCTCGGCCAGGATCATCCGCTGGACGATCGCGATGCGATCCTCGCCGAAGAACATGTGCTCGGTCCGGCAGAGCCCGATGCCGCGCGCCCCGAAGGCGTAGGCGGTGGCCGCCTGGTCCGGCTGGTCCGCGTTCGCGCGGATGCCGAGCCGGCGGATCTTGTCGGCCCACTTCAAGAGCTTGGAGAACCGCCGGTGGATGTCCGACTTGCGCTGGCTGAGCTCGCCGGACAATACCTGCAGGATCTCGCTCGGCTTCGTCGGAACGCGACCAATCTTCACCTCACCGGTCAGCCCGTCGAACGACACGTAGTCGCCCTGTTCGAAACGCTCTCCGTTGACCGTCACGATGCGCTGGGACTCGGAGACGTGCAGCTCGCCCGCCCCCACCACCGACGGCTTGCCCATCTGCCGGCCGACCACCGCGGCATGAGATGTCATCCCGCCGGTCGCGGTCAGAACGCCCTGTGCGACATGCATGCCGTGGATGTCGTCCGGTACCGTCTCCTTGCGAACGAGCAGGACGTCCCGGCCCTGGTTGGCCCAGCGCACTGCTTCATCGGCCGTGAAGACCACCTCCCCGCACGCCGCGCCGGGCGAGGCCGGCAGTCCACGGGTCACCGTCGGCAGCGCCCCCCAGGCGTCGGGATCGAAGACCGGCGCCAGCAACTGCGTGAGCGCATCCGGCTCCACCATGCGAACCGCGTCGGCCGGCTCGATCACACCCTCGTCGACCAGATCGGTGGCAATCACCACCGCGGCGTGGCCCGTGCGCTTCCCGTTCCGCGTCTGCAGCATATAGAGCTTCTCGTTCTCGATCGTGAACTCGAAGTCCTGCACATCCCGGTAGTGCCGCTCCAGTCGCTTCGTAATGGTGTGCAGCTCCTCGTAGGCGCGCGGCATCACCTGCTCCAGCTCGTGGATCGGCTGCGGCGTGCGGATGCCCGCGACGACGTCCTCGCCCTGCGCGTTGATCAGGAACTCGCCGTAGAACTCGTTGGCCCCGGTCGACGGGTTGCGGGTGAATCCGACGCCGGTGCCGGAGCGGTCGCCGGTGTTGCCGAACACCATCGCCTGGACGTTGACGGCCGTTCCGATCGCGTCGGGGATGTCGTAGATGCGCCGGTATTCCTTCGCGCGCGGGTTCTGCCACGACCGGAACACCGCATCGCGCGCCATCCGGAGCTGGCGGCGCGGCTCGAGCGGAAACGGCTCGCCGCTCTCGCGGATGGCGACCGCCTTGAACCGGTCGACCACCTCGCGCAACGCGTTCTCGTCCAGCTCGGTGTCGAGCACCACGCCGCGGTGGGACTTGACCCCGTCGAATTCCTCCTCGAACGCTTCCTTCGGTATGTCCAGAACGACGTTGCCGAACATCTGGATGAAGCGCCGGTAACTGTCGAAGGCGAACCGCCCGTTGGACGTGCGGGCCTTGAGCCCCTCGACGGCGCGGTCGTTGAGGCCGAGGTTCAGGATGGTGTCCATCATGCCCGGCATCGAGAACCTGGCGCCGGACCGGACCGAAACCAGAAGGGGTTGCTCCGCCGACCCCAACCGCGCACCCACGAGTTCTTCCAGGCCGGTGAGATGGCCGTCCATTTCGGCGTCTATGGCGGCCGGCACGCGGCGGCGTTGCTCGTAGTAGACGGTGCACGCCTCGGTCGAAATCGTGAATCCGGGCGGCACCGGCAGCCCCGCGTTGGTCATCTCGGCCAAGTTCGCGCCCTTGCCGCCCAGCAGGTCGCGCATCGTCCGATCCCCCTCGGCGGAGCCGGCGCCGAAGGAATAGACGTACTTCGTCTCCGGGGCAGTCTGTTTCCGGGAGGGCCTGGAAGGGTTGTGCTTCGTCGCCGACGGCTTACGGGGCATTCTTCTGAGTCTGCTTTCCTGCGGTGTTTTCCTGGCGATGGATGGTGCGATCTGCGCGGCCATTCTAGCAGTCCGCGGTGAAACCCCGCGTGACACCGAGAGCGGCAAGGCGCCCGGCTGACAAGGCGCGACGATCCCCGCCGCGGGGTTGACCAACCAATCGGCATGTGACTACATTGATGGCAACGTAGTTCTTTCAGGGACATCCGGATCATGATTACCGCAGGAATCCGTGAGGTGAAGTCTCGCCTCAGCAGTCTTCTCGCCGCCGTTCGCTCCGGTGAAGAGGTGTTCAAGGAACTGGCGGATACGGGCTTTCTGACGCTACGGGACAAGCCGCATCGGCGCGACGGCCTGACAACCTACCGGCTCGCCGGCAAACCGCTTTCGCTGATCGTCTCCGAAGACCGGCGATGACCGTCTATGCGCCTTCCGGCGCAAGGCGCGCACCACACCCCGCACACGGGCAAGCCTGGACAAGGCCTTGGCTGACTTCGAGTGCGACTGGTCGACGTTGGCGATTGTGAAGCTGACGCCCCTGCTCGAACCCTCGATCCGACGCCTCGCGGAGCGGTACGCCCTGCGGGGCGCGGATTGCGTGCATCTCGCGTCATGTCTTGAGCTGGCTCGGCGTATCGACGAGTCGGTGGTATTCGCCTGCTGGGATGAAGACCTCTTGCACGCCGCGCGCGCGGAAGGGTGCGAGGTGTCGCACGGAACCCCCGGAAGCGAGCCGACGTCCTGACCTTGAGGAGCATGAGACCCGCCATCCTCATGACCGGCGTCAGGAAGACGTTCGGCCAGATGACCGCGGTCTCCGATCTCGATCTGGAGGTGCCGAGGGGCGGTCTCTACGGCTTCATCGGACCGAACGGAGCCGGCAAGACGACCACCATCCGGATGATCATGTCGATCCTGTTCCCGGACGCCGGCGACCTTTCCATTCTTGGTCACGCCTCCGCGCTGGAGGCGAAGGACCGCATCGGCTACCTGCCGGAGGAACGTGGCCTGTACAAGCGGATGAAGGTGGGCCGGTTCCTGCGCTACCTCGCCCGCCTCAAGGGAGCCGACGGCGCCGATCTCGACCGGCGGATCACCCGGGCTCTCGAGCGGGTCGGCCTGGAGGGCGTCGAGTCGAAACGCTGCGACGAGTTGTCGAAGGGCATGTCTCAAAAGGTGCAGTTCGTCGGCGCGACGATCCACAAGCCGGACCTGTTGATCCTGGATGAGCCCTTCAGCGGACTCGATCCGGTCAGCATGCGGCTGCTCCGCGACCTGATTCTCGAGGAGCACGCCCGGGGCGCCACCGTCCTCTTCTCGACGCACGTCATGCCACAGGCCGAGGAAATCTGTGAGCACGTGATCATGGTGCATGAGGGCCGGAAGGTGCTGGACGCCGACCTGAGCGAGGTCCGGAGCCGTTACGATCCGCGCACCATCCGGTTCGAACCGCTCTACCCCGACGCCGACACGACCGGGCTGGCGTCGATTCCCGGAGTGGAACGGGTAGGCCTGGACGGCGGCGAGCTGGAGGTCGTATTGCGCTCCGGCACCGACCCGGCCGCCGCCATGCGCCGCATCATGGAAACGACACCGGCCGCCCGCATCGAGCTCTCCCGGCCTCGCCTCGAAGACATATTCATCGAACTGGTCGCGGGCGGCGGCGCGGCGACCGAAACGGACCGCCTGCGCGCGGCCCTCCGGGAGGCCACGGCGGACGAGGTGACCGCATGAGGCGCATCCTGCATGTCGCCCTGCGGGACTTCGTGGCGACGGTGGCCACCAAGGGCTTCATCATCGGACTGTTCATCACGCCCGCCATCGGCGTGACCGTGGCCCTCCTCGCTCCCATCCTCCTCAACGACAGCGGCTACCAGATCGAAGGCGAGTATGCCGTCATCGACCCGACCGGCGCCGTTTACGCGGAGATGGCCGAGGCGTTCGATCCGGATTCCGTCGCCCGGCGCAGGATGAACGAATTCCGGCAGAGTCTGGACCGGGCGCCGCAGGCGGTGCGGGACATGGCCGAGACGGCCCTGCAGGGCGCCATGGACGAAGCGCTCGGCCCCGCGCCGGACGTGCGCCTGTCGTCCTTTCCCGCGGACGCGGATGTGGAG
>CAZWUJ010000034.1:0-43115 GCA_964636705.1 uncultured Vicinamibacteraceae bacterium
TCCCGCAACTACAATAAAAAGAGTGACTTGCAGACGATCAGCGCAGAAACTTCGGACTAGCACTAGCGACCGATGACGAACCGGAGGCCGGTCTGGAGCACCGCGAAGAGGTGCGCGTCGGTCAGTGCGCCGATGGCGGGATGTTCGGCGACGATCCGTTCGTCGAGGATCCCCTCGTTACGGCGGACGCGAGTGCTCCGCACGAGCAGGGCGGGCGGATCGCGCTTCGTGTCGAGGGCAAACTCCACGTAGTCGGTTCCGGGCGCATCCGAAGCAAGGCGCACCGCGTCCCGCGGCGTCGATACCGTAAAGCGGTAGCCCTCGGCGGCGAGAGCGGACGCGACGGTCCGAAAGAGCGGCGCCGCGACACGTTGCAGCAACTCGCTGCCAACCTCTTCCGCCCTGGCGGTGCGCGCCCGGCGAGCGTCCGGACCAGTGGCGTGCGCGTCCGCAATCGCCTCCCGGACGCCGCGCCGGATGTCCGATGTCTCCAGACCCGCCGTCGGCGCCGGCTTCCCACGAGGCGGCGTCTCGCGGGGTGGCGTCTCGGGCCGCGGCGGCATCTGCAGCCACGGCTTCCGGCGGATGAGGTCGCGGGGCAACTCCTCCCGGGGGCGCTCGGGATTCCTGCTTCGCTCGCGCGGCAGAGGTCGGGTCCGCGGATGACGCTCCTCGACGGCGGGGGCGGCCCTGTCCTCCCGTGGTTCCTGCCGGTCCCGGCGCGACCGCGCGTCACGCGGCGGACCGTCACGCTTCCATTCCGGCGACTTCCCTCGCGGCGGTTGCGCGCCCGCCTTGCGTCCGCCCGGTCTCGATCCGCCTGGGCGCTTCGCGCCGCCCGGCTTGCGCCCGTCCGGCTTGTGCCCGCCCGGCTTGCGCCCGTCCGCCTTGCGTCCCCCCGGCTTCCATCCATCCGCCGCCTTCGCGCCACGCGGGCTTCCGCCCGCCGGCCTTCGTGCGCCCGGTTTGCGGTCGGGCGGCCTTCGGCCAGGCGGCTTGCGTCCGGGCGAGTTCCTGTTCGGCATCTGTCGGTCTCGACCGTGGGTCAGCTACCCGGCCGGCGCGCTGCCCGCCTCGTAGATGCGCACGAGCTCGATCAGCTTGTAGCCCTTCGTCTGGTACGGCGGGATGACACGTTCGGTGTGCAGGTACTGGATCATTCCCTCGTCAGCGTAGTCCGGGTCGGGCAGGTTCGGTTCCGCCACCAGCGCGTCGTCGAGTTGCGGCAGCGTCATCGCCGGCTCGGTCACGGTGCGCCGCAACGGGATGACGCCAAGCAGCCGCCGGCGCTCCTTGCGGTCGCGCATACGGAAGCCGACATAGATCTCGTTACTGATGAAGTTGTAGTCCACTTCGGCGCGCGTGGTGAGCGCATCCTCAACCCGGAGGAAGACTATATCGTTGCGGGCGGCGAGCCACGCGATCAACTGGCTCGTGAAGTCCCCTTCACCCGACCAGCGCTCCCGGTCGATCGCCGCATCGTCCACTGCGAACTCCTAGGCGGGCGCGACCAGCAGCTTTGCCGCGGCGCGCATTCCGATCGTCACCGGGTGGTCCGGGTCACGCCGGAGCAGAACCTGATCCGCTTCCGCGTCGCGCGCCTCGACGCGGATCGACTGCCCCGGTTTCAGGTCATGCTGCTCGAGAAAACGCAGGAAAGCCGAGTCCTGATCGGTGACGCGCTGCAGCACGACCGATTCATCGAGCGGGCAGGTGAGCAGGGTGTCATACTCGGGCGTGGCGATCTGGCCGGTCGGGTCCGGGATCGGATCACCATGCGGATCGACCGGCGGACGCCCCAGGTAGTCGTCGATCCGATCGATCACGCGGTCGGAGACGGCATGTTCGATCCGTTCCGCCTCGTCATGAACTTCTGCCCAGCTCATGTCGAGCACTCTCACGAGGAACAGCTCGATCAGCCGGTGCCGGCGCAGGACGAGCGCCGCGAGCTTCTGCCCGGCCGAGGTCAGGCGAACCCCGGCGTACGGCTCGTAGCGCACCAGGTTCGAGTCGGCCAGCGCCTTGACCATCGTGGTCGCGGTGCCCGGCACGACGCCGAGGGTCGATGCGAGCTGGCCCATTGGCACTAGCGCCCCGGAGTTTCCCTGTGCGATCTCGGCCTGGTAGATCGCCTTCAGGTAGTTCTCGACGGTGCTTGACGGCGGCATCCTGCCGGCAAGCGTACCATGCCGGATGCCCTCACTCCGCCGGCCGGAATGTGGCGAAGGACGTGGGAGTCTCCCAGACCGTCACGCGAACGACGGGAAGGCCGGCGTCCCGCGCCCTCTCGAAGATCAGCCGGGCGATATGCTCGACTGTCGGGTTTTCTTCACTGATGAAGACCGGCTCTCCCTGGGCGCGGAGGGGCTCGATCAGGGGGTCGTCGTACCGGAGGATCATCTTGTGATCCAGCTCGGCGTCGATCCAGCCCTTCACCGTCCGCTTGATGTCGCCGAAGTCGCACACCATGTTCCGATCGTCGAGCGACGTTGCGTGCACCTCGATTTCCGCCACCGCGTTGTGGCCGTGAGGGTGCTTGCAGTTGCCGTCGTAGTTCAGCAGACGGTGGCCGTAACAGAAGTCGATCCGCTTCGTAACCGAATACATGCGCTATTAATATCGCATGGCGGGCGGGAACGACGGCACGGCGGTCCTTTGCTCGGGCGGTCTCGACAGCGCGGTGCTGCTGGCGCACGAGCTGGAAGCGGCGGAGGTCGGTTGTCCGGTCCATCCCCTCTACGTGAGGAGCGGACTCGCCTGGGAGGGGGCTGAGCGCCTCCTGATCGAACGTCTGCTCGCTGGCCCGCCGTTTGCCGGTGCCGCGGCGCCGCTTGCGTCGCTCGACTGTTCCGTCCGGGACACCTACCCGGAAACGCACTGGGCGTTGCGAGGAACGCCTCCCGGCTACGCTACGGCGGACGAGGAGGTCTACCTGGTGGGCCGGAATGTCCTGCTCCTCGCGAAGGCAGCCACCTGGTGCGCATTGCGCGGCGTCGGGCGGATTGTCGTTGGGCCGCTTGCCGGCAATCCCTTTCCGGACGCGACGCCGGCGTTCTTCGACGCGATGGAGGCGGCCCTGACGCGCGGCCTCGATCACCCGATCCGGATCGCGGCGCCGTTCGGCGCGCTCCACAAGGAGGACGTGATCGCGCGCGGCGCGGAACTCGGCGTCCCGTTCGAGATCACCCTTTCCTGCATGAACCCGGCCGGGCAGATTCACTGCGGCCGGTGCAGCAAGTGCCGCGAACGCCTCCAGGCGTTCGACGAAGCGGGCCTCGCCGACCCGGCGCCGTACGCTCACCGCCCCGCGAATCTCCTCACCGGGGTCTAGGCGCGCCGCGTCTTGGCATGCTGGACGCTTCGCTGGCTGGAGGTGTCACCCTCGCAAGGGCTCAGCGTGCGCTCTTGCGGGCCTGGCGTTCGAGTTCGGCCACCAGTTCCGCACGGCGATGGAACAGGGCTTTCCGCTCGCGCCGCCCGTGCTCCGCGCCTGCGGCGTACTCGCAGAACAGCGGGAAGGCGATCGTCGAATCCGCGTAGACCACTGCCGTGTCGGGCAGCACGCCCGGGTTCACCTTGCCCCAGCTCACCGCTTCGGCCGGCGTGGCGCCCGACAGGCCTCCCCAGACCACCTGATCGGTCGTGATCTGGATGAAGTAGTCGTTGCCCCCCTTCTGGATACCGTAGATCTCCCAGAGCGTCGGCTGACCCTGCAGATAGAAGTTCTTCGGCGACCCGCCACCCAGGATGACGCAGCCGTTCTTCTCTCCGGCCAGGATGATCGCGCACACCTCGTTCACGTCCAGGCTCGGGTCCAGCACCAGATGACTGCGCGCGATCAGGCGGTGCCACGCCACGTTCATCCCGATCGAACTGTCACCAGGCGACGACGTGTAGATCGGAACGCCGTGCACGGAGGCCGCCGCGACCACCGAGTACTCCTCGCAACCAGGCTGCCGCGCGCGCAGATCGCAGCCCAGCCGATAGTGCAGTTCCGCCGTTGTCGCCGGTCCGTCGAGCCCGGAACGTTCCAGAAACTCACGCAGGTAGGCGTCGGTCTCGAGCAGCACCGTCGCCGGAAACAGCACGTCGTAGATGCGGATGACGCCGTCTTCGTACAGCTCCACGTCGTCGGCGAAGGGGGAGCCGCGATGGAGGGTGAAGTTCAGCGCATGGTGCAGGTCGTGGTACAGGTTCGCGCCGGTGCTGATGACGAAGTCGACCAGGCCCCGCTCCATCAGGTCGATGACGCAGCCGCCGAGGCCGGCCGGAGTCAGGGCTCCCGCCATCGTCAAGCCGACCGTGGTGTCGTGCGCCGGGTCGAGCATCTTCTCGGTGAAGATGTGGCACGCTTCCGCGAGCCGCCCGGCGTTGAACGCCTGGAAGCCATCGTCAATCAACGTACGGACGCTGGCGTCACCGCGCGGCCGGTAGTAGCGGATCGGCTCGCCGGTCAGGTGCCGCGACCCGCGGTTCTCGGGAGAGCCGGGTGTGCGATGTGGCATCGCGGCGGGATCGTAGCAGCCTATCCGGGCGTCCGCACCGTCCCGCGGCGCAGACTTCTAGTCCGCCCAGTCGGCGCGTCGCCCCGCGATGGCGGTGTGGATGAGCGCGATGCCGGTCGCGACGGCGACGAGCGCAATCCCGTCGGTGATCCACGATTCCCATGGCGCATCGACTGACATCAGCCAGACGGCGGGCGCGGCAATGGCGACACCCAGGAGGAAGGCCGTGCGGCGCCTTAGCGTCGCACGCAGCAGGCGGCCGCGGAGGCGTGGAATCAGCCGCACGCGCGCCATCCCGGAACTGGCCGGCGAGGGTTCCGGGACGCCAGCCGGGGCGTGCCGAGTCTACATGCCGGTGGCATGGTAGCCGCCATCCACCATCACGATGTCGCCGGTGACCCCACGGCCGCCCGGGCCGAGCAGGGCTATCGCGGCGTCGGCGACCTCGTCGGCGTCCACCGTGCGTCCCAGTGGCGACTGGGCGCGGTAGTGATCGAGAATGCGGCTGAAGCCGGAGATGCCCGATGCGGCCAGCGTCTTGATGGGTCCGGCGGAGAGGGCGTTGACCCGGATGTTGCGCGAGCCGAGATCGCTCGCCAGGTAACGGACCGTCGCTTCCAGCGCGGCCTTCGCCACCCCCATCACGTTGTAGTGGGGGAAGACGCGCTTGCTCCCGAGATAGGTGAGGGTGAGGATGCTGCCGCCGCCCCGCCGGTCCATCAGGGGCGCGGCGCCGCGCGCGAGCGGAACCAGCGAGTAGGCCGAGATGTCGAGCGCCTGGGCGAAGTCGGCGCGGGTCGTTTCCAGGAACGGTTCGGAGATCGCCTCGCGCGAGGCGAACGCCACCGCGTGCACCAGAAAGTCCAGACCGCCCTGCGCGTCCTCGACGGCGCGGAACAGCGCGGCTATCGCCTCGTCGTCGGTCACGTCGCACGGCACGAGTTGCGCGGGGCGCTCGAGTGTCTCGGCGAGCTTCCGCGCCTTCGCCTCAAACCGCGCGCTGGCATAGCTGAGAGTCAGGGTCGCGCCCGCCGCATCGGCCGCCTTCGCAATCGCCCAAGCGAGCGAACGCTGGTTGGCTACCCCGACGACAAGACCATGTCGGCCCGAAAGGAGCCCCATGCGCGGGCCTACCGCGAGCCGCCGCGGTTGCGGCGCGAGCGATACCGGCCGTGGCTCCGCCCGTTACGGTTCCCGGCAACGTTGCCGTTCGGCTGGCCGTTGCCGCTACCCGCCTGAGCGCCACGGAAGCGGTTGCGGCGGCGCGATTTCCCGCCCTGCTTCTGTCCCGCCTTCCGCGGGGGTTGGGGAGCGGCGGGCGGATCCCAGGTGTTGCCGAAGTTGTCCGGCAGATCGGCCACCTCGGTGTGGCTCCGGCCGGACCGCTCATGCATCGTGAAGATCGGCGGCTGGCGCGAGGATTGCCCGGTCGTGCCGTCGAGCGGCGGCAAGCTTGCCCGGATCAGCGGTCGCCGGACCGGCCCGTCGCCAGATTCTTCGCCGTTGGGCGCCGTCGCCGTTTGCTCGGCGGTTTCGCTGTCGTTCTCGTCCACGTACGCGACTACAGGGTCGGCCTCACGGGCCTGGCGTTCCGCCATCCAGTGTCTCCCGAACTCGTCAGAACTACGCGTGTGCAGGCAGATCTAGGATCTTTAGGGAAAGGTACGCGCCTGCGTGCAGAGCCAGGAGCATAACAGAGGGTTAACCCGGTGGCAAGGCCGGGCGGATGGGGTAGGATCAAGGGTTCATGGGCGACCATGCGTTGCGCGTCTACGACTCCGTTCTGGGCCTCCTCTCCGGCGCAGAGAATCCGACGCCGCTCGTCCGTTTGAACCGGGTGACTCCGTACCGGGAGACGACCGTCTACGCGAAGCTGGAGTGGTACAACCCGTTCGGGGCGGTCAAGGACCGCGTCGCCGCCAACCTGCTCGACGACGGCGAGAAGCGTGATACCGTCGGGGAACGCCAGAAGCTTGTCGAGCCGACGTCCGGCAACACCGGGATGGCGCTCGCGATGTTGGCGAACGCGCGGGGCTACTCGCTCACCACGCCGATGTCCAGCGAGGTGCCGCTCGAAAAGCGGACGATGCTCCGCCTCTTCGGGGCCGAGGTGATGGAGTTGCAGGACACGCTGTGCCCGGCGCCGGGGGCTCCGGAGGGGGCCATCGCCCGGGCGACGGAAATCGGCAGCCGCCCCGACTTCCATATGCTGAACCAGTACGCCAACGAGGCCAATCCGGAGGCGCACTACAAGACGACCGGACCGGAGATCTGGCGGCAGACCGAAGGAAGGGTGACGCACTTCGTCGCCGGTCTGGGTACCTGCGGCACCATCACCGGCACCGGGCGGTTCCTGAAGGAGCGGCATCCGGACGTCCAGGTGCTCGGTGTCTATCCGCAGGAAGGCCATGACATCCCGGGGGTGCGGAGCCTCCGGCAGTTGCAGCAGACGAAGCTCTTCTTCCCCGACGAGTACGACGCGATGGTCGAGGTGTCGAACCAGGCGTCGTTCGATCTCTGCCTGCGGCTGAACCGCGAGGAGAGCATTATCGCCGGACCCAGTTCCGCCATGGCATTGCAGGGTGCGTTTGACCTGGTGCCGGATGCGCCGGGGAACGTCGTCGTCGTGATCTTTCCGGACAACGCGTTCAAGTACGCCTCGTCGGTGGTGAAACATCTTCCGGGATTGCTGCCGGCCGGCGCGAAGCCTGCGGCGGCTCAGAAGGACCCGCTGCTCGAAACCATGCGCGAGCACGTCCGCAACAATCCCGACCTGACCATCAGTGTTGAGGAGGCGCGGCGGGAGTTGGAGTCCGGCCGGCCGTTCGTCCTCGATGTCCGGCCGGCGGGGCAGTTCCGCGAAGCGCATCTGCCGGGAGCGGTCAGCATGCCGCTGGCCGAGATGGATGAACATCGCCACGAGCTCCCCGAGGATCGCGCCACGCCGATCCTGAGCGTGTGCCAGCGGGGCAACGCGTCGCTCTCGGGACTCCTGTTCCTCAAGTCGCTCGGGTATCGCGACGTCCGCAGCATGACCGGCGGGACGCTCGCCTGGCGCCGGAAGGGGTACGCGGTCGAGTCCGAACCCGAGCTGGCCCAGGCGGCTACCGCGGACTAGCGCACGGAAGACGACGGCCCGGACACCGGCTTCCGAGAGAAGGTGAGACAGTTGATGCTGACGTTGCGCGCCGAGGCGGAGACCGATATTCGCCGGCACGGGCGGGAGTGCTATCCGCACGAGTGCTGCGGCGCATTGATCGGGCGCCACGGAGTCGTCGAGGAGGCGCTGGCGCTGCCGAATACCTCGGAGGAAGGGACCCGAAATCGGTTCCGGATCCGTCCCGCCGACTACCGGGCGGCGGAGCGGCGGGCGGCGGCGGGTGGCGGCGACCTGGTCGGCTTCTACCATTCGCACCCCGACCATCCGGCGCGGCCCTCGCGGTATGACCTCGACCACGCCTGGCCGGTCTTCGTCTACGTGATCGTCTCGGTGGAGGGCGGCGAACCGGCGGCGATGACGTCGTGGCGTCTTCGGGAGGATCGGTCGGCGTTCGACGAGGAACCACTCTCGGTGGGATAGGCAGGAATACGCATACGGAGCGCGAGCGAGACATGCCAACGAAGATTCTGATCCCCACGCCGTTGCGAGGCTATGTGGGAGACAACGAGGTGGTGGAGGCGGAGGGAGCGACGGTCGGGGAAGTGCTGGCCAACATGACGGCGGAGCATGCCGCGCTGCGCAAGCACCTGTACGGTGACGACGGCAGCCTGCGCAAGTTCGTCGCGATCTACGTGAACGACGACGATATCCGCTTTCTCGAGAAGGAGGCGACGCCGGTGACGGCGGGCGACACGGTGAGCATCATCCCGTCGGTCGCAGGAGGCGCCGCATGACCACGATGGCCACACCGCTGTCGCTCTCGCCGCAGGAGCTCGCCCGCTACGACCGCCACCTGATCATGCCCGAGGTGGGCATGGAAGGGCAGTTGCACCTGAAGGCGGCGAGCGTGCTCTGCGTCGGCGCCGGCGGTCTTGGCTCGCCGGTCGCAATGTACCTCGCGGCGGCCGGTGTCGGCCGGATCGGGATCGTCGATTTCGACGTCGTCGACTACAGCAACCTGCAGCGGCAGGTGATTCACGGGACGCCCGATGTCGGCCGCTCGAAGCTCGAATCGGCGCGGGACACGCTGACGGCCATCAATCCCGAGGTGCACCTGGACCTGCACAACCTCGCACTCTCATCGAAGAACGCGCTCGACGTGCTGCGCGACTACGACGTCGTCATCGACGGGACCGACAACTTCCCGACCCGCTACCTCGTGAACGACGCGTGCGTCCTGCTGCGCAAGCCGAACTGCTACGGCAGCATCTTCCGCTTCGAGGGACAGGCGTCCGTCTTCGCGGCGAAGGACGGGCCCTGCTACCGGTGCCTCTACCCCGAACCGCCGCCGCCGGGCTTGGTCCCCAGTTGCGCGGAGGGCGGCGTCCTCGGGATCCTGCCTGGCGTGGTGGGGACCATTCAGGCGACCGAGGCGGTCAAGCTGATTGTCGGCACGGGGGAACCGCTGATCGGCCGGTTTCTGATCTACGACGCGCTGAAGATGCGTTTTCGGGAAATGAAGCTGCAGCGCGATCCGGATTGCCCGGTGTGCGGCGACCGCCCGACGGTGACCGATCTCATCGACTACGAACAGTTTTGCGGCATCCGTCCCGCACGGACGCAGCCGTCGCGGGACGAAGTGACCGTCGAGCAGCTCAAGGCGCGCATCGACGCCGATGACGACATCTTCATTCTCGATGTTCGAAAGCCGCACGAATACGAGATCTGCTCGATCCCCGGATCCACGCTGATTCCCCTCGACGAGATCGAGCACCGCCTCGACGAGTTGCGCGGCCAGCGCGAGCTGATTGTCCACTGCAAGTCCGGCGCCCGCAGCGCGAAGGCAGTGAAACTGCTCCGGGAAAACGGGATTGCCAACGCCCACAATCTCAAGGGCGGCATCCTTCGGTGGATCGACGTCGTCGACCCGTCGCTGCAGAGGTACTAGCAGGGCGGCCACCGCAGGCGACTACGGTCGAGCTGGCCGCCAGCCGCGCCCGGTTGAAGGCTGGGGACTCCCGGACTAGAATGACTCCATTGCGGCAACCGCGGGGGTAGCCGATGCTGCGATTCTCCAAGAAGGCGGACTACGCGCTGATCGCCCTGGCGGATCTCGCGTCGCGTCCGGAAGGCGCGTCGTCGAGCGCGCGGGAGATCGCGGAGCGCTACAACATCCCGATCGAGTTGATGGCGAAGGTGCTGCAGCGGCTCGTCCGTATGGGAATGGTCGCCTCGCACCAGGGGACGCGCGGCGGCTACCACCTCGCGCGTGACGCCACGCAGATTTCGGTGGCCGACGTCATTCAGGGAATCGACGGACCGGTGCTGGTCACGGCCTGCTCCGACGAGGACGAGAGCTGCGATCAATACGACAAGTGCAACGTGCGCGATCCGCTCTGGCGCTTGAAGGACCGAATCGTGCAGTCGCTCGCCTCCTTCACCGTGAACGAACTGGCGGGGGACGACGAACGGGAGCCGCTGCCCGTGACGCTCGTGATGCGTCGCGCGGACGAGACGGTCGGCGGCCCCGCCGCTGATCGCGCGCCCTGACGGGATGCGCACCCATCCTGTCTACCTCGACCACCACGCCACCACGCCGGTCGATCCGCGCGTTGTCGAGGCGATGTTGCCGTTCTTCTCGGAGAACTTCGGCAACGCGTCGAGCCGGCATCACGCGTTCGGCTGGGCGGCGCGCGACGCGGTGACGGCGGCGCGAAAGGAGGTCGCGGCGGTCATCGGCGCGGATCCGCGCGAGATCGTCTTCACGAGCGGCGCGACGGAATCGGACAACCTGGCGGTGCGCGGCGTCGTCACGGCGGACCCCCGGCGTCCCATCCACGTCGTGACGATGACGACCGAGCATCACGCCATCCTCGATCCGTGCCGGCGTCTGGAACGCGAGGGAGTCGAGGTGACCCGCGTGCCGCCGCTCCCGGACGGGCTTTGCGACCCGGCGGCGGTGGCCGCGGCGTTGCGGCCGCATACCTGCCTCGTGTCGGTGATGGCGGCCAACAATGAGGTCGGCGTCGTGCAGCCGATCGCCGAGATCGCGGAGCTGACGAGGGCTCGCGGCATCCTGTTGCATACCGACGCCGCGCAGGCGGTCGGCAAGGTTCCGATCGATGTCAGCGCGCTCGGGGTGGACCTGCTGTCGTTCACGGCGCACAAGTTCTGCGGACCGAAGGGAATCGGCGCGCTCTACGTTCGCCGCCGCCGCCCGCGGATCGCAGTGACGCCGCTCGCGGATGGCGGCGGGCAGGAAGGGGGCGTGCGATCCGGCACGCTGAACGTCCCGGGGATTGTCGGCTTCGGGGCGGCGGCCGCGATTGTCCGCGCGGAACTGGAGGAGGAGACCGGGCGGGTGGGCGCGATGCGGGACCGCCTGCTCGCCGGGTTGCAGGATCGGCTCGATGGCGTGACGGTCAACGGGTCGCTCACCGCCCGCGTCCCCCACAACCTGAACGTCAGTTTCGATGGCATCGAGGGGGAATCGCTCCTCGTCGGCCTGGATGACATCGCCGTTTCTTCCGGTGCCGCTTGCACCACGGCCAACCCGGAGCCCTCGCATGTGCTCGCGGCGATCGGCGTCCCACCCCGCCTTGCGCGCGCCTCGATCCGTTTCGGCCTGGGGCGGACCACCACGGTGGACGAGATCGACTACGCGATCGAGAAGGTGTCCAGCCTGGTGACCCGTCTGCGGCAGCTCGCGCCGGCCGGCGAGTAGCGGAAAGCAGGGCGGGCGACCGCTACGGTGGCGGGATGCGGCGCCGGCGCCTGACGCACGGGCGGCCAATCGACTAGACTGAGGAGGCGGACGGTAGGTGAGGCGTCCGGGAGAGGGATGATCGAAATAACCCCGGCGGCGGAGAAACGGATCCGCGAGGCTATGGCGACCGAGGGGTCGGCGGGCAGCGGCTTGCGCATCGGCATTCGCGCCGGCGGCTGCTCCGGCTTCAGCTACCTGTTCGAATGGGACGAAGCACCGCGTCCCGGCGATGAAGTGTTCGAGGCGGCGGGTGGTACGCGCATCTTCGTCGACCGGAAGAGCTACAAGTACCTGCGCGGCACCGTCCTCGACTGCGACCCGCACCTGTTGGGTCAGTCGCTGATCTTCCGCAACCCGAATGCGAAGAGCGAATGCGGCTGCGGACTCTCATTCGACGTGTAACGGTTCTCCCGGCAGCCTCGTCAAGGGCACGCCCGCGCGGATCGACGTAACTCCGACGCCGTCCAAGTGCCCGCATGGCCCCACGAACCGAAGCCGGCCGCACGCGATCTTCCGCCACGCGGGCCTCCGGGTCCGCCGAGCAGTCCGCTTCCAGCTCCCCGGAACGGCCCCTCGTGGTCGTCTCGAACCGTGAGCCGTATCAACACACCCGCAAGGCGGACGGGTCGATTGTGGCTTCGCCCACTACCGGCGGTGTCGCGGTGGCGCTCGACGCCCTGATGCGGGAACGCGGCGGCGTCTGGATTGCGCACGGGTCCGGCGATGCCGACCGCGAGGTGGTGGACGCGAACGACCGAATCGCGGTGCCGGCCGATCAGCCTGGCTACCTGTTGCGCCGGCTCTGGCTCACGGAGAGCGAGGCGCTACAGTACTACGAGGGGTTCTCGAACGAGGGACTCTGGCCGCTCTGCCATGAGGCCCACGTCCGGCCGATCTTCCGCACGCGGGACTGGGAAACCTATCAGCGGGTGAACGAGCGGTTCGCCGACGTCATCGAATCGGAACTGCCCGATCCCAGGGTTCCCGTGTTCATTCAGGATTACCACCTCGCCCTGGTCGGCGCGAAGCTGCGCCGGCGCCAACCCGGCGTAAAGACGGCGATCTTCTGGCACATTCCGTGGCCCAGCCCCGACCGGCTCAGGATCTGCCCCTGGCGGCGGGAGCTTCTCGAGGGACTGCTCGGCAACGACCTGATCGCGTTTCAACTGGACCGCGACCGCCGCAATTTCGTGACTGCGGCGCGCGAGGCCTTCGGCCTGGACGTTACGCGCAACACGGTCCGGCGGGGGAACCGGATCGTCGCCGTAAAGGCGGTGCCGATAGGCGTCGACTACGACCGCATCCAGCGGATCACACAGGACCCGACGCTTGGCGAAGAGACGGCGCGGCTGCGGCAGGAACTGGGACTCGACACCCCGTACATCGGTATCGGTGTCGACCGGCTCGACTACACCAAGGGCGTGCTGGAGCGGCTGGAGGCGATAGAGCGTCTGTTCGAAGCGCGGACCGACCTGCGCGACGCGCTCACTTTCGTGCAGATCGGGGTCCCGTCGCGGTCGAGCCTGCGGAGCTATGTGGACGTGGTGGAGGCGATCGACCGCAAGGTCTCCGATATCAACGCGCGCTACGGGTCGGGACGCGGGGCGATCCGCTACCGCAAGTCGGCATTCCGCATCCGGCGCCTGGTCGCTCTCTACCGGCTGGCCAACTTCTGCATCGTCAGCTCGCTTCACGACGGCATGAACCTGGTGGCGAAGGAATTCGTCGCGGCGCGGCAGGACGACGACGGCGTCCTCGTGCTGAGCGAGATGGCGGGCGCCGCGCAACAGTTGCACGACGCGATGATCATCAACCCCTACGACGTTGACGGTTTCGCCGCGGCGATCGGCCAGGCCATCGACATGCCCCACGCCGAGCGGCGCCGGCGGATGCGCGCGATGCGGCGGGTCGTCGCCGGCCGAAACATCTTCGGCTGGGCGTCTGACATCCTCCAGGGTCTCGAGACGCTCGACCCGCGCTCGCTTCCGCCGCACCCCGGCCGGGCCGAAGCCAACGTCGAGCGAGCGATCGCGAGGAAGGTCCGCAACCGGGACAGCGCCAAGTAGGCCTCCACGGTCTGCTAGACTCGCGGAATGTCCCTGCTGTCGCACAGCATGCGCGCCTACTATCTGCCGCTGGCGGCGGGTATCGTGCTCGCCGCGAGCGCCTTCATGCCCTGGATGCTGATTGGCGACCGCGGACTGGGCGGCTTGCCGAGCGTTGCCGGGTTCTGGGTGCTCGGCCTTGGCCTGCTGTCGGCGCTCCTGGCGACCCTCAGCGTCATCACCCGCAAGAACTCGCGGCATCCACTGCTCGTCGTCGGTCTCGCCGCGTTCGCCATCGTCCTCCTGAGCGAGCAGTGGATGGAACGCACGACGGCGGATCAGATCTGGGCGCAGTCACAGGCGCAGGCCATCGTGGCGGGAACCGGGGTTGCCGTATCGTTGCCGGACCCGACCATGGCTCCCGGCGCGTACCTGGCCCTCGGCGCCGCGACCGTAATCGTGCTGTTCGGCATGACAATCGTCGTTCGGCGCGTGTCAACGCCGTACGCGGTTGCCGAGGACGACGACGTCTGACTTCTCGCGGGAGTTCGTGCGGGGGTTTGCTTAGCGAATGTGGGCCAGACTGAACGCCGCCGGCCTGGGCGACGTCGCCGACCGGCTTGACGCCGGCGAACGGCTGACTCTCGACGACGGCATCGGCCTGTTCGCGGCGCCCGACCTCTTCGCTGTCGGCTGGCTCGCCAACCGCGAGCGCGAGCGGCGCCACGGCGCCCGCACCTATTTCAATCACAACATCCGCCTCGAGGCGACCAACGTCTGCGTCGCAAGCTGTCTGTTTTGCTCTTTCGCGCGGCTCCAGCCGGGGGATGCGGGCGCCTACACGATGAGCCTGGAGCAGGCGTGGGACAAGCTGCGCGAGCGGTCGGACCAGGCGCTGACCGAGGTGCATGTCGTCAACGGCCTGCATCCCGACCTGCCGTGGGACTACTACCTGGAGCTGCTGCGCGGCTTCAAGCGGATCCGGCCCGACATCCACCTGAAGTGCTTTACGGCGGTCGAGATTGCGTTCTTCTCGGAGCTCTATGGAAAGACGGACGAGGAGGTGCTGCGCGAGTTGATGGACGCCGGGCTCGACTCGCTGCCGGGCGGCGGGGCGGAGGTCTTCGCCGAGCGGGTCCGCCGCAAGATCTGCCACGACAAGGCGGACGCCGACCGCTACCTCGCGATCCATCGGCTCGCGCACCGGCTCGGGATGCGCTCGAACGTCACGATGCTCTACGGACACATCGAGACGGACGAGGAGCGGGTGGACCACATGCTGCGGACTCGCGCGCTGCAGGACGAGACGGGCGGCGTGCAGGCGTTCATACCGCTGGCGTTCCACCCCGACAACAATCAGATGCGGAAGCTGCCGGCGCCGACCGCGGCCGATACGCTGCGGGTGCATGCCGTCGGCCGGTTGATGCTGGACAACGTTCCGCACGTCAAGGCGTTCTGGATCGCGACCGGCGTCGACGTGGCCCAGACGTCGCTCTGGTTCGGCGTCGACGACCTCGACGGCACGGTCCAGGAGGAGCGCATCTACCACATGGCGGGAGCCCGCACCCCCAAGGCGATGACCCCCGATCAGATCAGCCGCCTGATCCGTACCGCCGGCCGTGAACCGGTGGAGCGCGACACGTTCTACAACGTCGTCCATCGTCCGGCTGCAGCGCCTTTGTTGTCTCTGACGTGATAGGCTGTCCCTTGAGCGCGGATTTCCGCGCTCTTTTGTTGTCCGCTGCTTGAGAAAAGTTTCACAAGCTGGCCGCCAAGGAAGAGCGAGCGAACAAGCGGGAGATCGACCTGGATGGATGTACAGCTACTGACGGAATTCGAGAAGACGCAGATCGGTGAGCGGCAGCCGCTGCCGGACCGCTACCTGGGCCTCCCGGACGATGAAATGGCGGAACGCATAGCGCGGGCAAAGGCGGAGCTGGGTTCGCGGCTGCTCATCCTGGGACACCACTATCAGCGCGACGAGGTGATTCGGTTCGCCGACTACACGGGCGATTCGTTCCGCCTGGCGGGACAGGCGGCGAAGCGAAAGGAGGCAGACTACATCGTCTTCTGCGGGGTCCATTTCATGGCGGAGAGCGCCGACGTCTTGAGCGCGCCGCACCAGCAGGTAGTCCTTCCCGACCTCGCGGCCGGCTGCTCGCTGGCGGACATGGCGACAGCGGACGAGGTGGAACTCTGTTGGGACGAGTTGACCGCCATGGGCGCGACGGATGTCGTTCCGGTCACGTACATCAATTCCGCGGCGGCCATCAAGGCGTTTTGCGGCGAGCGGCGAGGCGTCGTCTGCACGTCGGGAAACGCCCGTCCGACGCTCGAATGGGCGTGGGCGCGTGGCCGGCAGGTGCTTTTCCTGCCGGATCAGCACCTCGGACGCAATACCGCCTACGCGATGGGCGTTCCCCTGGATCAGATGGTCGTATGGGATCCGGAGCAGCCGAATGGCGGTGTCGATCCCGATGCGCTCGGCACCGCGCGACTGATTCTCTGGAAGGGGCACTGCTCGGTCCACGAGCGGTTCAGCGTTGCCCAGGTGGAGCAGGTGCGTCGCCGGCATCCCGGGGTCCGCGTCATCGTCCATCCGGAGTGTTCGTGGGACGTGGTGCAGGCGGCCGATGAGAGCGGTTCGACGGAACGGATAATCCGTGCGATCACGGTGAGTCCACCCGGATCGGTCTGGGCGGTCGGCACGGAAATCCACCTGGTCAACCGCCTCGCGGCGGAGCTGGCCCCGGATCGCACGGTGCTGACCCTCGACCCCATCGGCTGCCTCTGTTCGACGATGTTCCGCGTGTCCCCCAATCACCTGCTCTGGGTGCTCGAAGGGCTGCGCGACGGCGTCGTCCACAACCGCATCACGGTGCCCGGCGAGGAGGCGCGCTGGGCGCGCGCGGCGCTCGACCGGATGCTGGAGATCCACTAGGATCTACGGTTCAGCCGACACGCACCGAACCCGCTGGGGAGACCACCGGACCCCGCAAGACAGTCAAGGAGCACGAACGTCATGGCCCACGAACTGCCGTCTTTGCCGTACGACTACAGCGCGCTCGAGCCGCACATCGACGCCCGCACGATGGAGATCCATCACACCAAGCACCACAACACCTACGTCACCAAGCTGAACGGGGCCATCGCGTCGCATCCGGACCTTGCGGGCAAGATGGTCGACGAGCTGATTGCCGACCTCTCGGCGCTGCCCGAAGGCATCCGGACCGCGGTCCGCAACAACGGCGGAGGGCACTCGAACCACACGATGTTCTGGCAGGTGATGGGTCCGAACGGCGGCGGCGCCCCGACCGGAAACGCCGCGAACGCCATCGATGCCGCGTTCGGCTCGTTCGACACCTTCAAGGAGCAGTTTGCCGCGGCGGGCGCCGGCCGGTTCGGCAGCGGCTGGGTCTGGCTGATCAACAACGGCGGAGCGCTGAGCATCGAGAGCACCCCGAATCAGGACACCCCCGTCATGGAAGGGAAGTCGGCCATCCTCGGCCTCGACGTCTGGGAGCACGCCTACTACCTGAAGTATCAGAACCGCCGCCCCGACTACATCAACGCCTGGTTCAACACGATCAACTGGGACGAGGTGAACCGGAGACTCGGCTGACCTTCCGGGGGCGGGATGGCTTCGGTCCTCTTTCTGTTTCTCGCCCACCTCGGCATCGGCATCGCAGCGTCGCTGCTCCTCGTCGCGCGCGCGGCGGGCGTGCAGTTCTTCCGGTTCAACGCCGGGCTGGCCTCGATCCTGCTGCTGATCGCGTTGGCTTTCCGGCCGGAAGCGCCGCCCGGCACACCCCTGGCATCGGTCGGGTGGTGGGCGCTGGTAGTGGCCACCGGCGCGCTGCTCGTCTACTGGGCCAGCATTGGGCGCGCCCTGGCGCCGCTTCGGGAGCCGTTGCTCTGGACCACGCTCATCGGTGGACTCGCGGCGCTGGTCGCCCAGGCGGCGGGGTGGGCGGCGGTGGAGGCGGGACCGTCCGCGACACTCACTGCCGTCAGTTTCGTCTCGTCGGCAGCGCTCCTGGGCGGGAGCTGCACCGCGATGATCCTGGGCCACTGGTACCTCGTGCTGCCGTCGATGGATGTCGAACTGCTGAAGGGAATCGTGAAGTTCCACATCGGATCGACGCTCGCGCGGATCGCCGTCGTCGGCGCCGTGGTGGCGGTTGCGCTCGCGACCTGGCAGGCGCCGTCGGGCGCCGGCTTCGATCGCTACGTCCTGTCGGTCGAAGGGGTCTTCTTCTGGCAGCGGGTCCTGTTCGGGCTGGCCGGTCCGCTTGTTCTGTCGTACCTGACCTGGGAAACCGCCAAGATTCAGTCGACGCAGTCGGCCACCGGCATCCTCTACGTCGACTTCTTCACGGTCATTGTCGGTGAGGTGCTGGCGAAATATCTGCTCGTCTCGCAGCGGGTCCCGCTATGAGGGTCACGGTAGTCTGCCCCGACTGCGAGAGCCACCTCCCGGTTTCCGCCGCCGACGCGCCCACCGCGATCCAGTGCGGGAAGTGCGAGCGGGCGATCGCGCTCAACATGACGGACACGGTCCGCGCCGGCGAGGGAGTGGATCGGTGTCCGGTCTGCGAAGGCCCCGACTTCTACCGGCGGAAGGACTTCGACCCGAAGCTGGGCCTCGCCGTCATCATCACGGGCGCTCTCATCAGCGCCGGCTTCTACTGGTTCGGCCTCGACCTGATCGCCTACGGTGTGCTGGGGGCTGCCGCGCTGCTCGACCTGATCGTCTACGGCCGCCTGAAGGACATCACCGTCTGCTACCGATGCCACGCGGAGTTCCGAGGCAATCGCCCGCCTGACGCGGAAGTCTTCGACCTTCACACCGCCGACGTGCTGGAACTCGAATGGGCCCGCCGCCTCGGCAAGCGGTAGTGAACTCGCGACCCGGTGGGGAGTGGCGCGCCCTGCAGGATTCGAACCTGCGGCCTCCTGGTTCGTAGCCAGACGCTCTATCCAGCTGAGCTAAGGGCGCGCTTCCGGAATCAATGATATCGCACCGAGACTGCGAATCCGCAGCGAGATCAGGCGAGATCAGAGTATGCTAGTCGTTCTGGCCGAGGTGTGCGCGTCTGAACGCGAAGGATCTGGAATCGTGGGTTTGCCCCGTGCCGTCAACGAGGCGTAGGAGGATCGCCGTGAGAATCATTCAGCCACTCGCTGTCCTGCTCTTGGGTGCCTTGCTTCTGCCCGGCACTGCGGTTGCGCAGTCCGGCGCTCCGCAAGAGCCGACATTTGCGAACGATGTCGCACCGATTCTGTATGAATCGTGCGTCAGGTGTCACCGGCCCGGCGAGATCGCACCGATGTCGTTGATCAGCTACCAGGACGTGCGGCCGTGGGCGCGGTCGATCAAGAACAAGGTCGAGACGCGCGCCATGCCGCCGTGGCATCTCGATCGCCACATCGGGATTCAGAAGTTCAAGAACGACCCATCACTCACCGATGCGCAAATCGCGACGATCGTGAGGTGGGTCGACAACGGGGCGCCGCAGGGCAACCCGGCCGACACGCCGACGCCCCCGGAATTCGCGCCGGCGGACGCCTGGCAGATCGGTGAGCCCGACCTGGTCGTCCGGTTCCCGGACTACACGGTCCCGGCGGCGGGTCCGGACCTCTTCGGAAACCTGTTCGAGGACTTCGATCTCGAAGAGGATCGCTACATCACGTCGATCCAGACTCGGCCGGTTGGCGATCTCTCGCGCCGGGTCGTGCACCATGCGCTGTCGTATGCCGTCGAGCAGAACGAAGAGGACGAATCCATGGGAGGCGGCATCTTCCTCGTCGAGTATGCGTCCGGGAAGCAGGCGGAGATTTACCCGCCCGACTCCGGTCTGCTCCTGCCGGGCGGCTCGGAAGCGAGACTGAGCTACCACCTCCATTCCATAGGTGAAGAGGTCGCCGCGCAGGTGGAGCTCGGGATCAATTTCCTTCCGAAGGGGACGGAACCGAAACACATCCGGTACTCGAAGCAACTCGGAGGCTCGCAGGGACAGGTCATCGGCGTCCTCGACATCCCGGCCGGTGAGATAGCACGGTCCGACGGTTATACGCGGTTCAACAAGGCGGCGCGCATCACGATGTTCCAGCCGCACATGCACATGTTGGGCATCTACCAGTGCATCGAGTTCATCTACCCGACCCAACCGGTCAAGGCCGAGACGGTGAACTGCGCGGGGTTCGACTACAACTGGCACCTGAACTACAACTACGCGGACGATACGGCGCCGCTCATTCCGGCGGGGACGATCCTGCATGTGACCAGTTGGCACGACAACTCGGCGGCCAATCGCGCCAACCTCGATGCCAGCAACTGGGTTGGCAGCGGTCAGCGCACCATCGACGAAATGGGATTCGCCTGGATCGGCTGGTACGATCTGACCGACGAGGAATACGAGGCGGAGCTGGCTGAGCGAGAGGCGGCGCGAAGCAAGACGAACGACTGACGCCGGGGCCGCATCACGAGAATACGCATGTCGAAACAGCTCTGGTGGGTCGGGGCCTTGTTCATGGCCGCGTTCGTCCTGGGGGCTTCCCCCCGAGGCCTCGCCCAAGCCGATCCGCAGAACTACCTCTTCAATACGGGGCAGACGGTCCAGCCCTTCTTCGCAGGCTGGGCTCACAACCCCGACGGCAGCTTCGAGATGCACTTCGGCTATCTGAACCGGAACTACGTCGACGAACAGCACGTTCCGATTGGCCCGAATAACCGGTTCGAGTCGGGCGATGCGGACCGAGGCCAGCCGACGTTCTTCTATCCCCGCGTCAATCGTCGGGTGTTCAGCGTCACGGTCCCGGCCGATTTTGGTGAGGAGGAGGAGCTCGTCTGGACCGTGACGGTCGGCGACGAGACCCATCGGGCGGTCGCGTGGCTCCAGCCCGAGTGGGAGATCGATGCGAATCCTCTCGCCCGATTCGCCGGCGGGGAACTGGCCGCCAACCAGGCGCCGACGCTGGCCGTCGATGCCCCGCGATCGGTCAGCCTCCCCGGCCCGCTTACGATGACCGCCACGGTGACCGATGACGGGCTGCCCCCACCGCGCGAGCGGAGGCGCGGGGGCGCCAACGTGTTGCCGACGTTCGAACCGGAAGGCCCGCGGCTGCCGGTGAATGTCCCGCAGATTCAATCGGAGAATCGCCTCCGTCCAACGCGCGCGGAAGTGGGCCGGCTCACGGTGAGCTGGACCCAGTGGCGGGGGCCGACCGGTGTGGCGCTGGACGTTCAGGACGAACCCGGGACCGACCGGGCGGCCGTGAACGCAACGTTCGAGTCACCGGGCGACTATGTGTTCCGGGTTCAAGCGTCCGACGGCCTCGCGACGGTGACCGAAGACATCGCCGTTACCGCTCGTTAGCCGGGGCGCGCGCAAGGATTGCCCTCCATCCCCGCTTTGCCCTCGCGGAGGCGCAGGCAGGCCCGGGATGTTTTGGTGCTTGCCGCTACGCTGGCTGTCGCGGGGGCGCCGCTCAGCCATCGGGCGGGACTGCTGCCGGCCGGCGGGGCGTTGGGGTTCGTGGCGGTCGCCCTGCTGCCGTTGGTGTGGGTGCTCGCCGCTGGTCTGCTGAGGCTGGCTCGCGGCGGACGGGCGCAGATCGATCTGCGAACCGGCGCCGGCGTGGTCCTGGCGGCAGGCGCCAGCGCGATACCCATCGCCACGGTGGTCCTCTCCATCGGAGCTCCGCCGATCCACGACATCACGACCGACACGGAAGATCCACCTCGCTTCGAGGCCATCGTCGAAGTGCGCGGCAGTGACTCGAATCCGCTCGACTACCAGGGGCCGGAACTCGCGGCAACTCAGCGTGCCTCATACCCCGATATCGAGCCACTGGTCCTCGCCGGGAATCCCGGCGATCTGGCCGACGTCGCCCTCGCCGTGGGGAGAGAGCTCGGGTGGCAGGTTGTCGCGGTGGAGTCCCTCGGTTCGGGGGATTTGCGTCAAGCGGATCGGAATCGTCAGCGTACCCCGGAGCCGTCCCGCGGCGTGCTGATCGAGGCGACGGCTACGACCCTCTGGTTCGGTTTCAAGGACGACGTGGCGGTGCGCTTGCGCAGGGCGCCCGACGTGCCTGGCGCGACGACGGTGGACGTCCGGTCGATCTCGCGCGTCGGGATCGGCGACCTCGGCGCCAACGCCGCTCGCATCCGGGAGTTCCTGGAACGGCTCGAGGCGGCCGTCGGCTGATCGCCCGCTAGTTTTGCCGGTCTCGCCGCGTGTCCTGCGGCGTGAATGCGATGGGAGGTGGCGCGCCCTGCAGGACTCGAACCTGCGGCCTTCTGGTTCGAAGCCAGACGCTCTATCCAACTGAGCTAAGGGCGCGCACGCCGATGTGCCGGCCCCAAGAGTACTCCGGTCCGGGCCTCCGGCGTCAACTGCGCCGCTACTTGCGACGACTCGGTGAAGGCCATCGCCGATGGCGGCTACATGGTCCACGTGTATCATGTAGCCTCGCAGGGCGGCTCGACGACCTGCGAATCCCCGCCGGCAATCGATTGGAGCGACTGAAGGGCCCGCGATCTCGCCTGGCGAGATGCTGCTTGAGGAGCTCCTCAAGCCGCTCGGCCTCCGGCAGCTCGAGGCTGCGCTGCAGCTTGGGATCTCCATCGAGCAAGGGAGCGCGCCGCTTCGTAGCCGCGACCGTCTGCTCTAGCTGAATCGTAACTTCCACCATGGCGGCTGATCGACGACAGGGGGCGGCCCATGGGGGGACCGGGGCAGCCCGTTGCTGACGTGGCCCCAGGCGTTTGCGGCTGGCGTGCCGGTGGTCGGAGGCAAGGGGTGGAGCCTTGCCCGCCTCGCCCGGTACGGCTTCGCGGTGCCGTCCGGCGGCGTTGTGGCGGCTTCCGTCTATGCCGAGCTGTTGCGCATGCCGGACCTTGTCGCCCTAGCCGCGCCGCTCGCGACGGCGACTGCGGACGAAATCGGCAACGAGTACGTCCAGGCGCAACTCGCGGCGCTCCGCGACCGCGTCATCCGCGAGGGCCTTCCCCCGGCCACGAGCGCGGCGGTGGGCCGGTTCCTGCTCCAGGCCGGGCTGGAGGACCGGCCGGTCGCCGTCCGTTCGTCCGCCGTAGCGGAGGACGGCGCCGACGCGGCGTTCGCGGGCGTCCACGAGAGCTATCTCGGCGTGACCGGGCCCGACGCGGTGTGCGCGGCCGTGTCGCGCTGCTTCGCGTCGCTCTGGACGCCGCATGCCGTCGCCTACCGGCGGCGAATGGGCGTTGCCGACGACGCAACGCCGTGCGCGGTGGTGATCTGCGAGATGGTGGGCGATCCCCGCGACGGCCCGCGGGCGGCTGGCGTTGGCTTTTCGTGCGAGCCGGTCACGGGCGAACGCCAGGTCGTGACGGTCGAACTGACGGCGGGACTGGGCGACGCCGTCGTCCAGGGGGCTGTCGCGCCGCAGCGGTACGCTGTTCGCCGGTCCGGTCCGGACACCGAGATCGCCCGGTTGGACGAGACGGGCGGCGCTCCCGTCCTCGATAGCCGGGAGATTGAACTGCTCGCCGGCGACATCGTACGAATCCACTGGGCTCTCGGCGATGGGGACACGCCGCAGGATGTGGAGTGGGCCTACGACGGCCGGACGTTCTGGATACTTCAGTCCCGGCCCGTCACGCGGCTGCCCCGCTGGACCTTCCCCGGCGTTCCCACCGAAGCCACGACCTGGTCGGATGCCAACATCCGCGACTCGCTTCCCCGGCCGCTGACGAGGTCGACCTGGTCGCTGCTGGACTCGACGGCGCAGGCGATCGTGTACGCGTCGGCGCAGGCGGTTCGGTACCCGCTGCCACGTGGCCTGCAGGTCTTGCGTCGGTTCGGTGGGCGTCCCTATTTCGATCTCGGGCGGCGGCCATCGCCCTCAACCGGCAGATTCTGCTCGAGGCGGGACGGCGCATGCAGGCAGACGGCCGCATTGCCGCCGTGGACGACATCTTTCACCTGAGCCTGTTCGAGGTCGAAGCGTGGTTGAAGGAAACCTGGGACGGGCTCGGAGCGGCTGCCCTGATCGGCGACCGCCGGGCGAGCCTTGCCGCGCAACAGGAGCTGGCGCCCCCCGGCGTGATCAGGGAATCGTCCGGCGCGGCGCCGAGCGTGCCTGGCCAATCGACCGAGGCTCCGACGCCCACGCTAGAGGATGACGCCTGGGCGGGCATCGCGGCGGCGCCCGGCGCGGCCGAGGGCGTCGCCTGCGTGTTGCGCACGCCCCATGACGGCGACCGGATGCGTCGGCGCGATGTGCTGGTGGCGCCTTCCACTGACCCTGGCTGGACGCCGCTGTTCCTGCGCGCCTCGGCGGTCGTGATGGAGACCGGCGGCTACCTGTCGCACGGGGCCGTCGTGGCCCGCGAGTTCGGGCTGCCGGCGGTGGTTAACGTGCGGGATGCCATGCGCGTGATCGCGAACGGCGACCGGCTCCGGGTGGACGGCAATGCCGGCCGCGTTACCCGGGTCGAGCACGCGCGAACAACCGGTGCGGGGTAGCCGCTTTAGACGCCCGTGTTAGCATGAACTTGTGCTCGCTACCCACCCGATCAACTCGCCGTTAGCCGGCACCGACCCTTCGGTCTAGACAGGCCGGCGGGATCACTGATGACGCTTGGCGGCTCGCCGCACACGCGCTGGCGTCCGGCATCTTCGGCGTCGCCACCGCCTGGGCGCGCAGGACTGGTTTGAGAGGGGTAGCAATGCCGTCATTGCGATTCAAGGGTAGAGCCTTCATCGAGAACCACCACCTGGCCGTTCCATTCCACGAGTTGAAGCCGGCTCGCGGTAGGGGACTGAGCCGGAAGGCGAGCCTGCACGACAACCTGATTGTCGAGGGGGACAACTTGGCCGCGTTGAAGGCGCTGCTGCCGACCTATCACGGCAAGGTGAAGTGCATCTACATCGATCCGCCCTACAACACTGGCAACGAGAAGTGGCATTACAACGACCGCGTCAACTCTCCCATGATGCGCGAATGGCTGGGCAAGGTTGTGGACCGCGAGGATCTCACGCGCCACGACAAGTGGTGCTGCATGATGCTGCCCCGCCTGAAGCTGCTGCGCGAACTGCTTTCTGACGACGGCGCGCTCTTCGTCTCCATCGACGACAACGAGGTTCACCGGCTGCGTTCCCTCATGGACGAAGTGTTCGGCGAAGACAACTTCGTGGCGACCGCCGTCTGGCAGAAGATTTTTTCGCCCAAGAACACGGCAAAGTACTTTTCTGAGGATCACGATTTCATCCTTTGCTACGCGCGAGACATCGAGCGCTGGGCACCGAATCTGCTAGAGCGCGGCGATCAGGCGATTGACCGGTACAAGAACCCGGACGACGACCCACGTGGATCGTGGACTTCGAGTGATTTGACCGCGCGCAACCCGTACAGCAAGGGGACCTACGCGGTCACTTGCCCTATTGGTCGTGTCATCGACGGGCCGCCGGTTGGCCGTTTCTGGGTCGTTTCCGAGGACAAGTTCCTGGCGTTGGACGCCGAGAAGCGAATCTGGTGGGGACCGGACGGCGCTGGCATGCCTCGGCTCAAGCGTTACCTGTCGGAGGTCAAGAAGGGAGTCGTGCCCCAGACGCTTTGGCTCCATTCAGACGTGGGCCACACGCAGGACGCCAAGAAGGAGCTCGTCTCCGTGCTGGACTTCGAGAGGTCGGAAGACGTGTTCAACACCGTCAAGCCCACCAGCCTGATCAGGCGCATTCTCGTGCTGATCGAGTGCGAAGACTACGTGGATTCGATCACTGCCGAACGAGTGCGGCGCGTCGTCAAGGGGGTTCCGGCGGCGAAGGACCCCGCCCTCAAGACCGGACTAGGCGGCACATTCAGTTATTTCAAGCTCGGCGAGCCCATGCGGCAGCAGTCCCTGCTGGACGCATCCGCACTGCCGGCCTACGAGACGCTTGCCGCCTATGTGTTTTTCACGGCGACCGGCGAGGAATTCGAAGAGGGGCAGATCGAGAGGGAGCGTTGGTTCATCGGCCGAAGCCGGCTGTACGACGTGTTCCTGATCTACGAACCGGATGTCGAGCAGCTCAAGAACCTTGCGCTGTCGCTCGAATTCGCCCGCAGACTTCCACCGCACCAGGATGGGCGGCGGCGGTTGGTCTTCGCGCCGACGAAGTATCTCGACGAGGACTTCCTGAACGAATACCGCATCACGTTTCAGCAGCTTCCGTTCGAAGTGTACGAAACGGTGGCGCAGACGACGAAGAGGCGCTCTCAAGGCGCTACGACATGATCCTGAAGGAGTACCAGAAGCGCGCGCTGAACACGGTCAGCGAATTCCTCCAGCGGTTGGCCGAGTGGCGCGCGAAGCAGGCGAAGTTTCTGGAAACGGACCCCGATGCGGCATTCGACTGGGTGAGCAGCGCCTGGGAGACGACCGTACCGGCGCGCCCGTATCTTCCTCGCCGGAACGGCCTCGGCGAGCCGTTGCCGGCGTTCTGCCTCAAGATTCCCACCGGCGGCGGCAAGACGCTGCTTGCCACGAAGATCATCGATCTCGCCAACGTCCACTATCGACGGGACCCGCACGGGTTGGTGCTGTGGGTCGTGCCGACGACGCAGATCTACAACCAGACGCTCAGGGCGCTGAAGGACCGCGGCCATCCGTACCGCCAGCAGGTCGATCTGGCGTCGGGCGGGCGAACGCTGGTGCTGGAGAAGACCAGCGGCTTCAGTCCCCGCGACGTGGCGGACAACCTCTGCATCCTGCTCCTGATGCTGCCGTCGGCCAATCGCGAAACCAAGGCCCAGCTCCGCATGTTCCGCGACAGCGGCGGCTTCGACCGTTTCTTTCCTGCCGAGGATGACGTCCAGGGCCAGCAGGCGTTCCTGAAGCGGACGCCGAATCTCGACACCTTCGAGCAGGAGGGTGATTTCTGGGGACGGCAGGTCAAGACATCGCTCGGCAACACGCTTCGCGTGCTCCGCCCCCTGATCGTGCTCGACGAAGGACACAAGGCCTACAGCCGCAACGCAAAGGCGACGCTGGAGGGGTTCAATCCGTGCCTGATCGTCGAATTGTCGGCCACGCCGCCGACGGGCGCGAACGTCCTCGTCAACATCAGCGGTCAAGACCTGAACAAGGAGGAAATGATCAAGCTCGACCTCCGCATCCGGAACCTGGCGAGCACGAGCTGGAAGGACACGTTGCTGGCGTCCATCGAGCACCGCCAGCGTCTGGAGGTGGAAGCCCGGCGGCACGAGGCCGACACGGGCGAGTACATCCGGCCCATCTGCCTGGTGCAGGTCGAACGCACGGGCCGCGACCAGCGACGGACCGGCGTCGTGCACGCCGAGGACGTCAGGGAGTACCTGCTGCGCCATCCGGACATCGCCCGGGATCAGGTCGCCGTAAAGACGAGCCAGAAGGACGAACTGAAGGAAGTGGATGAAGTCGGCGGCCTGCTGTCGCGTGATTGCCCTATCCGGTTCATCATCACGAAGCAGGCGCTGCAGGAGGGCTGGGACTGCGCCTTCGCCTACGTTCTGACCATCCTGACCAATCCGGGATCAAGGAGCGCATTGACGCAGCTTGTCGGCCGCATTCTCCGGCAGCCGCGTGCGAAGAAGACGCGTGTCGCATGGCTGGACGAGAGCTACGTCTTCTGCTTCCAGCGCCGCGGGAACGAGCTGTTGAAGGAGGTCCGGCGGGGTTTCGGACTGGAGGGATTGGGCGACCTTCAGGGACGCATCGTGCAGGCGGCCGACGAGCCGATGCAGGAGGGCGAACGCACCGTACGCCAGCACGAAAGGTACCGCAAGGCGACCGAGAACCTTGTGTTGCCCGCGTTCATGATCAAGGACGGGACGGAATGGCGCCTCGTGCACTACGAGGCCGATATCCTGTCGCGCACGCGATGGGACGACGTGAACCTCCAGGGGCTGTTGGATCTTCCGCTGGGCGACGAGATCCGGCGCGATACGGAGTTGCGCGCCGGCCTCGGAACCGTGCCGCTGACCGCGGATACGGCTCCCGCGGCGGGGTGGACGCCCACTGGCGGGGAGCCCACCGTGGACTATGCCTTCGCCGCCAGTCACCTGTTGGACGTCATGCCCAATCCGTGGCGAGGCTACGAGCTGATTCGGCACACGTTCGATGCACTGATCGAGAAGTATCCCCGCGAGCAGGTGGTGGGAAGCTACGTGTTTGTGCTCGACGAACTGCGCAAGCACCTGGTGGGCGAACGCGATCGATTGGCGCGGGGCGTGTTCAAGGGGCTACTCGATGACGGGACGATGCGGTTCATTGTCGTCACCCGCGACCTGGGTTTCAACCGTCTGCCAACCGCCGTCCAGCAGCCTGTCGACGCGAAGCAGGCGAACCGCACCGACGGCAGTCCCTACGAGCGCGAGCTGTTGGAGCGCATGATCGAGGGTGACCTGAACGAGCTGGAGCACAAGGTGGCAACGTACCTGGATCAGCAGGAACGGTTGTTCTTCTGGTACCGAAACCGCCCGCGCCACAACTACTTCGTGCAAGGCTGGAAGCGGGGACGCATCTACGCCGATTTCCTCGCCACGCTGCGGCCGGACGAGCCCGATGTCGACGACGCCTTCCATCGGGTCTTCGTCATCGAGACCAAGGGCATCCACCTCAAGCAGGCGGCAGACACTGCCTACAAGCGGTCCGTGTTCGACATCTGCTCCGAACACGCTCGCAAGGCCGACTGGGCCGAGTTCGTTCCGGCCATGAGCAGGGTCAGAATGCGCTTCGAGATAGTCGACGAAGAGGAATGGGAAAAGCGACTCAACGCGATGTTTGCGGACCGGTAGTTCGACCATCGCCAAGCTCCAGCGCGCCCCAGCGATCCGACCTGCGAACAAGTCCTCATCCCCGACGACTGCAATTCGCTCGATGCCGTCGCCCGTGAGACCCAGAGCCTGCAGTGCGTCCGACCGTGAAACAGGGCAGTGTAGTCGGGAGAAACGACCGGATCGTGATCTTCGTCAATCCCCGCTACGAATTCCTCGCGCTTGTCCAGCAAGTCCTGAAGGGTGTTCAGGCTTCCGCGCGACGCGTAGGTTCTCACTGCCTCCAGGACAGTCGTCTTGCCGACGCCGTTTCGGCCTCCGAGCAAGGTAACGCGACCAAGTCTCTTGATCGACAGGAGGTCGATGCCCCGGAAATTGCTGATCGACAAGTCCGGCAGATGCAGACCGTTCGAGGATTCGTTGGACATCCTTGTATCTGTCCAAGTGTACACGGCGGTTGCCTGACTTGGACTCGTTCGGGAACGTTGAAGGACCGCTTCGGCCCTGTAGCGAGTAGTTGAACTCCCCTCCCCCGATCTCGAAACGTTGGAGGCGCCCGCTACCGCGTGAGGCCGTGGCCGCGCGGCAGGTCGTCGCCGAGGGTAACCGGCAGTCGGCCGCGGATCGGTATTTCGCCGGCGAGGGCGCGCACCGCGGTTTCTTCGGAGAGGCCCCGGTAATCGTAGGTGAGGAGAGCGGCAGGCAGAGCCGGCAGGGCGGCCGCCGGGTAGGGATTGCCGAAGAACAGGGCGACGAATGGCTGTCCGCGGCGAGCGGCCTCGGTGGCCACTTCCTCCATCAGCGCGATGACGTGCGCGGCCAGGTCCGTCTCTTCGTTGAACGATGCCGACCGGACGAAGATGCCCGCGACCACCGCGTCGTACCGCCCGGCCATGCGTCGGACGAGCTCGACGTCGGCCGGCGTCGACTGATCGGACAGCTCGATCGCAGTCACTTCGTCCCAGCGGTCGCGCAGCTCGGGTATGACGATGCGGCTCGGGGCGCCGATGCCCCAGCCGGAAGCGCGGTCGAGAACCGACAGGTAGAGAAGCGATCCCTCACGCGAAGTGCGGAGTGGGACGTCGTTCCCGCTATCGCGGATCAGGGTGATAGACCGCTCGCTCACCTCGCGGGCAACCGCCTGGTGCGCGCGGGTGCCCACGACGACGGGCAGCGTATCGAGCTCGACCCGGCGGCGCCGGTGCAGGCCGACGCGAGCCTTGGCCTCGAGGATACGCCGGACGGAGCGATCGAGGGCAGCGGGGCTGACGCGGCCGTCGTCGACCGCGGCACGCACGCCGGCCACCGCGGCGCGATCATTCGGCGCATGCAGCACGAGGTCGTGGCCCGCCGCGATGGCCCCCCCTGCCGCCTCGGCCGCCGAGGCCATCTCGGTGATCCCGCGCATCCGCATCGAGTCGGTGACGACCAGCCCGTCGAAACCGATTTCGTCACGCAGGAGGCCGGTGACGACAGGCCGGCTGAGAGTCGCCGGTGTCGAATCGTCCGGGTGGATGGCGGGAAGCGCCATGTGCCCGGTCATCACCGCCCCGGCGCCCGCCGCAATGCCGGCGCGGAAGGGAGGCAGTTCCACTGCGTCGAGGCGGGCGCGGGGATGGCGGAGAACCGGCAAGGCGCGGTGCGAGTCGATGTCGGTGTCCCCGTGGCCGGGGAAGTGCTTGATGGTGGCGATCATGCCGCCGTCGGCCAGACCCTCTATGTAGGCCGCCGCAAGTTTGGCGACCGTGTCCGGATCCTCCCCGAACGCCCGGATGTTGATGACCGGGTTACGCGGGTTGTTGTTGACGTCGACCACCGGCGCGAAGTTGACGTGCACGCCGATGGCGCGCGACTCGCGAGCGGTGATTCGCGCCGCCTCGCGCACGAGTTCCAGGTCGCCGGCCGCCCCGAACGCCATCGCGCTCGGGAAGTTGGTGGCGCCCTCCAGACGGAAGCCGGCCCCCGTCTCGAAATCCGCCGAGACGAGGAGCGGCACGGGCGCAATCGCCTGCAGCCGGTTCAACAGCGACGCGGCGTCGAGAGGCTGTCCCAGGGCGGTCCGGGCGTAGATGGGATTCAGAAGGACGTCGGGCACCGCCGTGCGCGCGCCGAAGATGTGAATGCCGCCGACGTGGTGCTCGTGGATCAGAGACACGAGATCGTCGTACGTCTCGCTGTCGCTGCTCGTGTAGCTCGACAGGAACGTTGGCACGACGAGCTGGCCCACCTTCTCGTCGACCGACATCGCGGCGAGCGTCTCGTCGACCCAGCGCCGCGCCTCCGCGTCGAGATCCTGTCCTGGCGCGGCGAGCGTCCAGGCCGAGAAGACCAGCACGACCGTGAGAAACAGCGCGGCCGGAATCGGCGTTCGTGTCGTCACACGGGAATCGTACGCAGGATCGTCCAGCCGGGCAAACCGGAGGCGGTCGCTATAATCGCCGGCGTGAGCCACACCGAGCATCGCGCCGACTCGCCGAGGACGACGCGGTGTTTCGTACTGACGGTGAGCGATACCCGCACGCCCGAGACGGACCGCGGCGGAGACACGATAGTGGAGTTGCTGGGTGCGGAGGGGCACGTGGTGGCGGGACGGACGATCGTCCCCGACGACCCGGACCGCGTACGCGAGACCCTGCGCGCCGCGATCGACGCGCCTGACGTCGACGTGGCAATCACCACCGGCGGCACCGGCATCACCCAGCGCGACGGGACCTACGAGGTGGTGACGGGACTGCTCGACAAGCGGCTGGATGGCTTCGGCGAGCTGTTCCGCGCACTCAGTTACGAGGAGATCGGGCCGGCGGCGATGCTGTCCCGCGCAACTGGCGGACTGGCCGGTCGGACCATCGTGCTGAGCCTCCCGGGATCGCCGAACGCCGTGCGGCTCGCGATGACGAAGCTGATCCTGCCGGAGCTGGGACACCTGGTGCGCGAGGCACGGCGGTGAGGGGTGGCGGCCGCGGCACGAAGATGCGGCCGATTCGGTCGACCATTCCGATCGACGAGGCGCTCGCGATCGTCGCGGGGGCGGCCCGTCCGATCGGGCGGACGGAGCGCGTCGGCCTGCTCGAAGCATCGGGACGCGTACTCGCATCGAGTGTCGTCTCCGGGCGAGACGTCCCGCCGTTCGATCGGGCCGCGATGGACGGCTACGCGGTTCGCGCGATGGACACCGCCGGCGCGGGTCCCGACAGCCCGACTGCGTTCCGCCTGATCGAGACCGTCCACACCGGCCGCACGCCTTCCCGCGAGGTGACGGAGGGCGGCTGCACGGAGATAGCGACCGGCGCGCCGATGCCCGATGGCGCCGACGCCGTGGTCATCGTCGAGGAAACCGAGAAGGACGGCGAGACGATTCGCGTCTACGCCTCCGTCGGGCCGCGCCAGCATGTCGGCCGCCGGGGCGCGGACATCCGGTCGGGGCAGGCGCTCCTCGAGCCGGGTGATCTGCTGACGCCGAGCCGGGTCGGATCGATTGCCGCCCTTGGGGTGGCGGATGTGGACGTGTACGACCGGCCGCGAGTCGGGCTGCTCTCGACCGGCGACGAGATCGTCGAGCCGGGCAAGCCGCTCGCACCAGGGCAGATCTACGACGTCAACCGCTACACGATGGCGTCGGTCATCGCGGCGCACGGCGGCACGGCGACGATCCATCCCATTACGGGCGATTCGGTCGAGGCGCTCGGCGCGGCGGTCGAGGCGATCATCGACGGCGGTGCCGACATCCTGGTTTTCTCCGGCGGCAGCTCCGTGGGAGAACGCGACCTGACCCTCGACGTGATGCGCGAGCGTGGAGAGGTGCTGTTCCACGGCATCGCGGTCAAGCCGGGCAAACCGACCGCGTTCGGACGGATCGGCGAAACGCCGGTATTCGGGATGCCGGGCTATCCCACCTCCTGCCTGTCGAACGCGTACCTGCTGCTCCTGCCGTTCCTGCGGCGTGTCGCGCGGTTGCCCCCGCACGAAATGCGGACGGTGCGGGCGCCCGCTGCGCACCGGTTCGCGTCGCCGGCGAACCGTCATCAGTTCTACACGGTTCGGCTTGAGGACGGTGCCGCGGTCGGCGCCTTCAAGGCGTCCGGCGACATCACCAGCATGTCGCAGGCGGACGGCTACGTGGAGATCCCGATCGGTGTCGACGGGATCGACGCGGGCGCGATGGTCGACGTGACGCTGTTCTGACGGGTCGTAGCCGCCCAGGAGATCTGACTGGAGCAGTCCTCTGATTCGACGCTGACCCAACGCCGACATGCGCTACGACGCCGTCCGGGCTCGGGATCTGCTGAAGCTGGGCACGGGAAACCACGACGCCGAGTTCCGGGACGGCCAGGAAGAGGCCATCCGACACCTGGTGGAGGGCCGTGCGCGACAGCTCCTGGTCCAGAAGACCGGCTGGGGCAAGAGCTTCGTCTACTTCATCGCCACTCGGCTGCTCCGGGAGGCCGGTCTTGGGCCGACGCTCCTCATCAGCCCCTTGCTGGCGCTCATGCGCAACCAGATCGCGGCGGCGGAGCGGATGGGCGTTCGCGCCGAGACGATCAACTCGGACAACGAAGAAGAGTGGGATCGCGTGGAGAACGCAGCCCGCGTGGGCGAGTTGGACATCCTACTCATCTCCAATTGCTATCTGAAGAAGTTGGCGGCCGATGGCGCGCTTGAGAGACTTCCCGGGTCGGATCGCTACCGAGCGGTTGGCGCTACGCAGTCGACTCTGCTCTTCCCCACTCCCGCGTCGGCAGAAGACCAAGCCTCGACCCCATCGAGGATTCCCTGACCCCGCCCGCTCACCGCCGGAACAGCGGGAACGCCTGGTCGACGCGGGCCAGGATCCGGAACGAATAGTTGTAGTCCCGCTCGATGCGGTGAAACCGGAGGGCACCCTCGAGGGCGACGCCATCCGCCTCGTAGAAGGTTCGCGCGAGGCCGACCTCGCCGTAGTGTCTCGTGGGGCGGAACACCGCACCGTCACCCAGGCGCGACCCGTAGTTCAGGTCGCCCTCGTCCTTCAGCCAGATGCAGGCGCCCCAGAAGATGAGGTGGCCGCGCCAGCCGTTCTTCGTTGCAGCGGCGCGCAGGAAGAGGCCATGGCCGTGGTCGGTTGCCTCGGGGTTCGCGCGGTCGGGGACGTGCCTGGACCAGAGCATGTACGCATCGATCGTCAGCGCGTCGAGACCCGGGATCGGCGGTTCGACGACTACTCCCGGGCCGCCCGCGGTGCTGTCGCGCACCGGGCCGGTGTCGAAGAGCTGCCCCCCCTCATGGGTATGGTGCGCCTGGTAACCGAACGCGATCGGCAGGCTGCCAATCGGCACGCGGCCGCGCACGCCGGCGTCGAACCGCTCCCGGTGCTCGGCCGTGTTGAGCCGCTGCCAGTTGATCCAGGTGTCCTGCTCCAGCCGTGCTGATTCAACTTGCCATTGCAGCCCCGCTTCGTAGGGGCGCGTGAAGGCGAGCGTTTCGACCTGCAGCGGGGGCAGCAGGCCGTGCGGCCCGGTCAGGTCGGGGGCCGGGGCGCCCTCCTCCGGGATCGTGTCCAGCGTGCCCATCGTGAAAGTCGACGGGCCGGTCCGAACGGTGAGACTGATGACCGGCCGCCACTGCTCGGCGAAGTGTTCGGAGCCGAAGCGGTGATTGAGGAACAGGCCGCCCCGGACGGTCGCCCGGTCGCTCAGCGGCAGGTCTACCGCGATTGTGCCTGCCGCTCCGAAGAGCGTCTCCCCGTCACGGAATCGATTGAAGAATTCGGTGTTGTCGCCGTACAGCAGGAAATCGGTGACGAGGGTCGCTTTCTGCCCGGGTTCGTCGTCCTCCGGATCCTGCGCGCCGGCGGTGGCGGGCAGCAGCAGGCAGGCAACGAGCAGGACCGGCGCCAACCCTTCCGGCCCCGTTCGCCCGCCAGCGCCGCCAGCGTGGCGAGCGGCCATCGTTAGGGGACAAGACCGCCGCATTCGCGGGCGAATTATAGCCTTGCGGTAGTATCGCAACAGGATGTCGGTGCGTATCGTCGGGAAGTTCCTGCATGTTGGAGGCGAGCGCTTCCTGATTCGGGGGGTCGCCTACGGCACCTTCGCGCCCGACGCTTCTGCCGCCGGCGATCAGTTTCCGCCGCCCGCCCGGCGCGCCACCGACTTCGCGGCGATGGCGGAGGCCGGGATCAACACGGTCCGGACCTACACCGCCCCGCCGGACCATCTGGTCGACCAGGCGGCCGAGGCCGGTCTGCATCTCTTCGCCGGCGTGCCCTGGGCGCAGCATGTCGCCTTTCTCGACGACCGGAAACTGGCCCGCGCGGCGCGGCAGGAGATCGTCCGCTCCGTTCGCCGGCTTTCCCGTCATCCGGGGACGCTGCTGATCGCTATCGGCAACGAGATCCCGGCCGGGGTGGTTCGCTGGCACGGCGCGGCGCGGATCGAGCAGTTCCTCCGCGAGACTTACGACGAAGCGAAGGCGGCCGCCCCTGACGCGCTCCTTGCCTACGTCAACTATCCGCCGACGGACTACCTCGATCTGGGCTGCTTCGACGTCTGCGCGTTCAACGTCTACCTGCATCGCGAAGCAGACCTGCGCGCCTATCTCGCGCACCTGCAACTGGTGGCCGGGAGTCGGCCGCTCGTAGTGGCCGAGGCGGGGGCCGACAGCCTGCGCGAGGGGAACACCGGCCAGGCGTCGCTCGCCGGGATGCAGGTGCGGACCGCGTTCGAGGAAGGAGCGGCGGGGGTCGTCGTGTTCTCGTGGACCGACGAGTGGTGGCGCGGCGGGGCTATCGTGGACGACTGGCAGTTCGGTCTGACCAATTCGGCACGGGTGCCCAAGCCGTCGCTGGCCGCCGTGGCGCACGCGTACGCCGGGGCGGACTTTCCCGCGGAGCGGCGTCGCGCCTGGCCGCGCGTCACGGTGGCGGTATGCGCGCGGAACGCCGCGGACACCCTCGACGCCTGCCTCCGGTCGATACGCGCCCTTGACTATCCCGACTACGAGGTGATTGTCGTCAACGACGGCTCTACCGACGCGACCGGAGCGATCGCGCGCGAACATGCCGGCGTCACTGTCGTCGATACGCCCCACGGCGGGTTGAGCGCGGCGCGCAACGCTGCGCTGCATGCGGCCACCGGCGCCCTCATCGCTTACACCGACGCCGACGTCGAGGTGGATCCTGCGTGGCTCACCTACCTCGTGCAGCCGTTTCTCCGTTCGGACGCAGCGGGCGCCGGCGGGCCGAACGTTGTGCCGGAGGACGATCCGTGGATGGCGCAGTGCGTCGCGCGGGCGCCGGGCGGACCCACGCACGTGCTGATCGACGAGCGGACGGCGGAGCATGTCCCCGGCTGCAACATGGCCTACCGCCGGGAAGCGTTGATGGCGATCGGCGGCTTCGATCCGGCCTACCACGCGGCGGGAGACGACGTCGACGTGTGCTGGCGGTTGCAGGCTCGCGGCCTGCGGATCGGCTTCGCGCCGTCGGCGCTCGTCTGGCACCGCCACCGGCGCAGCGTCCGCGCCTACTGGCGGCAGCAGGTCGGCTATGGCGAGGCGGAAACGCAACTGATGGGGAATCATCCGGAGCGGTTCCTGAACGGCCATGCCGTCTGGAAGGGCAGGATCTACTCGCCGCTGCCGTTCGTCCGAGCCATCTCGCGCGTCCGGGTCAACGCCGGGGTCTGGGGGACGGCGGCGTTCCCCTCCGTGTACAGCGCGCACATCCCGTCAATGACTTACGTCCCGCACCTCATGGAGTGGCAGGTGGGATCGGTTCTGCTGGGGTTTGCGGCGGTCGGCTGCTTCTGGTTCGGCCAGCCGGCGCTTGGAGTGGTGGCGGCGGCAGCTTCGGTCAGTGGGATTGCGATGACCGTCTGGAAGTGCGTGGGCTACGGCCGGCGGACGGAGCTTCGCGGCCTCCCGTGCATCGGACCCTGGGGCCGCCGTGCGAGCCGGGCGATCTACCGCGCAACCATCGCCTGGCTTCACCTGGTTCAGCCCGTCGCACGCGGTTGGGGCCGGTTGCGCGGCCGGTTGTGGCCGCCCGAGGTGGCCGCCCGCCGGCGCGGTGAGCGCCCGTCCGTGCGAGTCGACTGGCTGCGCGACGGGATGCGCGTGCTCCGCCTGATGGGTCGCGGCCGTGTCGGCCTTCGCTTCTGGAGCGAACAGTGGATCGATCGCGCGGACCTGCTGACCGGCATCGCGCGACGCCTCGAGGCGACCGCGGTCAGTCGAGCGATCGACGCGCACGACACGTGGCAGCAGGAGCGCGACCTCGCCGTGGCGACGGGCCGGTGGGGTTGGCTCGATCTCCGGACGCTGATGGAGGAGCACGGTCAGGGGCGCTGCCTGTTCCGCGTCACTGCCCGGCATCGCCTGACGCCGTTCGGCGCAACCGTCGGTACGACGCTTGCGTGCGGAGTCGGCATCAGTCTGCTGCTCGGATCGATGGCGGGCGTTGGGGTGTGCGCAGGCGCCGGGGTCGTGGCCGCGATGCGGATGGGACGTCAGATTGCGCAGGTGGACGCCGGCATCCGCGCCGTCATCGCGCACGTGGCGGAGGAGCAGGCGATGCAGTCGATGGCGAACGCGCCGAGCGCCGCGCCCGCGCCGCCCGCGCCGCCCGCGCCGGCCGCATCGGGCAACGAGGCCATCCGGGCCAGCCTGGGGCCGCGCGAATCGAGCGCTCCACCGGTCGGGCGACAACGCCAGCCGACAGTGGGCTGACCCACGAACCGTCAGCCGCGGTTGGCATACTGCCGGTCGTGGAAGGCGCGAAACGCCTTGCTGCGCTCCTTGATGGGTCGCCACCAGGCCTCGTTCCGGACGTACCAGTCGACGGTTGCCCGCAGTCCGTCCGCGAACGCCACTTTCGGCTGCCAGCCCAGCGCGCGCAGCTTCGCGGTGTCGAGGGCGTAGCGGCGGTCGTGGCCGGGGCGGTCGGCAACCCGGGTGATCAGTGACTCCGGACGGTCGAGCAGCGTGAGCAGCCGCCGGGTCAGATCCAGGTTCGCTACGTCGTTGCCGCCGCCGATGTTGTAGGTCTCGCCCCGTTCGCCCCTGTCGATCAGCAGGTCGAGGGCGCGGCAGTGATCGTCGACGTGCAGCCAGTCGCGCACGTTCATGCCGTCGCCGTAGAGCGGCACCGGCTGGTGGTCGATCGCATTCGTGACAAAGAGCGGAATGACCTTCTCGGGATACTGCCGGCGGCCGTAGTTGTTCGAGGCGCGCGTCACCACGACCGGCACGTCGTGCGTCGCCCAGTAGCTGTAGGCAAGCCGGTCGGCGCCCGCCTTGCTCGCGGCGTACGGGTTGCGCGGCCGCAGCTCGTCGGTTTCGCGGCTCAGTCCTGCCGTGACGCTGCCGTATACCTCGTCGGTCGAAATCTGGACGAAGCAACGCAGGTCGGGCGCCTCGCGTGCGGCGTCGAGCAGGACGAACGTGCCATGGACGTCGGTCTGGATGAACGCGCCGGCCGCCTCGACCGAGCGGTCCACATGGGTCTCCGCCGCGAAGTGGACGACGATTTCGGCGGCGCGCACGAGCGGCGCGGCGACCGAGGCGTCGGCGATGTCGCCCCGCACGAAGCGGTGGCGCGGATGACCTTCGACCGACGCGAGGTTTTCGAGGCGGCCGGCGTAGGTCAGCTTGTCGAGGGTAGTGATTCGCCAGTCGGGATGCGCGTCCAGCGCGAACTCGACGTAGTTGCTCCCGATGAATCCCGCCCCGCCGGTGACGAGTACCTCGACCATCTATCGGTCTCGGCGCCCCGCAACACGCCCTTGGCCGTGCAACAATTCCATCTAGCCGTCCTTGCGGCCCCAGTCATACGGAAGCCTGCCGTGCGGCTCCATCCGGTACTCGTCCGGGTCTCCGTAGCGGTACGGCTCGGTCGGGATGTTCACGACCAGCGACGGCTCGGTGCCGATGCACTTCCAGCCGTGGTAGACCAGGTTCGGGATCTGCACCAGCATCGGCTGCTGCACGCCGATGAAGAACTCGTTGATCCGGTCCTTTGTCGGCGAATCCTCGCGGGTGTCGAACAGCACGAGCTTGATCATGCCGGCGATGCAGGCGAAGTGATCCACCTGCTTCTCGTGGTAGTGCCACGCCTTGACCACACCCGGATAGGTAGCCGAAACATAGACTTGGCCGAACTTGCGGAACAGCGGGTCATCCGCGCGGAGGATTTCCAGCAGCCAACCCCTTTCGTCCGGGATCTGTCGCAGCCGCTTCGTGCGGACCCCGGCGATCAGGTTGTCCGGGGCGGCCTCCGCCGCCGTCTCGTACTTCCGTGGTGTCGTCACGGTGTTTCCATTCCCGCCGGTTGGCCGACCATCAGCAGATCCCCACTTCCGACCGGTCGCCCAGCATGAAGCGGAGCGCGGCCGGCTTGCTGCTCTGGCGCGCGATCGTCACATTCCGGCCAATCAGGCTGTCGGTGACACGGGTCTCGAGATCGGTCAGCCGGCTCCCGTCCATCACAATGCTGTGCTCGATTTCCGAGGCGCGAATCACCACGTCGCGCATGATCGCAGTGAACGGTCCGACGTAGGCATCCTGTATCCGCGCGTTCGTGCCGATGATCACCGGGCCGCGGACGGTCGAATTTACAATGGCCGCGCCTGCCTCCAACACCACCTTGCCGTCCAGGCTGGAGACCCGATCGACCTCGCCGTCGATACGGCGCTCGAACGTGTCGAGGATCAGCCGGTTCGCCTCCAGCATGTCCTCCAGGTGGCCGGTGTCCTTCCACCATCCGTCGACGATGTGCTTCCGCACGTCGAGTCCCCGGTCGATCAGGTCCTGGATCGCATCGGTGATCTCGAGCTCGTTCCGGAAGCTGGGCCGGATCCGCTTCACCGAGTCGAACACCTCGGGCCCGAACATGTAAACGCCCACCAGGGCAAGGTCGCTCCTGGGCTCCTTCGGCTTCTCGACGAGGCGGACGACACGCTCGCCGTCGATCTCGGCGACGCCGTACTGCTCCGGATTCGGGACCCGCGTCAACAGGATTTGCGCAGCCGGCTTCGTCGCCGCGAACTCCTCGACGAACGGGACGATGCCCTTCGCCAGCAGGTTGTCGCCCAGGTACATGACGAACGGCTCGCGGCCGATGAAGTCCTCGGCGATCAACACCGCATGTGCGAGGCCGCGCGGAGCGTCCTGCGGGATGTAGGTGGCGCTGACGCCCCAGGCCGACCCGTCGCCCACCGCCGCTTCTATTTCCGCACGCGTTTCGCCGACCACGATTCCCAGATCGCGCACCCCCGCCGCGGCAAGCGTCTCGATGCCGTAGAAGAGCACCGGCTTGTTCGCCACCGGCACGAGCTGCTTCGCGCTCGTGAAGGTCAACGGACGCAGCCGCGTCCCTTTCCCGCCGCTCAGGATCAGTCCCTTCATCACTCTCGATCCCGGATGTTCTCGGGGAGAATAAACTATCCCGTTCCGCACGGACGCGTTCGCGCCTCCGGTCCGGGCGCGTCCCGAGCCTGAACCGGTGGATCACGAGACGGCAATGCGCGAGGCGTTGGCCGAGGCCCGGAGGGCCTTGGCGGCGGGGGAGGTGCCGGTGGGCGCGGTCGTCGTCGCCGGCCCGACCGGGGAGGTGATCGGCCGGGGGCACAACCATCCCATCGGCGCCCGCGACCCGACCGCGCACGCCGAAATCGCCGCGTTGCGGGACGCCGCGGCCCGGACCGGCAACTACCGCCTCACCGGCGCCACTCTCTACGTCACGATCGAGCCGTGTCAGATGTGCGCCGGCGCCCTGGTTCACGCCCGGATCGCCACCCTGGTCTACGGCGCCCCCGAACCGAAGGCAGGCGCCATCCGCTCGACCATGCAGGCGCTGGATCACCCCGCCCTCAACCACCGCGTGGAAGTCGTCGCGGGCGTTCTGGCTGACGGCTGCGGCGCACTCCTGCGGGAGTTCTTCGCCGACCGCCGGAGGGTCACCCCGGACCTCGGAGACCCTCCCGCGGCGCCGGCCGTCCTGAACGAGAGGCGGGATGACGTTGCATGAGTGAAGCACCCGAAACGACGCTCTTCCTGCTGGCGCTTGCGGCCATCCTGGTGGCCGCCAAGGCCATATGCTTTCTGGATTCACACTCTTTCTTGACAGACGCCTTTTTTGGATTGACACCGGGAATGCAGGCGTGTAGCGTTTTGCCACTGGCGTTGGAGGCGGCCGGCGGAGTTTCTATTGGCTTCCGTCAGCGTCGATGCCATGCGTGGAACGGAGCGCGGACTTGGGTCGTCCGTGGCTCCGCGTGGACATTCGTTCTGTAGAGGAGGCTGACATGAAGCGATCGATCTCAATCCTGGCGGTGCTGGCAATCGTCCTTCCCCTGAGCGCATCAAGCGTTGCCGCACAGGATAGCTGGACCGGTGTATGGGAAGTTCAGATTACGAACATGACCACCATGCAGGTCATGACGCCATTCCTGCTGGCGTCGCATTCCCATGACGCGATGATCTTCACGCCGGGCATGCCCGCGTCGGAGGCGCTTGAAGCGCTCGCCGAGGGGGGCGACACGATGCCGCTCCGGATGATGCTGGAAGGGATGTCGTCGGTGATGTCGGTCGAGACCGGCATGGCCATGACCCCTCCGGGCCACCGGGCGACCCTGCAGATCAACGGAGGCGGCATGCACCGTTACCTCAGCGTGGTCTCGATGCTGGTCCCGACGAACGATGCTATCGTCGGGACGACGATCGAGCTGCCGGTCGAGCCGGGAGCGACGATGGTCTACGCGAACGCGTGGGACGCTGGCACCGAGGCGAACGACGAGAGCTGCATCCACATCCCCGGTCGTGACATGTGGCCGGAGTGCGAGGATGCACACTCGCACCCTCCGCATATACACGGCGAGGGCTTCGTCACGATCCACAACGGTATCACCGGCGTTGGGGACTTCGGTCCGGATCGCGACTGGAAGAACCCGGTTGCGATGATCAGGGTCACTCGGATCCAGTAGCTGCCGTTTCCCGGTCGGGGGTGCGGCGCAGCCACGTCGCCGTCGCGCTCCCGGCCGGCTTTCCTCGTCGGATCGAAGGGGATCGGTCGAGACTGCCGGCGAGGTTTCACCCCACCATCAAGAAGGGTTCCCCGCCCGCGCGTGACGCCAGGATCGCAAGACCCGAGGAGGCGAGTCCTGCAGGCTGCACACCGAGGAGACCACCTGTGCTGACGGTCGAACGTCAAGAAAGGTTCGGCAGTGGCGGAGAGAGTGGGATTCGAACCCACGGTAGGAGGATCACCCCTACACACGCTTTCCAAGCGTGCTCCTTCAGCCACTCGGACATCTCTCCGCTCCGGGTGGGTCTTTCCAGTCTAGCAGAGCAGTGTCGGCGCCTCAGAGTTCGCGACGTCGAGAATAGACGATGACGTGGAGTGCGTGCATGTCCCGTCGTTTCACGAGGCGGGGCGGATAGGCGACGTTGTACGACTGCAGAAGGTAGGCGCCCGGCGCCTTGGTCACGAGGCAGATCGACCGCTCGCCCGAAGCGAGTTGTGCGTACGCTTCGTCGCCGTCTTCAAACCGGCGTCGCGGGGCGACGATGACAATGGTACGCGGGCGGTGGGCGGGTACCATGGCGTCGCTCCGGACCTCGACCCCGTACGCGTCGGGATCGTCGAGATCGCCGGGGCGAGGCAGGTGCAGCAGGATCTGCGGTGGCTTCAGTTTCGCTCCGCGCCAACTGATGGGCACCGGCGCCGCGTCGCCCTCTGCCACCACCGGGATGTCGGCCTCGGTCGCACGCAGCAGATCGATTCGCGTAGCGACATCACGCGGGTCGGCTGTCGTCGCCTCGCGAACCCGGTCGTAGTCCGGGTCGACACCGGCAAGCAGTTGATCCACCGAACAGCGGAGCACCTTGGCCAGGCGGAGGAGGGTGCCTGTTTCCAGAACGGCGTGCCGGTCGTTTTCCCAATCCGACACCTGAGGCTGCGGCACGCCAAGCCGATCCGCGAGTTCGCGTTGCGTCCGAAAGCCCGCGGCCATTCGGAGCCGCCTGATGTTGCTGCCGAACGACACGGCGGGAAGCGTACACGTCGCCGCGTCAGCCCTGCAAACCATTACATCAATGGAATCAAGCACTTATGGTTACTACGTATAGTTTTTGCACGGGTTACGTGCAAACACGTATAGTTATGAAACGATGCTCTCGCGGGCATTCGTTTTCGGCCGGACGCCTTGCGAGGTCGTCGTCCGTCCGGTCGCCCGGGTATCAGGCGGCCGCGACCTGTGGGTCGCAACAGTCGCGACACGTGGCGAGCACTCCTGCCGGACCCGCTTCCGGGCCGCTACCTGCCGGGAAGCGCTCGCCCTCGCCGCGCTGCACCTGGAACGAAGGCTCGGTCCCCTCTGCGAAGCGCCGCCGCCGGGCACGGCGCGCACGGCGCACTGATGCTGGTATGCTGGCGTAGGTTAGACGGAGAGGTACCGAAGTGGTCGTAACGGGGGCGCCTCGAAAGCGTCTTGTCGGGTAACCGGCACGTGGGTTCGAATCCCACCCTCTCCGCCACTTTATTCACTTAAGATATTGAAAATAAACAGGTTTATCGTCCACAGTCCGCCCTTCTCCCACGTCCTGTCCCGTCCCTGAGTGCAGATCTTGCGCGCGTAGCCGTCTGCGCAAGCGGGGCCGTTCTACGTGGCTGCCCAACCACGCCTACCTGGCAGCCTGCACCGTTCCACGGCGCAGCCTGCCTAGGCGGGCTGACACGGCCCAGCGACCACGAATCGAGAGCCTACCCGGGACGGACATTTTGTAGTAGGATGTGCGTACCGGAATCAGGGAGTCATGAGAGGTGTCGCTATGCTAAACATTCCCCTCCACGCTTCGTCAGGCGGCCGGGTGGTTGCCTGGAGTCTTGGAATCGCTGTCCTCGGTGTGACCTTGGGCGCGCCCGCGGCGGCCCAATCGCCCGGCGA
>CAZWUJ010000035.1:0-34778 GCA_964636705.1 uncultured Vicinamibacteraceae bacterium
CTTCGCCGATGCCGCCTGAATACGTTGCCGAACTTATGACCCAGCGGTACTTAGCTCCACGGAATTCCGCCGCCCGACATCCCGGAGGACCGGGACGAACAGTCCGTCGTCGTCCAGATCGACCGCAATTCCCAGATCGATGCGTTCGTGCAGCCGCCGAGACATCGTCTCCGGCTCGAACCAGGCGTTGAGGGAGGGGGAGGCCGCGCAACCGGCCGCGACGGACCGGATGAGACGCATGGTCACGTCCGTCCCCTCGGGCCACGCGTCCACGTCCCCCTGGTCGGTCACCGTCGCCGGTACGACCTCGGCATGGGCCTTGGCCATGCGCTCGGCCATCGCGCGGCGGGGGCCGCGGAGCGGTGCGGCCGGTGCCGAGGCAGCGAGCACGCGCGCCGCGCGCTCCACGTCGGCCCTGGTGATCACGCCGGCCGGCCCCGTCCCCTGGACCAGTGCCGTGTCGACGCCGAGCTTGCGGGCCAGCGCGCGCACTGCCGGCGTCATCCTGCCGCGGGCGGTTGCGGGCTCGGCCGGACGCGAGATCGCCGCCGTCGCCTCTATCGTCCCGACCACCGTCCCGGTATCCGCCGCCGCGTCGGCCGACTCGAATTCGACGAGCGGATCGCCCACCGCGACCCGGTCGCCGGCCACGCCGTGCAGCCGGGTGATGCGCGCCGACCGCGGCGACGGGATTTCGACCACGGCCTTGTCGGTCTCGACCGCCACCAGCGGTTGATCCGTGACCACGTGGTCGCCCTCCGTCACATGCCACGAGACGATCTCCGCCTCGTGAAGTCCTTCGCCCAGGTCAGGAAGCGTGAATACCGCCATGGTGTCAGCGCCGGACGGCTCCCTCCTACGAAAACGCCAGCACGTCCCGCGCCGCGGCCAGCACGCGTTCCGTCGAAGGCATGTAGATGTGCTCCAGGCGCGGCAGGGGCATCACGGTGTCGTAACCGGTGACCCGCTTCACCGGGGCCTGCAGCGACAGGAGTCCGTGCTCCGCCAGCCGCGCCGCGATTTCCGCGCCGAAACCGCCGGTCAGCGCGGCCTCGTGCACGATGACGCACCGCCCGGTCTTCTCGACGGACCGCAGAATCGTCGTCATGTCGAGCGGCGACAACGTGGCGACGTCGAGCACGTCGCTGGAGACGCCCATCGCCGCCAGTTGGTCGGCCGCCGCGAGGGTCTCCACCGTCATGGCGCCCCAGGTCACGAGTGTCAGGTCGCTCCCGTCGCGAAGCTGGATTTCGGCCACCGGCCGAAACCCCTGGGCCGCCACACCGACCGACAGCCCCGCGATCACGGTTTCCGCGAGCGGCGTATCGCGGACGCGGTCAGCTCCGAAGCGGTCCAGCAGGCCGTCGGTCACCCGGAAGACGCCGCCGTCGATGCCGACGTCCTCGCCGAGCACCAGCACGCGGGCATCCTCCGCCATCGCACGGGCAAGCGCTGCGTTGAGCGCCTGCACCATCGTCAGCCCGGCCGGTTCAGTCATCGCCGGACCGTGCCGCCGCGGCGGACGCTTCGATGACGGCGCTGCGCTGTCCAGCCAGATCGGCGGGAAGCTGCTCGTACAGGTAGTCGAAGATGGTCCCGGGCGGCTGAGAGGGTGTCGCCAGGTACTCGTCCGCCGCGCGGTCCACCTCCTTGGCGCACGACGCGAGCGTCGTTTCCTCGTCGTCCTTCGTCCAGCCGTGCGCGGCGGCCAAGTGGGCGCGCAGGCGCGCGATGGGATCCTCGCGCCAGTGGCGGCCGGCCGATTCGTCGTCGCGGTAGCGGCTCGCGTTGTCCGCGGTGGTGTGGTCCGAGAGTCGGTAGGTAATGGCCTCGACGAGGTGGGGGCCGGCGCCGTCGCGCGCGCGTCCCACGGCGCGGTGGATGACTTCGCGCACCGCGATGACGTCGTTCCCGTCGACCTGCTCACCCGAGAACCCGGCGGCGATGGCCTTCTGGGCAAGAGTCGCGGCCGCCGTCTGGGCGCCGCGGGGCACGGAGATGGCCCACTGGTTGTTGGTCACGACGAACACCACCGGCAGCCGCCAGACGCCCGCGATGTTCAGCGCCTCGTAGAAATCGCCCTTGGAAGTGCTGCCGTCGCCCGAAACGCAGACTGCTACGCGCGGCTCGCCCCGGAGCTGGAACGCGAGAGCGATCCCGGCCGCGTGCGGAGCCTGGGTGGCGACCGGCACACAGATCGGGAAGTCCTCGCGCGGGCCACGGAAGTCGCTGCCCCGCTCGTCTCCCCCCCAGTAGAGGAACAATTCGGTCAGCGTGACCCCGCGGAGAAGCTGGGCGCCCTGCTCGCGCGCGTAGGGCACCAGCACGTCGTCCGGCGACATGGCGGCGCCGACTCCCACGGCGACCGCTTCCTGGCCCAGACACGACGGGTAGGTGCCCAGCCGTCCGGTGCGCTGCAGCGCGATTGCCTTCGCATCGAAGGTGCGGGTCAGAACCATCGCGCGATACAGGGATGCGAGCGCGTCACGGTCGCTCGCGAAGGCCGGCAGTGGCCGTGAGGGACGGCCGGACGCGTCGAGATATGCCGTGTACGCAATCTCGAACGACGCGACCGTGCTCACAACTACAAAGATGTCACGATCACGGCGCGGTGCCAAACCGTCGCGAGATGGTCCCTGCCGCGGGGATTGCCGGCTCAGTCGCCGTCCCGGCGCACCAGCTCGGGAAGCACGTCGCCGATTTCGCCGTGCACGACCGCGTCCGCGATCCCGTCGAGCGGGGTCGGGTCGCGGTTGACGATGATCAGCCGCGCGCCGGCCTGCCGGGCAATGCGCGGGATCGACGCGGCCGGCTCGACCACCAGGGAGGAACCGGCCGCGATCATCAGGTCGCAGGTCCCCGCCGCGACCTGGGCGCGCACCATGACGTCGTGCGGCATCGCCTGGCCGAAGGAGATGGTCGCCGGCTTGAGGAACCCGCCGCATTGCCGGCAGCGCGGGGCCTTCTCGCCGTCCTCGATGCGCCGGCATGCCTCGTCCGAGGTAATGCGATCGCCGCAGGTCAGGCAGACCGCCTCGGTGGTCGTGCCGTGCAGCTCGAGGACCTTGTCGGCGGGCAGCCCCGAGCGCTGGTGCAGGCGCTCGATGTTCTGCGTGATCAGCGCGTCGAGCCGTCCCTGCCGGTGGAGCTCGACGAAGGCGTAGTGCCCGGCGTTCGGTTGCGCGTCTCGCATCGCGGGCCAGGCGAGGGCTTTCTGCCGCCAGTACTCGACGCGTCCCGCCTCGCTGGAGACGAACTCCTGGAAGTCGACGATGCGGTTCTGCGCCCACACGCCGTTCGGGCTGCGGAAATCCGGCACGCCGGACTCGGTCGAAATGCCCGCGCCGGTGAAGCCGACTATTCGCGCTGCTCGCGCGACCAGCCGCTGGGCGCCTTCCACTTCCATGCGGGGATTCTATGGGGAACGCCTGACGCCGAGTGGACGAGGTGTCGGACTGCTCCAGTTCCGTCCGGACGGTGCCGGATGCGTGCGTCAGAGACGTTGGCGCGTAGCCGGACCGGTGCCGGAACCGGACGCGCGGTGTCCAACTCCCGAGAGCGGAACCTACGGTAGCCGCACGGGCGCGCGGAAGAATCAGTGTCACCACGGCGAGCGAGCCTCGCGGTTACGTTTCTGGTCGTTCTGCCCCTCGTTGCTCCTCCACAGACCGATGCGCAGTCCGCCCGGGTTGATCCCTCGCCGCCCGAGGTACGGTTCGTGGAGGTGGACGAGGGTGTCCGTCTCGAAGTGCTCGACTGGGGCGGCGAGGGACGCCCCCTGGTGCTGCTGGCCGGTCTCGGCAACACGGCTCACGTCTTCGGCGAACTCGCGGCCGAACTGACGGGCCTCGGCCATGTGTACGGCGTAACCCGGCGCGGATTCGGAGGGTCCACCAGGGCCGAGTCAGGATACGGGGTCGAGCGCCTCGGGGAGGATGTCGTCGCCGTTCTGGACGCCCTCGGAATCGACGCGCCCGTGCTCGTCGGGCACTCGATCGCCGGGCAGGAGATCAGCTATATCGCGTCGCGCTGGCCGGATCGGATCGCGGGGGCCGTGTATCTGGACGCCGCGTACCGTTACGCCTACTACACGCCTCTATGCCGCAAGAGCGCTTGCGAGACCTGCGAGAGCGCCTCGAACGCCTGGAGCCCGTCCTGAGCGGCCCTCCTCAGACCGCCGCAGAGCTGTCGGCGGCGATAGAAGACATCCTGGGCGATGCCCTCACGGAATTCCAGCAGGACGTGGAAGAACTGATGAACGCACCTGGCGCGCTTCCGGGCGTGCCGGAACCCCTGACGGCCTGAAATCCGACAGGCGGTCCTCGGTGGTTCGCAACGTTTCACCAACATCGATGTCCCCGCGCTGGCCATCTACGCGAGTCCTCACGCCCTGGGTCCATGGACCGAGGATGCGCCCGAGCACCGGTCAGCGTTCGAGGCCTTCGCCCGGTTCGATCGAGGAACGACTGAGCGGAAGGCCAACGCATTCCGGCGCGGCGTGCCAGGGAGCCGCGTTGTTCTGCTGCCAAATGCCCACCACTTCCTGTTCATGACGCACGAAGCGGAAGTCGTCCGGGAGATTGGGGCCTTCATCGCCACACTCTCGGACGGTTCAGCGCAGCGCTTACGCGAACGCGAAACTTGCAGACCGTTTGACTGCCCCGAGTAGTGACGGACGGTCCCGATGTGGATCGTTCTGCCGTTCCGACGAAGTCATACGCGCGGACGGTCAAGTGAGTATAGCAGCCGGTTAGGCACCGAATCCCTGCGCGCACGAAGTGCGGCCCGTCGACGTGGACGGGGACATCGGCCTCTATGTGCTTGACGGGGGGCGGTCAGGGAAGGCCGCTCGCCGGGCGGCGCTGACACGGAGTTGGAACATCGGCTGGTGGACGCCGTCAGAAGTCGAACCGCGTGGAGATGCCGAACCGCCGCGGCGGGTTGGTGAGATATCCCACCCTGGCGAGCGTTCCGCGCTCCTGGTCGAGCGCGAGGAACGCGCGCTCGTCGGTGACGTTGTTGACGAAGAAGGCGACGTCCCAGGCGCCGGTGAGGACGCCGATCCGAATGTTCAGGAGGTTGTAGGCCGGCAGCTCCGGGTCGAACCGGAACGTGTTCTCCGTGAGCGGGCCGCCGACGGTGTTCGGCAGCGCGAGGAGGTTGACGACGCCGAAGCCCTCCGCCTGGTCGCCGATCTGGGTGAAGCGCGATCCGACGTGCTGGAAGGTGCCGCTGAGATAGCCTACTCGGCTCCCCATGATCCAGCGCCAGGTGGCGGCGGCCGTCGTCTGGAACCGGGGCGTCGTGGGCAGGCGCTTGCCCGCCTCGATGCCGGCGATGATGCCGGTGGAGTTGCCGTCGGCGTCGTAAGATTCGAGCGTCGACTGCAGTCTGCCGTCGGCCACGCTGGCGGCCAGGGCGAAGTCGAAGAGAGGAGTCGGCTGGGCCGCGATCTCCAGCTCCATCCCGGCGCTGCGCGATTCCGGCACGTTGAAGATAATCCGCGACGAGCAGGAGCCGGCGGTCACCGTCGCCTGCAGGTTGCGGATGTCCATGTAGAAGCCGGAGACGTTCAGGGTGCCCTGCCCGCCGAGGAAGGTGGACTTGACCCCCGCCTCGTAGTTCCAGAGTTCCTCGTCCTCCCAGGTGTCGCGGTTGCCGAACGTCTCGAGGTCCCGGGGCGTGCAGATCGGGACGTTGAGCGGATCGTTGATGCCGCCCAGTCGGAACCCTTTGGAGACCTGGGCGTTGACCTGCGCGGCATCGGTGACGTCGTAGCTGGCGATCAGGCGCGGCGCCACGCCCCGGGCGCCGGTGCCGCCCCGGTTGGTTCCCGCGTCGGCGAAGATTCCGTCGAAGATCTGGACGCGGTGTTCGTCGAAGTCGTACCAACGCAGGCCGCCGGTCAGGTTGAACCGGTCGGTGATCGCAAGCGACACCTCGCCGAACAAGGCGATCTGATCGAAGTCGTAGTTGAGGTCGGAAAAGAACAGCTCGTCGCGCGCGGCGTGCTCGAGCTGGGTGGGAATGCCCGTGGCGGCCTCGAATCCGGTGATCGGCAGGCTCTGGCCGTAGCGGCGGTCGGCATCGCTGTAGAAGAAGCCGCCGACCCAGTCGACGCGGCCTCTCGCGCCCGAGAGCCGCAGCTCTTCGGTCAGCGCGGTGGCGGCGGTCGTGTCGATGAGGGGCGCGTCGAGCGCATAGGCGTTCTCGCCGAGTCCGATGGTGCCGCCGATCACGCTGGCCGCGAGCGCGGTGGAGTCGCGGACCACTTCGACGTCGCGGTCGGTGAACGACGTGATCGAGGTCAGTAGCACGTCGCCAAAGGTGTATTCGACCTTCAGATCCCCGAGCAGGAACCGGTCGCTGAACGGCTCCTCGAACTGCGTGAACAACTCGCGCTCGCCGAGCCGGACCGCCGGCCGCGTGGTGGTGTAGGGATTGGCCAGGATGTTGTAGTCGTCGATGCGGTTCCAGCCGTCCATCGACACGTCCTGGTAGAGGATGCGCGGCGTGACGGAGAACCGCTCGTCCGGCTGAACGAGCAACGCCAGGCGGGCGCCGGTCCGCCGGCCGCTGTTGACGTCCTCGTCGGTGCCGCCCCCGGGTTGCACCGCGTCCATGAAGCCGCCGAGGACGGTGTTGTAGGCGGTGACGCGGGCCGCGGCGGCGTCTCCCATCGGGATGTTGACGGCGAACTTGGCGTTGTTGCCGAATCCGCCGTCGTGCAGCGAGTCGAAGCCCAGCTCACCCGTGCCGTCGAGGACCCCGAGTTCGGGCTGGTGCGTGATGTAGCGCACCGTGCCGGCCAACGAGCCGGACCCGAAGAGCGTGCCCTGCGGACCGCGCAGCACCTCGATGCGCGACATGTCGAACAAGTCGATGTCCGGGGTGAAAAGAGACAGCGAGACGACGGATTCGTCGAGATAGACGCCGACCTGCTCCTTGACGCCGGGCTGGTCCCGAACGACCTGCCCGGCGGACACGCCGCGCATGGCAATCTGGCTCTGGCCCGGTCCGAGGTTCTGAACGGAGAAGCCGGCGACGTTCGCCGAAACGTCCTCGATACTGTCCGCCCCCCGGTTGCGCAGCACCTGCTGCGTGTGCGCGACCACCGAGAAGGGCACCGACTGGAGGCTCTCCTCGCGCTTCCGGGCGGTCACCTGGACCGTGATCTCCTCGGTGAACTGCGGCGTCTCGTCGGACTCCGGCTGGTCGTCTTGCTGCGCCGTCGCGGGGTGCGCGGCAGCGAGCAGGAGGATGACGCCCAGCGCCGTCCCGCCGTGCCTGGACCTGCGGGTCACTGCGCTTCGCGTCCTTGCCTAACTGGTGCGCCGATGGCGCCGCCGCCGACGGGGCCGTAGTCCGCGGAAGTCGTGGTTGCGGAAGGCGGTCATGACGGTCCCGCGATTGCTGCAGACAACCTGGACCCCTTCCTCCGTGGTCAGGTCAACGCCCTTCGAGCCGAACCGGGAAACTTCCTTCCGGCCGATGGCGTAGATGGTGGCGCCGCGGGCATGGATCACTCGACCGTACTCGACCACTCGCTGCACGGCGCGGTACGACAAGCGTCGAGCGGATATTCGTCTCCTGGCATGCTGCGTCAGGCTGGGGTTGTCACCGATGCGGTCGACGGTGCGGGTGATGCTCTTCATGACTGCTCCTGGCATGTTGGCGGCACGTCGCTACCCGAACCCGTGGTGGTCTCTATATCACTCTTATCGGATCTTCCGTGAAGAAAGCCGCGTGCACAACCGCCCCATCGAGAATGAGCGCCTGCCCGATGAGCCGCTTGTCGGTCACCCGGCGCTCGATGCCGAGACCCACCCCGGGCGTCTCCTTCTGCGGTGCGAGAGCGAAGCGCCGCACAAGCTCCAGCACGCGCGTGGCGGACGGTCGACCGTCCGCGGCCGGTGACTCGAGGAGATACGAGCGGATGAGCCCCGCCCAGTGCGCGGCGAGCAGGTCGGGCGCGCCGAACAGGTCCATCCCCTGCACCCAGCCCCCGTGGGTGACGACAATGCCGCACTGGCTGGGCAGCGGTCCCCCCGCGGCGAGCTTTTCGACGGCATCGGCGCGGGACCGATCGCGGCGGTAGGTCTCTCGGCGCATCTCGGCCGCCGCACCGGTAGGCGACTCCACCGACGCGTCGTCCAGCATCGCATCGACCTCGTGCCAGACCCCCGACTGGTCGCCGTCGCGAGAGCCTCGCTGTCTCATGGACTTCGTTACCCCGGCCTGTTGCGCGGCGCGGACCCGGTTGGGGGCGAACGCCTCGTCGCGGCGGTAGGCCTGGCGGCGGCCCCAGCGGCCCCGTTCGAGGCAGGACACGGGGATCTCCAGGTCCGCCTTGGCCGGCACCAGAACGGTCGCGTTGAGAGCGCGGTTCTGCTTGCCGCCGATGAAGTGTTCGCCCTCCACGACGAGCACTGGCTTGTCGCCGGGGTTGCGCACTCGCAGCGTCCCTACCGACGCTTCGTCGAGTTCGTCGATGACGAGGCCCGAAGCTTCACCCGTGGTGATTGGCGGCAGGCCATTGGCGGCCAGGTAGACGGGGAAGAAGGACACGCCGAGGCGGCTGATCGGCGAGCCTGCGGCGACGGTCTCGAGCTGCGAGTTGTACATGGGCGCCTCCATCTAGTTATCCCCGCCGCTACCCCCCGTTTGCCGTCACCGTGGACGTCGCGGTGTTCACCATCTGCGCCGAGCTGCCGGGTCTGCGTGCCGGTACCGATGCGGCGTTGGCGCTCCTGGTGCCGGTGGAGGAGATCGAGGTCGGCAATGTTCGCCTGGCGTTCGATCACGAACGCATCGTGCGAGACGCAGTCGAGCGGACGCGGTCCCGGCTGGAATACACGGCCCTCGCCATGGTCGCGCCCTCTGCTCCCCTGGAACGGGCGCTCGCCAGGCGACGGCGACCGACGTGGCCCCAGGCACCCGTCATGTCGGGCCCTCCACCTGACGCGAGCGAGGTCGACACGGCACCGTCGGCCGAAGAATCCGACCCGCCGCCGCCGGGCGAGGCCATTTCACCACCGAAGAAGGACGACAAGACCTAGCCCGACCATCGTCACCCTCCTATCCTCCGGCGCCGCGGTCCAACCGTCGCTCAATCCGCAGCAGCGCGTCCCTGATCTCGGCAAGCAGTTTCCCGGACTCCTCCCGCCCTTCGTCCGCTACCGCAGTGCCGGGTGACGGCGCCGATGGCTCGCCCAATCTTCCGATTCGGTCACGCTGCGCCAGTACCGCCGCGCGGAACCCCTCGGTTTCCTCAATGCCAACCAGCTTGATCAGGCTGCCCGGGCCCGACTGCCCGGCGGTCTCCACCGACAGGCCGCGCAGGCCGAAGTACCTCATGACCGGCCCGTGGTACATCGCCAAGTCAGTGATCTTGTCCAGAGGAACCGTTTTTTCCTGCCGAATCAGAACACCGCGAGCGACGTGCAGGTTCTTCCGGGTCAGCACACAACGCATGCGGCCCCGCCGCCGACCCGCACCGCTGAAGGACGTAGGCCAGCAGTTGACTCTGCCACCAGTGGAGCTATGCTGTCAGCGACGCGATACGAGGAGAGTTCATGTCGAAGCTTGCTCGGCTCAATCGGCGCGCCTTTCTGCGTAGCACCGGCCTGACCGCGGTCGCGGGCGCCGTCGGCACGACAGTCCCCCTGGCGGCGGAAGCCGGCGGTGCCATTCGCCAGCCGGGCGGCCGCTACGATTTCGACACCATCTACAGCCGGATCGGGACCGATTCGTCGAAGTGGGACGCCCAGATTGCCCGTTACGGCCGCGACAAGATCGAGGTCGGCATGGGCACCGCCGATCAGGACTTCCCGATCGCGCCGCCGATCACCCAGGCGCTTCGTGACCGCGTTGCGCACGAGAACTACGGCTACCTGACGATTCCGGACTCCTACAAGGAGTCGATCGTCGACTGGAACCAGCGGCGCTACGGGCTCGCCATCGATTCCGACACGATCCGGCACGCGGCCGGCGTCCACCCCGGCATCATCAGCACCCTGCGCGCCTTCTGCCCGCCCGGCAGCAAGGTGCTCATGCAGACGCCGGGCTACAACGGGTTCTACACCGACATCCGGGTCGTCGGCTGCGTCGCCGAGGAGAGCCCGCTACGGTTCGTGAACGGCCGGTACCAGATGGACTTCGAAGATCTGGAGCGCCGCATCGATCACGACACGCATGCGTTCATCCTGTGCAACCCGCACAACCCCACCGGCAACGTCTGGTCGCGGAGCGACCTGATGACCCTCGGCGAGATCTGCATGCGCCGGCGCGTCGTGGTGCTCGCCGACGAGATCCACTGCGACTTCGTCACGCAGGGTCATACCTACACGCCGTTCGCCACGCTGGACGACGAGGCCATCGTCCGCAACAGCGTTACCTACAAGTCGGTGAGCAAGTCGTTCAACCTGTCCATGCTGAAGTGCGCCTACCTGTTCTCGACCAACCCCGACTATCTGGAGCGGATCGAGGGGGTGGGGCAGCACCGGCAGGCGATGAACACCCTGGGGATCGTCGCGGCCGAAGCGGCCTACAACGAATGCGAGGACTGGCTCGATCAGCTCCTGGAGTACATCGACGGCACGCACGACTTCGTCGAGTCGCACGTGCGCTCGAACGTGCCGGGTGTGGAGACCGTCAAGCCGGAAGGCACGTACCTGGCATGGCTCGATGTGAGCGCGGCCATGGCGGCGGCCGGCATGCAGAAGGCGGCGGACGAGGCTGAGGAGGACCTGACTCCGGAGCAGGCGTTCCAGCGCTATCTGGTGGACCACGCGCACATCCACCTGAACCCGGGGTCTTCCTACGGGCTGGGCAGCGACGGCCGCATGCGAATGAACATCGCCACGTCGCGCCAACTCGTCGAACGGGCGCTCAGCAACATGGCGCGGGCGTTGGCCTGAAGCGAAGCTGCGCGCCGGGCCGTTTTCGGAACTTGGCGCGTGGTACGAGCGCCGTCTAGGAGTGATCGTCGAGCGCCGCTATGCCTGTTAGTGCCACCGGAGGCCGGTCCGGGAACTCCACGACGAGACTCAACTTGCCGCCCATCGCCTCGACGTAGCTGCTGAGCGTGGACAGCAGGAGGTCACTACGCTGTTCGAGGCGGGAGACGTTTTCCTGATTGATGCGGAGCTTCTCGGCGACGCGCACTTGTGTCTGCTTTCTGGCCCTTCGCAGGTCTCGTAGCGACATCTCTTCAGCGATCAGCGCCTTGCTACGGTCCTCCAGGCGCTTTCGGCGCGCGGTCGGCAACCGGTCGATTCGCTCCGTCAACGTACTCATTTCGTCCTCCTCTCGTCCTTTCACCGACCGCATGCACGAGCAATTCGTCCTTGCGCTTCGGGCGCCAGGCCGTCGAACTCCGGATCGAAATCCGGATGGAAGACGACGGCCCAAGCCACCGACAGATTATGATTCAAGATGCATATGACTACAAGGGTATTTTTTGGGCCCACCGGATCAAGGGGCAGTCAGCCAGTTGCCGCTGGGCGGATACAATGTCTCGATGGTTCGCCGCAGGGATTTCAAGAGAGATGAGGTCGAGCGCCAGACGATTCCGCATTCCTTCGGTTGTCGTCCGGGCGTGGATCTCGACAAGCTGACTCAACTCGCGGACGAACTGGAGGCCGAGGCTGCCGCGGAGGCCCTCAGTCGGTCGGCTGAATCATGCCGTGCGCCCGGCCGAACCAGTAGCTGATCAGGTAGTCGAGGCCGTTCGTCTCGAAGGGCGCAGCCACGAGCCGGTCGCCACCCCGGTGATACGGGTTCTGGACTAGAAAGCTCCACGTTCTGCCGCGCTGCGCAATCGGTAGAGGCCCGTCGCCTTCCTGGGGTAGGACCGGGTCCGGCGTGAACGAGAATCCGAAGCGGCGCGCGTAGGCCGCGATGGTGTCCGGGTTCCACTTCATATCGAGCGGCATCCCGCGCAGCGTGTCGAGCGCCGCCGCGTCGTACGAGTCGTCGCCGGTCCAGTGCCGGTGGAGGAACGTAGCCAGGGGATTCGCCTCGGCGTCGATGCCGGGGTGGGTGCCGCCGTGGAACCAGCGATCCGCCGCCCGCTCGTAGTGCGCGCGGATCGTGGGATCCTGCTCCAGCTCCAGCAGCGGGTAGAGGGCGAGGGCAATCAGCACATCGTCCGAGTGGTTCGCCTCGCGCGGCGGTCGATCAAGCCTCGCCCCCTCGCCGATGCGGGCGTAGCCCATGTCGAGCAGCCGCTCGTACTCCCGGCCGAAACGCGGCAGGCCGGTGAGGGCTTCGGCCACCTTCACCATCTGCAGCATCAGCAGCGCGTTCATGGGTTCCTCGTTGGCGACGTAGGCCGGTTCGTAGCGCCCCCAGCGAGTCGGCCGGCCGTCGAAGCCGATGATCCGCAGGCCATCGCCGATGATCGCGTCGACCACCTCGGCGACCGTGGCGCCGAGCGCCCGCCGCTCGGCGGCGTCGGCGATATGGGTTCCGTAGACATGGAGGCCGAACATCATGGCGTCGACCTGATCGGAGCTGACGTTGCCGCGCCAGCGGCGGCTGCCGTCCGCGCTCGTCCGCCAGGTCCCGTCGTCCTGCCATGGCTCGTCGAGGGGCGCCGACGCCCGCGCCAGGAGGCCGGGACGACCTGTCACCGCCACCAGATGGCGAAGCGCCGAGCTGGCCGCCCGCGCCCGCTCGGCCGCCTCCGGCTCGCCGGTCGCGAGGTAGCGCCACGTCTGGGCCGCCGAGTACAGACCGGTCATGTAGGCCGTATCGGACATGTTGTAGGTGACGTGCGGTTGATCGGCCGTGGGCAGCCGTCGCCGCACCCGCACCTGGCCGTCCGCGGCCAGGAACCGCTCGGCGAGGTCGATGTCGAAGAGCCGGGCCTTTGCGGCCAGCGTCAGATCGTCGCTCGCGGGCACATGAGCGATACGCGCGCCGCGGTACTGGCCATCGCGCCGTCCGCCCTCCGGCATGCCGCGGTCGACGACGCGTCCCTCGTGCCGGTAGCCGTGGAAGTGGAAGGGAATGCCTTCTCCGAAGTAAGGGCGGGTCGTGTCCTGCAGGTGCAGGTGGATGTGCGGCTCGCTGCTGTTGCCGGAGTTGCCGACAAGCCCGAGCAACTGGCCGGCGGTGACCCGCTCGCCGGCGGAGACGGCGACGGATCCGGGCTGCAGGTGGCCGACGAAGAGATACTCGCTGGGCGCCACTTCGATTCCGACGTGGTTGCCAAGGCCGGCCAGCCCCCAGCGATCGGCGCCTATCTGCACCTCCGGCTCGCCGTCGTGGGACGCGAACACGGTCCCCGCCGCAGGTGCGTAGACCGGCAGTCCGTAGGCGTGGTAGTCGTCGAGAGCCGTGCCGTCGGTTGCAAACGTGCGTCCGTCCTGCGTTACGACCAGGTCGTACGCCCACCGCTGGTCCGGGAGGTACACGTGGTAGTTGACGTCGGACGTCGCACCGCCCCACGCCACGGTCAGCGGTTCGTCGAGCGGCAGGCGGAACGCCACCTGGCTCGGATCCTCGTCGTACGAGGACGGGTACGGGTCATATACCGGCAGCGTGAAGATGACGGCGAACAGGCCGGCGTAGGCGAGCAGTTGCCAGACGTTAGCGCCATGCTTCCAGCGGTAGGCCGAGCGCAGCGAGAGCACGAGCAGGACGGCGGTCGTCAGGGCCAGGGCTATGGGTCCGACGTACCAGAGCCAGAGTGCGAGATGTCCCGGCCGGGCCCACAGCGTCACCAGGAGCAGCACGTGCGCCACGAGGACGCCCGGCACGATGCGCACCCAGCCGTCGACGGCCCGCCGCTCGGTCGGGTCGGGCCGCGGCAGCGGTCGCAGTGGACGCCGGCGTCGAAACTGGCGGTTGGGCACTTCCTGCTCCAGCGCCCCTATGGTAAGTCGTGGGGAAGCCCTCTGCTACGATGAGGCGGTCGGCGGTGATTCAACGCGGTACCGAGGGAGGCACACGATGAAACGCAGCATCGTTCTGGCCGTTGTCATGGGTGTCGGCGCGCTCTCGCTCGCGGCCGTGGCCGCACAGGACGAGCCGATGGTCATCGAGGTCGAGCAACTCGAGGACAACCTCTACGTCCTGCGGGGGCAGGGTGGCGGCGGGAACACGGCCGTCTTCGTCACGTCCGAAGGCGTCGTCGTCGTCGACAGCAAGAACCCCGGCTGGGGTCCGTCGATTCTCGAGGCGATCGGTGAGCTCACCGACAACCCGGTGACCACCCTCATCAACACCCACAGCCATCACGATCATGTGAGCGGCAACGTCGCGTTTCCCGCCAACGTCGACATCGTGACCCACGATGTGACGGCGGCAAACATGGCGGTGATGCGGGCCTACAGTGGCCGGACGGAACCGCCCGCGAACGTCTTCGCGGATTCCAGGGGTCGCGGGTTGCCGACGATGACCTTCTCGGAGCGGATGTCGCTCGGCACCGGGGACGACCGGGTCGATCTCTACCATTTCGGGCGCGGGCACACCGGCGGAGACGCCTGGATCGTCTTCCCGGCGCTGCGGACGCTCCATTCGGGCGACATCTTCCCGGGCAAGAACCTTCCCTTCCTCGACGCGAACAACGGCGGGAGCGGCGTCGACATCGCCGACTCGCTGCAGAAGGCCCACGACAACATCCACGACGTCGACACCATCATCACGGGCCACAGCACGCAGATGACCTGGGCGGACCTGCACGAGTACGCCGCCTTCAACCGGGACTTCCTGGCCGCGATCCGAGCCGGCCACGCGGCGGGCCGGAGCGTCGAGCAGATTGCGGATGCGTGGACGATGCCGGCCGGGTACGAAGGCTATCGAACGCCGAACGCCGGCCAGCTCGGCAACAGCATCCGGGTCATCGTTGAGGAGCTCGAAGGGAACGGCGCGGAGTAGCAGTCGCCCACTTTTTCGCCCTACCGCTTCCGGATGCTGTAGATCTTGGAGGCGGTCCGGATCAACAGCCGGTCGCCGACGATGGCGGGCGACGCCATCGCCATCTCGTCGAGGGAGTTGACGCCGAGGACCTCGTACTCCCGGCCAGCGCGGATCACGTAGGTGTCGCCCTGCTCGCTCAGGGCGAAGATCTTGCCGTTGTAGGCCCAGGGCGACGACGTGAAGCTGGCTCCGACCCGGATCCGCTGGCGCCCGTAGACCGGCTCGCCGGTCAGCGCGTCGTACGCCTCGAAGAACCCGCGGTCGAGGAGGCTGTAGTAGATGTCTCCATAGATGAGCGGCGATGTGTTGTAGTTGCCCGCCCGGGGCTGGTACCAGGCGACGTAGTCGTTGGATGACTGTCCGTCGGCGAGGGTGATGTCCCCGTCGGCGCCGGGCTGGATGGCGTACGCCGGCCGGTGATCGTCGCCGAAATAGCCGGAGTTGACGTACACGCGGCCGTGCGCGGCGAACGGCGTCGGGATCGCGGCCCACGACATCCGCCCGTCCATTTCCCACAACAGGTTGCCGTCGAGGTCATAGGAGCGGATGCGGTTCACGCCGTTGGTGACGATCTCGGTGCGCAGCTCGTTCTCCCAGACGAAGGGCGTAGCCCAGGTCGACACTTCGTCGCGGGGGGTGCGCCACATTTCTTCGCCCGTCCGCTTGTCGAGCGCGGCGAGCCACGATTCCTCCTCGTTGTCGTACAGGACGAGCAGCATGTCGCCGTACACCAAGGGGGAGGACGCCGATCCCCACTCGGACCGCGTGCGCTTGTAGGGAATCTCGACGCGCCACACCTCGGCGCCGTCGAAGTCGAAGGCGTACACGCCGAGGTCGCCGAAGCGGACGTAGACGTGCTCCCCGTCCGTCGTCGCGGTCTCGGAGGCGTAGGTGCTCTTCATGTGCCGCGGGAAGGACGGCACACCCGTCGCGACTGACCGCTGCCACAGGACTTCCCCCGTCTCCAGATCGAGACAGTAGACCAGCCAGTCGTGGTCGATCGGCGGCGGTTCCGGGCGCCCTTGTGGCGCGTAGAGTCCGGGCTTGGGAAGCTCGAAGTCGCCGATGGCGGTAACCGTCGTCAAGAAGACCCGGTTGTCCCAGACCACGGGGCTCGACCATCCGAGGCCCGGGATCTCGGTCATCCACTCCACGTTCTCGGTCCGGCTCCACGTCTCGGGGAGGTTTGGGTTGTCGGCGACGGCGGCGTTCAGGGTGGGGCCGCGGAAGTGCGGCCAGTTATCGTCGCTCGGAGCCGGCTGCGCCGGCGCGGAGGTGGAGGTCAGCAACGTGAGCCCCAGGGTGAGCGCCACAGTGTCGAACCGCCCGAGACTCAGTTTGGTCATGCACCATTATCACCAATGCGGCTTCGGAAGCGACCGTGCCCGGCAGATCAGATGCGTCGGCTGTCGTAGGCCCAGTGCAGCACCGCCTGGCGCTGGCGCGGGCGGCAAGCGAGATCGCCCGGCGCGCAGTTCGCGCGAATGGCCGCCACATGCCGGCGGATCGCCTTCCAGCGGGCGATCTGCCGCGCGTCGTCGTCGCTCCGCCGGCCCATGTAGTAGCGGCAGTACCACTGGAACCAGCCGCGGGGGTCCTGCGAATGGATCCAGCCCTTGCGCCGCCATTCGCTGAGCGGCAGCGACGCGTTCACTCCGAAACAGTTGAGTGTCGGGTCGTGCCGCTCGGGACAGAGCCGGGCGTGGCGAAACCAGCTTGCCGGGAACTCGGCCCGGCAGTCCGTCATGTAGCGGCCGCCGAAGACGCCGAGCTCGAGCATCTGCACCGGCGTGAGTTCGGGGCGAAACTCCAGGTCGAAGTGCTTCCCGATCGGCTCGGTGCGGTAGTACGTGTAGCCGGACTGCATCCTGTCGTTGACGACGACGGGGATTCGCATGACGGCGCCAGGTTCTCCTGTCCCGGTGCTCAGGGTTCATCCCTCGCCCCGCGAGGCTTGCGAGGCCACCAGGGAAAGAAGGCGTTCGTCCGCTCGATGTAGTCGCCGTACCCGGGCCGGTTGTTGCGCAGTCCCTCTTCGAGCAGCGGAACGCCGGAAACGCGAAGGAGGAGGAGGCTCATCAACGCCGGACCGAGCAGCGCCCACGCGCCGCCCGGCGTGGCGAGGGCCAGACAGCCGAGACCCCACCATAGCGTCGCGTCGCCGAAGTAGTTGGGGTGCCGGGTATAGCGCCACAGCCCTCGATCCATCACCTGCCCGGCGTTGGCGGGATCGGCTTTGAACCTGGCCAGTTGCCAGTCGCCAATCACCTCGAACGCGAGTCCGATCCCGAAGAGCGCCAACCCCAGGTCGTCGAGCCACGACCAGTCGGCGCCGGACGTCTGCATCTGTAGCAACGGCATGGCGACGATCCACATCAGCGCCGCCTGCAGCCAGAAGACGATGGGCAGCGAGAAGAGCGGGAAGCGCGGTCCCCAGCGCCGCCGCATCTCCGCATAGCGCGGATCTTCGCCTTGGCCGTGATTGCGCCACAGAACATGGGCCGACAACCGGACACCCCAGATCGTCACTAGCGCCGGCGCCAGCAGCGACCGAATGGATTCGGTCTCGCCGAGAGTCCGGTACAGCCACGCCAGCGCCACGAAGCCGAGCCCCCAGAAGATGTCGACTATCGACGCGTCACGCCGGACGAGGCTGATCAGCCAGACCAGAGAGGCAAGGCCCAGCGTGGCCCCCAGTCCCGGCAGCCCCACGGCAAGAACTTGTTCGATCATCCGCCGCTCCAGTCAGTGCCGCACCATCTCGCCGCGCGACCAGAGCGAGTGCGACACGAACCACTGCTGCCCGCCGTCGTAGCCGAACAGCTCGGCGCAGGCGAGAAAGAACAGCCGCCAGCGGCGGAGCCAGCGCTTCCCGTCGATGCCGTGCGCCGATGTGAGAATGGCGCGTACTTCGTCCGCCCGGCGGTCCAGATTGGCCAGCCAGGCGCGCGCCGTCCGCTCGTAGTGGATTCCGCTGAGGCGCCAGCGCTGTTCCAGCCGGACGGGACCCGCGAAACGCTCCATCAGCGTCTCCGAGGGCATGACGCCGCCGGTGAAGAAGTGGCGGGCCATCCAGTCGCCGGCACCCCGATCCTCGAACAGGTAGGGGTGGGAGCGATGACAGAAGACGTGCACGAACAGCCGCCCGTCGAGCCTCAGCCAGTGCGCCACCCGGTCGAGCAGGCGGGCGTAGTTGCGCATGTGCTCGAACATCTCGATCGAAATCACGCGGTCGAAGGCCCGGTCCGGCTGGAACTCGTTGAGATCGGCGGTGTCAACCGCGAGGTTGCGCAGATTGCGCGCCCGGGCCTGCTCCAGGATGAAGGCGCCCTGCGAGCGGGAGTTCGAAACGGCGCGGACGAGGCAGCGTGGGTAGCGCTCGGCGATCCACAACGCGAGCGACCCCCAGCCGCATCCCAGATCCAGCACCTGCATGCCGTCCGCGACGCCGGCCCGCGCGCACGCCAGGTCCAGAGCGGCGGACTCCGCCTCGTCGAGCGAATCAGTCCCGGGAGGCCAGTAGCCGGAGCTGTACTTCAGGTGGCGGCCCAGCACGGCCTTGAAGAACTCCGCCGGCACCTCGTAGTGCTGCGCGTTGGCAGCGTGCGTGCTGATCGCCAGGGGTCCCTGCCGCATGCTCTCGACCAACCCGGCCGCCGCGTCCGGAGCCGATTGGATCTCGTGGAGCCGCTCGCGCAGCAGCCGGCGGATGCCGTGCCGGATCACGGGGTCGGGAATCCAGCCGCGTTCCGCCGCTTCGATTGCCCAGTTCACGGCATCTCCAACGCGCCCGCAGGGGGGGCGGTGCGCGCCCACTGTCTCGCGGGGACGGCTCCGCGAAAACCGGGCTTGGCATACAGAAGCTGCGCGGTGGAAATCGTGCGCTCGCGGAATCCACCCTCGCAATAGGCGAAGTAGAAACGCCACTTGCGCCGGTCCCACTCCGACAAGCCGAGGGCGGCCAGGGTGTCGTCCTGCGCCTCGAACCGCGCCCGCCACTCGGCCAGGGTGCGGGCGTAGTCGGGGGTCAGGTCCTCGAGGTCCAGCAATCGCAGGTCGCTCGCCGTGGCCGCGCAAGCCTGGATGCGGGCCAGCGAAGGCAGCACGCCGCCCGGGAAGACATGGCGCTGGATGAAGTCCACCGACCGGCGGTAGTCCTCGTACCAATGGTCGGGCATGAGGATGGCCTGAAGCAGCGCCAGCCCGTTGGGCGCCAGCAGATCGCTCACCGTCCGCAGGTAGGCCGGCAGGTAGTCGTGGCCGACCGCTTCCACCATCTCGATCGCGGCCAGCTTGTCGAAGGCGCCGTGGAAACGCGGATTGAGGGCGCGGTAGTCCTCGCGCAGCACGGTTACGCGGTCCGAGAGTCCGGCCTCGGCCACGGCGCGGGAGGCGTGATCGAACTGCTCCGCCGAGATCGTCGTGGTGACGACGCGGCAGCCGTAGTTGCGCGCGGCATGGATGGCCAGCGATCCCCAGCCGGTGCCGATCTCGACGAGCCGGTCGCCAGGGCCGAGACGCAGCTTCCGGCAGACGAGGTCCAGCTTCGCGCGTTGCGCGGCCTCGAGCGAGACGTCCTCCCGGTCGAAGACGGCGCAGGAGTAGGTCATCGTCGGGTCGAGAAATGTCGCGAAGAAGGCGTTGCCGGAGTCGTAGTGGGCCGAGATGTTCCGGCGGCTTCGGCTCCGGGTGTTCCGGCGCATCCCGTACAGCAGGCGGCGTAGCGGCTTCAGGAGGGCTGCCGTGCCGGCGTCGACGCGCAGCCGCGCGTCCTGATTCCGCGCGAAGACGCGGATCACTGCGGTCGGGTCCGGCGTCGACCAGAGGCCGTCGCAGTACGCTTCGGCGGCGCCGATCGAGCCACCCCACGCGAGCGAGTCCCAGCACGCGGGTTCCTCGATCGTCAACCGTGCGGCCAGTGGCGGATCGCCGTCGGTGCGTCCGAACACGTGCCGCGTTCCGCCTTCCAGGACCTGAAGGCGTCCCGAATCGATCCCGCGCAGTCGATCCAGCACCAGCTTGCGCGCCAGCCGCTGCGACCACGGCCGGCGCAGGGCGTCGGCAGCCGAGGTCAGGACGTCGGCCGGCGGTTCGGGTGCGGATAGAACGGTGTTCTCTTCAGCCATAGTCTCAAGGCTTCCCAGTGGATCCAGCCCACGACCCACGCGGTCATCATCGGGAAGCGCGCCAATGCCCAGGCGAGTGTCTTGCCGGTGATCTCGCGTCGTTCGAGGCGCATCGAGGCGTCGAACAGCGTCGCGCCATCGCGGTGGTTCTCGATGTGCAGGGTGAGCTTCGGCCCCGGCAGCGTCGTATGCCAGGCGTACTCCATGTCCATGTCCATGAAGGGCGAGACATGGAGCTGTTTCTTCGCGTGGCAGCGCACCGCGGTCCCCGGTGCGGCCGAGCCGGCATCAAGGACGTAGCAGTGCTGTTCGCCCCACGGCGTGTTGTTGACCTCGGCCACCAGCGCAACGAGGCGCTCGCCGGTCCCGTCGAAGCAGTAGTAGAAGCTCACCGGGTTGAAGCAGTGGCCGAAGTAGCGAAGGTGCGTCAGCAGTCGGATGGGACCGGCCGGTCGCCGCCCGATCGCCGACTCCACCAGGTCGCGGACCGCCGCGTCGAGCGGCGCCGCGTGGTTGCCCAGGTGATCGCGCCGGTCGAACCAGGCCAGGTTCGGGCGCCGTGCCGACCAGAACCAGCGGCCGTCGAACACGGTATCCAACTCGTCGAGGTCCAGGTACGCGAGGAACAGCGGGTACTCGAACGCGTGGGGTCGCGGTTCGAAGCGACGGTGGCGCACGCGTCCCACGTACAGCGCGCTGTGCCGGGGGCGAATGGTCACGCCGCCACTCCCATCCTGCGAGCCACCGCCAGTGCGCTTACCACGCCGTCCTCGTGGAAGCCGTTGCCCCAGTAGGCCCCGCAGTAGTGGATCCGGTCTGCGCCGCTCACCTCGGCGTGCCGCGCCTGGGCCGCGACGGCCGCCCGGGTGAACAGCGGGTGCTCGAAGTCGAAACGGGCTATCACCCGGCGCGGGTCGATCTCTTCCTCCAGATTGAGCGAGACGCAGTAGGTCGTCCGGGTGGGGAGGCGCTGCAGGCTGGTCATGTTGTAGGTCACGGCCACCGGAGCGCCGGGATCGCGTGGCGTCCGATAGTTCCAGCTCGCCCATGCCCGGCGCCGTCGCGGCAACACCGACACGTCGGTGTGCAGGACCGCGCGGTTGGGCTGGTAGCGGATTCCACCCAGCACGGCCTGCTCAACCGCCGTGGGCCGGGCCAGCATGGCAAGGGCCTGGTCGCTGTGGGTGGCAACTACTACCTGATCGAACACCTCGCGTCCGCCGTCGGTCGTCACCTCTACGCCGTCAGGTCGCCGGCGAAGTTGCCGCACCGGCGTCCGGGTGCGGATACGGTCGCGGAAGGTCCGGATCAAACGGTCGACGTAGCGCTGCGAGCCGCCCCGGATCACGCGCCAGGCGGGCCGCCCGCCGAGGTGTAGCAGGCGGTGGTTGTCGAGAAACCGCAGAACGAACTCGGCCGGCGTAGCCAGGATCTGGCGCGGATCGGTGGACCAGATCGCAGAGGTCAGTGGAATCACGTACTGGTCGGACAGCTTTCCGCTCAGCCGGTTGGCCGATAGGAAATCGCCCAACGTGCCGAGCGTCGCGATCGAGCCGTCGGCGAGTGCGCGCCTGGCCGCCCGGTTGAAACGCAGGATCTCCGCCAGGAACCGGTAGTAGCGTGGGCGGAGCAGGTTCCCGCGCTGCGCAAACAGCGTGTTCAGGTTGGTGCCCGCGTACTCGATCCCGGATCGGTCACTCGTAACGCTGAAGCTCATCGACGTGGCGTGGGTTTCGACGCCGAGCTCGGCCAGCAGGCGAACGAAGTTCGGGTAGTTGTTGTCGTTGAATACGATGAAGCCGGCATCGACGTTCAGCGGCCTCTCCCGGTCAGGAACCTCCGTGGTGACGGTGTGCCCGCCCACCCGGTCGCCAGCCTCCAGAACCGTTACGTCGCAGCGGGGGCTGAGCAGGTGGGCGGAAACCAGGCCGGAGATGCCGGTTCCGATGACGGCCACACGCGTCTGCCTCCCAGCCGGCCCGCCCGCGTGCGAGGCGCCGGACCCTTCGTCCACCGGGCCTGGAACGGCGGAAACAAAAACGTTCATTTCAGTCACCATGATCCATAAAGGACTCCGTCTTGTCAACCATAGAGAGGCACAGCCTTCCTCATGCAGGTAGATGCTTGACTGTAGCCGGCAGGCGCTGCTACAGTATGAAATTCATTCAAAACAGTCACACAATGCTAACCACAAGACAGCTCGCAGACGCCATCGGCGTAAGCGAGTCGTCGGTGAAGCGCTGGATCGACGACGGTCGAATCGGCGCCATCCGGACGGCCGGCGGACACCGGCGCGTGAGCGTGGAGGAAGCGGCCCGATACGTCCGCGAAGCAGGTATCGCGGTAGAGCGGCCGGAGAGCCTTGGCCTGCCGGACCTGGCTGCATACGCTCGCCGGAAGTCGTCCGCCGCCCACTTGGGTGAGGCGCTCTACGAGTATCTGACCGCCGGACTGGCGGCGGAGGCTTCCGGCTTGCTGATCGCACGGTTCCTTGCCGGCGCGAGTGTCGCCCAGTTGGTGGACGGGCCCCTGGTGCAGGCCATGACGAGGGCGGGTACCTTGTGGCTGTCCGGTCCGAAGGGCATCCTCCTGGAGCATCGCGCCACCGAGGTCGCGATCCAGGCGATGATTCGACTGCGGGCGCTACTCCGGCCAGCGTCCGACGGACTCGTTTCGGTGGGCGGCGCGCCGTCCGGCGACCCGTACGTGCTGGCGTCCATGTCGGCTGCCGCAACGCTCGAGGACGAGGCCTTCCGCGTTACGAATCTGGGTCCGGAAACTCCCTTGAGCACATTTGCGCACAGTGTGGAGACCATGCAGCCCCGATTGGTGTGGATCAGCGTGAGCGTAGCCACCACGCCTGGGGACCTGCGCCGGGAACTGCTGGATCTGGCGGATCGCGTAATGGCGGCGGGCGCCATTCTCGTCGTCGGTGGCGCGCAGGCAGACCGGCTCTCGTTGCCGAGGAGGCCGTCGCTCTATGTCGGCGAGTCGATGGTGGAGCTGAGAGCCATCGCGCACGGCCTGCGACATAAAGAAAACTGATTCAATAGGTTTAGGTGACCAAATCGAAGCGTGTCCTCACCTGGCTGGGTCTCGCCCTCCTTGCGGTGGCCGCGTTCCTCGTGCTCGCGGGCGGGGACGGGGAGGCCGAGGACGAGCTGCTTGCTCGCCTGCTGGAGATCCAGCCGGGCGATACGGTGGCCGATATCGGCGCCGGCAGCGGGTGGTTGAGCATCCAGGTTGCGGAGATGGTCGGCGACAGCGGCCATGTGTTCGCGACCGAGCTGTCGCCGCAGCGTCGGGACGACATCCGGGAGGCCGTCGCCGCGGCCGGATTGGACAACGTCACCGTGGTCGAAGCCGGGGAGCGGGAGACGAACCTCGCGCCGGCATGCTGCGACGCGATCTTCATGCGCCGCGTGTACCACCACGTGGGCGACACGGCGGCGCTCAACGCCAGCATTCTTGCGTCGCTGAAGCCGGGCGGCCGGTTCGGCGTCGTCGAGATCGAGTTCAGCGGCCTCCTGAGCCCCCTCCGGGTATGGCCCCACTGGACCGACGACGAACAGGTCGTCGCCGAGGTCACCGCAGCCGGGCTGACTCACGTCACGACCGTCGACTGGCCGATCGGCGCCCACTACGCCGCGGTATTCAGTAAGCCCTAGTCCTAGTGGACGCCGCCGATCCGGAACTTCTGCTGCGCCGCGATGTCGGCCAGGGCCCTCCGGGCATGCCGTTCGGTGTCGGGGTGAGGGTCGGAGTCGAACACCTCGACGAGGTGCTGGTAGGCGGCTGTCGGCTGCTGGCGCGCGTGCAGTTGGACGAGGCCGGCGCCGAGGTGCGCTTCGGCGGCGTACGGGCCGAGGGGGAAGTCCCGGAGATGGCGCTGGTACACGATCAGCGCGGCGTCGGCGTGGCCGTGGTTGGCGAGCCAGCCGCCGAAGCGGATTGAATCTTCCGGCATCAGCAGGCGGGCGGTGCGTGCGGAGCTCAACGCGAAGTAGTGGGGCGCGGCCTCGGCATAGCGTCCCTCGCCAATAGCCTGGCGGACGCCTCGGATCGAAGCCGGGTCGGCCTCGAAGGCGGGCGTCGCCTCGGCTTCCGTGTCGAGCTCCTCCTCGAACTCCTGGTCGAATTCCGGCCGGGGCCGTCGCAGCTCCCGCCGCTCGCGCCACCAGGCGTAGGCGAGACCACCGATGAACCCGCCGATGTGCGCGCCGTAGGCCACGCCGCCGCCCGCCACCCCGCGCGAGGCGAGAAACGGCAGCAGGTTGTCCAGGATCAGGTAGATCCCGAGGACGAAGCGGGCCGGTGCGTAGACGATGTGGAAGAAGAACGGCAATAGCAGCAGCAGCCGGACGCGGTTTCTGGGGAACCAGACGAAGTAGAAACCGAGCACGCCGGAGATCGCGCCCGACGCGCCGACTGTCGGTAGCGCCGACCCTAGGTCGAGCAGGGCATGCGCCAGCGTGGCGACTACCCCGGTTCCGAGATAGGCGACGAGGTACGGCAGCCGGCCGAGGCGGTACTCGACGTTGTCCCCGTAGATCCAGAGGAAGAGCATGTTCCCGGCAAGGTGCATGAAGCCGCCGTGGAGGAACATCGCGGTGAAGAGCGAGAGGATCCCGGGGTCCGCCGGACGAAAGCCCCACTGAAAGACGAAGAGGTCGTAGGAGGACGTCTGTTGGAGCAATTGCGCTGCGCTCACGCGGCCACCGAACTGTGACGTGATGGTGCGGAGGTACTCGGCGAGTGCGGGGTCGTCCATCGAAGGGCGCACAGCGCTGAGCGGCAGCGTCAGCATCAAGAAGATGCCGACGTTGATTCCGATCAGGCTGTAGGTGACGACAGGGACGCCGCGGGGGTTCGGTTCGTCGCCGAGCGGCAGGAACATCGCTCAGGACAGCTCCAGTTCCAGCCCATCGAGCCGCTGCGCGATTTCGTCGCGCACCGCGCGGAACTGCCGCAACTGTTCGTCCGCCGGACGGCCGGCGGCGACCGGATCCCGTAAGGGCCAGTGGAGCTGCCGCGCCTCGCCCAGGAACACGGGACAGACTTCCTCGGCGCAGAGCGTTATGACGAGGTCGACCGTGGCCGCGTCGATGGTGTCTACGCTCTTGGAGTGCTGGCGGCTGATGTCGATATCGACTTCATCGAGCGCCGCAATCGCGAACGGATGGACGAACGCGGGCCTCGATCCGGCGCTCTGCACCTCGGCGCGTTCCCCGAACCGCGCGCGGGCCAATCCTTCGGCCATCTGGCTCCGCGCAGAGTTGGCGATGCACAGAAACAGGATTCGGGTCACGGGAAGAACGCTACCACGAACCGATCCGCTAAGCTGGAGCTAATCGTCCTGGAGGTACTGCCCGCATGCATCCACGTCACGCCGTCGTCCACCGAATTCCGATCCCGCTCGTTGTGCTCCTTCTGACGGTCGCGCTCGGCGGTTGCGGCGACGACAGCCCGACGTCGCCCAGCGTCGGACTGGCGGTTCCGTTCAGCACGGAAGACCTGAGGGTCGGCACCGGGCCGGAGGCGATGAACGGCGACATGCTGAACGTCAATTACACCGGCTGGCTGTACGATCCCAACGCGTCCGAGAACAAGGGAACGCAGTTCGATTCCGGCAACTTCCCGTTCATTCTGGGAGCCGGTCGTGTCATTGAGGGATGGGACCGCGGCGTTCTGGGGATGCGGGTGGGCGGTCACCGCCGCATCGTCATCCCTCCGGAACTGGGCTACGGAGCGAACGGCAGCCCGCCACAGATTCCGGGCAACGCCACGCTTCTCTTCGAGGTGGAACTCCTCAGCATTTCCTGAGAATACGGGGGGTTTGGCTGGGAGGCAGGGATTCGAACCCCGATTCCACGGTCCAGAGCCGCGTGTCCTACCGTTGAACGACCTCCCAGCAGAGAAGCGCGGTAGGGCCGGAACCATTCATTATATCGAATGCGTTCAGCGCCCCCTGTCTTCGCTCGTTCCCGCGCGCTGTTCCTTCGCCTGCTCGGTCTCGTCTACCTGGTCGCGTTCGCCTCGCTGACGCCGCAGGTCATCGGCCTAGTCGGCGATCAGGGCCTTCTGCCCGCCGCCGGCTACCTGGAACGCGCCTACGACCTGTTCGGGGTGGATGCCTACCGGCAATTGCCGACGCTGCTCTGGCTCTGGCCGTCGGACGGCATGTTGCTGACCCTCTGCTGGTTGGGGATGGCTCTTTCGGTGGCGGCCGTGGCGGGACTCGCCCCGATTCCCGTCTTCGCACTGCTCTGGCTCTGCTACCTGTCACTGACGATTGCCGGACAGGACTTTCTGTCGTTTCAGTGGGACATCCTGCTGCTCGAGGCGGGGGTGCTCGCGGTGTTCTATTCACCTCCCGCGTGGCGTGCACCACTCGGGGACGGAGCGCCCGAGCCGTCCGCCATGGTCCGCTGGCTGGTCTGGGGGCTGGCTTTCAAGCTCACGTTCCTGTCGGGGGCGACGAAGCTGCTGAGCGGCGATCCGACCTGGTGGGGGCTGACCGCGCTGGCGTATCACTACGAGACGCAGCCGATACCGTCCTGGGTGAGCTGGTACGCGCACAACCTGCCGGCGTGGGTCGGGAGTGCGTCGGTCGTGAAGATGTTCGCCGTCGAACTGATCGCGCCGTTCGCGCTACTCCTTCCGCCGCGGTTCCGAAGGACGCGGATGGTTGGCTTCGCAGCCCTCTGCGCGTTGCAGTTGGCGATTGCAGTGACGGGCAACTACGGATTCTTCAACCTGCTCACGGTGGTGCTCTACGTGTCGATGCTCGACGACGGCGCGCTGGCTCTTCGCTGGCGCGTTCCCATGTCGCCCGGTGGCCCGCCTGCGCCTCCGAGACCGCGCCGCCGCGGAGCGGGTGACTGGGCGCTGATGGGCGCGGTAGCGGTGCTCGCCCTGCTGAGCGCGCTCACCTTCGTCCGCGAGCTGCGCCGCCCAACCCCGATGCCGGGCTGGTCCAGCACGCTGCTGGGCGCCGTCGCGCCGTTGCGGTCGGTGAGCGGCTATGGCCTCTTCCGATCGATGACCACCGAGCGGCCCGAGATCGTCATCGAGGGCTCGGTCGACGGCGCGACGTGGCAGGAGTACCGGTTCCGGTGGAAGGCGGGCGATCTGGCGCGCGCGCCGGGCTTCGTCCAGCCGCACATGCCGCGCCTCGACTGGCAGATGTGGTTCGCCGCGCTCGATCCGCAACGGCAGGCCCACTGGCTGCTGCCGCTCGCCCAACGGCTGCTGGAGAACGATCCGCTGGCCCTCGGGTTGCTGGAGACGGCGTCCAACCCGTTTCCGGACGAGCCGCCGCGGTACGTCCGGCTACTGTTATACCGCTACTACTTCACGACACCGGCCGCCGCGTCGGACGACTGGTGGGTGCGTGAGCTGCTCGGGCCGCTCACCGACCCTATTCCGCGGCGGTAACCTCGACCGTGGTCTTGAGGGCGTGCGTTATGTCGTCGCCCCGATACGTGCCGGTCACCGGCGCGACGTCGGCCGACTCGGCGGCGGCGGCCAGCGCGATGTGGCGGTCGGCGACGGCGAGGCCCAGGCTCGGATCGTAGCCGCGCCATCCGCCGCCCCGCAGGAAGACTTCCCCCCAGGCGTGGAGGTCTGACGGGGTGGCCGTATCACCCGTGTAGCAGTAGCCGCTGACGAAACGTGCCGCGAGTCCCATCGAACGGCAGCAGTCGACGAACAGCGCCGTCAGGTCCCGGCATGCCCCCTCGCCGGCTTCCAGCGTCACCTCCGGCGGTTGCGGGGCGCCTTCCGGCCGCCCGATGAGGGTCAGACGCTCCTGGATCATGGTGGCGAGCACGCGCGGGTAGGTCGCCTGGTTCCGCTTCGATTCGTGGGCCGCCTCCAGGGCCAGTTCGCGAACCGCCCGGGGCGCGGTGTCGGGGGGATGGCGGTACTGCTCGAGACGCCGGGCGAATTCGGGCGCGTAGGCGTAGGGCAGCGCCCGCTCCGGCTCCGCCATCAGGAAGCGGAATGGGTCGGTAACGAGGGTATCGACGACCGCCCGTGTTTCTATTGTCAGGTGTTCGGTTCTTCCCTCGAACCACGCGTGGGTGATGACGTTGCCTTCCGGATCGAGGTTGTCGGACTGAACCTGCGGTGACGGGTCGATCGTCAGCTTGTAGTCCAGGAGCCGGATCGAGGCGTCGGTCCGCGGATGCAACCGGATGACGTGCGGTTCCAGGGCGACGGGCCCGCCGTAGCGGTACGAGGTGCGGTGCTGAACGCTAAGTCTCACGGGACGGGTTCCTGCGGCGCGGCGACGCCGGGAGGATCCGGCGTGCCGTCCATTGTGTTGAACGCCTGATCGAACCACTCGCCAGGCGTCTCTTCCACGGCGCGGCGGACGCGGTTGTCCCACCAGCGCGACATCGGTTCCAGGTGGTGTTTCTCGAACCGCCGCTCGACGATCCGGTAGGAATCCCGACGGTACAGCACGACGTCGATCGGAAAGTCGACGTCAGCGGCGCTGATTCGCGTCGAGTCGAACGAGAGCAGGGCGACCTTGAAGGCATGCCGCATCGTGTCGTCCACGGTGAGCGCGCGGTCGATGATCGGCTTGCCGTAACCGGTCGATCCGATGACGTGGTACGGCGTCAACCGCCCGGTGTCGACCCAGTTGCCTTCCGGATAGAGCAGATACAACTTGTGCCTGCCATCCTTCATCATCTGGCCGCCGATCAGCGCGTTGATGTTGAAGTGCATGCCCGCGTCGGTCAACGGCTTTCGATCCTCGCGTGAGACCGTGCGCACCTGCTCCGCGAACAGGTTCACCACTTCGTACAGCCGCTCGAACGACTTGCCGTGCTCCGACCGCTCGAGCAGCCGTTCATCGAAGTAGGTGAGCGTCTTGTCACGCAAGGACCTCAAGCCGGACGTCATGACGAAGAACGTGCCGTTCGGCGGCGAATAGACCGTGACCTTGCGGAGCGAGGTCACCTCCCGGCCGGATGTGATGAGGGTGTCCGCGAGCCCCACCAGGCCTTCATCGACGTTCATGCCGACGCAGTACGTCATCCCTATCCGTCCATGCGCCGCGGCGGCGCAAAAAAGGTGCGCGTGACCTCTGACCCGACACCTTTGAGCCTGTCCTGAATGCCGTCGAGAAAGTCGTGCAGGCCGGTCCGAATGACCTCGGCGATGTCAGTATAGTCGAGGTCCGCGACGAGCCGGCCGAGAGCTCGTTCGGCGCTGTTGGCGTAGCGGCGGAGCGGAGTGCCGGTCACCGCGTGCAGCGAGGTCTGCGCCTCGATGACGCAGTGGTGGACGGAGCGGGGAAACTCCCGGTTGAGCAGCAGGAAGCCGGCGACGGCCGACGCGGAGACGGGGCCGTGGGTTCGCCGGTAGGCTTCGAACGCACTGGCCGAGCGGAGCAGCGCGCTCCACTGCAGGTCGTCGATCGGTTTCCCGACATGCTTCGGCGACGGCAGCAACAGGTAGTACTTCGTATCGAGGATGCGCGTCGTCTGGTCGCCGCGCTCGATGTACTGGCCCAGGCGGCTGAAGTGCCATCCCTCGCCGTGCTCCATCGTTTCGTTCTTGGCTCCTTCGATCTGGTAGCTCGATCGCTGGACATGCTCGAAGAACGCATGCGCGTCCGCCATCGCGCGCTGCCGTGCCCCGGGAGCCTGAAGGAACAGATAGAAGGTGTTTATCGCCTCCCACATCTCGGACGAGATGATCTCGCGCACCGAGCGCGCATTCTCGCGGGCCTTCGTCAGGCAAGAGACGATCGAGTTGGGGTTGTTGGCGTCGAACGCGAGGAACTCGATGACGTTGGAGCGGGTCGGCCCGTGGTACGCCGCGCGGAACGCCGCTTCGTCGCCCGTCACCTGCACCATCGGATCCCACTGGTCCTCGGCCAGGCCGGGCATCTGGAGCTGCAACTGATTGTTGACGCCGACGACGCGCGCCACGTTCTCGGCCCGCGAGATGTAGCGGCTCATCCAGTAGATCGACTCGGCGACTCGGCTCAGCATGGTCTTGGCGGCGGTGGGGCCAATCAGGGCTCGGCGGGCGGCGCGAGCACCCAGGTATCCTTGCTGCCTCCGCCCTGCGACGAGTTCACGACGAGCGAGCCCTTCCGGAGAGCGACGCGCGTGAGTCCTCCCGGCAGTACGTAGCAGTCGCGTCCGTAGAGGATGTACGGCCGCAAGTCGACGTGGCGCCCCTCGAAGCGCCGCTCGACGCGGGTCGGGACGCGCGAGAGGCCCAGCGTCGGCTGCGCGATGTAGTTGCGAGGCTCCGCGTCGATCCGTTTCGCGAAGTCGCGCAACTCGGCCTTCGTGGCGGCGGGACCGATCAGCAGGCCGTAGCCCCCCGATGCGTTGGCTGGTTTCACCACCAGCTCCTGAAGGTGATCGAGGACGTAGCGCCGGTCGTCGGCCCGCCAGCAGAGGTAGGTGGGCACGTTGGAGAGAATCGGATCCTGATCCAGGTAGAAGCGGATCATCTCCGGGACGTAGGCGTATACCACCTTGTCGTCGGCGACGCCGGTGCCGGGCGCATTCACCAGCGTGACCCGGCCACGCTGGTACAGGTCCATCAAACCGGGCACGCCCAGCAGTGAATCGGGCCGGAAGCAGAGGGGGTCGAGGAAATCGTCGTCGATCCGCCGGTACAGCACGTCGACCGGTTCGTAGCCCCGTGTCGTCCGCATCTGCAGCCGGTCGTCCACCACGTCCAGGTCGCGCCCCTCGACCAGCTCGACTCCCATCTGCTGGGCCAGGAACGAGTGCTCGAAGTAAGCGGAGTTGTAGACGCCCGGGGTCAGGAGCGCAACGCTGGGCCGGCTCGCGCCGTGCGGCGCCATCTCCTCGAGCATCGACAGCAGCCGGCTCGGATAGTCCTGTACCGGCCGGACGCCCAGTCCTTCGAAGACAATCGGGAACGTCTCGGTCATCACGGCGCGGTTCTCGAGGACGTAGGACACCCCGGACGGACAGCGCAGGTTGTCTTCCAGGACGTAGATCGTCCCGTCCCGGTCGCGCACCAGGTCGATGCCGGTGATATGACACCAGACGCCGCCGGGCGGTTCGAGCCCCAGGCATTGGGTTCGATAGCCGGGTGACGACTCCACGACCTCGGCCGGGACGATGCCCTCCCGGATGATCCTCCGATCGTGGTAGACATCGTGGATGAAGTGGTTGAGCGCTTCCACCCGCTGCGCCAACCCCCGTTCGATCGGAGCCCAGGTGTCGTGCGCGATGATCCGGGGGACGACGTCGAACGGGAAGATCCGCTCGGTACCCGCCTCGTCGCCGTAGACCGTGAAGGTGATCCCCGTGTTCAGCAGCGCCTGCTCCGCCGCGGTGTGCCGCCGGATGAACTCGCCCTCGGGCAGACCCTCGATCCGGTCGACCAGCGCGCGCGCCTCCGGCCGGGGCGTTCCGTCCGGCAGGAACATCTCGTCGTAGAAATCACCGGTGTCGTAGGCGTTGAAGTTCATTCGCGCTTCGGGCCGGTAGGGATCCTAACGTGATACTCCGCGCCGGAATGAAGGGCGGGCCATGGCTCAGGAACCCGGAACGGCGCGAAAGCCGTGACGGGTGAAGTCCCGATCCAGCGTGAGAGCGTGGGCGATGCCGTGGCGACGCATCAGCTCGAAGCTGGTGCAGTCGACCAGCGAGAGCCTGCGTTGACCGGCAGTGAAGAGGGCGGCCGTGGCGGCCGCGTGAAGGGCTTCGTCCACCCAGAGCAGATGCATCAGGGGAACGAGAACATCGCCAAGGGCGCGGGCGGCGTCGAGGCCCAGGCGGCGCTGAACGAGCGCGAAGGTCTCCACCAGGACGTAGTTGGATGTGAGGAGGATTCCGTCGCCGCCGAGGGCTTCGTTCCAGGCCGTAACGACGTCGGCGTGGCGGGGCTGGTCCGCATCGAGGAACGCGATCAGGGCGGAGGTGTCCACGAAGAGCTTCACGAGTCGAAGGCCTCGTCGAGGTGCCGGTCATGTTCTTCCGCCAGGTCGGGACATCCGGATCGGAAGCTCCCCGCGATGCCCTGCGCGCGCCGTGCAAGCTCGGCACGGTCCGCGAGTGGTCGGCGAGCCAGGTACTCGGCCACGCACTCGCGCACCAGATCCGCGATGGATCGGTCCTCGCGCCGAGCCTGCTCCTTCAGCGCGCGCGCCATACCCTCGGGCAACTGAACCTGTGTCCGGATCATGTCGTCATGTTAGCGGATTTGATGGCATGATGCCGAAACCGCCGGTCACAGCCGACCGATCGGAGGCGAACCGCCTACTCCAGCGCGGCGATCAGATCGACGCCGCCGAGCTGTCGCATGTGCCGGCGGATCCACGCCTGCCGCTCCTGGACGTAGGGCGACGGATCGTCGGCCCGCAGCCGTCCCGGGCTGGGCAGGACCGCGGCCAGCAGGGCGGCGTCATCCGCCGTCAGCTCGGCCGGCGCCTTGCCGAAGAAACGTTCGCTGGCCGCGGTAATCCCGAACAACCCGTCGCCGAACTCCGCGACGTTCAGGTATACCTCGACGATCCGCTGCTTGTTCCAGCAGAGCTCGATCAGGATGGTCAGGTACGCCTCCAGTCCCTTGCGGAAGAGGCTGCGCCCCGGCCACAGGAAGAGATTCTTGGCGGTCTGCTGCGAGATGGTGCTCGCGCCGCGCAGCCGTCCGCCGTCGCGGGCATCGTCGATCGCCATCTGGATTGCCTCGACGTCGAAGCCGTGGTGATCGGGGAACTTCTGATCTTCGCTGGCGATGACCGCGAGCGCGGCGTGCGGGGCGATCGCCTCCCAGTCCGTCCATTGGTAGGTCGCCGCCGCACCGCGGCCCGCATCCACCGATGCCTCCACTGCGCTCCGGGCGAGCCACGCGCTCCGGAGCATGAAGGCTGTGGTCGGTGGGGGCGCCCAGCGGAACAGTACTATCAGGGCCAATGGAAGGAGAACACCGGCTGCCGCGCACCAGAGACCTGCGTGCCAGACGGTCCGCCGCCACGACCCTGCGCCGCGCCGGCGGCCGCGCCGGGCTCGTACCCGGGATGTTCGATTCGCGCCAGGCATGGGATGTGACTCTTCAGCGCATGGCGTCGTCAATTGGGGCAGGTGGTCATGCGCCCCAAGGATTATAGGGGTCCAGGGATAGAATCGTCGGTTCGTGCGGCGCTGCGGAGATTGTCCGATGAGTGCGGCTCGCTTCGCTTAATACCGGAGGAGTGATCGATGAAAGTTGCGGTGGTCTACAACCGGGAGAGTCAGAACGTCATCAACCTGTTCGGCACGCCGAACCGCGAAAAGCTCGTGCTCAAGAGTCTCCAGAGCGTCACGCAGGCACTCAGGCGGGGCGGGCACCAGGTCGAACTGATCGAGGGCGACAAGGAGCTTATTCCCAAGCTCGAGGACTTCATGCCGCGGGTGGTGAAGGGCGAACGGCCAGGCATGGTGTTCAACGTGTCGTACGGCATCCAGGGTCATGCCCGCTATGCCCACGTGCCGGGAATCCTCGAGATGGTCGGTGTTCCCTACGTCGCGTCCGGACCGCTCGCACACTCGCTGTGCCTCGACAAGGTCGTCACGAAGATGATCTTGCGCCAGCACGGCCTTCCGACGCCCGACTTCGTGGTGCTGACGACGCCCGACATGGAGCTTCCGGAGATCAGGTATCCCATGATCGTCAAGCCGAAGAACGAGGCGGTGTCGTTTGGCCTGAAGGTCGTGAACAACGACGACGAGCTGCGGGAGGCGGCCGGCGCCATCTACAACGAGTTCAAGCAGCCCGTGCTGGCCGAGCAATTCATCGACGGCCGCGAGATCAACGTGGCGTTGCTGGGAAACAACCCCCCCGATGCGCTGCCCCCGGTCGAGCTCCAGTTCGGAAGCGGCGGACCCAACATCTACACCTACGAAGACAAGACCCACAAGAGCGGTCGCGAAGTGACCCTCGTGTGCCCCGCCCCGATCTCCGACGAGCTGAAAGCCGAGGCCCAGGAAATCGCCAGGAAGGCGTTCTCGGTGCTCGGCTGCTACGACTGTGCGCGGATCGACATGCGCCTGGATGAGGCGGGCAAGCTGTACATCCTGGAGGTCAACAGCCTTCCCGGTCTCAGCGAGCGCGGGTCGTACGCCACCGCCGCCCGCGAGGTGGGGATGGACTACGCCGCGTTCATCAACCGCCTCGTCGAGATTGCCAGCGCGCGCTACTTCGGGACGCCCGAGCCGCCAAGCGTGGATGTCGGCTCCGTCGACGCGCGGTCGCACGTGGCCAGTTATGTCACCCAGCGCCGCGACCAGATGGAGCGGGAGCTCCGGGAATTGACCGACGCACCCAGCCGCACGGACGACCCCATCGGCATTCAGCAGACCGTCCATAGAGTGACGGAGTGGTTCGGGGAACTGGGAATGCGACCCGCGGCGGACATCACCTCGGGACCCGACGCCTGGTGCTGGGAAACGTCCAAGGGATTGGCCGGCGGCACCTTGCTGGTCGCGCACCTCGACGTCCCGATGGAGGCCGGTGCGCCGCAGCAGTCGTTTCGACGGGACCCGGAGTATCTCCATGGTGACGGCGTCGGCACGTCGCGGGCGCCCCTGGTCATGATGCAATTCGCCCTGCGGGCGCTCCGGAGCATCCGGCGACTCAACCGTCTGCGCATCGGCGTCCTGCTCTATTCCGATGAAGGTCGGGACGCGAGAGACAGCGCCGCGATCATTCGCGAGGCCGCCGGCAAGGCCCGAC
>CAZWUJ010000036.1:0-34500 GCA_964636705.1 uncultured Vicinamibacteraceae bacterium
GCAACTACAATAAAAAGAGTGACTTGCAGACGATCAGCGCAGAAACTTCGGGCTAACGATGCGCGTACCGGTTAGCCTTCCTTCTCCTCGTACTGCGCGCGCAGCTTCGCGACGATGGTCGGATCGGCCAGGGTCGTGACGTCGCCCAGGGCCTTGCCGGCGGCGATGTCGCGGAGCAGGCGGCGCATGATCTTGCCGGAGCGGGTCTTCGGCAGGTCGGCGGTCCAGAGGATCTCGTCCGGCTTGGCGATGGCGCCGATCTTGTTGCCGACGTGCTGCCGGAGTTCCTCCACCTTCTCGTCCGAGGACTGGACCCCCTCCTTGAGCGTGACGAAGGCGCAGATCCCCTGCCCCTTGATCTCGTGCGCCTTGCCGACGACGGCCGCCTCGGCCACCTCCAGGTGATCGACGAGGGCGCTTTCGACCTCCATCGTGCCGACCCGGTGGCCGGCGACGTTGAGGACGTCGTCGACGCGGCCGAGCAGCCAGAAGTAGCCGTCGTCGTCCACCTTGGCGCCGTCGCCGGTGACGTAGGTGGCGTGGCCCCAGCGGCCCCAGTAGGTGGCGATGTAGCGGTCGTGGTCGCCGTAGATCGTCCGGAGCATCGACGGCCAGGGGCGCGTCTGCACCAGGTAGCCGCCGCCTACCTTCACCTCGTCGCCGGCCTCGGTCACGATTGCTGGCCGCAGTCCCGGGAACGGCCTCGACGCCGACCCCGGCTTCAGCGTCGTCAGGCCTGGTAGGGGCGTGATCAGGATGCTGCCGGTTTCGGTCTGCCACCAGGTGTCGACGATCGGGCAGCGGCTGCCACCGACATGCGTGTGGTACCACATCCACGCCTCGGGGTTGATCGGCTCGCCGACGGAGCCGATGAGCCGAAGCGTGCTCAGGTCGTGCTTCGTGACGTGGTCCGGACCCCACTTCATGAAGGCGCGGATGGCGGTGGGAGCCGTGTAGAAGATGGTCACCTTGTGGCGCTCGATGATGTCCCAGAAGCGGTCGCGGCCCGGCGTATCGGGGGCGCCCTCGTACATGACGCAGGTAGCGCCGTTGGCGAGCGGGCCGTACACCAGGTAGCTGTGGCCGGTCACCCAGCCGATATCCGCGCTGCACCAGTAGATGTCGTCCTCCTTCAGGTCGAACACCCACTTCGTCGTGATGTAGGTTCCCGTCAGGTAGCCGCCGGTGGTGTGCGCAATCCCCTTCGGCTTGCCCGTGGTGCCTGACGTGTAGAGCGTGAACAGCAGGTCCTCGGCGTCGTTCTCGCGCGCCTCGCACGTCTCCGGGACCTGCGCCATCAGCTCGTGGTACCAGTGGTCACGGCCTTCGACGACCTGGAACGGCGTCTCCAGTCCCTCGCGCTTCACCAGCAGCACCGCCTCGACGCTCGGCGCGCCGTCGAGCGCGTCGTCCGAGATCTTCTTGAGCGGCACGACGTTGCCGCGCCGGAAACCGCCGTCCGCGGTCACCAGCAGCTTGGCCTGCATGTCGTTGATCCGGTCGCGGAGCGACTCGGCCGAAAAGCCGCCGAATACGACGCTGTGGATCGCGCCGATGCGCGCGCAGGCGAGCATCACGATCGGCAGCTCGGGGATCATCGGCAGGTAGACGGCCACCCGGTCGCCGTGGCCGACGCCCAACTGCTTCAGGACGTTGGCGCACTTCTGCACCTCGACGTGCAGTTCGCCATAGGTGAGCGTCTTCTGGTCGCCGGGCTCTCCCTCCCACACGATTGCCCGCTTGTCGCGCCGGCTGCCCAGCGCGTGACGGTCCACGCAGTTGACGCTGGCGTTGATCTTTCCGCCCACGAACCACTTGGCGTCGGGCGGCTGCCAGTCGAGGATGGTGTCCCAGGGACGGCTCCACTCCAGCTCGCTGGCGATGCCGGCCCAGAACGCCTCGGGGTCGGCATCCGCCTTCGCGTAGATGTCCGGGTCGTTCATGTTCGCGTTCTTCGCGAACTCCTCGGGCGGAGCGAAGGTCCGGTCCTCGGTCAGCAGGGCATCGAATCCGGCAGAAGTCTCGTCAGCCACGTTTTCCTCCTCGTCCGTTTGTCGTGCAGTTCAAGGTGTCTACGTTCCGTCCCGGGTTGCTGCGGCCGCCGCCGTCGCTACAACCGCTTGGTCGCGACCAGCAGATTATGCAACGTTCCGTCAGCCGTCATCACATAGTCCCACAGCACCGCTTCGCGCCGGAAGCCGAGTTGGCGGAAGAACGCCTGGGCGCCTTCCTGATCGAGCGTCATCCGCGCGGTAAGCATCGTAAGGCGCATCTGGCGGGCGATCCACTCGATTTCCTCCGCCAGCAGGCGCGCCAGTCCGCGCCGCCGCGCAGTCGGGGCGACCTGGAGCCGCACTTCGCCGATATGGCGCGTCCAACTCGTCCGGTTGTGGAGCAGGCTCACTTCGCCCACCACGCGCTCGCCATCCAGGGCCAGCACCGTGAACGTGCGCCCCGTCTCGATGTAATGCGCCCAGCGTTCCACCGCATCCGGTTCGGTGATGTTCACGCGCAGGTACATCAGCTCCTCGGGAGCGAGGCCGCGCGCGAAGGCGACGACCGCGTCGACATCGCCGGCGGTCATCAGCCGGAACTGGACCTCGCCGCCGTCGGCCAGCGTGACCGAACGGGGGTAGCGGTTGTGGATGGTGTCTGCGCGGATCGCGGCTGGTTCCATGGGCATGGTCGTCTGACGTCCTACCGCCCGTACTTCGCTTTCGCCTCCTGGCGCCGCGCGTGCAGGATCGGCTCGGTATAGCCGCTCGGCTGCTCACGTCCCTTGAAGATCAGGTCGCAGGCGGCCTGGAAGGCAACGCTGTCCGCCACGTTGGGCGCCATCGGCCGATAGTTCGGGTCGCCGGCATTCTGGCCGTCGACCACCGCCGCCATCCGCTCGAGCGTCGCGCGCACCTGCTCCTCGGTGCAGATGCCGTGGTGCAGCCAGTTACAGATGTGCTGGCTCGAGATCCGGAGCGTCGCGCGGTCTTCCATCAGGCCGATGTTGTTGATGTCCGGCACCTTCGAGCAGCCGATCCCCTGTTCGACCCACCGGACGACGTAGCCGAGGATGCCCTGCGCGTTGTTGTCCAGCTCCTGCTGAATCTCTTCCGGCGACCAGTTCGGGTTCTCCTCACGCGGGATGGTCAGGATCCTGTCGAGGTCGGCGCGCGGACGCGAGCGCAGCTCCTCCTGTCGGGCCGCCACGTCAACCTGGTGGTAGTGCGTTGCGTGCAGCGTCGCGGCGGTGGGGGAGGGGACCCAGGCGGTATTCGCCCCCTGCTGGGGATGGCCGATCTTCTGCTTCAGCATCTCGGCCATCAGGTCCGGCATCGCCCACATGCCCTTGCCGATCTGCGCGTGGCCGGGAAGGCCGGTTTCCAGGCCGATGTCGACGTTCCAGTCCTCGTAGGTGACCATCCAGGCAGCGGTCTTCATCTCCTTCTTGCGGATCATCGGCCCCGCTTCCATCGCCGTGTGCATCTCGTCGCCGGTCCGGTCGAGAAAGCCGGTATTGATGAAGAAGACCCGGTCGGCCGCGGCGCGGACGCATTCCTTCAGATTGACGGTGGTCCGCCGCTCCTCGTCCATGATGCCGATCTTGATCGTGTGCCGGTCCAGCCCGAGGATGTCCTCCACGTCGGCGAGGGTCTGATCGCAGAAGGCGACCTCCTCCGGACCGTGCATCTTCGGCTTGACGATGTAGATGGAGCCGGCGCGGCTGTTCCTGCCGCTCTTGACGTCGTGGACGGCGATCAGCGACGAGATCAGCGCGTCGAGGATGCCCTCTGGCGCCTCTCGGCCGTCGCGGTCGAGGATCGCGGGGTTGGTCATCAGATGGCCGACGTTGCGGATCAGCAACAGGCTGATGCCGGGGAGGGTGACGTCGGATCCGTCCGGTGCGGTGTAGCTGCGCGGCGCGTTCATCGCGCGGTCGACGGTCCGTCCGCCCTTGTCGAACGTCGCCGTGAGGGTCCCCTTGATCAGCCCGAGCCAGTTCCGGTAGGCGTGCACCTTGTCCTCGGCGTCGACGCACGCGACCGAATCCTCCAGGTCGATGATCGTCGTGGTCGCCGCTTCCAGGATGATGTCGCGCACGCCGGCGCCGTCTGCCTTGCCGACGGGATGCGCCCGGTCGATCCGGATCTCGATGTGCAGGCCGTGGTTGAGGAGGAGCACCGCCGACGGCGCGGCGGCGTCGCCGCGGAAGCCGGTGAACTGCGGGGGATTGGCCAGGCCCGTCGTCGACCCGTCCTTCAGCGTGACGGTGAGGGCGCCGTCCGCCACCGCGTGGTGCGTCGCGTCGGCATGGCTGCCCGCTGCGAGCGGGGTCACCCGATCGAGGAAGTCGCGCGCCCAGGCGATGACGCGAGCGCCCCGGACCGGGTTGTACTTCGGGGTGCGTTCGCAGCCGTCGTCTTCGGGGATCGTGTCGGTGCCGTAGAGCGCGTCATACAAGCTGCCCCAGCGCGCGTTGGCGGCGTTCAGGGCGTAGCGCGCGTTGGTGAGCGGAACGACGAGCTGGGGTCCCGCGACGGTCGAAATCTCCGGGTCGACGTTGGCCGTCCGGGCCGTGAAGTCGTCTCCCTCCGGTACCAGGTAGCCGATCTCGCGCAGGACGTTCTTGTATTCTTCCAGGTCGATCGGCTCGTCCTGGTTCTCCCGGTACCAGGCGTCGATCCGCCGCTGCAGCTCCTCGCGCTTGTCGAGCAACTGCCGGTTGCGCGGCCCGAGGTCGTGGATCAGGCGGTCGAAGCCCGACCAGAACGCCTCGGCGGAAACGCCGGTTCCCGGCAGCGCCTCGTCGTTGATGAAGTCGTACAGTTCCCGGTCGACCTGAAGTCCGCCTGCCGCAATCCGATCCGCCATCCGCTCCCTCTGGTTCGTGATTCATGCGCGGACGCCGCGTCCGCGCCGCAGGAGATTCTACTCTGGGGAGGTGAAATCGGTCCGCTACTCGTCGCGACCAGGGCTCACCAGGGTATCGAACGTCTTATTGCCAGTAGACATGGCGCTCATCATGACAGTTGCCATATCTACTGGCATAAGGCCGCAAGGAGCTCAGGGCGCTTCCGCCGCGAACCCCTCGTAGATTGCCCGCGCCTCGTCGAATTGCGCGAAGACGTGCGCGCGCTCGCGCTCCGACCGCCAGCCGGGCCAGGCATCGGCCATCTCGCGGAGCTTGTCGATCCAGCGGATGCCGTAGTCGGCCGCGGCCCGGTTGCGGATGGGCTGATCGTCCACCGTGAACCAGATGGGATTCGTGAACGCCTGGGCGTATCCGACGTCGAGGACGCCGCGCTCGGAGCGGCTGCCCTCGGCGCGCAGGTGGCACCAGGTGCTGCGGTCGATGGCGACCTCGAGGGTGAACGTCGCACTCAGACGGTCGCCGGCGAGCGGGATGTCGGCCTGCTCCTCGCCGCCGCAAACCACGAAGACGCGTTCGAGCGGCGTAATCGACAGCACGCGGCCGGTCAGTTCGACCGCGCCTCCGCCCGCCGGGAGCGCCACCGTGTCTCCCGGCATCCGGCCGCCCGCACCGGGCGCCCCGCCGCTGGCGGTCAGCTCTACGAGCGGCCCCGTCGATACGAACGCGCGCCCCTCGCGCACGCCGCGGAGCCAGGCGTCGAGGTCGAGGCCGTACGCGCCGGTGTGCACGTAGGTACGGACGGAGCCGACCAGTTTCATCCGGTGCAGGTTGCTGATGGAATCTTCACCGCCCGTCGCGGTGACCCGCAGCCCGTTGTTCCAGGCGGCGTAGACGGGGTAGAAACTGCCCCGTCCGGCCGCGGACCATTCGATGGCGTCGGTCGTGCCGAGGGCCGCGTCAACCATGAAGCCCTTGCCCCCGCCCAGATTGCCGTCCAGCGGATCGTTCTCGCCCGACCAGGTGTGAACGTAACCGACCGTCGCCCCCTGCGCCTTCGCCTTCCGGAACATGTCGGTGTTGCTGGGATAGAGGCTCTCGATGGCGGTTCCCTCGTAGCCCATCGTGAACGGGGAGAGGAGGTGGTCGCGCATCCCGAACATGAAGACGTGGCCGTAGAACGGCGGGCGGTATTCCTGTCCCACCACGACCAGGCGTTCCGGCGTGGAAACGGGGTGCGGGCCGCCGCCCGGAACGAAGAACTGATAGTCGAGAATGCGGTTGTCCTTGTTCGCCACCTGTTCGGCGACAACGTCCTGATCCTCCGCGTCCGACATCATCATCAGGTTCTCGAGGGTGTTGTGCAGGTTGCCTCCGTAGTTCATGTGGACGTGTGTCGAGCCGCTGTACCAGCCGCGGGCCGCCATGTCGGTCATCCGCCGGAGATCGACCGCCAGTTCGGTCACCGCGCCGGCCGTGATGTCGGCCGTCGCTGCTTCCGGCCAGTACTCGAAGCCCTTGACGACCGTCAGGTCTACCTGTCCGACCGGCAGTTCCACCGTGAACCGTCCCGTCTGATGGAAGATGTGGTCGCCGGCGGCGCTGATCCGCGCGTAGGCGTCGTGCGGGGCGTAGAACTTTCCGTCGGCCGCGGTCAGGTGGATCCGTGACGCGGTGGGGCCGCCGGTTGCGGCGTCGCGCGTCGTGACCGAGAGCACCCCCATGGGCCGCTTCCAGCGCCGGTGCGCGATGGTGACGGTCCGAAGGGCGCCGCCATGCGTCTCGAGCAGCGCGAGCTGGGGCAGTCCTCCCTCGTTGGTGATGAAGGCGATCCACTCGTCGTCCGGCGACCACCGGGGATGGAAGGCGTCATGCTGGAAGAACGTGATCTTGTACGGCTCGCCGCCGATGGTGGGCTGCACGTAGAGATTGTTGAACTGATCCGCCGCCCCGCTCGTTGACGAGTAGACGAAGCGCCGGCCGTCGCTGGCCACGTCGGGACGCGTCCGGTAGAGCGTCTGTTCCCGGAGCACGGTGGTTGCTGCGCCGATGCCGTCTTCCCGCACCGGCACGCGCAGGACGTTGCCGGATCCGAGGGCGATGTCGCGGTTCGAGACGAGCAGCAGATCGTCGCCGCCGGGCAGCCAGACGGGTGTCAGGTGCATGTCCCAGGGACCGAAGTACAGCCGGTTCCGCCCGAAGTCGTTGTCGCGGCTGACCGCCATGGCGTCGCCGCCCCACTGGCCGTCGGCGACCGGGCGGACGTAGACGTTGAAGTAGCCGCTCGGCGTGGTGGCGACATAGGCGATGCGGGTGCCGTCGGGGGAGAAGACGGGGTCGGCATAGACCTGATCGTCGTCGGTGAGGGCGTGGGTCTCGCCGGTCGCGACGTTCAGCATTTCCAACTGGACCCGCGCCCCGTCGTGGTCGGCGGTGTAGACGATCCAGGCGCCGTCGGGCGACCAGTCGGGAGACGAGTGGTAGCTGTCGCTGTACGTCAACTCGTCGGCGACGCCGGTCTCCGGGTCGACGCGCCAGATCGATCCCGCCATCGCCACGGCGATGGACTCGCCGTCGGGCGCCCACGCGGGCGCCCACGGCGTCGAGCTGGGGGCGGGCGGGAAATAGAAGTTGAACATGTAGTTTCCGCCATGTTCGGAGGCGGGGTAGCGCTCCGCCTGGGCGGCAAGCGGTGGCGGCGCGAGGGCAGAAGGAAGTGCGACGGCGAGCACCGCGGCGATGGCCCGGAGGCATGGTCTGTACATGCCCGCATTGTAATGAGGCGGGCGATGCGTGGCCCCACCGCCATATCATGGCCGCATGCACGCGTTCCCGAGCAAGAGCCAGTTGGGCGGGTTCACCAACCTGCCCGCCTTCATCGAACAGTTGCGGCGCGACGGCGACCTCGCGGTGATCGACACGCCGGTCGATCCGGTTCTGGAGGCGGCGGAGATCCACCGGCGGGTGATCGCGGCGGGCGGGCCGGCGCTGCTGTTCACCAACGTTGCCGGGGCGGCGTTCCCCCTGGTGACCAACCTGTTCGGCACGGCGCGCCGCGCGGAGCTTGCTTTCGGCACGCGTCCGTTGGAGTTCATACGCCGTGTGGTCGAGCTGGCCGAGACCATCATGCCGCCGACGCCGGCCAAGCTGTGGGAGGCGCGCGACGTCGCCGGTTCGCTCCTCCGGATCGGGACCCGGCCCCGGCGCCGCGCGCCGGTTACGGAAGTGGTGACCAGCGACGTCCGGCTCGACCGCCTGCCCGCGATCACCTGCTGGCCGGAAGACGGCGGACCGTTCATCACGCTGCCGCTTGTCTACACCGAGCATCCGGAGCGCCCGGGCCATAACCTGGGGATGTACCGCCTGCAGGTCCACGACGCGCGATCGACCGGCATGCACTGGCAGATCGGCAAGGGAGGGGGATTCCACTACGCGGCGGCGGAGGCGCGCGGCGAGGCGCTGCCGGCCACCGTCTTCCTCGGCGGACCGCCCGCTCTCATGCTGGCCGCCATCGCCCCGTTGCCGGAAAACGTGCCGGAGCTGATGCTCGCCTCGCTGCTGGCGGGCGAGCGTCTACCGGTGGTCGACGGCCTCGGCCCGCACCGGCTGATCGGAAGCGCCGAGTTCGCCCTCATCGGGTCCGTCGCGCCGCACGCGCGGCGGCCCGAAGGTCCGTTCGGCGACCACTACGGCTACTATTCGCTCGCCCACGACTACCCGGTCCTGACCGTCGAGCGGGTCGCGCACCGGCGCAATGCCGTCTATCCGGCAACCGTCGTCGGCAAGCCGCGGCAGGAAGACTTCTTCATCGGCGACCTGCTCCAGGAGCTGCTCTCGCCGCTGTTCCCGTTGGTGATGCCGGGAGTCGTCGACCTCTGGTCGTACGGCGAGACCGGCTACCATTCGCTCGGCGCCGCGGTCGTGCGCCAACGCTACGCGCGCGAGGCGATGGCCAGCGCGTTCCGGATTCTGGGCGAGGGCCAGCTCTCGCTCACCAAGTTCCTGCTGGTGACGGATGAGCCGGTCGATCTGCGCGACTTCCGGCGCACGCTCGTCCACCTGCTGGAGCGGACCAACCCCGAGACCGACCTCTACGTCTTCTCGAACCTGTCGATGGACACCCTCGACTACACCGGACCGGAGGTGAACCGGGGATCCAAGGGGGTCTGGCTCGGCCTCGGCCCGCCGGTCCGGACGCTGCCGGAGCAGTTCTCGGCGGCCGAAGCGCCGCAGGGCGTGACGGCCGTGCACGTCTTCTGTCCCGGCTGCCTGGTCGTGGGCGCCCCCGGCTATGCGTCCGAGCCCGACGCGGCGGCGCGCCTCGCGGCGGCCCCGGCGTTCCGCGACTGGCCCCTGGTCGTCCTGACGGACGAGGCGGACCGCGCCGCCGCCTCGCCGATGAACTTCCTGTGGACGACGTTCACCCGCTTCGAGCCGGCCGCCGACATCCATGCCGCGGCCACGCGGGTCGTGCGCCACCATCTGGTCTACACGCCGCCCATCGTCATCGACGCGCGCCTCAAACCGTCGTTCCCGAAGGAGTTGACCTGCCGGCCGGACATCGCGCAACAAGTCACCGACCGCTGGACCGACTATTTCCCGGGGGGCGGCGTGGAGATGGGGGACTCCGAACGGGCGTCGCTCGATCCGCCGGCCTGACTGGCGCGCGCGGCCAGCGGCGGGGCGGACGGTGGATCCGAATTGGCCTACAATATGGCCATGAAGGTAGCCAATATCGCGGAGTTCAAGAACCACCTCAGCGAGTACCTTGCGGCCGTGGCGAACGGCGAACAGGTGGAGGTACGCAAGCGCAACACACCCCTTGCGCGGGTCGTGCCGATCCATCGGCCCGGCCCCAACCGCACCGTTCTCGGTTGCGGCAAGGGGAGCGTTGTTGTCAAGGGGGATCTCGCCGCGCCCATGATCCCGGCGGCTGACTGGGAGATGCTGGGAGACGAACGGTCGTGACGGTGGTGCTTGACACGTGCGCGATTGTCTGGGCCGTCAGCGACCCGGGGCAGCTATCGCCACAGGCCGTGTCCCTCCTCGAGGCGGACGATACAGAGGTCTGCGTGTCCGCCATCAGTTGCGCCGAGATCGCCTGCGCCGTGGAACGCGGGCGTCTCGCCATCGACAGACACTGGCGACTCTGGTTTCGGCACTACGTCGAGTTGAACGGTTGGACCGTCCTGCCTGTCCAACTCGAGTCCGTCGAGGAGGCGTTCGCCTTGCCCGGGCCGTTCCACCGCGATCCGGTGGATCGGATCATCGTTGCGGAAGCGCGTCGCCGATCCGCGCCGGTAGTGACCGCCGACACGAAAATCCTCGACTATCCTCACGTGAGAACCGTCTGGGGATCGTAGTAGAGCGTCCTGACGATGTGCGAATTCCTTGATCCCTTCGTGGATCGTGAGAGCCCGTGACCGGCGCGGCCATTGGCCTGGTTCTCGCTGCTCTGACGATGCCCGGCGCCGCGGGCAACGGCGCGCCCGACACCATCGCGTCGGCCGGCGAGCTGGTGGAGGCGCTCTCTGGCGGACGCCTTGCGGTGGAGGTGGACACGGATGGGGGATCGTGCGGCGCCCCGGACGCCTGCGTCGACGCGCTTCTGGCTGGCGACATCGACGTCTACCTGGCGTCCACGCCCGAGGCGGCCCGCTTCGTGCCGCAGTTTCACATCCTCGATGTCCCCTACCTGCTGGAGTCCGACGCGGTCGTGGAATTGGTCTTCACCGGCGTTTTCTTCGAGCGGATGCGCGACGCTCTGCTGGACGAATCAGGTTTGCGGCTGCTGGGGCTCTCCGGGGGCGGTGGCTGGCGCGGCATCGCGACCCACGCGGGACCGGTGCGCGGGCCGGACGATCTGCGGGGCGTGACGCTCGGGATTGCCGATTCGCCGGTCCTGGCCTCGTGGGCGGGCGCCGTCGGCGCGACTGCGGCGCCGCGCTCCTGGAGTGATCGCGCCGCGCTCGACGCGGAGCAGCGCGTCGAGCCCCGGGCGGGGAGCGTCATCGACCTGGCCGCGAGCGGGGCCGGCGACCGCGCGTTCCGGTACGTGACGCGCGACGATCACGGATTCCCCGCCGGCCTTTGGCTGATGCGTGAGCAAGCGTACCAGGCCCTCCCGGTCGATCTGCGCCAGGTCTTGAACGCGGCCGCCGGCGAGCTCGCGCGTCTGGCGCGGGCGGAGGAACGCCGCCGCACGGTCGACGCGCTCGCGGCGTTCGAGGCGGCGGGCGGCACCGTGCACGTTGTTTCGGCGGCGGAGCGGCGCGCGTTCGTCATGGCGGCGGGCCGCGTGTCGACGGGATACATGGATGAGTACGGGCACGAGTGGCTGGTCTGGTTCGAAGAGGCCATAGCGGCGGCGGAACGCCAGATCGCGCTCACCGGCGGAAACCAGGAGGCGCGGCCATGATGCGGGTCGACTTGAACTGCGATCTCGGAGAGCTGCCGGGCGACGCGGCGCGCGCACTCGACCGGCGGATGATGGAGGTCGTCACTTCCGTCAACGTGGCCTGCGGCGCACATGCGGGTGATGCCGAGACGATGCGGGCGACGGTGCGTGCAGCGCGCGACGCCGGCGTGGCGGTCGGCGCGCATCCTGGCTTCGCGGACCGCGAGGGCTTCGGCCGGCGCGAGATCGATCTGCCGCTCGCGGAGGTCGACGCCCTGATCCGCGGACAGGTGGAGGCGCTGCGGGAGATTGCGGCGGCCGAAGGAGTGGCCCTCCGTCACGTCAAGGCGCATGGCGCCCTCTACAACATGGCGGTGCGCGACCGGGCCCTGGCGGATGCCGTGGCGCGGGCGGTCGCGGCGTGCGACCCCGGCCTGGCGTTCCTGGGGCTTCCCGGATCCGCGCTCGTTGACGCGGGGCGCGACGCGGGACTTGCCGTCGTGCCGGAAGTGTTCGCCGACCGGGCATACCAGGCGAACGGCGCACTGGTGCCGCGCACCGAGCCGGGCGCCGTGATCCACGATCCCGATGTGGCCGTCGCGCGGGCCGTCGCGATGGTGCGTGATGGCGCCGTCACCGCCATCGACGGAACCCGCGTGGAGCTGACCGCCGGGACGATCTGCGTGCATGGCGACACGCCGGGCGCGGATGCCATCGCGCGGCGGTTGCGCGACGGACTCGAAGCGGCAGGCGTTGCGGTGAGTCCCATGTGCGCCGCGTAGGCTGCGCCGGTGTTGGTCCGCCGGTCACCAGACCGGCACCAGATGCCGGCGTGGACGCCGGCGGACCATTCGGACGCCGGTGCGCCGTACCGCTCAGTGAAGCGTGTACGGCCCCGACAGCACGAACGGCGCGACCTCGACCTCGAAGCGTTCACCTTCGCTGGTGACCATCTGGTAGGTGCCCTGCATCGATCCGAACGGCGTCCCGAGCGGACAGCCCGAGGTGTACTCGAACGACTCGCCCGGCGCGAGGGTCGGCTGCCGGCCGACCACGCCAAGGCCCTTCACTTCCTGCACCTGCTCGGTTCCGTCGGTGATCCGCCAGTGGCGGCTGATCAACTGCACGGTTTCGTCCCCTTCATTCGAGACGGTGATGGTGTAGAGGAAGAGCCAGCGTTGCTGGAGCGGTTCGGAATGCTCCTCGGTGTAGCGCGCCCGGACCCGAACGCGAATGTCGCGTGTGACCGCTTCGGAGGTGAAGTCGGCCTGAGTGTGTGACTCGGTGACCATGCATCATATATACGACATTTCGGGATGATCTCCTCTAGCATGCTGCTGCGAGCGTACCGGGCCGGGTTCTTCCCGATGTCGGTCGAGGGCGAGATCCGGTGGTATTCGCCGCAGGAGCGCGGTATCGTGCCACTTGACGCTTTCCATCTGCCGCGGCGGCTCAGGCGCGTGCTGCGGCAGGGGCGGTTCGAGGTGACCATCAACCGGGCGTTCGATCGCGTTGTGGCCGCATGCTCGGAGCGGCCCGAGCCGGAAGGCGTGTGGATCGACGCGGTGATTGCCGAGAGCTACGGGGTCCTGCACCGCGAGGGGCACGCGCATTCTGTGGAGACCTGGCGCGATGGCGCTTTGGTGGGCGGGCTCTACGGAGTCGCGCTCCGGGGCGCCTTTTTCGGCGAGTCGATGTTCCACAAGGAGACCGACGCGTCGAAGGTAGCGCTCGCGGCCCTCGTTGAACGGCTGCGGGCGCGGGGCTACCGGCTGCTCGACATTCAGTGGCTCACGCCGCACCTCGCGCGTTTCGGCGCCGTCGAAGTCTCGCGGGGCGAGTACCTGCGGCGGCTCGACCGCGCGATGCGCTCAGCGTGCTGCTTCGCCTGAAACGGCGCTGTTTTGTCCCAACTCGCGCCGCTGCTTCGTCGAGGGACACGGTGAGCAGGAAGGAGAACGAGATGTCAGGCACGATGCTGAGGCGGTTCGGGGCAGGTTCGACACTCCTGCCGCTGCTCCTGGCGGTCAACGGCTGCGCCGGCGACGCGGCCGGGACGGCGCCCGGCTACGACGTCATGGAGAAATCGGTCCGGGAACTCGGCGCGGCACTCGAGTCGGGAGAGGTCGCCTCCGTGGACCTGGTGGACGGCTACCTCGCCCGCATTGCCGCGTTCGATCAGCAGGGTCCGGTCCTCAACGCCATGGTTGCGACCAATCCGAACGCCCGCGAAGCGGCGGCCGCGCTCGACGCGGAGCGGGCGGCGGGCATGGTGCGCGGGCCGCTTCACGGGATTCCGGTCGTGGTGAAGGACAACTACGACACGGCGGACATGCCGACCACCGCCGGCACGCTGGGACTCGCAACGTCGGTCCCGCCCGATGATTCGACACAGGTGCGGCGGCTGCGCGAGGCGGGAGCGATCATCCTGGGCAAGACCAACATGCACGAGCTGGCCCGGGGCATCACTACGGTCGCCTCGTACGGCGGGCAGACCCGCAATCCCTACGATCCGGGGCGCAATCCGGGCGGTTCGAGCGGTGGCACCGGCTCGGCCGTGGCGGCCAGTTTCGGTGCGTTCGGCATGGGCAGCGACACGTGCGGCTCGATACGGATCCCGTCGGCTCATCACCATCTCGTCGGGCTCCGCGGCACGCGCGGTCTGGCGAGCGGCGACGGCATCATACCGCTCGCCACGACGCAGGATATCGGCGGTCCGCTGGCACGTTCCGTCGAGGATCTGGCGCTGGCCCTCGACGCGACGGTCGGTCCCGATCCGGCCGATCCGACGACCGGCCTGGGCGAGGGGCAGATCCCGGATACCTACACGGCGTCGTTGAACGCCGGCGCGCTGGCCGGCGCGCGGATCGGCGTAGTCGACGCCCTGCTCGGCGCGGGGAACGCGGAGCGGCCGGTGCGCGACGTGATCGAGCGCGCGGTCGAAGAGATGGAGGCCCTGGGCGCCACGGCGGTCGAGATTACCGAACCGGACCTGTCCGAACTGACCCAGGGCGCGTCGGTGATCGGCCAGGAGTTCCGGTTCGACCTGAACGACTATCTGCAGGCGACGCCCGGGGCCTACGTCCGGACCGTCGCGGACTTCGTCGAGGCGGGGCTCTACCACGACATCCTCGAGACGGGCCTGCAGAACACGCTCGAGGTCGAGACGCGCGACACCGACGAGTACCGTGAGGCGCTCGCGAATCGCGATACGGTGCGCGATACGGTGGTGGCCCTGATGGACGAACAGGATCTCGACGCGCTCGCGTACCCCACGATCCGCCGAACCGCCCGCCCGATCGGCGAGCCGCAGCAGGGGAGCAACTGCGCGCTGAGCGCCGTGTCCGGGCTGCCGGCGATTACCGTGCCGGCGGGCGCGGCGGCGGACGCCATGCCGGTAGGCCTGGAGCTGCTCGGCCGGCCCTGGTCCGAGTCGCGGCTGATCGAGCTGGCCTATTCCTACGAGCAGGGCGCGCCGTACCGGCAGCCGCCCGACTTCACGCCGAGCCTGGTCGAGCCTCCCGCACCGATCACCCTCGCGGCGGAGGTTCGGACCGACGCCGGGTTGTCGGTCCGCTCGCGCTTCGTGCTCGAGCCGGGGACCCGCACCCTCGACTACCGCATCTCGACGTTCGGGCTGTTCGATGGCGACGTTCTGTCGGTCGCCCTGCACCGGCGCGGTCCGGCCGAGGACGCCGCCAACGGTCCGGTGGTGCGCCAGCTCGCCCGGCGCGGCGGGGCAAGGACGGCGGGGCGGCTGCGGATGAGCGGACCGGAGATTCACGCCCTCCGGACGGGACGCCTCTACCTGGCGGTGCATACGGCAGCCAACCTGGGCGGCGCGGTCAGGATCGATCTGTCGTTGCCCGATACGCCGGCCGCTCCGGCCACCGCCGGCATGCCGCGTAGTATTCTCATGCCACCAACCGCGCCCGCCGGGAGATGAGGGAGACGGTGAGGACGAACCTTGCAGCCATGACGCCGGCGCTGGCCGCCGCGGTCCTTCTTGGGTGCAACCTGGGAACCCCCGAGGAACGCGCCGAACGGGCCCTTGTCGAGGCCGCCACGGAGATCCACGAGCGGGTCATCACCCTCGACAGTCACATCGACATACCGCTCATCTTCGCAACGCGCGAGGTCGATCCGGGCATCGACGGCGACTTCCAGGTGGATCTTCCCAAGATGCGCGCCGGCGGACTCGACGCCGGATTCTGGATCGTCTACGTCGGTCAGACTGAGCGAACGCCGGAGAACGAGGCGCAGGCGAAGGCGGACGCCCGGACCAAGTTCGATGCCATCCATCGGATGGCCGAGCAGATGTACCCGAACGAGGTCGCCATCGCGTACTCGGCGGACGATGTGGAACGCATCGCTGCGGAAGGCAAGCTGGTCGCGCTGATCGGCATCGAGAACGGCTGGGTGATTGGGCGCGACCTCTCGCTCGTCGAGACGTACCATGGCCTGGGCGCGCGCTACATGACCCTTGCGCACAACGGCCACAACGACATCGCCGACTCGGCCACATCGAGGCAGCGCGGCCCGGACGGCGAAGTGCTGCCCGAACACGACGGTGTCAGTCCGTTCGGCGAGGAAGTCATCGCCGAGATGAATCGGGTGGGCATGCTGGTGGACGTGTCGCACATCTCGAAGGCGGCGATGCTCGACGCCGTCGGTCTTTCCACCGTTCCCGTCATCGCCTCGCATTCGAGCATGCACGCATTGATGGATCACCCGCGCAACCTCGACGACGAACAGCTACGCGCGCTCGCGGACGGCGGCGGCGTCGTGCAGGTGGTGGCGCTCGGCTCGTTCCTCACGGAGTCCGCGCGCCGGCGCGCCGTCGATTACCAGAACATTCGCGACTCGTTCGGCATGATCCCGGGCCAGCCGTCGGAGGAGCTGGGGGCCGAGCCGCACGAGGACTACGTCGGCCGGGTGGAGGCGCTCGACCGGCGATACCCCGACGCGACGGTCTCAGACTTCGTCGATCACATCGACTACGCGGTGGAACTGATCGGCATAGACCATGTGGGGATCAGTTCCGACTTTGACGGTGGCGGCGGCGTGGTGGGGTGGAGCGACGCCAGCGAGACGCTGAACGTCACTATCGAGCTGGTCCGCCGCGGCTACAGCGAAGAGGAGATCGCGAAGCTGTGGGGCGGCAACCTCCTGCGGGTGCTGCGGGAGGCGGAGCGGGCGGCGGGGCGGTGATCGCGGCGGCCGAGTCGTCGACCCACGCCCTGCCGTCGGCGATCGATCCCCTTCAGGTCGAGCGCTGGCTGCCGTTGCTGACGCGCGGGCGCGCCGGCGTGTTTCTCGACTACGACGGAACGCTGACTCCGATCGTCGACCGGCCGGAACAGGCGACGCTCGCCCCCGGCACGCGCGATCGGCTCACCCGGCTCGCGGAGCGCTGTCCGGTCACGATCGTCACGGGACGCGACATTGACGTCATGCGGCGGTTCGTCCAGCTCGATCAGTTGGGCTACGCGGGCTGCCACGGCCTCGACATCGCCGGGCCCGAGGGGAGCGGGCTGCGCTACGAGGCGGTGGCCTCCTTTCTGCCGCAGGTGGATTCGGCGGAGCGGGCGCTGCGCGCCGCGCTCGAACCTGTCGACGGGGTCTTGATCGAGCGGAAGCGCTTCAGCGTCTCCGCCCATTACCGGCTCGCCGCCCCGGGCGACGTTCCGCGGATCGACGCCACGGTACGCGAGGTGGCTCTCGACCATCCCACGTTGCGGCGCGAGGGTGGCAAGAAGGTATTCGAGTTGCGCCCCGACGTCGATTGGGACAAGGGACGAGCGGTTGACTGGCTGATTCGGGCGATGGGGATCGATCCGCCGGCGGTCGTCTACATCGGCGACGACGAGACCGACGAGTATGTGTTCAGCCGCCTCGGCGGCTCCGGGGTCTCGATTGTCGTCGCATCCTCGGATCGGCCGACCGCCGCTCGCTACCGCGTCCGCAACCCGGGTGAAGTGACCGGTGTGCTGGACCTGCTGCTTGAGGCGCTGCCCGCCGCCCGGTGAAGCTCCGTCCGGCGGTTGCCGCGTTCGGGCCGCTGGGAGTAGGCTCAGCGAGAGTCGGGATGCAGAGCCGTGAGTCCTGTTGGAGGTGACGATCGATCGGCCATCGCGGACTTCGACGAAGCGCTGAGCAGGCTGAAGGAACGCCTGCTCGCCATGGGCGGCCAGGTGGAAGAGCAGGTTCGGGCGTCCGTTCAGGCGCTGGTCAGCCGCGATCTGGAGTTGGCGGAGCGTGTGCTTGGCGGCGACGGGCCGATCAACGATCTCGACATCGAGATCGACAAGCGTTGCTACGAGTTGCTGGTCAACTACCACCCCGCCGCCGAGGATGTCCGCGTTGTCGTTTCCGGGTTGAAGATCAACAGCGATCTCGAACGCATCGGCGACTTCGCCATCAATATCGCGGAAGCCACCGTCCGCTACCTGCAGCACCCGCCGGTCAAGCCGCTCATCGACATTCCCCGCATGGCCGATCTCGCGCAAGGCATGTTGCGGGATTCTCTGAACGCCTACGTCCGCCACGGGATCGATCTCGCGCGCGAGGTCCTGGACCGCGACGACGAGCTCGATGGACTGAAGGAGCAGGTGTTCCGCGAGCTGCTGAGCTACGTCTTGCAGAATCCGGCCACGACTCAGCCGGCCCTCGAGCTGATCCTGATCTCGCGCCACTTGGAGCGAATCGGGGATCATGCGACCAACGTGGCGGAAGAGGTGATTTTCATGGTGTCGGGCCGCGACGTCCGGCACCACGCGCAGGAGGGGACAACTGGCTACTGAGAACGGCGCCGAACGCATTCTGGTGGTCGAGGACGACCGCGACATCGCCGAACTGGTCGCGCACCATCTGGAGAAGGCGGGCTACGCCTCCGAGGTCCTCACGTCGGGCACTGGCGTCGTGTCCAGTGTCCGCGCCCGCCCGCCGGCGCTGGTGGTGCTGGACCTCATGCTGCCGGGCGAGAACGGTCTGGATGTCTGCCGGGCGATTCGATCGGAACCGGCGATCTCGAGCATCCCCATCATCATGCTTACGGCGAAGACCGAGGAAACCGACCGGATCGTCGGCCTGGAGCTCGGAGGCGACGACTACGTGACGAAGCCGTTCTCGCCGAAGGAGCTGGTAGCCCGGGTGGGCGCCGTCCTGAGGCGCGCTCGCCGGGAGCGGCCAGCCGGCAGCCTCCTCTCCGTCGGTCCGCTGACGGTCGATACGGACCGCCACGTCGTGACCTCCGCGGGTCGCGAGGTGCGTTTGACGGCGAAGGAGTTCCTGCTTCTCAAGTATCTCATCGAGCATCGCGGGCGCGTGCTGTCCCGGGACGTGCTGCTCTCGGATGTTTGGGGCTACACGTATACCGGGGGCACGCGGACGGTGGACGTCCACATTCGCCGGCTGCGTGAGAAACTGCCGGTCCTCGCGTCGGCAATCGTTACGGTCAAGCAGTTCGGCTACAAGCTGGTGGATCGCGAGCCGGCTCCGGCATGAAGCTGCGCACCAGGCTCTTCCTTGCCGCGTTCGGTATCGCGGGCCTGAGCCTGCTGCTGGCCGCCGCCCTCGTAGCCTGGTCGCTGGAACGGCAACTTCTGGACCGGATCACGAACGAGCTGGTGGACGAGACGAGACTCGTCGCCGAGCTGTTCGAACGGAGCGGCAGCCGCTCCATGGCCGACGTGGACCGCGAAGCCGACTCTCTCGGCGAGCGGCTCAACGCGCGCGTCACGGTCATCGACGATGCCGGACGGGTCCTCGGCGACTCCGCCGAGGACGGGCCGTCGCTCGCGGCGATGGAAAACCACGGCATGCGGCCGGAGATCGTCATCGCGCGAGAGGCCGGCGTCGGCGTGATGCGCCGATACAGCACGACGGTGGACCGCGACCTGCTGTACGCGGCGGTGACGCTGAATCATCCGGACATCGCGTTTGTCAGGCTGGCGCTCCCCCTCACGGCGGTCGACGAGCAGATCGCCTCGGTGCAGGGTGCGACCGCGGTGGGCCTGCTGCTTGCCCTCGGCGGCGCGCTCGTGCTCGCCTGGATTGCGTCGACCGCGATGAGCCGGCGCGTCCGCACGATCGCGGCGGCGGCGGAGCGCTACCGGCGGGGCGATCTGACGGGGCCGGCCGGTCCCTACGGCAACGACGAAATAGGGACGGTCGCCCGCGCCCTCGACGCCTCCATGCAGGAACTGGGGCGCCGCCTCGCCGAACTCTCACGCAACCGCCGGCTAACCGACGCCATTCTCGGGAGCATGACGGAAGGCGTGCTTGTGGTGGACGCGCGCGGGCGGGTGCAGATGGCCAACGACGCCGTCTGCGCGATGCTGCAGATCAGCGAGACGCCGGTCAACCACCACTACGTCGAGCTCATCCGCCATCCGGACCTCGCCAAGCAGATCGGCCGGGCTCTCGAGGCGGGCGGATCCAGCCGCGCCGAGATTACGCTCAGCACCGAACCGGTCAAGATCTGCCTGGCGAACGCCGCGCCGTACATCGCGCAGGACGAGCCGGGGGTCGTAGTCGTGCTGCACGATATCAGCGAGTTCCGGCGCGCCGCGCAGATCCGGCAGGACTTCGTCGCCAATGTCTCGCACGAGCTTCGCACGCCGCTTACCGCCATCCGCGGCGCTGTCGACACTCTGGAGGAGGAGTCGGATCCGGAGGCGGAACGACGGTTTCTCGCCATCATCAAGCGGCACACCCGGCGGATGGAGCGGCTCGTGGCGGACCTGCTCCGGCTTGCCGGCCTGGACTCGGGGAAGGAGCAGTTGCATCTGCGCGCATCCGGAATCGAGATGCTCATTTCCGGCATTGCGTCCGAACTCGCTCCCGTGCTCGAGGCGAAGCGCCAACAGGTAGCTTCCGATGTCGACGATGACGCGGCCCGGCTCCTGGTCGACCCGGCGAAGATGCACGATGTCCTCAAGAACCTCGTGGAGAATGCGGCGCACTACGCGCCGGACGGCACCGACATCGACATCACCGCCTCGGCCAATGGCGATGGGAAATCGGTCGTGATCCGGGTTGCGGACCGGGGCCCGGGGATTCCCGACACCGACCTCGACCGGGTGTTCGAGCGCTTCTATCGAGTGGAGGACTCACGGGCGCGAAACCCGGGCGGCACCGGGCTCGGCCTGGCCATCGTGAAGCATCTCGTCGGCCTCCACGGCGGCGCCATCGAGGCGGCCAACCGTCCCGGCGGAGGATCGATCTTTACGATAGTCTTGCCGCATCAATCTGCCGACTTGTGAAGGGAGCGACCTGATGATGCGCAAAGCGCTGCTGCTGGCAATTGGCGCCGGTGTCCTATCGCGGCTTCCTGGAGAACGGGCTCTGGCCGAACGAGACCATCTTCGTCCTCGAGTTCCGCCGGTCGAGCCGTGAAGGCGCCATCAACGGCGCGGGACAGTACCAATCGGATCTCGTGGCGCTGGAAGCGGAGGTCAAGGACGATCGGTTCGCCGACGGCTGGGCGTTCTTCGACTTCGGCCGCGGGGGGGCGTTGCGCGATGTTTCGGAGCCCCTGTCGGGCGCGCGCGTGGCCGAGTGCGTCGAGTGTCACACCGAGCACACCGCGGCGGAGCGAACGTTCGTCCAGTTCTACCCGGCGTTGCTGGAGGCGGCGCGCCGGGCGGGGACGCTGAAGCCGGGCTTCTGACCCGCCGCGTCAGCCGCCCAGCCGCGATTCGAGAAAAGCCCGCACATGCCGGAACGCGGCGCCGCGGTGGCTGATTGCCGCTTTCCGGTCGGGGCTCACTTCAGCGAGCGTGCAGCCGAACGGGGGGTAGAAGAAGATGGGGTCGTAGCCGAACCCGCCGGAACCGGCCGGCGTCTCGGCGATCCGTCCCTCTAACGTCCCGCTCGCCTCGAACACGACGCGTCGGCGCTCGACCACCGCGACCGCGCAGACGAACCGCGCCGGGCTGGCGATCTCCCCGCGGTCGCGAAGCCGGGCGTAGAGCGCTTCGAACTTCTCCGGGTAGGTCGTACCCGTGAAGCGCGCCGAGCGGACTCCGGGCGCGCCGTCCAGGGCCTCGATCTCCAGGCCGGAGTCCTCCGCGATGGTCAGGTGCGGGACGAAGCGGGAGTAGTAGCGGGCCTTCAGCCGGGCGTTCTCGGCAAAGGTGGTTCCCGTCTCCTCCGGCTCGGGAGCGGCAGTATGTGCGCCGATCGGGTCGAGGACGCACGCCAGACCGCCGAGCAGTTGGCCGATCTCGCGCAGCTTGTGGCGGTTGCCGGTGGCGATGACGACCGTCATGCGCGATGCCGGGGCACGATGCCGCCGACGATCGACTGCTGCAACTCGATGAGCCGATCGATCGCATCGCCGGCCAGCGACAACAGGTCGTCGAGCGCGGCGCGATCGAACGGTTCGCCCTCGGCGGTTCCCTGCACCTCGATGAAGCGGCCGTTTCCGGTCTTCACGACGTTCATGTCGACGTCCGCCCGCGAGTCCTCGTCATAGGCGAGGTCGGCGACCGCCCTGCCTTCCACCACGCCGACGCTGATGGCCGCGACGTAGTCGTCGATCGGCAGGCGCGCAATGACGCCGTCGGCGCGCAGCTTGTCGAGCGCGAGGACGAGCGCCACGAACCCGCCGGTGATCGACGCGGTGCGCGTCCCTCCGTCCGCCTGGATGACGTCGCAGTCCACGTGGATAGTCCGTTCGCCCAGGTCGGCGAGGCGGGTGACGGCCCGGAGCGACCGGCCGATCAGCCTCTGAATCTCCTGCGTTCGGCCACCGACCCGGCCCCTTGCCGCTTCGCGGATGGACCGCGTGGTCGTGGCGCGCGGCAGCATGCCGTACTCCGCCGTGACCCAGCCGCGGCCTGCGCCCCGCAGAAACGGCGGCACGCGATCTTCGACGCTCGCGGCGCAGATTACCCGGGTGCGCCCCGCCTCAATCAGGGCGGAACCCTCTGCGTGAAGCAGGTAGTCGGGAGTGATGCGGGTGTCGCGCAGCTCGGAGGGAGCGCGCTTGTCGGGCCGTTGCGGGTCGGTCATGTGAGGTCGTCCGGTTCCGGGCTCGCGTCCCCGTCCGCTTCGTCGGCGAGCGGTTCCTCGGGAGAGTCTTCCGCGCCCGGATCGTCCGCGCCGCCGGGTTCGTTGGTGTCCACCACCCAGACCAGGCTCGGCTCGAGTGGCTGACGGAGATCAATATGCCCGGCGAGGGTGTCGACTTCACGCCCCTCCACCATGATTTGCACCGCGGTGATCTCCGGCACGCTGATCGACAGGGAATTCACCAGCGCGTACACGGTGAACAGTTCGTCAACGGAACCGCCCGGGTGTCCGCTCGTCACCTCTTCGCTCAGGTCGACGAAGGCGTTGCCGTCCTCGGCCAGGTAGATGGCGCGCAGACGCGTGTCTTCAGGAAACGGGGACAGGAGCGGCGGCGGCGGCGGCCCCAGTTGCTGCTCGACGACGGCCCGCGCCCGGGCGAGCGGATCCGTTTCCAGCGGAACGAATACCTGATGCCGGGTCAGGGCGCGCCCATCCTCCGTCACGTAGTAGAGAGTCGCGGTGAGCAAGGCCTGACTGTTCGACCCTCCTGCGCCTCCTGCGCCTGCCGACGTGACTCCGGCCACGGTCTGCCACCGCTGCACGAACACCACCACCACCACGCCCAGCACCACCGTGAACACTCCCAGGAGGGCCGCCGCGGTCGTCCAGGGATGCCGGACCCAGCGGCGCTGCAACTTCTTGCCGCGTGGCATTCCTACTCGCGCCCCCGCCCGCGCACATCGTCGTCTTCCGTAACCTCCACCGCCTGCCGCCGGTCGCCGCCGCCGGTCGCTTCGACATCCAACCCCAGGAAACCGCCCTGTTCCAGATAGCTCCGGAATCCGATGACGGCGGTGACCAGCGCCTCGACGATCGATCCCTGGAAGGCGGGATCGACGAGCTGGGCCTCCTGCTCCGGATTGGAGACATAGCCCATTTCGATGAGAACCGCCGGCATGTTCGCGCCCGCCAGTACGCGGAAGGGCGCCTCCGTGCGTGGGCGCTCGTTCATCGGCACGCGGACGGCCAGCGCATCCGCGACCAGATCGGCGAGGAGCGCGGATCGGGAGAGTTGGCGAGCCTGCGCCAGTTCCCACGGGACCATGTCGATCTCCCGCTGCCGGCCGTCCGTGACGCGAAGCACCGCGACCTCCCGCTCCGCTATCTCGCGCGCTTCGGCGCCGTACTCGTCGATGCTCAGGTGGAAGACTTCGGCGCCGGTCGGGATCTCGCTCAGCGACGCGTTGGCATGCAGGCTGATGAAGATGTCCGCCTGGTTGTTGTTGGCGATGGCCGCGCGTTGATCCAGGGCGACGCTCCGATCGTCGGTCCGCGTCAGGATCACGCGCACGCCCAGCCGGCTCTCGAGCGCCGTACGCAGCCTCTGGGCGACCGACAGCGTAACATGCTTCTCCAGCGTGCCGTTCGGGCCTCTTGTGCCTGCGTCGTCGCCGCCGTGGCCCGGGTCGATGACGACCGTGCGGAGAACGGGACGGCTGTCGCGGTCGGGCAGCCCGGCGGGAACATCGGGCGCCATCGCGGCGGCGCTGGCCGCGGCGGCGGGCGTCAGCTCCACCGCGAACCGCGCCGGCCCGCCGGTAACCCGGAACGATCCGTACCCCGGACCGAGGTCGAGAGTCAGGCCGGGAAGGGCTTCGTCCCGCGTGATGCTCCGAACGATGCCGCCGCCCGCGTCGGGGAGTGTGACCACGTCGATCGCGTCGGCGTCGAACCGGATCCGCAGCCGGCCCGATTCTTCGATCACGTGGTACGGCGTCTCGGGAATCACCTCCAGGCTGAGCCGGCCTCCCTCGCCGCGAGGCCCGTAGCGGACCGCCACGCGCGGGACGCGGACGCCGCCGACGAGCAGCAGCCGCGAAGCCAGCCGCAACTCGATGGGCTGGCCGGCGAGAGGCGCAAGCGCCCGATTGATGAAGTCGAGGGGGACGAACCAGTCGCCGCCGAGCCGGACGACGGGCGCGTCCAGCGCAACGAGCCGTCCGTCAACGGAGGTAACCGGCTGCTCCGCCGTCAGGATCACGGCCCGGCCGCCAATCGTCAGCGTCGCCGTCCGGGTGCGGGCGTCCTCGCTCAGGTCGAAACGGAGCAACTCCGCCAGCCGATCGATCGCGATCATTTCCTGATCGCGCAGGGAGACCGTTTCGAGGGTCTGCCGGCCGTCCGCGCCGATCAGCGTGAGGGTACCGGCCGGATCCTGGGCCGCGGCAGGAGACGGCAGGGCCACGACGACGAGAAACAGGCCGGCCGCAAGAAAAAGCGCGCGTGTCATGAACGGTGGTGTCACACGGCAGGTAACAATCGATGATAGCACCCGGCGGATCCCGGGGGTCGCCGGCCACCGGTGGCGGGACGTCCACCGCTCGCTGTTAAGCTCACGCCGTGCTTGCGGAGCGCGCCGGCCCGCTCTGGAGGTTTCTGGCGGTCGCCCAACCGCCGGTCGATGCCGACGTCATTTTCGTCTTCGGCAGCCAGGCGTTCGCCGTCCCGGCGCGCGCCGCGGAGCTCTACGCTGCCGGCCACGCGCCGCTTGTCCTGGTGACCGGACACTACGGCCGGATGACCCGCGACCACTTCCCGGAACCGGAGGCGCTGGTGTTTCGTGACCGGCTGGTACGGGACGGCGTGCCGCGGGAGGCGATCGTCACCGAGTCCGAAGCGACGAACACGCTCGAGAACGTCCGCTTCGGCGTCGCGGCCCTGCGGCGGTCGGGCGTCGCGATCCGCCGCGCGCTGCTCGTCGCGAAGCCGTTCGTGATGCGACGCTGCGCCGCCACCTTCGATCGGCAGGCGCCCGATGTCGAAGTGCGCTGCTGTCCTCCGACGACGTCGCTGGACGCGTCAATCGACCGGGAACCCGGTCTCTTCGCCGCCCGCCTGGTGGCGGAACTCGACCGCCTCGATCGGTACGGGGCGTCGGGAGACATCACGCCACAGGCGATCCCGCCCGAAGTCCGCGCCGCCGCGGCCGATCTCAACCGCTCTCGACTCGCCCCGGCCGCCGTACCAGAAGGACCGCCAGCGCCGTGATCGCGGCCCCCGCCAACCCGATCATCGCGGGCGTCCATCCTGCCAGGCGGGCGCCGCCGCCCACCACCTGCGCCGCGATGAACAGGGTGACGCCTCCCGCGATGGCCCCCAGCGCCTCGGGCGATCCGACGCGGCGCGTGTACAGGCCGGCCAGGATGGGGACGAAGAGGCTGACGGTCAGCAGCGTGTAGAAGATCGCGAGGACCGTTTCAATGGAGACGGCGACGATGGCGATCACGGTCCCGAGGGCGCCGCCCGCGATAGCCGCCATGCGCGCCACCGAGAGCATCCGCCGCTCGTCCGCGTCCGGGTTGACGAACCGCCGGTACAGGTCCTGCGACAGCGACGTCGCCAGCATGAAGAGAATGGCGTCGGAGGAGCTGACTTCGGCCGAGAAGAGCGCGGCGAGGCCGAGGGCGCCGACGGCGGGAGGCAGCGCGTCCATAAGCAGCGTCGGCAGGGCCAGCGCCTGTTCCGGCAACGACGGGTGCGTCGTGCGGGCGATCATGCCGAGCAGCGGGGGAACGCTGGCGAACGCAAGCAGGACGAGGGCGTTGACGCCGACGCCGATGCGAACCGTCCGGTCGTCGCGGGCGCCGTAGATCTTCTGGACGAGCCCCGGCGAGACGATGAACGCCGGTCCGAGCATCACCAGGTAGAACCAGCCGGACGCGCCTCCCTGCCACGGGCTCCAGTAGCCGTCGATGGTGGCGGTCGCGGCGCGCACGGTGTCCCATCCGCCCGCCGCTCCGAGCGCCAGCGGCAGGGCGAGGGCGAACCCGGCGAGCAGCACGCCGAGCTGAATCACGTTCACCCAGGCCGCCGTCAGGAGTCCACCCGCGGCGAAGTAGGCGGTCACCACGACCCCGCCGATGAGGCAGCCGACCCATCGGTCGAGACCGACGACGACGTTCAGCACCCAGCCGATGGCGATCAGTTGCACCGCGAGGAGGGCGAGGGTGCCGAACCAGAGGAGCAGGGCGATGGTTGCCCGCACCTCCCGTCCGAAACGTTGCTCGAGATAGTCGCCCAGCGTCCGGTGGCCGTGGCGAGCCGCGATGCGCCGCATCCGCGGGCCGATCCAGAGGGCGAGGACAATCGATCCGATGCCGGCCGAGCCGACCCACCACCATGCGCTCAGCCCGTCCGCGTAGCCGAGGCCGGCCGCCGCAACCGTCGAGCCGGCGCCGATGTTCGCGGCCAGCATCGTCGAGCCGAGCAGCCCTGGACCGAGGCGCCGCCCCGCGACGAAGAAGTCGGACGCGCCCCCTACGCGCCGGCCGATCCAGAGGCCGACGCCCATGAGGACGGCGGCGTAGATCAGCAGGACGGCAAGGTGCAGATTCACGGTTCCGGGTCAATCGACGCTGGCGAACGCCGCCCGTAGTCTGGACCGGGAGTCGGGGCGGCGGCAAGCGGCTGGCAGTGCCGTAGTGGCGGCTGCATCGAAACTGCTAACATCCCCGCATGATTCACCAGCGGCTGGCTGTTGGTCTCGGGTTGGTTGCCCTGGTTTGCGGGCCGGGTGCGGCAGTTGTCGGCGCCCAGGCTCCGGCGGGCGGGCAGGTAGTGAACGGCAGCCAGGATCCCGGCAGCGCGCCAGCTTCGCCGGAGCCGGTTGCCGGGTTCGAGATAGCGGCGCAGGGGACCGCCAAGAGTATTCGCGCGGTCGAAGTAGAGCAGGCGCCGGCGCTCGACGGTGACGTCCTGGGCGACCCGGCCTGGGCCGCGGCAACGCCGGTCGGAGGCTTCCGCCAGACGGCGCCCGACGAGGGCCGGCCCGCGACCGAGCGGACCGAGGTGCGCATCGTCTATACCGACGAGATGATCTACGTCGGCGTCGTCTGCTACGACAGCGAGCCGGAGTCGATCATCATGAGCGACAGCCGGCGCGACTCGTCGATGACCGACTCCGACAGCTTCCAGATCGTTTTCGACACCTTCTCGGATCGTCAGAACGGGTTCGTCTTCGGCACCACCCCGGCCGGACAGGAGTACGACGGCCAGGTGATCAACGAGGGCGGCGAACGCAGCGGATACCGGCGTTCCGGCGGCGGCGGGTTCTCGCGCGGCAGCGCGGGAGGCTTCAACGTCAACTGGGACGGCGCCTGGCAGGTGCAGACGTCAATCTCCGACGTCGGATGGACGGCGGAGTTCGCCATACCGTTCCGCACCATTCGCTTCCCGGCCCGCGAGGAGCAGTCCTGGGGTGTGAACTTCCAGCGGAACATCCGCCGGCGGAACGAGACATCGTACTGGTCGCCCCTGCCCCGGCAATTCAACCTCTACCGCGTTTCGCTGGCGGGACAGCTTACGGGTCTGCTCGCGCCGGTTGGTGGGGCGAGCAACCTGCAGATGACACCGTACGTCGTGGGCTCGCTGTCCACGCGCGACGCCGATCCGGGCAGCGGGGCAAGTGGTTTCGGTGACTTCGGCGGCGACCTCAAGTACAGCGTCACGTCCGGGTTGACCCTCGACGCTACCTACAACACGGACTTCGCGCAGGTCGAGGTGGACGACCAGCAGATCAATCTCGATCGGTTCAACCTCTTCTTCCCGGAGAAGCGTCCGTTCTTTCTGGAGAACGCGGGCGCATTCACGGTGAGCAACGGGTCGTCCAGCGGGCAGAACCGAGGGCAGACCGAGCTCTTCTTCAGCCGGCAAATCGGGATTACGGATGCGGGCACCCCCATTCCCATCACGGCGGGCGCACGCCTGTCGGGCAAGGTGACCGACACGATGACGGTCGGTTTCCTCAACATGCAGACCGAGGGGATGGATGTAGGCAACCCCGCCAACAACTTCACGGTGGCGCGGCTGCGGCGCGACCTGCCGAACCGGTCGAGCATCGGCGGCCTCTTCGTCAACCGCCAGGCGACGGGCGTGTTCGCAGGGTCGGAGAACTACAACCGCACGTATGCGGTCGACGGCCGTTGGGGCATCGGCGAGAGCGGTATCGTGCAGGGGTTCGTCGGACGCACGCAGACGCCCGGCTACACCGGCCGCGACCACGCGCTGAGCCTCGCCGGCACCTACAACTCGGAGATGTGGCGCCTTAGCACCGGCTACCAGGAGAACGGCGAGGACTTCAATCCGGAGGTCGGCTACTTCCGGCGGCGCGGGTTCCGGAGCTTCGACATGGGCATCAACAACACCTCGCGGCCCGAGGGCTTCCTGATGTTTCAGGAGTTGACGCCTCACATGAACTTCTCCCGCTTCTGGAACTTCGACGGCGTCATGGAGAGCTCCTATCTCCACATGCACTTTACGGGCGAGTTCGAGGACAGCTCGTCCGCCGGCGTCGCATGGGACGTTCGCAGCGAGCATGTCTTCGAGCAGTTCAGCGTTTCCGGCCTCGCCATCCCGGCGAGTCGATACGACTGGAACGAGTTCTCCTACTCGTACGACTCCAACCGGTCGGTGCCGGTCAGCGTCGGCATGCGCGCGGAGGTGGGCGGATTCTTCGGGGGCAAGATAGTGACCCTGAGGCCGCGGATCCGCGCCCGTTACGGCGAAGTCATGAACCTGTCGCTGAGTTACAGCCGGAACGATATCGACTTGGGGAGCAGCGGCAGCACAATCACGAATCTGACCAGCATCCGCTTCGGCTACAACTTCTCGCCGCGCCTGTTCGTGCAGACGCTGCTGCAGCACAACGACAGCGCAGAGCTCTGGTCCGTGAACTTCCGCTTCGGCTGGCTGCAGGACGCCAACACCGGGCTGTTCTTCGTCTACAACGAGACGGAGGGGATCGGTCAGTACCTTCCCCAATACGCCGGGCGCAGCGTCATCCTGAAGTACAGCTACCTCTTCGACGTTCTGGACTGAGCGGGCGAGCGCGATCTTCGGAAGTGGTGAGCCGCCAGGGAATCGAACCCCGAACCCGCAGATTAAGAGTCTGCTGCTCTGCCAATTGAGCTAGCGGCCCATACCTCTTGGAATCAATGACTTACGTGAACATCGCAAAGTACTGCCAGCCGGTACTGCCAGCCAAACGGCTGAGATCGCGCCGACGTCGTCTGTGTAGGGGCGAAGCCCATTGCGACCATTCCAGAGATCCTACCACGCTACTCCGAGGAGGTCAGACGCAGCCGGGCCGATGGCTCGCGTCCACCGCGGGCTCCGGGCGGGCCGCTCCGGGAGGGACGGCTTGAGACGATCAAGCGGTTGGCGCCAGCGAGGCGGAAGAACCGCGCAGAGAATTCACTTGCCCGCGCCATCGAGCACGCAAAAACCCCGAGCGGTTCGCTGGTGCGGCTGGAGGTTCCGGCTCGCGCCACCACCAATACGATTTCGCTTGCCCAGCGCTCGCCATGCCCCCGTCCTGCGTCAGAACCGTCCTCCCGGTTGCGACGGTCGGGCAGGTTGACCTCTGCCCGACCGAAATTGAGCCACCGTCCTCCTCGGCCACCACTATCATGTCAGCCGGCCAGGCTACCCAGTGCTTCCTGCATACGGGTGTAGTCATCGGACAAACCGCCCTCCTCTGTGTCTATACAGCGCAGCATGCCGAGCGCGGTCGCGGCCAAGTCTGCATTCCCGCTACACAGCGCGACCAAGCCGACCGTGTGCGCATACGGTAGTCGCAGTCGTTCCGTAACCCGGTCTGCTGGTACGCTCCGCAACAGTTCCTGCGCCTCTTCGACGCGGTTGGTCCTCAAACGGATCTCGATGGCAAGCAGACGTGTCACGACGTCTTCCCCGTTAAGTTCTTCAGCCAACAACTCATCCGCTTCCTGCAGATCGCCGTGATCCACAAGCATCATGAGCAAGCGTCGCTTGGGCCCTGCCCCTTCCATCGTCGCCAGCTCCTGCTTTGCGGTACGAAAATCGGCCTCTTCATTCGAAAGCCTCCACCGCATTTCGAGTGCGGGAGCTCGTGCGTCCAAAAGGTCAGTATCGCCGTGCGTACGATCGAGCACACCTGTGATCAACTCCACGGCGCGCACTTCATTCTCGTGACGACGATACGCGTCTGCAAGGTCTAGCTCCATAAAACACAGCATGCGCTGGTCATCCGCATGCTCGATCGCCCTCTGGAACAGACGACAGGACTCCCCGTGGTCACTATCAAACACACGACCCGCGACCCACAATGCCAACGAATCCGAAACATCGTCGAGATTGCCAAGCAGCTCCAACTCTGCCGCTGCCTCGGCCCGTGTTCCGACCTCGTACAGAAGTCGTGCAGCATGAGCGGCCAACCGAACGCTCACTTCGGGAACGCCCACAACGGTACTAATGTGCCGCAGCCGTGATGCAAGGTCGGCTCGTCGACCGCCAATTCTCAACACCTCTTCAAGGTGATGGAGGTGAGCTTCCAGCGCCGGGATGTCCACGGCTACCAGCTTCTCGTGGAGTTCGTTGGCCACGTGCCTAGTTGGTGCCGTGTGCTCGCGAATCCATATGTGGTACTGTGCTAGCGCTGCCTGAGCAAATCGCTCGGCGGAATCAATATCAGATCGATGGAGGGCGTCGGCTCGAAGTCGCTGCAATTCATCCATAGAGTGCTTGGCAATACTCGTCGCGCAACATGAACCAAAGCGCCCGGGGCCGCCGCAGTAGCACCTGTCGAGAGGATCTGGTTCCCAGAGCCACCGTACGGACTCCCCTTGTGCACCAAGGCGCGTTCCCTGGGCGGCCCACACCTTAAACACGGGGTACAAGTAGTACTTGTTCCTGGGTGTCTCATCGTTGACGCTGGTTTCGCCCAGCTTTATTCCGCCAAACAATCCCCGGGAAAACGGAGTCAGGTATGTACGCAACAGGCCCGCCCGCGTAGTCACAAGCACGTGAAGCATCTCGCGGCGCCCCGGGACGTTTTCCAGGTTGCTAAAGTCCTTTATCGTGCTTGCCTGCTCTCTCGGAATATACCAAGCTTCACTTACATCTATGATTGCGTCGGCGCCGGTCTGTTCGACAAATTGAGCAATCAGTCGAACCGCAAGGTGCTTTTCGCTACGGTCGGAATGATGAAAAGCCATTGGGTGCCATTCACCCGCACCGTCTCGCACCAGCACAAAACGGATGTGACCGCGGTCCTTCTTGAGCATCCGCTTTGACCAGTACACGAGATGCTTCGCCATTGAGTCGGGGTCGGCGGTTCGTGATAGCGTGATACGGTCCGCGGATGTCATTCCGTAACGTGCCGCTGCGACAGCCGGCGAAGGGGTACCCTTCGGTGGTGTCATGGCCGAACGGACGAGCCGGGTTCGTGTGGCTAGACTAAAGCGCTCCTTGCGAAGCTCGGCGGTCGCTGCCATGCAAGGGAGGGTTCCTGAGCGATGGTGGGTGGCGCGGAACGATGGGTGTGGCGACTGGTCGTCGATGCAATCGAGGCGACCTAGGTACGCGTGGGCGTCCACAAGGAGATCGCTGAGCAGTCCATACGCGGCGGCCAATGTGTCGAGCACTTCGCGATTCTGGAAGTTTGGCAGATTCCATTGACGTTCGAGCTCGAGCACGGCGCTTGAAAGATCTCCGCTCGGGATACTGACCTTCGCAATGAGATCAATGACAGGGAGAGTGTTGAGAAGTGCGTCAGATGATGTCTCGGGAGCAATTGGCAGGCGAGTTAACTCATCGTCCTTCCATGTGAGTAGACGCACGGTGGCGGTGCTTGCCGTGTGAAGATCACCCCGCTTGACGAGTGCGTTGCGCGCTTCTTTGGCCCAAGAGAGTACGCTGCTCGCCTTCATTCGAGTTTGCCAAGGCTCGTACCAGGCATTGAAGTCGGCGAATGCGTGTTTTTCGCTCTGGAGAGAGAATGTGACATTACGTAATGCCTGTATCGTCGCGTTGAGATTCGCCCGAAATAGATCGGGATTAAAGTAGTTGTCAGCAGCTTGGTGCCAGAAATGGTGGGCCTCGATTAGTGTCCGATGGGCCTTTGGAATGGGGCAATGAGGTCCGGGACCATTGAGATGGGTGGGCAGACTTGGCATTAGCGGATTTCAGATGCCGTGGCTGTGGGCGCGGCCTTGGCTCGTAGGACAAAGACGTTGGTGAGAGCAGGGGAAGCGGGCGGGCTTGGGGGTCGTAGAGGTGGTGTGGTCGAAGGGCGTCGAAAGTGTTGGGGAGTTGTTCGCACAAAGTCGTCCTTTAGGGTAACGGAGGTGCGAAGGCGTGGGGTCGGTGGCTCGGGGCGGAATTGGAAAAGGAGGCGGGCATCGACTATCACGCAGTCCGTACGGTGTGTAGGCGCTGGATGGCGGCACGCTGCTTGGCGAGCGTGGGCGCCGCATAGATCCGCGTCGTGGCAGCAGCGGCATGGCCATAGAGGTCCTGGATGTCGGCAAGGTCGGCGCCGGCGTGGCGGAGCCAGGTCGCGAAGGAGTGACGGATCTGGTACACGGTGAATGGTTCTCTCTGTGCCTGGCGGGCGGCCGCGTGAATGGCTTTGTTGGCGCTCTGCGTGGACCACGGACCGAAGGCGTCAGCGGCGATGAAGTCGTGGACGGCAAGGAGCGCTTCATCGACGAGCGGGACCGCGGCGAGCCGGCCGCCCTTGCCGCGGGGCACGCGTACGTACGGAACAGGGTCGGCTAGGCAGAAGTCGGCTCGGGTGAGGCGGCCCATCTGGGAGGGCCGCATGCCGGTCCAATGCATGAGACGCAACCGGGCGGAGGTCTTCGTACCGGGAGACAATTGGTCGAGGACCGCTTGGATGTGTGCGCGGTCGATCCAGCGTGGGCGGGGTAACGGCAGCGGAAAGCGGACGAGATCCTCAAGATCGAGGGCCGCGCGGCGGCCGTAGAGCGTGCGCACCATGTGCATGAGGGCGTGTCGACGGTGGTTGCAGGTGGAGGCGGCGCGCGCGCGGCGCCAGTCGTGCAGCTGGGCGTTGAGCGCGGCGAGGTGCTCCACGAGGGTGAGCGTGATCAGGTGACCGAACTTGGGTAGCCAGGCCGCGACGTCGCGACGGCGCTCGGCGCTGCCGATGAGGTTGCCGGTCACCTGCTGGAGATAGCGGTCGGCGTCGGAAGCGAGGGTCTGCCGCGCGCCGCGAGGCAACGTGCGCAGGCTTGCTCGTAGCTCGTCGCGGCGCGCGCGGATGGTCTTGAGTGGGGTTCCCGGTGGAAAGCGGAGCTCGCGCTGGACGCCATTGACCTTGACGGTGGCGGCCAAGCCCCAGCGATCCTTGTAGATCCCTGGGGCGACGCGGGTACGGCTACGCGATTGCGACGAATGGCCGGCGGCCTTGGGTGATCGTCGCCCCTCCCTCGGGTGGCGCTTCGTGGGAAGTTGGCTCGTGCCGGGCGTGTCTTGCGTGGCGGTGCGGCCGATGTCGCTTCCTGGGGCGTTGGTGTCGTTCGTGGTGGAACGCATGCGGTCTCCTCACATGAACGTCCGTGCTGCCCACTTGACCTCGCCGATCACCGGCGCGTCGTCGGGCCAGGGCACGGTCGGCCAAGCCTGTTTGTTGGGGTTATCGCTGACGAGCTGCCAGGCGTCGGCACGGTCCTTACCGGCGCGCTTGACGACGAGGCCGTCGTCGGTCCGCACGACAAAGATGCGGCCGGCCCGCCGACGCCGGCTGGCTTGGTTCACAAGGATCGAGCACCCGTCGACGAGGGTCGGCTCCATCGACTCGCCAAGGACCTGGATGACGCGGCAGTCGCCGGCGGCGAGGCCGTGGCGCGAGAGCCACTCCCGCCGGAACTTCACCCGGCCGGTGATCCGTTCGTGGTCGACGACGGCGCCTCCGCCCGCGGCGCCGGCCAGTTCCGACACGCCGACGTAGTCGCCGCCGTCATCTTCACTGGCGACGTACGCCTGCTGGTCCTCGAGATCGCGGACGCGCGTCGCCGTGTCGGCCAGCTCCTTCGCGAGCTGGCGGGCCGGCGTCGGTTCGGTCGTCAGACCGCAGAGGAAGTCCACGGAGACGCCGAGGGCCTTGGCGGCGGCCGTCAGGTTGGCGATCGACAGGTTGGCGCGGCCGTGCTCGACCATCGAGATGTGCGGCGGCGTGGCCTTCGTGCCGGCGGCGAGTTGAATCTGCGAGATCCCACGCATTTTCCGGGCCTTCAGGAGGCGCTTTCCGAGGTTCGTCACCCTAGCAGAATAACAGAAATTTACCCCGTTGACAGTTAAATACTACTTAACTTAGGCTCTCGATTCTCAGTGGAGGTTAAGCGCATGACAGGACGGATCCGAAGCCGGCTCGCCGGGC
>CAZWUJ010000037.1:0-26120 GCA_964636705.1 uncultured Vicinamibacteraceae bacterium
AAATCCGCGATCCAGATCCCCGGAATCGGTGATCCACTTCAGCGAAATACCCACAGTGGCTCGTCGTCATGCCCTTCCTCGATGACCGAACCGTGCGGAGGATTGCCGGTGAGCCGGTCGGCGAGAGCAATCTGCACCTGATCTTCGTCGTGCTGGAGATCTTGAAGGTCGCGATGCTGATCGCGGTCGGCGTGGCCGCACTCCGGTGCACACAAGGCGAAGCGGAACATGGCGCTGACGATCACGCAGGTTGACGCCTTCGCCAGCGAACCGTTCAGAGGCAACCCAGCCGCCGTCTGCCTGCTGCCCGAACCGGCGGACGCCGTCTGGATGCAGCAGGTGGCGCGCGAGATGAACCTATCGGAGACGGCGTTCCTGGTGCGCCGGCACGACGGGACGTTCGACCTGCGCTGGTTTACGCCAAGCGTGGAGGTCGACCTCTGCGGTCACGCCACGTTGGCGAGCGCCCACGTGCTATGGGAATCCGGACACCTGGCGCCGGATGCACCCGCCGTCTTCCATACACGGTCGGGACATTTGACTGCGTGCCCACGCGACGGCTGGATCGAGATGGACTTTCCCGCGGAACCGGATGGGCCGGCGTCCGGTCCGGCCTGGTTGGCCGATGCCCTCGGGACCGTGCCGACCTACGTCGGGCGCAACCGTTTCGACCATCTCGTCGAGTTGAAGGCGGAAGCGACGGTTCGGCGCCTGGCTCCGGACCTGCGACAAGTCGCGGCGCTGGGCGGGCGCGGGCTTATCGTCACGGCCCGTGCCGTGACCGAAGGATTCGATTTCGTGCCGCGATTCTTCGCGCCGTGCACGGGAATCGACGAGGACCCCGTCACCGGGTCCGCCCACTGCTGCCTGGGACCCTATTGGCAGCGCAGGCTCGGCCGGGATGCGTTCACGGCGTGGCAGGCGTCGGAGCGCGGCGGACTGGTCAGGGTCGCGATCCGCGGGGACCGCGTGCTGTTGTCGGGTCAGGCGGTCACCGTGCTGCGGGGCGAGTTGCTCGCCTGAGGCGCCGCGGATCGCGCCTCATTCGCAGAGCACGTTCGCGAGCGCCGTGAAGTCCTCCACCATCAGGTCCGGTTGGTGGGGCGAATCACCGAAGGGTCGCCGGCGCCGATCGATGAACGCGGTGCGCATCCCGGACGCCTTGGCGCCGATGCAGTCGAAGGTGTGGTTGGCGACGAAGAGCACCTGGGAAGGGTCGACGCCGAGCCGCTCGCACGCCGTTGCGTAGGTCGCCCGGTGCGGCTTGAAGTAGCCGGCCTCTTCCACGGAGATCACCGCGTCGAAGTCGAATCCGATGTGCGGCTTCGCCGCATCCAGCATGTCGAGGTCACCGTTCGAAAGGATCGCCAGGCGGTAGTCCCGCTGCAGCCTGCCAAGCGCCTCCAGCACGTCGGGAAAGGGCTTCAGGCGTTCGATGCCGGCGACCAGCCAGCGCGTGTCATCGTCCGTGAACTCGATGCCGGCCCGCCGCATGACCTGCGAGACCGCGCGCTCCCCGATCCGCCGGTAGGAGGTGTGACCCGTGTCGCATAGCGCGTCGATCATCGAGTCCTCGAAGTGCGTCCGCCGCCACCAGGTGACGAAGCGATGGGGGTCGCCGCGCCACCCCTTGGCCGCCAGGAACGGCGTTACCATCTCCGTCAGGCCGCCCTGCATGTCTACGATGGTGCCGTACTGATCGAACATCAGAACGGCAACCTCCCGGGGCAGCCGGCCTGTCGCGTCTTTGGACATTGCGTGGCTATTGTGCCCGCGGCAGGATGGCCTGGTCGAGGCGACGGGCGCGGGAACACCCGGGACTCGTACAATCACGCCATGCATAACCTGTTCCGGCATGTCCGGCTTCTCAGGTGGATCGCTCCGCCGCCCTTTGCATCGATACTTGTTCTGCTCACCGCGTGGGCGGCGTTCCTGCTGCCTGCGGCGCCGCTCGCCGCGCAGGATCCGCCGCAAACTGTCCCGAAGGTCGCTCCGAGCGGACGGGTGACGACGAGCCTCACGTTCGACGGGCGCGTGCTGCGCAACGGCGGGTGGTTCACGTTCACGCCGTCACATTCGGGTCCCTCGCGCATCACCATCGACTACGGCCAGCCGCACGCGCGCGGCCGGGAGATCTTCGGCGGGCTGGTGCCTTACGGCGAGGTCTGGCGCCTGGGGGCGAACTGGGCGACGCGCCTGACCGTCGACTTCGACGTCCGTTTCGGCGATCTCGACGTGCCGCGCGGCGAGTACACGCTCTTCATGCTCCCCCATGCCGACGGCGGCGAGCTCATCGTCAGCCGGCAGACCCGGCATTGGGGCACAGACTACGACCCGTCGTACGACTTCGGCCGCGCCTCCCTGCAACAGCGGGCGCTCGCGGAAAACGTTGAGAGCCTCGCCATCACGCTGGAACCGGATCTGCCGTCGGAGGAGGACGCCGTTCCAACCGGGAAGCTCCGCATCACCTGGGGAGAAGCGGAGTATTTCACCGACTGGCGAATGCTCTGGCCCTGACAACCCGACACAACTCCCACACCACGAGAGTCGCCACCGTACAGTTCCCCGACGCACCGGGGCCGACTTGGCCGCGCGAACGCCGAGGACTTTCACGTCCATCTGGCTGTGCGCATGGGCGTGCGCTCGCTGCAGGCCAAGGTCGACTGGTGCGACGAAGCGCTGGAGCGAATCGCACGCCGGCGGCGACCTCGTCCCGTCACCGCCGAGGATGTAACGGGGTAGACAGAAGCACTTGGCAATGGCTGAGGCGATTCACGACCAGCTTCGCGCGCTGCACATCTTGACCGGGTTCGTCGGCCTTGCGGCCTTTTGGATCCCGGTCTTTGCGCGAAAGGGCGGCCGCCTGCACGTCGGTGCTGGCCGCGTGTTCGTCTGGTGCGCCTATGTCGTGGCACTGACTGCGATCGGTTCGACCTCATGGGCGCTGCTGCATCCGTCGAGTTGGGCTGGCCGGCCAGGTACGCTGACGTTGGCAGAGGTCCCAGCCAGCGAGATCATGTTCGTCGCCATTCTCGATTTCCTTGGTCTTCTGTTGCTTGCCGGCGTCGAGTGGGGTCTCCGCGCGACACAGACGCGCCGCCAGCCGGACCAGTTCGCAGGGTGGCGCCTCCGGTGGCTCAGCATCGCGCAGGTCGCAGCCGGCGTGGCGCTATTCGTCTTTGGCGTGTTCCACGTCTTCCGTAGCGGCGGCGGCCCCTTCCTGATCCCGATGGCGCTCGGGGGCTTCGGCATCGCCGGCTACTTCGAAGATCGCCGATTCCTCGCCAACCCCCGTCCCACGCCGATGGCGTGGTGGTACAAGCACATGGAAACGATGGGCGGGTCGGGAATCGCCTTCCATACCGCTTTCCTCGTCTTCGGCGGGCAACGTCTGTTCGACGGCGCCCTCATGCAAGGCACATGGTCCTTCCTGCCATGGATTCTGCCCGCCGCAATCGGAGTCCCGGCGCTGCATGTGTGGACGCGCTACTACAAGCGGAGGTTTGGAGAGCTGGCGGACCAGGTCGCGTTGTCAAGCGCGCGAACCCGATGAGCCGACCCACCCGAACGGAGCGCGTCAGGCAGTCCTGATGCCGGCCGCCGCCGTCAACCGTAGCTCGGCCGTCGAGATTTCCCGCATCTTGTACTTCTGCACCTTGCCGGTGACGGTCAGCGGGAAACTGTCCACGAATTTCCAGTAGCGCGGGATCTTGTAGGTCGCAATCTCGCCGTGGCAGAAAGCGCGAAGCTGATCGCCGGTCACGGTCATGCCTGACTTCGGCTTCACCCACGCCATCACCTCTTCGCCGTACTTCACCGACGGCACCCCGATGACCTGCGCGTCCTCGACGTCAGGGTGCGTGTAGAGGAACTCCTCCACCTCCCGCGGATAGATGTTCTCGCCCCCGCGGATGATCATGTCCTTGATGCGCCCGACGATCCTGACGTAGCCGTCGCCGTCCATGGTCGCCAGGTCGCCGGTGTGCATCCAGCGCGCCCCGTCTATCGCCGCGGCCGTCGCCTTCGGGTCGTTCCAGTACCCGAGCATGACGCAGTAGCCGCGCGTGCAGAGCTCCCCGGACGTTCCCCGCGGAACCACCTGGCCAGTCTCCGGATCGATCACCTTGATCTCGGCGTGGGGATGGATGCGTCCGACGCTGGAAACGCGCTTGTCGACCGAATCGTCGACGCGGGTCTGGGTGGAGACGGGCGAGGTCTCGGTCATGCCGTAGCAGATCGTGATCTCCCTCACGTTCATCTGCTCGCGCACCTGCTTCATCACCTCGACCGGACAGGGCGAACCGGCCATCACGCCGGTACGCAGCGACGAGAAGTCCGTCCGGTCGAAGTTGGCGTGGTTCAACTGGGCGATGAACATCGTCGGGACGCCGTAGATGGACGTGCACCGCTCCGTCTCGATGGCGGCGAGGGTAGCGGCCGGGTCGAAGCCCTCGGAGGGCACGACGATGCAGGCGCCGTGGGTAGTGCAGGCGAGGTTGCCTATGACCATGCCGAAGCAGTGGTAGAACGGAACCGGAACCGCGACGCGGTCGGCTTCCGTGTAGCCCAGGATCTCGCCGCAGAAGTAGCCGTTGTTCAGGATGTTGTGGTGCGAGAGCGTGGCCCCCTTGGGCGCACCGGTAGTTCCCGACGTGTACTGGATGTTGATCGGGTCGTCGAAGCGGAGGCTCGCCTCGCGCTCGGCCAGCGCGGCGTCGTCGATCGCGGCCGATTCTTCGAGTAGTGCGTCCCATTCGTCGTCGAGAACGACCGTTTCGCTCCGTCCCGGACAGGCGGCGCGAACGGTGCCGACGATCGCCGTGTAGTCCGCCGACCGGAACCTCCGGGCGTGCAGCAGGAGACGGATCCCGGACTGGTTGAGCGCGTACTCGAGCTCGTGTGCGCGGTACGCGGGGTTGACGTTGACGAGTATCGCGCCAATGCGGGCGGTCGCATACTGCGTGACCACCCACTCATAACGATTAGGCGCCCAGATGCCGACGCGGTCGCCCCGGGAGATGCCGCGGGCCAGCAGCGCGCAAGCGAGCCGCGTGGTCAGATCCCAGAGCTGCCGGTAGGTGGCACGAAAGCCCTGATCGCAAACGACCAGGGCTTCGCGCTCCGGAAACCGTTCGACGGCGGCGCGCAGGTTCTCCCCGATGGTCTCGCCCAACAGGAGCGCGTCGCTCGCGCCGTGCGCGTATGAGGGTGCGCTCATGCCGACGCCGATTATAGTGAGCCGCTAGAATTCCGCTCGGAGCACCACGGCAAATGACGCGAACTGCGTCCGGCGCAACACCACCCGATGGACCGCTCGACTCGCGGTCGCGCCACGTCTGGCGGCGCCACCCCGTCCTGGCGGTCGCCATCCCGTCGATTGTCGCTGCCGTCCTGCTACTAGCCTACCTCGGCATCGCTCTGGCCGCCGCCGAGACGCTGACGAAGCCGCGCCGCCGGACCCTGGCATCGTCACCCGCGGCCTTCGACCTGGCCTACGAAGACGTCGCGTTCGACAGCCTCGGCGACGGCATCCCGCTGCGCGGCTGGTTCTTCCCCGCTGCCGGGAGCGACCGCGTGGTCGTGGTTGCCCACGGGCGCAACTCGACGCGCACCGGAGACGACGGCGAGTTGGTGCCCCACGCCGGCGCCCTCGTGGAGGCCGGCTACAACGCGCTGCTGTTCGACTTCCGCGCCCATGGCGAGTCGGGCGGCGTCCGCTACACGCTCGGATGGGCCGAGCAGCAGGACCTGCTGGGCGCGGTCGACCATCTCAAGGACCGTGGCTTCAGACCGGACCGCATGGGATTCTGGACGCACTCGATGGGCGCCGCCACCGCCCTGCTGGCTTCCGCCATCTCGCCCGACGTGCGCAATATCGTGGCCGACAGCAGCTTCGCCCGCCTCGACGATCTGCTTGCCCGGCAACTGCCCATTGCAAGCGGGCTGCCCGGTTTCTTCAATCCGCCGATTCTCTTCTTCGCGCGCACCGTGTTCGATGCGGATACGTCCATCGTCAACCCGGTGGATGTGGTCGCCGACCTGCCGCCCGACTCGCTGTTCATCATTCACGCCGAGGCGGACCGGCTCATCCCGGTCGACCACGCCCGGCGCATCGCCGCCGAGGCGGGTCCCGCTGTCTACGACCTTTGGATCTTCCCGGGCTCCTCACACGACCGCGTGTCGGTCGACGCTCCCGACGAATACCGCGAGCGCGCACTGACGTTCTTCGAGGAGAAACTGCGGCCGAGACCATCCCAGCATTCGGGATGAACTGGACGGGCGTCACCGCAACATGGCGTCCAGGCCCAGACCGATGGCCCGCGTGAGCTGCGACAGGTCATCGGCTTCGATGACGTAGGGCGGCATCACGTAGATGAGGTCGCTGAAGGGTCGGATCCAGACGCCCGTCTCCACGAAGACGCGCTGAAGCGCCGCCACGGGCGCAGCCGCGTGCGTCTGAACGACGCCAATCGCGCCAAGCACGCGGACGTCGGCAACCGCCGGGTGAGCCGCGTACGGAGCCAGTTCCACCGCCAGTTGCGACTCGATGGACGCCACCCGTTGCCGCCATGGCCCTTCGATGAGCAGTTGGATGCTCCGCTTCGAGACCGCGCAGGCAAGCGGATTGGCCATGAACGTGGGGCCGTGCATCAGAACGCCGCCGTCGGCGGAGACCCCACGGGCGACGCGCGTGGTAGCGAGCGTCGCGGCCTGGCTCAGGTACCCGCCGGTCATTGCCTTTCCGAGACAGAGGATGTCCGGTTCGACGCCGGCATGCTCGCACGCGAACATCCGGCCCGTGCGCCCGAAACCGGTGGCTATCTCGTCCAGGACCAGCAGCAGGTCGAACCGGTCGCACAGCGTTCTGACGTGGCGGACGTACTTGGCGTCGTAGAACCACATGCCGCCCGCCCCCTGCACGATTGGTTCCAGCACGACACCGGCGATCTCGGCGTGATGTTCTTCGAGAATGCGCCGAATGCCTGCCTCGTCGCCGGCGTGGAGCGGTTCCCCGGGACGGGTCCGGGGCCGGTCCGCGAAGAAGTGGCCCGGGAGAAGGCCGCTGAAGCGTTCGTGCATGCCAGTGAGGGGATCGCAGACACCCATGGCGCCGAAGGTGTCGCCGTGGTAGCCGCCCCGAATGGTCGCGAACCGTTGTTTCTCCGGGCGTCCCTGCGCGTTCCAGTACTGCAGCGCCATCTTGAGGGCCACTTCCAGTGCAACGGAGCCGGAATCACAAAAGAACACGTGCTGGAGGCCGCGCGGCGTCAGATCGATCAACAATCGGGCCAAATCGATGGCCGGTCGGTGCGTGAGGCCGCCGAACATCACGTGTGCCGTATCCTCGAGTTGCGCGCGCACCGCGTCGTTCAGAGCGGGATGGTTGTAGCCGTGGATGGCGCACCACCAGGAGGCCATGCCGTCGATCAGTTCGCGACCGTCGGCGAGCCGGATGTGCACGCCCTCCGCAGAAACCGCGTGGTATACGGGCAGCGGTTCGACCATCGACGTGTAGGGGTGCCAGACGTGGCGCCGGTCGAACGCAAGGGTTTCGGTCACGGGCGCAAGATATGATCCTACCGTGCGGGATCACCAGCGTTGCGGATCGATGGCGCACGGAGGCGACGGTACCCATGATCCGGAGGAATACGAGATGAGCAACTTGTCGAGACGGCCCCGTTGGATGGTTGCCACCCTTCTCTCCACCGCGGGGCTGGTCAGCATTGGCCTGGTGGTTTCCAGCGCGCAGCAGCCGCCCCACGGGCAACACGGGGCGCAGGGCCGCCACATGGAACATCGCTTCGATGACCCGGAGCGCTACGCCCGGTCGTTCGACGATCCGGCCCGCGACGAGTGGCAGATGCCGGGGCGGGTGATTGCGGCGCTCAACATCGCGGAAGGCGAAACGGTGGCCGACATCGGCGCCGGTACCGGTTACTTCACGGTGCGCCTCGCCGAGTCGACGCCCGCGCGGAACGTCTACGCGGTCGACATCGAGCCGTCGATGGTCGACTACATTCGGGAGCGCGCCGAAGCGGCGAGTCTCGATCAGGTGGTCGGAGTCGTCGCCGACGCCAACTCGCCTAACCTGCCCGAGGCGGTGGACGTCGTGCTCATCGTCAACACCTACCACCACATCCCCAACCGGGTCGACTACTTCACCAAGCTGCGCGAGAGCCTGACGCCGGGCGCGCGGCTGGCGATTGTCGACTACCAGAAGGGCGCGCCGGGCGGTGGCCCGCCGGACGACTTCCGGTTCACGGTCGAGGAGATCAGCGGGGAACTGGCCCAGGCGGGCTACGCGATGCAGTCGCAGCAAGACTTCCTGCCGCGCCAGAACTTTCTGATCTACGCCGCCCGCGAGTAGGCAGCAGTCGGCGCCGTGGAACGGTGCAGGCTGCCAGACAGGCCCGGCTACTGCTCGGCCAGCGGCAAGAAGATGGAGATGCGGTCTTCGGACCCGACGGCCCGGGAGATGTGACCCTGACCGGTGGTGTCTTCCGCCAGGAGGATATGGCCGGGATGGAGCCGGATTACGGAACCGTCGCCGATCTCGACCTCGCTCTCGCCCGAAAGGGTGATCACGTACTGGCGGCGGGGCGCGGTGTGCCAATCGATGAAGTAGTCGGGCGATGTGCGACGGAACTGGACGCTCGTGACGTCTACGGGGTCCGAGAGTTCGGTGGCCCCGCGCTGTGACGTGAGCGGGACGTCGTACTCCTCGGCGTGCGTCTTGCCGTCGTCGCCCGTGTAGATACGCGTGACGCGGATCGGGGTGCGTTCCTGAGCCTGGAGCGCCTCGTCGGTGAACCAGTTGTTGCCGCCCGCTACGACGAGGCCGAGCGCGAAACCGGCCCCGAGACAGAACGCCGGAAGCCAGCCGACGGTGAACGCGCGGTGCAGCGAGGTCGTGATTCTCGTCATGGTTCCTGCTCTCCTGCTCCTGCGAGACGGCCTGAGTGCTACCGGAGGTCGCGGAAGAAGGCGCGGATGTCGTCGGTGAGGAGCTCCGGCTGCTCGAGTGCGGCGAAATGCCCGCCTTCCGGCATCTCCGTCCAGCGGGTGACGTTGTGCGACGCCTCCACCCAGGCGCGCGGTGGCAGGAAGATCTCGCCCGGGAAGATCGCGCACCCGACCGGCACCTCGATGTAACCGGTTCCACTTGTCGCCCGGCGGGACTCGTAGTAGATGCGGGTCGACGACGTCATCGTCTGCGTGGCCCAGTAGATGGTGATGTTCGTCAGCAGCTCGTCCTTGGTGAAGCGGCTCTCTATGTCCCCGTTGCAGTCGCACCAGGTGTGGAACTTCTCGACGATCCAGGCGGCGAGGCCGGCCGGCGAGTCATTCAGCCCGTAGCCCAGTGTCTGCGGCTTTGTCCCCTGCAGGTTCAAGTAGGCCTGCTCGCCCTGCCAGAACTCGTTCCGCGCCTGAAAGCGGGCCATCTCTTCCCGCGGCACGCCCTCCGTCGGGTCGGCGCCGGGTGGCGGACCCGCCGTAACCATGTTGATGTGCACGCCGACTACGCGATCCGGGTGCTGCGCGGCCTGCCAGCGGCTGATGATGCTTCCCCAGTCGCCGCCCTGGACCCCGTAGCGATCGTAGCCAAGCCGTTCAACGAGTTGCCCGATGATCTCGGCCATTTTCTCCGGGCTGTAGCCCCGTTCGGTCGGCTTGTCGGAGAAGCCGTAGCCGGGGATCGATGGCGCTATCACGTGGAACGCGTCGGCCGCGTCGCCGCCGTGTGCGGTCGGGTCGGTGAGCGGCCCGATGATCTTGTGGAACTCCATGACCGAGCCGGGCCACCCGTGCGTGATAACCAGGGGCAGCGCATCCTCGTGGCGCGACCGCTGATGGATGAAGTGGACGTCGAGACCGTCGATCGCCGTGCGGTACTGGTCGAACTGGTTCAGCATCGCCTCCTGGGCGCGCCAGTCGAACTCGTCGCGCCAGTAGGCGAGCAGCTCTGTCAGGTACGCGCGCTCAGTGCCGTAGTCCCAGCCGGTGCCCGGTAATTGATCCGGAAGACGCGTCTGTTGCAGGCGCAGACGGAGGTCATCGAGCACGGCGTCGGGGACGTCAATCGTGAACGGCCGGATCGCTTCGGAGTCGCCGGTGGTGTTGGCGGGGAGTTCCATGGCGGGTGGAGGTCCGGGCACGTCCTGGGTCGCCGGCGGCGATCCGGAGGCGCACGCGGTGGCGATGAGGGTGATGAGGAGAATGCCGGCGGAACGGAAGGTGCCGGCGGACCAGAGGATGCCGGCCTGGAGGCCGGCGCACCAGCCGGCGGAACGGAGAAGGCCGGCCTGGAGGCCGGCGGACCAGCGTGGATTCATGTTGTTCCCTACCGCAACGCCCGGTAGAACGCGCGGATGTCCTCCGTCAGCAGGTCCGGCTGCTCCAAGGCGGCGAAATGGCCTCCCTCGGGCATCTCGGTCCAATGCACGAGGTTATATGCCGCCTCGGCCCAGGCGCGAGGCGGGATCGTTATTTCCTTCGGAAAGACAGCGCCACCCACCGGCGTCTCGATGTAGCCGGTGCCGCGGCGCGGCGCGCGGCGCGATTCGTAGTAAATGCGCGTCGACGAAGTAATCGTCTGCGTCACCCAGTAGATCGTGATGTTCGTCAGCAGCTCGTCCTTCGTGAAGCGGCTCTCGACATCCCCGTTGCAGTCGCACCAGGTGTGGAACTTCTCTACGATCCAGGCGGCGAGGCCGGCCGGCGAGTCGTTCAGACCGTAGCCGAGGGACTGCGGCTTCGTCCCCTGCACGTTGCTATAACCCCGCTCGTCGGCGAAGAACTCCTGGCGCTCTCGCGTCCGGGCCAGCTCCTCCGGCGGCACGCCGGCCTCGGGGTCGTCCACATCGGGCCGCGGCGCCGACACCATGTTCAGGTGGACGCCGACCACGCGGTCCGGGTGATGCACCGCCTGCCAGCGGCTGATGCTGCTCCCCCAGTCGCCGCCCTGTGCGCCCCACCGGTCGTAGCCAAGCCTCGCCATCAACTTGCCGAACAGCTCCGCCATCTTCTCCGGGTGATAGCCGCGCTCGGTCGGTTTGTCGGAGAAGCCATAGCCCGGAATCGACGGCGCGACGACATGGAAGGCGTCGGACGCGTCACCCCCGTGGGCGGTCGGATCGGTGAGCGGCCCGATGATCTTGTGGAACTCCATGACCGAGCCCGGCCAGCCGTGGGTGATGAGAAGCGGCAAGGCGTCCTCGTGCGGTGATCGTTGATGGATGAAGTGGATGTCGAGACCCTCTATCGTGGTGCGGTACTGATCGAACTGATTCAGCATCGCTTCCTGGGCGCGCCAATCGAACTCGTCGCGCCAATAGACCAGCAACTCGTCCAGATAGGTGCGCTCCGTGCCATAGTCCCAGCCAGTGCCAGGCAATTGATCGGGCAGGCGGGTGCGGTGGAGGCGTATACGCAGGTCCTCCAGCACGGCGTCCGGAACGTCGATCGTGAAGGGACGGATCGCTTCCGGATCGCCCGTCGTGTTCCCGGGAAGCTCCATCGCGGGCGGAGGGCCGGAACCGGCCACGTCGGCGGGCGCGGATTCGGCGCCGCAGGCTGCGGCGAGCGCCACAAGCAACAGGACGCCGGCGGACCGGAGAAGGCCGAGATACCGGAGAAGGCCGGCCTGGAGGCCGGCGCACCGGCCGGCGCACCGGTCGGTCTGCGAAGTGTCTTTCTTCATCATGGTCCTGGAAGCACGCCCTCGGTCGAAAGGGCGATGCGGTAGAGCCCGGTGCGGGCGGTCATGTAGAGGGTGCGGCCATCGCCGCCCCAGCCGACATTCGCCGGAACCTCGTCCGGCATGATCGTGCCGAGGTGGCTTCCGTCGGGGGCGAAGACCCAGACGCCGCCCGGGCCGGTGGCGAACAGGTGGCCGGCGCGGTCCACCTTCATGCCATCGGCTGCCCCCTCGGCGCTCTGATCGTTCACGTCATAAAAGACACGGCCGTTGCTCGCGCCGTTCTCATCAAGGTCGTAGGCGAACCAGACCTTCTGGTTCTCGTCGGAATTGGCGACGTACAAGACCGATTCGTCCGGCGAGAGGGCAATCCCGTTGGGACGGCTCTGATCGCGCACGAGCAACTCGAGCTCGCCGTCCGGGTGCAGCCGGTAGATGCCATTGAAGTCCAACTCACGCAGGGGCGATGCCTCCAGCCCTTCCAGACCGTAAGGCGGATCCGTGAAGTAAAGGGATCCGTCCGATCCATACGTGGCGTCGTTCGGACTGTTGAGCCGGTTCCCCTCGTAGTTGTCCACCACCGTGGTACGGGCGCCGTCCGGTTCGAGCCGCGAAATGCGCCGGTTGCCATGCTCGCAGATGACGAGGCTGCCCTCGGCGTCAAGCGTCAATCCGTTGGACGACAGCGACCGGAGCCCCTGCGGGTCCCCGTCGAAAACTGGATCGATGAATGGGCTGGCGCCCGCCTCCTCCGACCATTGATGGATGGCGTTGGCGCGCACGTCGGAGAACAGGAGGCGTGATTCGCTGCGGATCCAGACCGGTCCTTCGGTGAAGACGTAGCCGTCCGCCAGTTTCTCGATCTGCGCGTCGGTCGGCACCAGCGCGTCAATGCGCGAGTCGACCCGCAGGATGCTGCCGGCGCCCGCTGATTCGGGCATGGGTGCGGCGTCCGGCGATTCCGCCGACCCCGTTTCCGATGCACCGCCTCCACCGCACGCCGCGCCCGCCGCAGCGAGGGTCAACGCCAGCAGCGCTACTTGCGCGGACACCTTCATCGCCACGCCATCGTCACGCATCTGGTTCTCCTCGTCGGTGGGACCTTGCGATGGGATTGCTGTCCGCGGCTGCCGTTGCCCGCCGGAGCGCGGGCACCAACTCCCGCTCGAGCAAAGCGTCCAGCTCCCGACGGTGCGTCCGCCGCCCATCGCCCGGATTGGGGGAGGACGTGGCGACGATCACGGCATCCAGGTCCGGAACGATGAATATGAACTGTCCGCCATAGCCCCAGGCGTAGTACGTCGGATGACCCGCCAGCAGCCGCATCCACCACCCATAGCCGTACTGCCGGCGGCTGTAGCGTGACGCGGTGCGCGGAGTGAACGACGCCTGCACCCAATCGCTGGATACCACCTCGAATCCGTCGATCGAACCGCCGCGCCGGTAGAGGTCGCCTACCGCCACCATCGCGCGGGGCGTCATCGTCATCTCGTTGCCGCCGAAATAGACCCCCTGCGGGTCGCGCAACCAGGCCGGCAGTGTGATGCCGAGCGGGCGCGCGAGGTATCGCCGACCGTACTCCAGGGTACTCATGCCGGTGGCGCGCGTCACAATCGCCGAAAGCAGGTGGGTGCTCCCGGTGCTGTAAATCATCTGCCCGCCGGGACGGTCCACCATCGGCCGCGTCAGCACGTGCCGCACCCAGTTGCGGCTCTGGACCCACCGGCCGTAGTTCCGGTTCGAGGTAGTCTCGAGCCCGGCTCGCATCGTCAACAGGTCCTCAACCGTGATCGACCGCCGCAGCTCGTCGGCGTCCGCCAACTCATCCGCGAAGAACTCGGCAATAGGCTGGTCGACGCTCCGAATATCACCCCGGTTGATGGCGATGCCTACGAGTACCGAGATGATCGACTTCGAAGCCGATTTCAGGTTGGCGACGCTCCGCTCGCTCGTGCCGTTGAAGTAGTGCTCTTCAATCAGCTCACCGTCGACCGACACGAGCAGGCTCCGGAGGCGGGGCAACTGCGCGGCCCGATCGACGATCGCATCCCGCGCCTCCGCCGCGAGGGCCGGCGCTACAGGCGCCGGCCGGGTGCCGGCGGCCGAAGCCACGAAACCGCTAACGATGACGGCGGACAGCAGCGCCGCCGCAGAAAACACCGAGCCTCGTGTCATGGACATAGACCGAGAAGAGCCGATTATAGCGCCGCCGCGGGGAACGCGACTACGGAGCGCGGCCTATGCCGGCACGGCTTCCGGGCGGTCTGCGAGCCGCTGATAGACGTCCAGCGCACGGCGAGCCATCACCTCGGCGGTGTAGTGCTCGCGTGTCGCGGCCGCGGCGCGCGTGCCAAGTTCGCGGCGGGCGTCATCATCGTCGTGGAGGCGCCTGAGCACCCCTGTCAGCGCGTCGATATCGTCGGGGGGAATCAGCGCGCCGCCGCCCGTCCGCTCGATCAACTCGACATAGGTGCCCCGGCGGGCCGCCACGACGGGCGTACCGCACGCCATTGCTTCTAGCAGCGACAGCCCCTTGGGATCGTCGTAGATGGCGGGAACGGCAAACAGATCGAGTCGGCCGAGAAACGCCACCTTGTCCTCGAGTTCCAGAACGCCGCGGTAGCGCACGGCGTCACCCAACCCACGTTCGCGAGCCGATGCGAGGATGCCATCGAGATACGCTCGGTGCTCGGGCCCGACCCAGCCCGCCAATTCAAGCCGGCTACGCTCCAGTCGACCCTCGGCGCGCAGGCGGTGATAGGCATCGGCGAGAAGGTGGATTCCCTTCTCCGGCGCGATCCGGCCCAGGTAACCGATGGTGAAAGGAGCATCCTCCGGCCCGTCCCGATCCTGCGGCGGGTAGTTGTCGGCGGTGATGCCGAGCGGGACCACGTCGATCTTCGCTCCCGGAATCTGCAGGTAACGCGCCATGTGGCCGGCGTAGTAGTCACTGACCGCGATGAAACGATCGACGGCCCGCGCGTGCTGCTGAATCAACGCCAGCGCTCGGCTCCGGTGCGGCTCGACCAGATGATCGAGAAAGATGTCCTCTCCCTGCAGCGTGCAGCAAATGGGACAACCCAGCGCGGCGCGCAACTCCGGCGCCAGCGAGATCAGGAGCGAGTACGAGATGTCCACGACGTCAGGGCGCGGCTCGTTGCCCAGCCAGTGCAGCAGCTTGTCGAACTCCTTCCGCTGCCGCCCGTGGCGTCCCTCGAGCATGGAAACCGTGAGCGCGCCGAGCGCCTCCGGTTGCGTCGGGATGCCCAGCTTCGAAACGAGACCCAGCAGCCAGCGGGAGTCCCAGAGGCGGTCAATCAGCCAGGGCGTACCGCGAAAGAAGCTGGCCTGCTGTTCCAGGAAAACGCTGACGCCACCGAAGAAGATGCGGCGTCCGCGGCTCGCGCTTGGTTCGTCGGTGCGGGGCGGCGTGTAGAGCGGAACGAGAATCGGTTCGTGACCCAGCCGCGCAAGCGCCTGCGCCAGGGTGTTGTCGCGGATGCAACTGCCGCAATACATACCGCCAGCGCCGGCGGTCAGGGTCAGGATCCGCATATCCGGAGCCGGTCAGTCGCCGGCGATGCAATAGAGAAACTCCGCACCCCGCAGATAGATCTCGCCTCCCACGACGGCCGCGGAGGCATCTATCGCGTCTTCCAGTACATTCGTCGCCAGCGCCCGCATCTCCGGGCCGGTCGCGAGCACCAGGGTCGTCCCGTCCCGGCTCGTGATGTAGAGCCGGCCGTTCGCCACTACCGGCGAGGCATAGATCTCGCGAATCCCGGGCAAGCGCTCCGGGCCGTAGAGCGTCTGTCCCGAGGCGGCGTCAACCGCGGTGAGAATCCCCGAGTTGCTCTTGGTGAAGTAGAGAACGCCGTCGTGCAATACGGGCGACGGAACATAGGGGGTATCGCGGTCGAACGACCAGACGATGGCGTCGCTGCCACTGATGTCTCCCTGCGCGCGCCTCAGATCGACCGCATAGAGACGGCTCCCCCGATAACCGCTTGTCACGTAGACAACCCCGTCGCCCGCAACAGGGGACGGAATAGCGTTCTCCGTGACACCCTCTCCTTCCCAGAGCAGGGCGCCGGTTTCGGCCGAATAGCTCCGAATCCGGTCGGTCGCGCTCGTCACCACCTGCGTGCGTCCGTCATGGTCGACGACGAGCGGCGTCGTCCAGGCCGTTTCCTCGTCGCGATCGACGCGCCAGCGCTCGGCGCCGGTCCACTTGTCGAGCGCTGCGATGAACGACGGCCCCTGGTGATCCCACACCAAGAAGATGGAGTCGCCGTGCAGCGCCGGCGACGCGCCCTCCCCGAACCCGAGACGGATCCGCATGTCGCCGAAGTCACGGTCCCAGAGCAGGCTGCCGTCCATGTCGTAGCAGTAGAGGCCGCGCGAGCCGAAGAACGCGCATACGACCTCCCCGTCGGTGACGGCGGAAGCGGACGCCCAACTGTTCGTGTTGTGACGGCCCTCGTGGGGCTGCTCGGTGACCGCGGTCCGCTCCCAGGCGATGGAGCCATCGCGGCGGTTGATTGCCATGATGACGAAGTGGAGCAGCTCGTCGGCTCCGGTGGTCCCGACGATGCGATTGCGAAGCCGGCCGAAGAAACCGGTGCTGTTCTCGCCCTCCCCTGCCGGGACTGCGCTGAGGACGTAGACGTAATCGCCCCAAACGACCGGCGATGCGGAGCCGCGGCCGGGAATCGGAACCTTCCAGCGGATGTTCTCCGTCTCGCTCCAGCGGAGTGGCGGATCGCCCGACGGAGCCACGCCGGTCGCCAGTGGCCCGCGCCACTGCGGCCAGTCGCCACCTTCCGGAGCCTGTGCGAGGAGCGTCGCGGCGCTTAGCGCGATGAGAAAGCCGGCGGCGAGAAGGAGTCGCATGACGCGATCATAGCCGGAAGGTGTGAGGCGGCGGGTGGGATACAATCCGCCCATGATTATCACCACCACGCAACCGTCGTCTTCCTTCGCCTTGATGCTCGTCGCCCTCCTCGTCGTCGCCGTGGCCGCTGTCGCGGCACAGAGGACCATTCCGGCGCCCGAGGATGTCGCCGCGCCACCAGCCGATGCGGAGACCACGGCGTCAGGCCTCGCCTCGAAGGTGATTGAGGCAGGCACCGGCAGTCAGCACCCCGGTCCTACTTCGACGGTGACGGTCCACTACACCGGCTGGCACACGAACGGCGAGATGTTCGACAGCTCGGTCGCGCGCGGCGCGCCGGCGTCGTTCCCCCTCAACCGCGTAATCGCGGGCTGGACCGAAGGCGTGCAGTTGATGGTGCCGGGCGAGACGCGGCGGTTCTGGATCCCCGAGGATCTGGCCTACGGCGGCCGTCCAGGCTACCCGGCCGGCATGCTGGTGTTTGATGTCGAACTGATCTCGATTCAGTAGCAGCCGGGCCGGCGCGTCGATCCCGAACCGCGACGCCGGCCTACTGCTTCGTCAACTCGACTCCGTCCCAAGTGAAGCTGGTGAATTGATCGCTGTTGAAGGTGACGACGACCGGCTCGCCGATCGAGTACCTGTCGTCGTCACCTTCGTACTCCCGCACTACGAGCAGGGCATCCAGCTCGACCACGCCGTAGGTGCCCATCCCCTCTTCACCATCGGCATCCTCGAACTCGAACGTCCCTTCCTCCCGGAACGTCATCCACGGGGATCCGCCCTCGGCCCGAAACTCCTGCTCCCCGCGCAGTCGGCCGCCAGTCGGGGTCACTTCCAGCTCCAGCTCGATGGGACGGTTACCGGTAGTCCGGACCAGCACCGGCATGCGAATCCCCTGGTAGCCATCCCGCGTGAACGTGATGTTGTACTCGGCCGACGACAGGCCGATCATGAAGAACTCGCCGTTGTCTTCCGTCGTCGTCGTCACCGGTGCTCCGCCACCATCGCGCTGCGCCGAAACCAGGACGCCGGGGATGCCGTTGCCCCACTCATCGGTGACCTCGCCGGTAACCCGCGCCTGTGCGTTCGCATGGGCCGCCGTCAGCGTAGTCGCCAACAGCGCCGCCATCATTGCCAATCGTCCGTTGCGTCGCATCGGTTGCTCTCCCTCGAACAGGGCGCACAGTGCGCCGATTATTGGTTGACAGCCTATACCCCCTCCCCGGATGCCACAAGGGCCAACCGGAGGACTCCCTCTGCCGCTATCATTCGAACGATTCGACCGGCGTTCCGTCGGAAGCCGGACGCGAAGGAGGATGGCATGAAGATGCGGCAGGCAGCGGTGCTAGGCGCGCTGCTCGGATTGGTAGCGGGCGGAGCGCTCGCCGGTGCGCAGGAGGAGGTGAGCGTCGAGGGCTACGAGGACGCGATGCAGGAGCTGCGCTACCTGGTGTCGGACGCTGCAATTCACCTCGACGCGAGCTACTGGGGTGATCTGGGCGAAGACACCGACAAGATGCGGGATGAGTTCGCGAAGGTGGTGTCGTTCTGGGAGGCGCAGGGTCAGGCGGAGGCGGTCGAGCTGGCCGGGAACGCCATTGACGCGGCGCGCGCCATTGCCCGGGCGTCGGGAGCGCAGGACCGGAATGCAGCCACGGCAGGCCTGGAGGAGTTGCGCGGCGCCTGCGCCGCTTGCCACGAGCAGTTCCGCGAGGAGACGGCGGACGGCTTCCGCATCAGGCCGTCGGCGCTACGGTAGCCCGAAGTACAAACGAAGAGCCGGTTCGGCATGCGCGCCGAACCGGCTCCTCCTGCGTCGTGGGGCCTGAACAGCCCCGAACGCCGCGCGCCCCGTCGGGGCAGCTACTAGTTGGTCGGCCAGAGAACGCCCTGGCTGTTCTCGCCCTCGGCGCCCGCCGGAACCGGACCGATCCCCTGGTAGACGAACTTCTGCACGCGCGATCCCTCGTAGGTCTCGGTCGTGTAGATGTTGCCGTCGGAGTCGACGGCGATGCTGTGCACGGCGAAGAACATTCCGGGCTGGCGTCCGCCGTCCCCGAATGCGGTCAGCACTTCCATGGTCGCCCGCTCGATGATGTAGACCTTCATGTTCTGGCCGTCAGCCAGGTAGAGGTAGGTCTGCTCCGGGTCGGGCGAGAAGTCGATGTCCCAGGTCGAGCCCTGCGAACGCGTGTGGGTGGCGACGAAGTACTCGTCGACGAACGTGCCGTCCGTCTGGAAGACCTGAATCCGGTCCTCCGCGCGGTCGCAGACGTAGACCAGGCCGTCATTCGAGATCTCGCCGCAGTGGACCGGCCCGCGGAACTGCTCCGCCGGAGAACCACCTGGCTGGTACGGCCCGCCGAAGTCGTAGTCGTCGTCCGGGTCGTTGCCGTAGGCACCCCAGTAGCGTTTCAGCTCGCCGGTGTCGGCGTCCACGACGGCCATCCGCTTGTTGTAGTAACCGTCGGCGAAGTACGCCTCGTTCGCCTCCGGATCGATCCCGATCTTGGCGACGCGGCCGTAGCTGTCGGTCGCGTGGCTGTCACGCTCGAAGATCCGGCGGCCATCCTCCTCGCGCACCAGCCGCGCGTTGTGGGTCCCGACGGACATCAGGAACTCGCCGCTCCGGGTGAACTTCAGCACGTGCGCGTCACCCTGGCCGTTGCCGCCGATCCAGACGTTGTCCATGTGGTCGACGGTGAGGCCATGGTTCGACTCGGGCCAGACGTAGTCGCCGGTCTCCGTGCCGGGGCCGCCCCAACTGTCGACCAGCTCGCCTTCCTGGTTGAAGATCAGGACGGGCGGGCCGGGCTGGCAGCACTCGCTGACCGGCGGATCGGCCATCATGCCGACCTCGGTGTTGAGGACGAACTGATCCATCGTGTTGCGATGGAGCACCCAGATGAGATCCTGGGAGTCGACATCGACGCCGATCGTGGCCCCCATCAGCCAGTGGTTCGGCAGGTTGTACGGCCAGGTGGGATCCACCTCGAACATCGGCGCCTGCCTCGCGTTGGGATCCGCGGGCGGCATGTCCGCCGCGGCTTCCTCGCCGCCGCCGGCAGCGCCGCCGCCGCAGGCAATCGCCACGGCACCCGCGAGCGCCACCAGAACAAATGCGTACTTCCGACTCATGGTGTCCTCCCAGAAACCCTGTGCCCGCCTGCACAACATCGTGCCACGGTGGACACACTTCGCTATGTTCGAACGGGCAACAGTATACTTGCAAATCGTTCCGGCGGCGCAAGTGGCTTCAGGACGCCGCGGACCACGCAATCTCACGACCGCGACATGAACTTGCCGACCCGACACGCACCGTGGATTGTTGCGGCCGCCGCCGCTGTCCTTATGGTCGCGGCTCCGGCCGTCCCGACCGCCCACGACATCCCGACCGACGTTACCGTCCGGGCCTTCGTCAAGCCGGAGGGTGACCGGCTGCGTATGCTGATCCGGGTCCCGCTCGAGGCGATGCTGGATGTCAACTTCCCCCTCTACGGTCCCGGCTACCTCGATATCGAGCCGGCTCGGGAGCTCCTTCCCGACGCCGCCATGCTCTGGCTGGGGCAGGAAATCGAAATCTACGAGGACGGCAACCGTCTGGCGGAGCCGACGATCGAAGCGATCCGGTTGTCGATCCCCTCCGATCGGTCGTTCGACGAATACGACTCCGCTCTGGAACATGTCACCGCCGGACCGCGCCTCCCGCCGACGACACAGATCATCTGGCGCCAGGCGATGCTCGACGTCCTGCTGGACTACGACACGGTGTCGGATCAGTCGAGCTTTGCGATCCGCCCGGGAGTCGAGCGGCTGGGCCTGCGAGTCATCTCGGTCATACGGTTCATCACGCCGTCGGGAGCGGAGCGCGCGTTCGAGCTGCGGGGCGATCCGGGCATCGTCACCCTCGACCCGCGCTGGCATCAGGCCGCCTGGCGCTTCGTCGTCTCCGGCTTCGATCACATCCTGGACGGGACCGACCACCTGCTGTTCCTTCTCTGCCTGGTGGTGCCGTTCCGCCGCCTGCGGGCGCTCGTACCCATCGTCACCGGCTTTACCGTGGCCCACTCGGTGACGCTGATCGCGTCCGCCTACGACATGGCGCCCGACACCCTCTGGTTCCCGCCCGCGGTGGAAACCCTGATCGCGCTCTCGATCCTCTACATGGCGTTCGAGAACATCGTGGCAGCGGACGCCGGGCAGGTGGGACGGATCCGGCGCCGCTGGGTTGTGGCGTTCGGCTTCGGCCTGATCCATGGTTTCGGCTTCTCGTTCGCCCTGCGCGAGACACTGCAGTTCGCTGGATCGCACCTGCTGACGTCGCTGCTGTCCTTCAACATCGGCGTCGAGCTGGGTCAACTACTGGTAATTGCGCTCGCCGTGCCCATTCTGGAACTGCTCTTCCGGTATGTCGTCAGCGAGCGGATGGGGACCATTCTCATCTCGGTCCTTGTGGCCCACACGAGCTGGCACTGGATGGCGGACCGCTACGAGACCCTCAGCCAGTACCCCCTGACCTGGGGAGCGGTGCTGAGCGCGTTGCTGGTGGGGATCATCCCGTGGCTGATCGCGATGATGCTGGCCGCCGCGATCGCGTGGTACGGCCTGCGCTATGTGCGCCGGCAGCGGCCGGCGGGTGAAGCGGTGACGAGGTAGCGGTCGTCAACAAGAGGGGAGTTGGAAGAGTTCATGCGCGTCACTACACTCACCTTGCTCGCGGCTGTCGGGGCGCTGGCCGTGCCGTCCGCGGCGACGGCCCAGGATCCGACGGAATCACAGGACCCGGCCGAACAGCAGCCGCTCGTCCTCGAGGGCATCGAGAACGGCGGCGAGCTGTCGCCCTCGGAGCGGTACCGTGTGGAACCGGTACGCGTCGAGCAGAAGCCCTCGATCGATGGCCGCCTGGACGAAGAAGAATGGCTGCTGGCCGCGGTCATCGACGACTTCGTGCAGCAGGAGCCGTCCGAGGGCGACCCCGCGACCGAGCGGACGGTGGTCCGGCTGATGTACGACGCCGAGATGCTCTACGTCGGCGTCGAGGCGTACGACGACGATCCGAACGGCCTGGTTGCGACGGAAAAGCGACGCGACTCCCGGCGGTTGATGGACGAAGACAACTTCCAGATCATCATCGATACGTTCCGCGACCGCCGTTCCGGCTACATGTTCGTGACCAACCCACTCGGCGCCAAGCTGGAGCAGCAGGTGGCAGAGGAGGGTGAGGGCGGCTTTCGCGGCAACAGTTCCAACATCAATGTGAACTGGGACGGCGTCTGGGACGTCGCCACGCGGCGGAACCCGGACGGCTGGGTGGCCGAAATCGGCATCCCCATGGTGACCCTGCGGTTCCCGCGCGTGGAGCGTCAGGTCTGGGGCGTCAATTTCATGCGGAACATCCGCCGGAAGAACGAGCAGGTCTTCTGGGCGCCGATTCCGAAGGCGTACACCGTGACCCGGGTGAGCCTCGCGGGAACGATGAGCGGGATCACGCAAGTCAACCGGGGGCTCGACCTCCGCGTGACCCCGTACGTCCTGGCCAGCGGTGGCCAGGCCCGAAGCTCCCCGAACGTCAGCCTCGCGGGCAGCGGCCTCGGCGACGCCGGACTGGACGTCAAGTACGGCCTTGGCTCCGGCCTGAACCTGGACCTGACCTACAACACCGACTTCGCGCAGGTGGAAGTCGACGAGCAGCAGGTGAACCTGACCCGGTTCCCCCTTTTCTTCCCGGAAAAGCGCGACTTCTTCCTGGAGAACGCGGGGATGTTCAGCGTTCGGACGCAGGGGTTCAACCGTGCCGCCGATCTCTTCTTCACGCGGCGCATCGGCCTGCAGGGCGGGCAGGCGATCCCCATCGTCGGCGGCGCGCGGCTGACCGGCAAGGTGGATCGCAACAACATCGCGGCGCTGAACATCACCACACAGGCCCACGGATCCGGCGACGCCCGGCGGCTGGGCGAGAACTACTTCGTCGGACGCTACAGCCGCGACATCTTCGCGCGGTCGAAGGTCGGCGGTATCGTCGTCAACAAGGAATCCGTCGGCGGCGGCCACTACAATCGGACATTCGCCCTCGACACGACGCTGGCGCCGCACCGCCACCTGACTATGGCCGGTTTTATCGCCAAGACCGAGACGCCGGACAGGCCCGGCAACGACATGGCGGGGTACTTCCAGGCGGTTTGGCTGAGTCCGTCCTTTCAGATCTACGGCGAGTACACGGACATTCAGGACAACTTCAACGCCGAAGTAGGTTTCGTTCCGAGAGTCGGCATCCGCACGTCGAAGTTCCACGGCGAGTGGGATCCGCGGCCTGGCCGCTGGGGTATCCGGCAATTCGATCCGATGTGGAACATCGAGTACACGACGGATCAGAACAACCGGCTCGTTACACGGCGCATGCACCACATGGTGGGCACCTACTTCGAGGACGGCTCCTCATTCACCATCATCTACAACGACTTGTTCGAGCAACTCGACCAGCCGTTCCTGATCCACCGCGACGTCAAGGATCCGGCGAAGAACATCACGATCCCGACCGGCGCGTACCATTTCGGACAGTGGATGTTCCGGTACCGCAGCGACCCTTCAAGGCGCATCTACACCCAGCTTCGGTACACGCCGCAGACGTTCTGGGACGGCACCCGTGTCGACACGGGGGCTACCGTCGGCATCCGGTTCACGCAGTCGCTTGCCAGCGAGGTGCGCTTCACCCGGAACAACGTCGACCTCGCAGGTGGATCGTTCACCGCCGACCTCGCCGCGCTGACGTTCGACTGGGCCGTCTCGCCCAGCGTCACCCTGCGCACGCTGTCCCAGTACGTGTCCACCACCGGCCAACTGAGCAACAGCATCCGGTTCAACTGGATCTACAGCCCTGGCAGCGACATCTACATCGCCTACGACGAGTTGCGCCTCGACTACCAGCCGACGGTCGGCGGCATCCGACACTACTCGCCCTGGATCCGCAACCGGCAGCTCGCGATCAAGATGACGTATCTGTTCTCCCGGTAGAGCCGCGCGACGCGCGCCAGCGCGCAAGAAGGTCGGAGTGGGCAGTCCGAACTCTCCCGGCAAGCCGGTGGCCGCTCAGGACGATTCACTGCCGGCCGATCCGGTTTGGTACTGCGTTCGACGCGATGGCGCCGCCCGGCGCAAGGGGTGGATCGGCAACATCACCCTAAACGAACTACCGACACACGTCGGCGCTCGGGCCGGAGACGTGGTCGAAGTATGCGTCGCATCCGACTTCCGTCCGATTCCGCCCCGGCAGCACTCCAGGGTCTTCTGCAACCGGGCGCGCGGAATCATCGGTCTGGAAATCGCCTATGCGGGGGACACTCTTCGCCTCGCGCCAACTCGGATGGTCGCAAGAAACCTGGGCTTTCGGCGAGCTATCGATCGCTTCCTTCAGGAAAGGAACGGGAGTCCTGACGAACTCGGCACGAACGGGAGCCTGCGCGCGTTCTCGGTCCAGCAATTCCTGGTGCCCGGCAGCGCGGAGAGCGAGCCCACGGAACTGTTTCGCGGCTCTACGCTGGTCAAGCCCACGCTGTCCGGCGCGGCGGACCGTGCCGCCAGGCTGGCCGACGGCATCGGTCACTGGATGGTCGCCAATCTGTCGGACGATGGCGAGATCCCCTACAAGTACTGGCCGAGCCTGGGCATAAACTCCCCTGCCGACAACGCCATTCGCCGGTTCCTGGGATCCATCGCCCTGGCAAGACTTGGCGAACTGCGCCGGAACACCGAGATTCGTGAAGCGGCCATTCGCAACCTCCGTTTCAACCTCAAACGCTACTTTCGGAACATCGGGGGCGGGCGCGGAGCCATCGTGGAGCGGACCGGCGCCAAGCTCGGCGCGGCGGCGCTCGCAGCACTATCCATACTGGAGAGCCCGGCCGCGACCGAGTTCTCCGAAGAGCTGAGCTTGCTGACGGCAGGCGTGAACTCGCTCGCCGACGAAGAGCTCGGATTCCGTACCTTCTTCTTTCCGCCGGAGCGCGACGGAGACAACTGGAACTTCTACTCCGGCGAAGCGCTGCTGTTCTGGGCGGAAGCCCTCAAGCGAGGCGCGAAGGGCGCGCCGTCACTCAAATCGTGCACCGTGACGTTCGAGCGCTGTCGCGCGCGGCACTACCAAGCCAGGAATCCCGCTTTCGTACCGTGGCACACGCAGGCCTGTGCATCCCTGTTTGTACAGACACGAAGGCGCGAGTTCGCCGACTTCGTGTTCGAGATCAGTGACTGGCTGCTGCCGATGCAGCAGTGGGATGGGTTGCCCCCCGACTTGCGCGGCCGCTTCTACGATCCGCAACGTCCGGAGTTCGGCCCTCCGCATGCGGCGTCGACCGGCGCGTACCTGGAAGGACTCGCAGACGCCCTGGCGCTAGCGCGCATGTCGGCGGATGGAGCCCGCGCAGCCACCTACGAGCGCGTGATTGCGCGCGGGTTGCGGTCCCTGCGACAGTTGCAGTTCCGGGGACCACGCGACGCCTTCTACATCTCCCGAAAGCAGCGCGTCATGGGCGCTCTCCGCACCGAAGCCTATGACAACGCCGTTCGTATCGATTCAGCCGCACACGCCCTTGCCGCCGCCGTGAAGTTGCTGCAACCGCCGGCAACTCAATCGACCGGCGGCAAGACGTAGTATCCGCGCTCCGGCGCCGGCAGGACGTCGAAGATCAGGTGTACCCGTGTTTCTTCGGTCGGATTCCGTGCCTCGTGCCGGGCCTTGTTGTCGAAGACCCACAGCTCGCCCTCACGCATGACCACGCTTTCGCCCCCCGAAGTCAACGGGCTACCCTCGCGGCTCTTCAGCACCAGGTGGAAGCGATCGCGAATGCGATAGTAGGCGCCCGCATCGACATGCGGCCGCACCCACCCGCGAGGTTGCAGAGCAACCAGAGTTGCTCGCCCAAGTTCACCTTCCTGGAGCGCGGCAATTCTCTCGCAGAACGCCAGCGCCTGCGGAAACCTCGCCGCGAACCTGGCGGTGCGGCTCTCATGAACGTCGTTGGCATTCTTCGCCCCTGGAGGCAGGGGTTTCTTGGCGACGCGCAGGAATATGTTCTGCGTGTCGCGTTGACAACGAACGTTCTGCTGGCGGCTCGTATTGGCGAGCCACATCTCTGGCGCGGCGTCTAGCTCGGACAGGAACGGCGCAACGTTGATCCCCTCCGCAATCCTCGTGAAGCGCGACGGCGGGTGTCCCGCCGCCGGTTGAGGAAACACGATGGCTTGGCTCGTCGCGGTAGTCACGGAACGCTAGTCGTCGCCGTCGCCATCTCCGTCGCCATCTCCGTCGCCGTCGCCATCCCCGTCGCCGTCGCCATCCCCGTCCCCGTCGCCATCCCCGTCGCCGTCACCATCTCCGTCGCCGTCACCATCTCCGTCGCCGTCGCCGTCGCCGTCGCCATCCCCGTCGCCATCTCCGTCGCCGTCGCCATCCCCGTCCCCGTCGCCATCTCCGTCCCCGTCGCCATCCCCGTCCCCGTCGCCATCCCCGTCGCCGTCACCATCCCCGTC
>CAZWUJ010000037.1:26220-32926 GCA_964636705.1 uncultured Vicinamibacteraceae bacterium
CCCCGTCGCCATCCCCGTCCCCGTCGCCATCCCCGTCGCCGTCACCATCCCCGTCGCCGTCACCATCCCCGTCGCCGTCACCATCTCCGTCGCCGTCACCATCTCCGTCGCCGCTGCTCCCTACAGACCCCGTGCCGCCACCAGCGCTGGCGTTGTTCACCGCGAGTCCGCAGTCACCATCTCCATCGCCGTCGCCGTCACCATCGCCATCGCCATCGCCGTCACCATCGCCGCTTCCTCCGCAGTTGGCTTGTGCCATCGGGTTCTGCGACGCCGCAGTCGGCGCCGTGGGCAGTATCGCGCTGGTGTCGCCACCGCAACTTGCAACGAAGAAGACCACTACCGTCAGCAGACAACTCGTCCTTACCCACACCGAGCAACCTTGGCCGTCAATCTCGTCATCCGGATCTTCACCCAGTTCCAGCGGATCCACTGGGCCGGCGTGCACCGATCTGTCGGAACCTGGAGGCGAGTCCCAGTGCGGGGGTTCCATCCACTCGGGGGTTTCACGCGGCATGGGGGCTTCCCTTACAGGCTTGGTCGCCAAATGAGGCCCAGCGCAGCACCGAGAGCGAGGCGGCCCGAGGACGGGTTAGTGGTGGCCGGACCTGCACATGCTGGCCACAACAATGGCCTTCAGGGGGGGTGCACCGCGAACCGGTGACTCTGGCCATGCTTCCAGCCAAACGGCTTGGGGATAACTATGTCACTTGCGCTACGGGCAATCAAGGCTGCAAGGAGCCGCGGCGAATCAAACAACTACCGGCGAGGAACCCGGGTCCACTTCTCGGTTGAACCGGCGCTCTTCACCGCCGTCTCGATGAAGATCATGCCGCGGAGGCCGTCGTCGACGGTCGGGAAGTCGAGGGCCAGGGGGTCGGGCGGCTCGCCGGCGAGGCGAGCCCGGATGGTGTCGCAGGCGTTGGCGTAGATCGACGCGAATGCCTCGAGGAACGCCTCCGGGTGGCCGGGCGGGAGGTGCGTCGCCCGGGCCGCGGCGGGACTCGCTTCCAACACATTCGGCTCGCCACGCCGCCAGATGGTCTCCGGGCCGTCCAGCGCGGCCACCTCCAGCGTGTCGGGAGTCTCCTGCCGCCATCGGAGACCACCTCTCCCACCGTAGACCCGGAGCGACAGACCGTTCGCCTCCCCCACCGAGACCTGACTGGCGAGCAGGACGCCGCGGGCGCCGCCGGTGAAGCGGAGCAGCACGGTGGCGTCGTCGTCCAGGCGCCGGCCTCGCACGAACGTGGTCAGGTCGGCGGAGAGCGCTGCGATGCGAAGGCCGGTTACGTACACCGCCAAGTTCTCGGCATGCGTGCCGATGTCGCCGAGGCATCCCGCGGCGCCGCTCCGGTTGGGATCGGTCCGCCATGCCGCCTGCTTCTGACCGCTCCGCTCGATCGGGGTGGCGAGCCAGCCCTGCGGGTACTCGACCACGACCTTTCGCACGCGCCCCAGCCGGCCGCCCCGCACGAGGTCGCGGGCCAGCTTGACCATGGGGTAGCCGGTGTAGTTGTGGGTCAGCGCGAAGACGCACCCGGATTTCGAGACCAGCCGCCGCAGCCGCCGCGCCTCGGCGACATCGAACGTCATCGGCTTGTCGCATATGACATGGATGCCCGCCGCCAGCAGAGCTTTCGCAATCGGGAAATGGAGGTGGTTCGGCGTGACGATGGCCACCAGATCGACCCGCTCCCCCTCCGGCAGACTCTTCTCCCCGGCAATCAGATGCTCGGCCGAGTCGTAGACGCGCGACGGATCGAGCAGCAACTCGCGTCCCTTGGCGCGCGAGCGGCGCGGGCTGGATGAGAAGGCGCCGGCAACGAACTCCACCCCGCCGGCGAGCAGGGCGGCGCGACGGTGAACGTCGCCGATGAAGGCGCCGGGGCCGCCGCCCACCATGCCGAGCTTGAGGGTCCGGCCGATCGTCGCCGCCATCGGCTCAGCCGTCCGTGCCGCCGGCGTCACCGGCATTCCTGCGGCGCCGATCGAAGGCGGCGTCGAACGCCAGGCTGGAGGGCAGGAAGTCGATCGTCTGGACAAACTCGCACGAATCGCGAGCGCCATGCTCCCGGTCCATCCCCGAGTCCTCCCACTCCACGGAAAGCGGACCCGTATAGCCGATCCGGTTGAGAGCCCGGATGATCCCCTCGAAGTCCACGTCGCCCCGGCCGACGGAACGGAAGTCCCATCCGCGTCCCGGCGCGCCGAAATCGAGGTGCGACGAGAGGATCCCGCTCCGGCCGTCGAGGGTGACGGCCGCGTCCTTCATGTGGACATGGTAGATGCGGTCGGGAAACTCCTCCAGAAAGCGGACCGGATCGACCCCCTGCCACTCCAGATGGCTCGGATCGAAGTTGAAGCCGAAAGCCTCGCGGCGGCCGATCGCGTCGAGCGCGCGTTGCGCCGTGACGAGGTCGAACGCGATCTCCGTCGGGTGAACCTCGAGAGCGAACCGGACGCCGTTCTCCTCGAAGACGTCCAGGATCGGATGCCACAGCGCGGCGAACCGCTCGTATCCCGCCGTGATTGTCGAGGCCCTGACCGGCGGGAACGAATAGAGAAGATGCCAGATCGGCGATCCGGTGAAGCCGCAGACGACTGGAACCCCGAAGCGGCGGGCAGCGCGAGCCGCGTTCTTCATGGTCTCCACCGCCCAGGCGCGCTTGCCCTCGGGGTTGCCGGCCAGTTCGGACGGCGCAAACGCGTCCGACCGTTCGTCGTTGGGGTCGCAGACGAGCTGTCCCGCCAGATGATGCGATATCGCCCAACAACCCAGGCCGGAAGCATCCAGCACGGCGCGGCGCTCCGCGCAGTAGTCGTCGTCGGCGGCGCCGCGGTCCACGTCGAAATGGTCACCCCAGCAGGCGAGCTCCAGTCCGTCGTAGCCGAAGCCGGCCGCCTTCGGAGCCAGTTCCGCGAGCGGGAGGTCCGCCCATTGCCCGGTGAAGAGGGTGACAGCGCGCGCCATCCTTGGGTGGTCCTTCGGTGTCGAGTATAGTGGCGGCGGAGGTTGACCGATGGCTGAACTGACCAGACGCGAGGCGATCGGCATGGTGGGCGCGGCGGCAGTCGGTGCCGCGATGAGCCGCCCGATCCCCGTGCAGGCCGCCGGCGGCGGACTCCGCCAGTCGGTTTGCCGCTGGTGCTTCAACGACATCCCGCTCCGCGATTTCTTCGACCAGGTGCGCGAGACGGGCCTGACCGCGGTCGACCTGCTCGACGAGGAGGAATGGGCCGTCGCGCGCGAACACGGCCTCGCCTGCTCCACCGGCTACGGCGGCGGAGGGACCATCTCCGACGGACTCAACGACCCGGCCAACCACTCCGCGATCGTCCGCAACCTGGAGCGGAGCCTGCCGGCGGCGGCCCGCGCCGGCGTCCCGAACGTCATCGCCTTCTTCGGCAACCGCCGCGGCCTCGGCGACGCCGAAGGGATCGACCACTGCGTAGCGGCCCTGCGGCGCGTGGCGCCGGTCGCGGAGAGCGAGGATGTGACCGTCGTCGTTGAGTTGCTCAACAGCCGGGTCGACCATCCCGACTACCAGGGAGACCGGACGCGGTTCGGCGTCGAGGTGGTGAAGCGGGTCGCCTCCCCCCGCGTCAAGCTGTTGTACGACATCTACCATATGCAGGTGATGGAGGGGAACGTCATCCAGACGATCCGCGACAGCCACCAGTACATCGGCCACTACCACACGGCCGGGGTGCCGGGCCGCCACGAGCTGGACCGCCAACAGGAGCTCCACTGGCCCGCCATCGCCCAGGCAGTCGCCGAAACGGGCTTCCGCGGTTACCTGGCCCACGAGTTCATTCCCACCCGCGATCCGATGACGTCGCTGCGCGAGGCGGTCGCGGCCTGCCGCGTCTGAACGGAGGACGACACGATGCCCCGAATGTCCCGTCGCGAGTGGCACCGCCTGGCCCTCGGCGGCGCCCTGGGCGCAGCGGCCGGCGTCTGGCTGCCTCCCGGTTCGCGGCGGGTCAGCGCTGCGCAATCCACGTTCGCCGGCGTGCTGATCGGCATGCAGAGCTTCAGCTTCCGCGATATGAACCTGGATGAAGGCATCGCGGCGATGAACGATCTCGGCATCACGAGTTGTGAACTGTGGGAGGCGCACGTCGAGCCCCGCGAGTTGCGCCGGCCGGACAACCGGGAGCAGTTGCGGCGCTGGAGAACCACAATCCATCTCGACTATTTCGAAGAGATCGGCGCACGCTTCACCGAGGCGGGCATCGAACTGAACTCCTACAACCTCAGTTTCAAGGATCACTTCTCGGACGCCGAGATCGACCGCGGCTTCGAAATGGCGCGCGCGCTGGGAGCCCCGGCGATCACCGCTTCCGCCAACATGAACGCGGTGCCGCGGATCGCGCGCTATGCGGAGCGGCATGGCATGCCCGTCGCCATGCACAACCATTCGCGCGTCGACCCCAACGAGTTCTCAAGCCCGGACGACTTCGCGCGCGCAATCGAAATGGGGGGCGCGGCGCCAATCGCGGTCAATCTGGACATCGGTCACTTCGTCGCCGCGAACCACGACCCGATTGCGTACCTGCGGGAACATCATCAGCGCATCGTCACGCTGCATCTCAAGGACCGCAGGCGCGATCAGGGCCCAAACACGCCGTGGGGGGAAGGCGACACGCCGATCCGCGAAACCCTTCACTTGCTGCGCGACGAAGGATGGGCAATCCCAGCCAACATCGAGTACGAGTACGACGGCGGCGATACGCTGACCGAGTTGCGCCGGTGCCTCGACTATTGCCGTGACGCGCTGAACGACGGGAACGCCTGGATTCCCCTTTTCGACGGACACTCCGTGGAGGCATGGCGTGGCTACAAGCAGGAGGCGATGCCGGACGGATGGCAGATCGTGGACGGCACGCTCGCCCGCGTCGGTCAGGCCGGCGACATCATCACGCGGGAACAGTTCGAGAACTTCGTGCTCCGCTTCGAATGGCGAGTCGAGGCGGGGGGCAACAGCGGCGTCTTCTTCGGCGTGACGGAAGACGTGGACGGTCCGGCCTGGCACTCGGGACCGGAATTCCAGGTGCTCCACAACGCGGGACATCCCGACGGCGGGGATCCGATCACCTCCGCCGGCAGCAACTACGCGGTGCATCCGCCGTCGGCGGACGTCACCCGTCCGGCCGGCGAATGGAACACCTCGCGGCTCGTCGTCAATCGCGGCCGGGTCGAGCACTGGATGAACGGTGCGCAGTTGCTGGAGTACGACCTGGACAGCGCCGACTGGCGTAACCGCGTCGCCGCAAGCAAGTTCGCCGAGCTGCCGAGTTACGGCCGTGTCCGCCGGGGCCACATCGCCATTCAGGACCACGGCGACCCGGTGCGGTTCCGCAACATCTTCATCCGCCCCATCTGACCGAGGCCCGCGTACCCACGGCGGCAGCCCGACGCACCAGACGCAGTGATGGCCCCTGCAATACGCCTGAAGCTCTCGGTAATGATGTTCCTCCAGTACGTCGTCTGGGGGGCATGGTTCGTTCCGATCGGCACTTACCTCGGAGAAACGCTCGGCTTCCCCGGCGAACAGATCGGCCTGGTGGTCGGTACCACCGCGATCGGCGCGATTGTCTCGCCGTTCTTCGTGGGGATGGTGGCGGACCGTTACTTCGCGACCGAGCGGCTGCTGGCCGTCGTCCATGTGCTCGGCGGCGTGGTCCTCTTTGCCGCCTCACTCCAAACCTCGTTCGGCGCGATGTACCTCGTTCTGCTCGCCTACTCGCTCCTCTACATGCCGACGCTGGCGCTCACCAACTCGATTTCCTTCCGGCAGATGACCGATCCCGGCCGCGAATTCCCCGGAGTGCGCGTACTCGGCACCATCGGCTGGATCGTCGCCGGGCTCGTCGTCGGCTTTCTCGGTCTCGAAGCGACAGCGCGCCCGATGCAGATCGGCGCCGCAGTCTCGGTCGCCCTCGGCCTCTACTGCCTCGTGCTGCCGCACACCCCTCCCGCGAAGGCGGCCGACCGGGTAACGGCGCGCGACGTGCTCGGACTGGACGCGCTTCGCCTGTTGCGCGAGCGTGCGTTCGCGGTATTCGTCCTCGGTTCGTTTCTGGTCTGCATCCCGCTGCAGTTTTACTACGCGTTCACGAACCTCTTCCTGAACGAGATCGGCGTCGAGAACGCGGCCGGCAAGATGACCCTCGGCCAGATGTCGGAGATCGGCTTCATGCTGCTGATGCCCTGGTTCCTGATCCGCTTCGGCGTCAAGAACCTGCTGCTGATCGGCATGCTCGCCTGGGCGGCCCGCTACGTCCTCTTCGCCTACGGCGATCCGGGCGGGGGCATGTGGATGCTCTACGGCGGAATCCTCCTCCACGGGATCTGCTACGACTTCTTCTTCGTAACCGGGCAGATCTACGTCGACAGGAAGGCGCCCGCGGATCTGCGCGCGGCGGCCCAGGGCTTTATCACGCTGATCACCTATGGCGTCGGCGGCTTCATCGGCACCTGGCTCTCCGGCCGCATCGTCGACGCCTACGCGACGACCGGCGGTGGCCACGCGTGGTCCGAGATATGGCCCATTCCCGCCGTCTGGGCCGCCGTCGTCCTGGTGCTCTTCGCCCTCCTCTTCACGCACCGGGAGACTCCGGCGGAGACTGCTCCGACCCAACGTGGCTAAGTACCGCTGGGTCATAAGTTCGGCAACGTATTCAGGCGGCATCGGCGAAG
>CAZWUJ010000038.1:0-31232 GCA_964636705.1 uncultured Vicinamibacteraceae bacterium
CGGGGGGATGACAACGGCTAACCGCTATACTCACGGCCGATGACGACGGCACGCGCGGGCCGGTCCTTCCTGGGCCACAGCCGGCAGTGGATGGTGCCGGTCCTGCTGTTCATTCTCGCGCTCCCCGCCATCACACCGCGCCTGTATGCATCGGACGAGGTCGGCTATTTCGCCAACCTCCGGTCGCTCTGGTTCGACCACGATGTCTCGTTCGACAACGAGTACCGCTACTTCTACGACCGCGGCATTGCCGTCGCCTGGACCTTCTACGAGAGCTACCTGGTGCGCGAGACCGCCACCGGGCTCCGCTACAGCTACTGGACGGTGGGACCGGCGATCCTCTGGTCGCCGTTCTACGCCGTCGCCGACGTCACGACGCGCATCCGCCGCGCGTTCGGATCGGAGGTGCCGGCCGACGGCTACTCCAGGCCTTACCTGCGCGCCGTCACGTTCGGCTCCGCGTTCTACGGCTTCCTGGCGATTTGCATCGCCATCGTGACCGCGCGCCGCCTGGTGGGGGAGGCGCATCCCGCCGGACTCGCCATCTGGCTCGGCACGCCTCTGCTGCACTACATGTACATCGCCCCCGGCTTCAGCCATGCCTGCGGCGCGTTCGCGGCGGCACTGTTCGTCGCGGTCTGGCTGCGCGTGCGCGAGACGTGGTCGCTCGGCGGCCTGATGGGGCTGGGCGCCGTCTGCGCGCTGATGGTGATGGTGCGCGAGCAGGCGGTCTTCTTCGTGGTCGGACCGGCCATCGATTACCTCTGGTCGGTCGTCAGCGCGGCCCGGGCCGTCGACTGGGGGCGCGTGGGGACGCTGGCCCTGCGGGTTACGGCGGGAGCTGCGTTCTCGCTGCTCTGCTACTCGCCGCAGTTGTTGATTTACCAGACCCTCTACGGCCAGCTCACCACGCCCTACACCCTCGACGACCGGATGCTATGGCACGCGCCGCATTTCTTCGACGTGCTCCTTCACCCGAATCACGGCTTCTTCTTCTGGACGCCGCTGGCCTTGGTGGCGGTCGGCGGTTTGGCCTGGTTCACTTGGTCCGGCGATGGCCGGGGCGACGCGCGGGCACGGCGGATCGGCATCTGCCTGCTCGCGATGTTCGCGTCGCAGGCCTATATCGCGGGTTCCATCCTGCGGTGGGAGCTGTCCGGGACCTACGGCCAGCGGCGCTTCATCGGGACGACGATCATCCTGGTGATCGGGCTCGCCGCGCTGTTCAAGCTGGCGCAACGCCCCATCTGGCGGCGGGCGGTGGCGGCGGTGGCCATCGTCGGGGTCATCTGGAACCTCGGCCTGATGGCGCAGTACGGCGCCCAGTTGATGGACCGCGGGCGCGTGGAGCTGCCCCGCAACGCCTATACGACGGCGTTCGTGCTGCCGCGCGTCCTGCCGTCGCTCGCGTACCGCTACCTCTTCGATCGCCGCTCGTTCTACCTCGACCCGGAACGCTACGACGAGCCGTCCGGCGCGCAGTGACCATCCTGTACGCTGCCGACATTCGCTTTCCACTGGAGCGGGCCAACGGGGTGCACACGATGGAGACGTGTGCCGCGTTGGCGGCGCGGGGCCACAGCGTCCATATGCTGGTGCGACCCGACACCGCGGTCCCGCCGCGGGATCCGCTGGCCTACTACGGCGTGCCGCCGACTGCGCGCATCAGGATCGACCGGGCGCCAGTCTTCGGCCCGCCAGCGCTTCGGCGAGTCGGGTACCTGTCGCGTCTGGCGCAGCGCGTGTTGCAGCGTCGGCGCTGGGACGTGGTCTATACGCCAGAGTTGATCCTGGCGAGCACGGCGCTCCGTTGGCCAGCCGCGCTCCGGCCGCCCGTGGTCTACGAATCCCACAACTTCCGGCCCGCGTTCGCCGCGAACCTGCCGGAACTGGTCACCGGGCTTTCTGCCGCCGGGAGGTTCAAACTACGGCGCTTGTGGCGGCGGGAACGGCGTGTCTGGCGCGGCGCGGAGGGCTACGTCACGACGACGCAGGCGCTCGCCGGCGATCTGGAGGCGCACTTCGGCCATCGCTCGCGAGCCGTTACCGCGCCCAACGGCGTACGTCTCGACCCGGCCCGTCGCTACGAACCGTACTCGCGCGGCGACCGGCCGCCGGTGGTTGCTTACGCGGGGCATTTCTATCCCTACAATGGCGCCCACCTCCTGCTCGAAGCGTTGGCCCTCCTTCCCGGCGTCCGCGGGTTGATCATCGGCGGCCACCCAAGAGACGCGGCGGACGGTGAACGCCTTCGGGCATTGACGTCGGCCCTCGGCCTGACGGAGCGCGTGACCTTCACCGGCCTCGTGCCGCCGGACGAGGTGCTACCGCGCCTGCGCGACGCGGACGTACTCGTGCAGCCCCTCATTGACGCGCCATATACGAAGTACGCGTCGGCCATGAAACTGTTCGACTACATGGCGGCGGGCCGGCCGATCGTGGCCTTCGATCTGGCTTCCACGCGAGAGGTAGTCTCAGACGGCCGTAGCGCCCGCCTCGTCGAGCCGGGAAGCGTCGAGGCTCTCGCGGCAGGGATTCGCGGTGTTCTGGACGATCCTGCGCTGGCGGATCGGCTGGCGCAGGCCGCGTTCGACGAGGTGGCCAACTACACCTGGGCGCGAAGGGCGGAGAGAATAGAAGCCCTGCTCACCGAGGTCGTGGAGCCGTCATGAACTCGCCGACGCGCGGCTACTGCACGTGCACGCGGTCGATCATCACTCCCAGCTCACGCTGGTCCGGGATGCCGAGCACCTGCAGCGGAACCCAGGGTACGGTCTCGAGCCGTAGCTCGGCTGCCGCCGGATCGGCGGCGATTGCCTCCGCGAGTGCGGGCGGGATGGCCAGGGTGTATTCCTGGAACCGGTCGTCGGCCACGGTGATCGTGCCGAGCGACTGGCCGGCGAGAGACACGTCCACCGCGGCCACGCCGGCCGCCTCCGGCCGGCCTCCACTGCTGAGGTAGAAGGTGACTTCGTGCGCTTCCGGTAGCGTTCCGGCCACCCACACGACCGACGCCGCCGTGGTCCAGCGGTAGGTCACGCCACGTTCGTTCAGCGCCCGCGGGTGCATTCCCAGCACCTGCAGATCGTCGTCGCCGCCGACATCGAGATCGAAGGGGCCGGTTGGCAGCGGATCCACCAGAAGGTCGTAGATGCCGTAGTCGAACTCCCAGTTGACGGACCCGTTGGGATACGCGTTCAGCGTCCGGTCGTAGTGCGGGATCCGGGCATGTTCGCGGCTCACCAGGTCGGCGCCGGTGACGGAGGAGTGGAGCGCGGTGGCGCCGCCGATGAAGAAGACGCGCGCGTAGTGGGTGCCGGCCCAGTCGAGGAACTGCCGCAGGAGCTTCGGGTCCGGCTCCCACTCGCGGAGCGACAGCACGTTCCGGGCATAGACGTAGGCAAGCGGGAGGGCGAACGCCTGCGCGTCGCTGACACCCCGGTTTCCGAACAACAGGAGGTCGTCCGCGGAGAACCGCCCGGCCAGGCCCTCGACGGTCGGGATCACGCCCGCGTGCTCGACGTGGCGCAGGATCGGTCGGGTGGCCTGTGCATACTGCCAGCCTAGCGCGGCAATCAGTACGACGCCCACCGCCAGGCGCAGGCGCGCGGCGGCAGGGCCGCGGGTCCAGGCCAGCCAGCGCCACTCCGGCAACGGTGCCGGCGTGAACGCGGCGGCTCCAATGAGCAGCAGGGAGGCAGGAAGGATGACCGACACGTAGCGCCGTCCCGCCCAGAAGTGGTCGGGCGTGATGCGCGGGTCGTAGAAGAAAAACACCGCGAACGCGGCCGCGAGAGCGAGGAAGCCCCAGGACGGCCAGAATCGCCGCCGCGAAACGACCGCCCACCCGGTGAGCGCCGCGGCCAGCCCCAGCGGTTGCAGGTAGTAGAACGTGTAGCTGTAAAGGCCCTCGGGGTAGAGCGCGGCCGGGTCGCGCATCGCCGGGAGTCCTCCCTTCACTCGGATGAAGAGGGCGTAGGCAGCGAGGATCCAGAGCGCCGCGGTGGCCGCAGGTGGCAGCCGCCTCCTGACCTGTGCCGCGAACCCCGGACGGCTGGCCGCGAACGCCAGAACGACTACCGCAAGGGCGCCGGCGATTGCGACGACATGCTCCGGCCGGAGCGCGCGGATGTACCAGAAGGGTATGTACGCCGCCATCATCGTCAGGTAGTACAGCACCGCAAGGCCAGCCGCCGCCGCCAGCGGCAGCACGAACGAGGCCAGGACGGGCTGGCCGCCGTAGCGGCCCAGGAGAGCGGCGAGGCCGAGGGCGCCGACGGCTACGACGCCCGTGATGTGCAGGAACGGGGTCAATCCAAACAGGATCGCCGCAATCGGCGCAAAGAACCGGTCGCCGTCCGCATGCGCGCGAGTGTAGGCAAGCACTCCGCTGAACGCCAGCGCCTGGAAGAGCATCTCGGTGCAGAAGTAGCGGGCGAACCACACCTGGGCGACGCTAGCCGCCAGAAGAACGGCGCCCGCGAAGGCGGCGCGGCGCCCAAACAATCTGACCCCGGTCAGGTAGACGGCGAGCACGCCTAGCAGCCCCCAGAGTCCGTGTACGTAGCGGGCCCCGGTGAGGCCGTACGTCTCGTAGGCGATCGCGATCCACACGGGATACAGGTGCGGGAACTGGCCGACTACGGTCCCGGCGTCCTGGTCGAGGACGTAGAACCCGAGGAACCTCGTCGTGTCGAACGGTGCTTCGTGGGGCGTCCAGAAGAGCTCGCGGTACTCGGGCGGCACGGATCGGACCATCGGGTCGTCGATGTAGAACGATCCGTTCCGCGCCAACTGGATCCCCGCGTTGACGTAGACCGCCGGGTCCCGGTCGCTGTTGATGTATTCCGCGGGCGGGACGAAAAAGAAGATCCCGGCGGCCAGCAGCACCAGTGCAACCGGGGCGGCGGCGGTTCGGGTCGGTCGCGGCGCGTCTCCGCCGAAGCGCAGTCTCGTCCGCCAGACCAGACCGATGGCGAGGCTGATCCCGCCGTTGATCAGGAGGAGGCGTTCGAGCTGAAACCAACCGATCGCCGCGAGCGTGAACGCTATGACGGAAGACAGCGCCAGGCTGATGGCGACCGCCCAGAACCCGCGCTCCTCGGCGGTAAGTGCGGCCCGTCGCGAGCGTCCGGCGACGGGCAACCGGAAGATCAGCGCGCCCGGAAGGTACGCTAACAATAGGACAATGAGCGCCGTCCGGACCACCACGGGAGCGTACCACGGGGGTTGCACCCCAGCAACGCGCCACGGCGCGTCGCCCCGGAACCCGCGCGGCGCGACGCAGAATCCACCGGGGCGCTTCGAAGTCCTGCACGTCGAGCCCGATCCGGACGCCGGCGGCCCCGCCGGGTATCTGGACGCTCCCGCCGACCCGGACGACACCGAGCCCCTGCACGGCGAGCCAACGCTCTACTTCCACGACGCCTCCCGGTCGATCATCACGTCGAACGACAGTCCCGACGTGCCGTTCGACCGCAGCGTCAATCCCTACCGCGGCTGCGAGCACGGCTGCATCTACTGTTACGCCCGGCCCACCCACGAGTACCTCGGCCTGTCCGCCGGGCTCGACTTCGAGACGCGCATCTTCGTCAAGCCGCGCGCGCCTGAACTACTGCGGGCCGAGCTGTCGCACCGCTCCTGGAAGCCCCGTTTGCTGGCGATGAGCGGGGTGACGGATCCCTACCAGCCGATCGAGCGCCGGCTGCGGCTCACGCGACGGTGCCTGGAAGTGCTCGCCGAGTTCCGCAACCCGGTGGGCGTCATCACGAAGAGCGCGCTGGTCACCCGCGACCTCGATGTCCTGGCCGTGCTGGGAGCCCACCGCTGCGTCAGCGTCACCCTTTCCATCACCACGCTCGACGAAGGTGTGCGGCGCGCGATGGAGCCGCGCGCCGCAACCGCCGAGCGACGCTTCGAGGCGCTGGCGCAACTCTGCGACAGGGGCGTTCCCGCCGGCGTCAGCATCGCCCCCATCGTGCCCGGTCTCACGGACCACGAGATGGCGCCCATCCTCAAGCAGGCGGCGGACGCCGGCGCGCAGTACGCGCACTTCATCATGCTGCGGCTGCCCTACGGCGTGAAGGACCTGTTCGAGGCCTGGCTCGACGAGCACTTTCCCGACCGGAAGCACAAGGTCCTGAACCGGATCCGGGACTTGCGCGGGAAGCTCACCGCCCCCGCGTTCGGGGAGCGGATGCGCGGCTCCGGTGTCTGGGCCGACACCATCGCCACCATGTTTCACGCGGCCCGCAAGCAGGCCGGCATCCCCTCACGGCATCCCGAGCTGTCGACCGCGGCGTTCAGGAAGGCGACGGGGCAGCCGGGTCTCTTCGAAGATTGAGTTACTCGCTCGCCGAGGTATCGCGGCGAATGCCGCCGGTGAGCGCGACCTCCAGCCGCGAGACGCGCTCGGCCAGATGATGCCGCTCGTCCCTTGTAGCGACTACGGCCTCAAGCCGAGTCATTCGGTCGCCCAGTTCCCGCACCCAGCGGTTCGTCTCCGTCAGGTTGGTGCGGAGTGCCTCCACGTTGGCCTGAAGTGGTTTCAGGCTCAAGCCCCAGAGAGCGAAGAGTGCGAGCGCCAGCCCGACACCGACACTGATGATCCCCACGAGTTCGGCAGACATCGTAGTTCCTTTCGACAGGCTATCGCATTCGGCGTCATGCTGCACCTCGAATGCGGCGGGTTTGCGCGCGACGCGTGCTGGACTCGCAGGGGCGGCCGCGGGAAGTGGACCAGAACCGCGGCCGAATCTTAACCGCGTCGAGGCTGCGAAGCAGCCGCCAAGAAAGAGACCCCTTAACAGGTATCTGCTAGACTAGTCTAGTCAAATGGCGGAGCGCGATATAGAGAAGTCGAGCGTCGGCACCTTCGAGGCCAAGACACATCTCTCGGCGCTGCTCGCGCGCGTCGCCCGGGGCGAGACGATCACCATCACCAAGAATGGCGTCCCGGTCGCCCGGCTCACCCCCCCGACCGGCCAGAGCCAACGTGCCCGGCCGAGTCACCGGGAGGTGGTCCAGGAAATGCGCGAACTGCGCAAGCAGGCGAAGGGGGGTCGCTACACCGTCAGGGACGCCATCGAGGACGGGCGGGGCTATTGACCGGGATCGTCGTCGAAGCGGCCGTCGTGCTCGCCTGGGTCTTTCCGGACAAACACAACGCCGAGGCGGACGCCATTCTGGAGTCCCTGGCCTTCGAGACCGTGGTGGTGCCGGGCAACTGGTCCGTGGAGGTGGCGGATGCGCTCGCCGTGGGCGTTCACGTGGGCAGCATCACCGAAGCCGGCGTCCAACGGTTCGTCACGCTGCTGGAGACGCTCGACATCGTCGAGTACGCCTGCGAGCCAACCGCCGCCGTCGGCCGGCGCATCGCCCTCGGCCGGGACTTCGGCCTCACCGCCCACGACGCGGCGTATCTCGATATCGCCATGCGCGAGGGTCTGCCGCTGGCAACCCTTGACCGGGGTCTGCGCAACGCTGCCCGGAGCACGGGCGTGAAGCTCGTCGAACCCGCTGGAGACGCGTGACCATCCTCTACGTCGCCACCGACCAGCAGGTGCCGGGCCGCGTCGGCGGATCGGTGCATGTGACGGCCGTCGCGCGCGGTCTGGCCGCCCTCGGCCACGACGTGCACGTCGCGGTGACGCGCGGCGACGGTCCCTTCCCCGACGACGGCGCCACCTGGATCGACCTGCCCCCGCCCCTGGGCGCCCGTCGGCTGCGCTGGGCCCTTGCGCCGCGCGTCCGCGCGCTGGCGCAGCGGATCCAGCCTGACGTGGTCATCGAGCGCTACTTCAACTTCGGCGGTGAGGGCGTGCGCGCGGCGCAGGCGGTCGGCGCGCTGACGATGCTGGAGGTCAACGCGCCCGTCATCGACTATCCCGGTTCCGCGAAGCGGCGCATCGACCGGGCCCTGCTCGTCGAACCGATGCGGCGCTGGCGCGACTGGCAGTGTCGGAACGCCGACCTGTTCGTGACACCGCAGACGGACATCCTGCCGGCGTGGGTGCCGCCGGAGCGCGTCGTGCGCCTGGAGTGGGGCGCCGACACGGGGCGCTTCACCCCGGACGCGGCGACCGGTGACGTTCCCTTCGAGCGCCGGCCGTCTGCCCGCACCCTCGTGGTCTTCGCCGGGGCGTTCCGCGCGTGGCACGGCGCGGCGCTTCTGGTCGACGGGATGCGGCGGCTCCGCGAGCATGGCCGCGACGACGTCGATGCGGTGCTCATCGGCGATGGTCCGGAACTCGCGGCCGTGCGTGACGCAGCGCAGCGACTCGACGGCGTCTCGTGCATGGGCCCGGTGGCGCACGAGGCGATGCCGGCGTGCCTGGCCGCCGCCGACGTAGGGGCGGCGCCGTTCGACGTCGCGCGACACCCGCCGCTCTCGCTCGGCTTCTTCTGGTCGCCGCTGAAGCTGTTCGAATACCTGGCTTCGGGCCTGCCGGTGGTGGCCCCGGCAATCGAGCGGATTGCGAGCCTGGTCGAGCACGAACGGGAAGGCGTCCTGTACGATCCGGACGATCCCGCCGCGCTGGCCGGCGCGATCGAGCGGCTGTGCGACCTGGCGTTGCGGCAACGACTGGGGGCCGCGGCGCGCGCCCGGGCGGTGCGCGACTACAGCTGGGACCGCCACTGCGAACACCTGGCTGCGGCAATCGAGGCCGCTCGTGACCGGCGCGGGGGCAGTTGACATGCGATGCGCCTGCTGATTGTCACGGACGTCTTTCCTCCCATTTGCGGCGGCAGCGGCTGGAGCGCCTACGAGCTGGCCCGCGGCCTCCGCGCGCGCGGGCACGAACTGACCATAGTCCAGCCGCGCCTGGGCGGCTCCAGAACCACCGAGCCGCAGGAATTCGACGGCTTCCGCCCGATCCCGTTCTTCTCGATGGAGCTCGGGATTCCGTTCGCCAGGAGCTGGTTCCGGAACGAACGGTTGTGGCCGCGCTTCGCCAACTGGCTGCACAAGGTGATTCGCGATCAGCGGATCGAACTGGTGCACGCGCAGCACGCCCTGGGCGCTCCGCCCGGCGTGGCGGCGGCGCGTAGGGCGGGCGTTCCGATCGTCTGCACCATCCGCGACTACTGGCCGATCTGCTATTGGACGGACCTGATGCTGAACCCGGAGGCGGCGGCCGTCTGTCCCGGTTGCACCCCCCGCCGGATGACCTACTGCGTGCGTCCGCGCAGCGGCGCGGCGTGGCCGCTCGCGATGCCATTCATCCCGTACATGGGCTCCAACCTCCGGCGGAAGCGGCGGGCGCTGGCCGGGGCGGACGCGCTGATCGCCATCAGCCGGGCGGTGGAAGAGACGCTGCGGGATCGGCTGGACGAACCCGAGGCGACATCCATCACCACCATTCCGAATCCGGTCGACGCACCGGCGATTCGCGCCGAGGCGGAGCAGTGGGAGACACCGGAATGCCGGCCGTACGTCCTTTTTGCGGGAAAGCTGGCCACCAACAAGGGGGCTGCTGACCTGCTTCCGGTGACTTCCGATCTCGGTCTGCCCCTGGTGGTGGCGGGCGACGGCCCCGCCCGGGCCGATATGGAGGCCGGCGCTCGCGCACACCGGCGGGAGGTCCGGTTTCTCGGCTGGCTGGAGCGGCCGGAGCTGCTCCGGTGGATGCGTCACGCCGCCATGCTGATCTTCCCGTCAACCTGGCCGGAGCCGCTTGGGCGTGTGCTTATCGAGGCGAGCGCCCTCGGGTGTCCGATCGCGGCGATGCGGACCGGCGGGGTCGGCGATGTCGTCGTGCACGAGGAGACGGGACTGCTCGCCCGATCCATGGACGAACTGCGGGCGCACGCGCGCCGGCTGCGTCACGACCCGGCACTGGCGGCGCGCCTGGGCGCGGCGGCGCGGCGGCGCGTGGATGCGGTGTTCGATGCCGATGTGGTCGCGGAACAGCACGAAGCGCTGTACGCGTCACTGATCGATCGGGCCGTCGATCGCACGGGTGACCGCGCCGTCGATCGCACCGGGCCGGCGGCGGTCGGTGGGCCCTCGTGAACCCCGAGCGGCTGCGGATCGTGGTAACGGCGCGGGCGGTGGCGCCCTGGCACGGCGTCGGGGGCCTGGAACGGCACGTCGCGGACATGACGCGGCACCTCGTGCGGCGTGGCGTCCGCGTCACGCTGGTGACGCCGCCGCCGCGGTCGGCGGAGGCAGACGCCGGGGCAGCGCTGCCCGGCCTGGAGGACGCCCGCGCCGACGGGCGGTTCGAAGCGCGGTTCGTGCCCTACGTCACGTTTCCGTTCGCCGGGCGGCGCGGGACGACAATCCTCGATCGCATAACCGCCTATCCCTACTTCGGGCGCCGCGCGGGGAGGGTGGCGCAAAGGCTGGTGGAGGCGGGCGGCGTCCAGATCGTCCATGGACTGGGGGCGAGCGCGCTGGGCTATGCGCGGGCGCGGGCGCGGGATCGGCTCGGGACGGTGCCGTTTGTCTTCAATCCCCAGGGCCTGGAGGAGTTCGGCGGCACCGACCCTTCGCGCGCGCGGCTGAAGACCCTCGCCTACGGGCCGTTGCGGGCAGCCGTGCGGGCCTGCTCCGATGCGGCCGACCGGGTGATTGCGACCGACGAGGTGCTGGCGCCGGTGGTGCGGACCCACCTTGGCGTCGAAGACGAGCGGCTACGTGTGATTCCGAATGCCGTCGACCTCGACGCTCTGGACTCGCTGGCGTCTTCCGCCACCGGGACCTCGAGTGGGAGCGGATCCGGTGCGGGAGCGAACCGGAGGGAGAGTCCCCGCCGAGACGGAGAGAGTGCGCTGCTCCTCGCGGTCGGCCGCCTCGAAGCGAACAAGGGCTTCCACGTGTTCATTGAGGCGCTGTCGCGGCTTTCGGTCGAGCCGCACGCGCCGCGATGGCAACTCGTGCTCGTCGGCGACGGGCCGCGCCGCACCGCCCTGAAGCGGCAGGCGCGGGCGGCCGGCCTGGGCGACCGGGTCCACTTCGCCGGGCGCCTGGCGGACGATGCCGTGCATCGGTGGTATGCGGACGCAACGCTCTTCGTCCATCCGACGCTCTACGAGGGGAGCTCGCTCGTCACCCTCGAGGCGATGGCGCACCGTTGCGCGGTGGTCGCCAGCGCCGCCGGCGGAATCCCGGACAAGGTGCAGCAGGGGGTCACCGGGTGGCTCGTTCCGCCCGGTGACGCCGGTGCGCTGGCCCGCGCCATTGCCGCCGCCCTGTCGAATCCGGCGCGTCTGCCGGCGATGGGCGAGGCGGGGCGCGCCTTCGTCGAGCGGAAGTTCTCATGGCCGGCCGTCATGGACCGGCTGCTGGATCTCTACGCCGGAGCTCTTGTCAGGGCGTGAAGTGCTCTACCTGACCGCCTTCGCGTCGGCCTTCCTCGCTGCGACTGTCGTCCCGCTCGTGGCGGACGCGGCCCTCGCCGCGGCGGTCGCGGGGGGCGCGGCGTGGCTCGGCCTGGTGGGGGCGGCGACTGCGGGCAGCACCTTGGGCGCCGTGCTCTTCTGGTGGCTCGGACGCTTTGTTGAACGGTTCCGCGAGCATCGCTGGTTCCCTGCCAGTCCGCGCCAGCTCGACCGGGCGCAGACCTGGTTCCAGCGCTACGGCGTCTGGTCGCTGCTCCTTACCTGGATCCCCGGTCTCGGCGACGGGCTTACTGTTGGGGCCGGGGTGATGCGCGTCGGGATCGTCCCGTTCTGCGTGCTCGTGGCGATTGGGCGCGGCCTGCGCTACGCCGCGATCATTCTCGCGCTCGACGGCGTCGTGGTTCCCTGGTTTACAGAGTAGATACGTCGTCGGCGGGGTCGCTGACGGCGAGATGGCTGCGGCGGATCACCAGGACGTACCAGAGCCGCAGGACGTCGAAGCCCACCCGGACGACCCGCGCCAGGTTGAAGAACTGCGAGACGCCGTAGGCGCGATGGAAGTGGTGGACGGGGACCTCCGCGATTCGGAAACCGGCGTCCTGCACCTTCTTCATCATCTCGAGGCAAATGACGCCGCTGTTCTTCGTCAGGGTCACCCGCTCGAAGATGGCGCGCCGCATCAGGCGGAAGTCGCAGTCGACATCGCGCAGGCGGAGGCCAAACATCAGGCGCACCGTGTGGTGATAGATGCGGCCGATGACCACCCGGTGGAACGGATCCGACCGGCTGATCTTGTAGCCGTTCACGACGTCGAGTTCCGGCTCGTCCATCATGCGGCGCCAGAGCAGCGTCAATTCGCGCGGGTCGTACTGCGCGTCGCCATCGGTGTAGAACACGAGGGGCTTCGTTGCCGCCCGGAAGCCGGAGCGGAGCGCCGCGCCGTAGCCGCCGTTCTGGGCGTGCGTCACGATACGCAGGCGGGGATAGACGCGCGTCAGTTCCTCCAGCACCTGCGGTGTCCAGTCGCGGCTGGCGTCGTTGACGACGATGATCTCGTAGTCGTCCGTTAGCTTGCGGGCGGTCAGCTCCGCCGCGACCACCATGCTGGCGATGGTGCCGGCATCGTTGTAGGCCGGAAAGAAGATGCTGAGGCCGGGACGTGGACTCGGTGAATTCATGGTGCGCCGGCCTCCAGGCCGGCACAAGTAAAGCACACTATCTTGGCACCATCACGCGTCGGGCGGCAGCAACAACGGCGTCGGTTTCCACCCCGGTCAGACAGTCAGGAGAACCGTGCGTGCACCGCTCCGGAGGTCGCCGCAGGCGACCGCACGGACGGCACCAGAGATCGGCATGCACCACTGCTGCGTGCGCCGTCATTGGCCGGTAGCGATTCGGATCGGTCGGCCCGAAGATGGCGACGACGGGCGCCTCGACCGTGGCGGCCAGGTGCGCCGGGCCGGTGTCGCCGGTGATCAGCAACGACAGCCGCGTTAGTACCGCCGCAAGGTCGACGAGCGGCGCTTGGCCGACGAGGTCGATCAGCGGGACGTGGGACGGAAGCGCCCGCCGGACTATCTCAGCCTGCCGACGGTCTCCTTCGCCACCGAGCAGGACGATCGTGGCGCGGTCGCCTGCCGCGAGCGCCGCCGCGACCGCGGCGAAACGCTCCGGCGGCCATTCCTTTACCAGACGTCCGGCGCCCGGGTTGATGCCTATCAGCGGTCCGCGCCCGTCGTGCGCGGCCAGAAGCCGTTCCGCCGTCTCGCGCGCCGCACTCGGAATGAGGAACGCCATGCGGTCCGATGACACGGCCGTCGGCGTGTCGCGCTGGGCCGGCAGCGCCCGGTCCACCAGGCGCTGGGCGTTCGCCGCCGAGTGGATGGTCCGGTCGTAGTCGAGCGCGTCGGTGAGGAAGCCGCCGCCGCCGCCGCTCGCGTAGCCGATGCGCTGCGGGGCGCCGCTCGCCGCGAGAAGGGCATTGCTTCGGATGTCCGGCTCGAAGTTGATCGCGAGGTCATAGCCGCGACGGCGCCAGGCGGCTGATTGGGCGACCGTGGCGCGCAGGGTCGAGCCGGGTCTTTCTCGAGACAGCCACGGGACGTCAAGAGTCTCGACTGCATCGATGGCCCGGATGCAGTGGGCCAGCGGCGCGTTCCAGCCTCCGACCACGAGATGCAGTTCCGCTTCGGGTAGGCGCGTCCGGACGGCGCCGATTGCGTCGAGCGTCATCAACAGGTCGCCGATCCGTTCCAACCGAAACAGAAGCACCCGCTTGGGCGGCGTTTCGTCGTCCGCCGCAGGCTGGCGCCAACGGTTGATCGCCGCCCAGGGGGCCAGCGCCAAGTCGGCGGCGGCCACGAGCCACCGTTCGTGGCGGTTGTCGATCTGGAGGTACCGGAACACGTTGCTTGCCGTCGGCGAATCGTACCTTGTTGGCGGCGGTTGTAGGCGGAATGCCGGCCTGGAGGCCGGCGGACCAGTACGGTGCCGGCTTGGTGGCCGGCGGACCGGGGCTGGTGGACCGGTCAGCGGATCACGACGCGGTCGAGTCTGATCCCCAATATGCGGTCGTCGGGCAAGCCGAGTAGGTCGCTTGGCACCCATGGCTCGGTCTCGATGCGCAATTCTGACGCCTCGTTGCGCTCGGCCATATCGAGGGCAAGGTCAGGAGGAATCGGCACGGTGTAGCGCTGGTAACCGTCGGCTGGCGACAGTGTGGCGAGGAGCCGATCGTTCAGCACGATCTGCACTGGCGCGATGCCGGCCTGTTCCACCCTTCCGGACAGAGTCAGGATCAGTTCTCTGGCCTCCGGGTGCGTGCCGACTATCCAGACGGTGGATCGCCCGCGCGTCCAGCGGAACGACCGTCCTTCGTTCGACGCATCCTTCGCATGCATGTTGTCGACGTAGAGGTCGAAACCCGACCCGATGTCGATGTCGACGGGTCCGGGCGGGACCGGCTCCGGCAGCAGCTCGTAGATGCCGAAGTCGAACTCCCACGAATCGACCGCCTGGGGGTACCCTCGCAGCGCCCGGTCGTAGAACGGCACGCTGAACCGCTCCGTGCTGATCAGCTTCGGTGTCATCTGGCGAGTAAGCACAATGCTGCTCCCATCCCCCATGAACAGGACGCGGTCATAACGCTGGTGGGCCCAACCGAGAAACGCGGCGAATACCTTGGGATCGGGATCGTTGAAGCGCAGGGGCAGGACGTTCAGGTCGTAGAGGTAGTTAAGCGGCAAGGCGAGGGTCTGCGCGTCCGACGCATTGCGACCTGAGGTCACGAGCAGATCGTCCGGCCCGATGCGCTGCGCGAACGATGCGACGGCGGGAATCATGCCGGCGTGCTCCGTGTGGCGGAGGACCGGGCGCGTGGCGGCGCCGTACTGCACGGCCAGCACGAACAACACGAGACCGCCCGCGACGGCGCGCGCCGCCGTGGCTCGCGGCGCGGAACACCACGTCAGCCAACGGCGCGCAGTCCCTCCGACCGTCATGAACGCGGCGGCGCCGGCCAGTAGCAGCGCACCCGGCAGAAGCACCGGGACATAGCGCCTCGCTGCCCAGAAGTGGTCGGGAGTGATGCGCGGGTCATAGAACAAGAACAGCGCGTAGGCCCCCACGACGGCAAGGAAGGGCAACGCGCGGCCGAACCGCGCCCCCGAGACCATTGCCCACCCGGCAAGCGCCGCTGCCAGGCCGAGCGGCTGCAGGTAATACAAGGTGAAGGTGACGATGCCTTCTTCTTCGAGGGGGGGGTACTGCGTCCAGATGCTTCGCGCTTCCCGGAAGAAGAGAGCGTAGACGACCAGCGTCAGAACCGCGCCGAGGGTGAGCGGAGGCAGCCAGTGATTCAGTAGACGGGCGATACGCGGGCCTGCGGTGCGGACGAACGCGATCCCAGCGATCAATGCGATGACGGTCACCGCAAGGATCAGGATTGGTTGCCGTCCGGTAGCGGCCCGGATCGGTTCCGCCATCGCGTAGTGCTGCAAGACGGTTGCGTAGTAGACGACGGCGCCAGCGCTGACGGTGAACAACGGGAGGAGAAAGGAAACCCGTAGGCTGCCGCCCAGAAGTCGTGCGGCGATGGCCGCTGCCGCCAGGGCCGCAATCCCAACGGTGGCGGTCAGGTTGACGACCACGGTCAGACCGGCCAGGCTCCCAGCGATCGGGCCAAAGAACTGCGGCTGCTTGTCCTGCGACCGGACGAACGCAAGCAAGGCAGCGAAGATGAGTGCTTGCAGGAACGGCTCGCTGATGAAGTAGCGGGCGAACCAGATCTGTGCGACGTTGAGTGCGAGCAGTCCTGCCGCAGCGAACGCGGCGCGGCGGCCGAACAGCGCCGCGCCGAGAAAGTAGACCGCCAGGACACCTCCGATCGCCCAGAAGCCATGTACGTAGCGAGCTCCGGTCAAGCCGGTCAACTCGTACGCCATAGCGATCCAGACGGCGTAGAAATGGGGGAACTGCCCCACGACCATACCCCGGTCCATGTCGGCGATGATGAAGCCAAGGAAACGCAGGTCGTAGGCGATGCCCGGCCGCCTGACCGGGATGAAGAACTCGTCGCGAAACTCGGGTGGCAGGTCGCGGACCAGCGGGTCTTCCGAGAAGAACGATCCCGTTCTCGACAGTTGGACACCCTCGGCGATGTAGACGGCCGGGTCGCGCCCTCCATTGATGTACTCGGCGGGCGGCACGAAGAAGAAAACGCCGGCAGCGAGCAGCAGAAGGACGGCCGGTGCGGCGGCGGCGCGCGTGACCGGCGCGGCCTCGCGGCCGAGGCGAAGGTCGCCGCGCCCCGAAACGGCCAACACGACGCAGAGTGCAAAGTTGACCAGGAGGACCCGGTCGAGGCTGTACGCCCCCGTCCCCGCGAGTGCCAGGGCCACGACGGACGAGACGACCGCGCTTAGCACTACCGCCCAGAACAGCCGTTCTTCCGCGGGCAGCGCAGCGCGAAGCGTGCGGTTCCCGTGGGGCAGCCGGTAGAGCAAGAAGCCCGGCAGCCAGATCAGAAGTGGCAGGGCCAGCGCGACGCGCCACATGGTGAGTTAGCCTACATCAACCGTACTTGTGCGCAGGCCCGTTGCAGCAGGCCCGGTCCGCCGGCCTCCCGGCCGGCAAGAGCAAGAGCGGTCTCGGCGATCACTGCGTAGAGTACGACGCCATGTTCCTGGGGTTCGAGTCCCCCGCAACCGCCTACGTGTCTTCGTCGATCCTTGACAGGGCGTCGCGGTCGGCGATGTCGACCCGGAAGCCTCCACTTCGCCAAGTCGGAAGGGGTGGAAGGGTTGCTTCCACGCGGGACGTGGGTTCTCTCGCCGTCAGCACGTGGCGAAGCCCCGCCTCCACCAAGACGGAAATCGTGGTGCCGCGGCGCTCCGCCTCGTCCCGTAGACGCCGCAAGACGGACTCGTCAATGTCGAAAGTCACGTTCATGGCTACGGTCAATGTTAGGACATGCGCAAGAGGTCTTTGGGTGCAGACCAGCCGAGGGAATGCCGGCCTGGAGGCCGGCGGACCAGTGGTAGTCCGCGCACTTGGGTCTGCGTATCAGGACAATGACGCGCGATGTTCCGCGGCCAGGGTGTAGGCCTGCTCGAATCGCTCCGCGACGCGCGCCCAGGTCTGTTCGGTCTGCATTCTCTGCCGGGCGGTTTGGCCGATCCGTGCCCCCAGTGCGGGATCCTGCACGAGGGTCTCGATGGCGCTGGCGAGCGCCGCGGCGTCCCGCTCCGGGACGATGAGCGCGGTCTCGCCGTGGACCGCCACGGCCCCAATGCCGCCGGCCAGCGTGGCCACCACCGGTGTTGCCGACGCGAGCGCTTCGAGCACCGTGTTCGGCAGCCCGTCGACGTTGCCCGCATCGTCCACCACCGACGGCGCGGCGGAGATGTCGGCGGCGGCCAGCCAGTCGGCAACCGTGCCGTGCGCCACGGACCCGAGGAACAGGACACGGTCGGTCACGCCGCCCGCCGCCGCCCGCTCGCGCAACTCCGCGTCGAGATCGCCACCGCCCGCGATGACGAGCCGCAGCCGGGGATGGCGCGGGGCCAGCGCCGCAACGGCATCGATCAGGTACTCGAATCCTTTCTTGCGGACGAGGCGCCCCACCGCGAAAACGATGGGATCGTCAGCCCCAATGCCATGTTCCGCGCGTACGCGCGCCCGCTTCTCAACGTTCGGCGTGAACCGGCTGGCGTCCACGCCGTGCAGCAGGGTTTCCGCGCGACTGTCGTCGGCGCCGAGGGCAACCGCGCGGTCGCGCAGGTCGGCGCTGCAGCCGGTTACCCGGTCGGCCCGCCGGAACGCGCGGCGCGCCGCCAATCGTGCCAGCCCGTTACGTTCAGCCACGAAGATGTCGGAGCCGTGCAGACTGATGACCAGTGGCAGGTCGCCTGCTGCGGCCGCGGCAATCACCCCGCTCGGGATCGCCCAATGAGCATGGATCAGGGTCGCCCCGTGCTCGCGCACGACGCGGCGCACCATGCGCATCCCGGCCAGGACGGCGAATGGCGCTGCCGCGTAGGCCGCGCCCTTCATCGAGACATCTGCCCGGAGCGAGCCGGCGTAGCCGAACACATTCAGGGCCGGGACCGGCGCGTAGCGGTAGAAGTGGTAGTGGATGCCGTCCTCCATGTCGCCGCGTCGCACCAGGGGATGCCAGGGAGCGACCACATGCACGGCGTGCCCGCGTTCCGCGACGCCGCGCGCGATCGGCTCGACCGCGGTCCCCGTGAGATCGCCCGGAAAGCGCGGGTACGACGAGGTGGCGATGACGACCGTGTGGCGCGGCGGGCTGGATGTCATCCGGCGCCGCCACCGTCATCCGTCGGTGCCGAGTCCCTGGTGGAGGAGAGCTCCAGCGAGCGGACGCGATACAGCAACTCCTCGGTCAGCTTCCGGTTGGCTGCGATGACATCGGCGACGAGGCCGATCAGCACCACCTGGAAGCCGACGATCATCAGGACGGCAGCCAGGATGAGCGACTGCACGCGGCCGGTGCCGCCGCCCTCGAGGTAATAGAGGAGGAACCGGATCGAGATGGCGAACCCGGCCGCGAAGATGAGAGTCCCGGCGACAGAGAAGACCTTCAGTGGCTCGTACTGCGTATAGATGCGGACAATGGTCGCGGCCGACTTCTTGAGGTAGGTGAAGGTGCTGTCGAAGAGGCGCGAGGGCCGGGTCTTCCGGTTGGTCGCCACCTCGACGTGGGCAATCGCCATCCGCTTCTTGCCGGCCTGAATGATCGTCTCGATGGTGTACGAGAAATCCGAGACAACCGTCTGGCGTAACGCCGCCTCGCGCGTGTAGGCGCGGAATCCGCTGGTGGTATCTGGAATGCGCGTATCCGACACCTGCCGCACCACCCAACTGCCAATTCGTTGCAGCCAGCGGCGGACCAGCGGCATATGGCGGATCTCGCGGATGTTGCGGTCGCCGATCACGACGTCCGCGGTTCCGTCGAGCAGCGGCTGCAGCAGCTTCGGGATGTCGGCCCCGGAGTACTGGTTGTCGGCGTCGGTGTTGACGATGTAGTCGGCGCCGGCGCGGACGGCGGCGTCGAGGCCCGCCATGAACGCGGCGGCAAGTCCCTTGTGCGCCCGGAAGCGGACGACGTGGTGCACCCCCTCCGCGCGCGCCACTTCGGTCGTGCCGTCGGTCGAGCCGTCGTCTATGACGAGCAGCTCGATCGTGTCGATGCCCGGGATCTCGCGCGGCAGATCGGCAAGGGTCTCGGGGAGCGTCGCCGCCTCGTTGAGGCAGGGGATCTGGATGATCAGCTTCACCAACGCTACGAACTCCGGCGGGCAATGGCCTCGGCGAGAAGGCCGAAGAAGCCGGTGTTGAGGCCGAACATCGCGAGTCCGAGCACGAGGTTGACATGCTCGATCGGGCGCTCTGCGATGCCGGCTGCCCACATGCCCAATTCCACGGTGCCGATCACCGCGCCGGCGCCCAGAAAGAACCCGGCGAGCGGCAGGAAGACCCTCAGCGGGCGGATCATCACCATCAGCACCAGGATCTGGGACAGGACGCGGAAGGGATACTGCAGCGAGATGAACGACTCGCCGCTCCGCCGCCGGCGGAAGGAGATCGGCGCCTGCTCGAACCGCATTCCCTTCAGGTACGAGTCGAGCAGCACCTGCTGCGTGTAGTTGTAATCCCCCGGGATGAACGAAACGGTCAGATACGACCGGTTGACGGCAAACATCCCCGGCTGCGAGTCCTCGATGTCCCAGCCCGTGAGCCAGCGCATCAGGCCACGAAACGTGGCGTTGCCGGCGCGCCGGTACAGGGGCATGCGGTAGTCGATCCGCGGGAACCGATTCCCGTAGACGACGTCGGCCTGGTTGTCCAGGATGGGGCGGATCAGCGCCGGAATGTCGGCCGGGTCGTGCTGGCCGTCGCCGTCCAGCTTCACCACCATCCCGAAGCCGCGCGTTCGTGCATAGATCAGGCCGGTTCGGACCGCCGCGCCGACACCCATGTTGCGCGAATGCTTCAGCACGTGGCCAGCACCCGCCTCGCGCGCAACGGCACCGGTGCGGTCCGTCGAACCGTCGTCGACGACGCACACCTCGAGGCCGACGTCCATCTCAGCCAGTGGTGCTGCACATTGGCGGGCTGCTGTCACGACCGCGCCAATCGACGCCGCCTCGTTCAGCGCCGGGATCAGCACCATCACCGACGATGCTGGCACGGACTCTCCCGCTGGGGCGCTCACGCGCGCCGGCGCCAGCGATTCCGCCGTCGACATGCGCTCCATTGTGCCAGAACCCCAGTACCTGTGCGTGTACTGGTGCGCCGGCCTCCACGCCGGCAGAATTGACGCCGCTCCCGGCGCGTCGGTACGATCCCGTCGATGCCCGTTCACCGCGTGCGGCGCGGCTTGCGCCTCCCCATCACCGGCGCACCATCCGACCGCATCGACGACGGACCAGCGCCGCGCCGCGTGGCCCTGGTTGCCGCCGACTACATCGGCTTGCGCCCCACCATGCACGTCGCGCCGGGCGACAACATCGTGCGCGGCCAGTTGTGTTTCGACGACAAGACGATGCCGGACGTGCGCTACACGGCGCCCGCGGCCGGCACCGTGGTAGCCGTCAACCGGGGCGACCGCCGTGCCCTGCAGTCCGTCGTCATCGACGTGAGCCGCGCCGAACGGGAGGGACGCGCGCCGGAGACGGCGTCGTTCAGCGCGTTCTCGGGTCGCCATCCGTCCGGGATGACCGGCGACGAGGTGCGCGCGCTGCTCGTCGAGTCGGGCCAGTGGACGGCGCTCCGCGCCCGCCCCTTCGGACGGGTCGCGGATCCGGCGATGCGGCCGCACTCGATCTTCGTCACCGCGATGGACACGAACCCGCTCGGTCCCTCCGTCCCGGCCATCGTGGCCGGTTGCGAAGCGCCGCTCGAGCGCGGTCTCGCGGCGCTCGCGCGCCTGACCGACGGCCCCGTCTTCGTCTGCACCGGGCCCGAGCCCGGACTGCGCGTCCCGGAGGACGATCGCATCCGCCACGAGGTGTTCGACGGTATCCATCCCGCCGGCACCGTCGGCTTCCACATCCACACCCTCGACGCGGTGGACCGCAACAAGGTGGTGTGGCACCTCGGCGTGCAGGATGCTGTCGCCATCGGTCGCTTGTTCGAAACCGGCGTGCTGGACGTGGCGCGCATCGTCGCCCTGGGCGGACCGCCGGTCGCCGAGCCGCGCCTGCTCCGCTCCCGCATCGGCGCCTCGACCGACGAGCTGGTGGAGGGGAATGTCGGCTTCGCCGGCGCCGCCGGGACAAGGGCCGCCTACTCCGCAGTAGCCGACGGTCCGTCCGCCAACGGCCAGCCCGAGCGGCGCATCATCTCCGGTTCGGTCCTGTCCGGCCGGACCGCCACCGGTATGATCCACGGCTACCTTGGCCGGTATCACCAGCAGGTGTCGGTGCTGGCGGAGGGCCGCGAGCGGGAACTTCTCGGCTGGCTCGGCCCGGGTCTCAATCTCTTCTCCACCATCCCGACCTTCGTGTCCGCGCTCATGCCGGGACGCCGTTTCGACATGACAACGTCGACGTACGGCTCGCCCCGCGCCATCGTTCCCATCGGGATGTACGAGCGCGTCATGCCGATGGACCTGCTGCCGACGCCGATGCTTCGCGCCCTGGTGATGGGTGACGTCGAACGCGCGGAAGAGCTGGGCTGTCTGGAGCTGGACGAGGAGGACATCGCCCTCTGCAGCTTCGTCGATCCGGGGAAGACCGACTTCGGGCCCCACCTCCGACAGGTGCTCGACACCCTCCGCATCGAAGGCTGATCAAGGTGCGCCCGACCAAGCGCACGGTCTCTCCCGGGGATCTCAAGCGCCTGTACGCCGAGCGCAAGGAGGCGGATCGGGCGTACAACGAGGCGCTCACCGCGCTGGCCGACGCGCTGCAGCAGCTTCGAGACCTGCCGCATCCGCCGCCTCACTACGACGACGGTACGGTCGCCGCCCTTCACGCGCTGTCCGATCCGCTGGCCGAGGCTCCTCCCGCCGGCCCCGGCTGGCGCGGCCGGTTGCGCGCCCGCGTCCGCAGCATCGTGGCCCCGATGTTCGAGCGCCAGAAGGCGTTCAACGCCACGCTGCTGGAACACATCGACCGTAACGCGGCGATGCACCGGGAGATTCCCCGCGCCCTGGCCAGCACCATCGAGCTGGTCCGCGAAGAACACGAGCGGCTCGTCCACTTTCAGAGCCGGCTCGTCCAGTTCGCCGAGGAGATTACGCCCTACGTCGACACGAAGGACCGTGAGGTGGGCGGCCTGATGCGGCGCATCAACGAGGACAGCGCCGAGTTCGCCGCCGATCTAGCCAAGCGCGTCCTGCCGCGGCTCGATCGCCTGTCCGACGAGATCGACGCCTGGCAACACGTGATCGCGGCACTCAAGCGCGACATGGCGGCGCTTCCGGCGCGAGCGGCGCAGGTTGCCGCGGGTGGGCGCGCTGAACCGGCTGCAGCCGCTGACGCGGAATCGGCCGCGTCCGCCACGCCGCCGGCCGCCGCTCCGCTGGCTCCCGGCGACCAGAGCTACCGCTACGTCGCGTTCGAGAACCGTTTCCGCGGTTCGATGGATGAGATCCGCGGCCGTGTCGCCGCCTACCTGCCGTACTTCGAAGGCGCGAGCGACGTGCTGGATGTCGGCTGCGGGCGCGGCGAGTTCCTCGATCTGCTTCGGGAACGGGGCATTCGGGCCAGCGGCGTCGACATCAATGGGGACATGGTGGAGTTGTGCTGTGCACGCGGCCTGGACGTCGTTCAGGGCGATGCGCTGGATCACCTGGAGGCGCTCGACGACGGCGCCCTGGGCGGGCTGTTCGCGGCCCAGGTGGTAGAGCACCTGGAGCCGTCGCGCCTGGTCGCGTTCATCGACGCGGCCCACCGCAAGCTGCGGCCCGGTGCGCCAATGGCGCTGGAGACCATCAACGTCGCTTCCTGGTCGGCCTTCTTTCGGAGCTACATCCGCGACCTCACCCACGCGCGCCCGGTGCACCCGGAGACGCTGCAGTTCCTGGTCAGCACCGCCGGCTTCCGCAAAGCGCGGATCGTCTATCGCTCGCCCTACCCGGAAGAGGAGCGGCTTCGCCAGGTAGACGAACTAAGAGCCGGCGCACCGACCGGTAGGGAGGATCTTCCACCGGCTGCGGCGTCCGACCAGGCAGGACATCCCACGGAGGATCTCGCCCGCATGGCCGTCGTCCTCAACCGGAACGTCGAGACGCTCAACCGGCTGCTGTTCGCCGAGCAGGACTACGCCGTCGTCGCTGAGCGGGCGTGACCGCCGACCACAGCGAGCCGTCCCACCATCCCCTCCTGGCAACGGCGGTCAGTTCCCTCGCGGCCGGTCCATCAAGAGGCCAAGATACAACTGCCCCCCCGGTATCCGGAGTGCTTCCTCGACCGTATACCCTTCCCCCCGAATCGCCTCGATCACCGCATCTCGGCGCGTGGGGCCACGCGTGCGATAGGCCATGTACCAGACCCGATCCGGTGGCGCCGCGTCGAGGAACTGCCGGACAAGGCGCGCCTGTCTCTGAGGCCCGCTCATCGGCAGGTGAAGCGTGTGGTCGCGAACCAGCCGCACTTCGCTCCCTTGGGTGGTGTCTGGCGCCGCCAGGAGGGTAACTGGCCAGGATCCGTAGAACGCCGTCAGATACCTGCCACCCTCGGACAGCACCACGGCGTCGCTCGGGCGCGCGGCGGCGGACAGGTACTGGACCAGCGGCCTGTCCGCCACATTGAAGTACGACGCGCCCACGGGGCCGACAATGGCGAACCAGACGAAGATCGCAGCAACCCCAAGCCGCGCGACGGCCGACCTCGTAAACGATGCCGTAGCGGCTTGAACGCTGGCCGCGAAGAGGCAGATCGCGACGGGGAACGTGAAGATCTCCACGCGGTCGTAACCCAGGGGGTAGACCCACAAGGCGCTCGCGACGATGCGAGCGGAGTAGAAACCCAGGATGACCAAACCCAGGAAACGCGTCGCCTGGCGCGACAGAAGCCATGCCAGCCCCAACCCGAATACCGGCATCCACACGGCGCCCCAGCCAGGCAGGCTCAGTTCTGCCAGGTGCCGGCCGTTGTTCGCCAGGAAGACCAGCCCCTGCCCGACTGACTCGGTCGGCATCCAGTGGCCGACGAACTCCGCCCGCATGGCGGGACTGGAGCGTTCCCGCAGCAGCAAGTAGGCGACGAACACCAACACGTTGTATATGGCGGCGGCGGACAGAATCGTCTGCAGGCGTCTTGGGTCTCGGGACCAGTGGCGAATGGCGTATGCGGCAGCCAGGTTCACGAGGGGAAAGCTGATGAACACCGACGTCACGGAGAGCCAGGGCGCCAGGCCGGCCGCAAGGGCCAGGCTGGCGAATTGCCGGGAATTGAGATCCGACTCGCCTCCCGAATAAAGACGGGCGCCGGCGAGTAGAAAGAGCGCCGTCAGCACGAACTCGACGGTGTACTGATGAACGTACACGCTGTAGTTGGCGACAAGCGGGTTGAGAGCGGTCGCCGCCGCCGCGAGCAGGGCAAGCCCATCGTCGCCGGTCAGGCGTCGCACGACGAGCGCCATGAGGGGGATGGCCGCGATGCCGCAAACGAACGGAAGCAACTGAAGCGACCACTCCGGGTCAGGAAACACGGCGTACAGCCCTCGCCAGACCACCAAGAGCCCCGGACTGACGTGTAGTGGGACGGTCAGCATGCTCCAGAAATCCGTCCGAACAGAGGAAGCGATGATCAGGTCGTCGTACCAGAGCGACGCAGGATCCAATCCGGGGAGACGCACCGCCAACGCCCGCCCGACGACGACAACGCCAGCCAATAGCAACAAGGCGCGTACGGTGGCATTCCAGTCCACACTGAAGGTCGTACCGGATCCCATGCGGGAGAAGACGGCCCGACATTTCCTCGCCCCGAGCACTACGGCCATGAGAACCGGCGCGGCCCAGATCAGAGCGACGAGCATCTGAAGCCACACCGCGAGAGACGCGGTTCGGACGTCCCACGGTGTCGGCGGTTCCCGAAAGAGCCGAGGGCTGGCAAATCCGCGCGCTCGGGAGCCGTACGACTGCCATTGCAGCCGCATGTTGTAGCCGCCCCCGAGTTGGGCGTACTCCACGAGCAGTTCGTGGGAGCCGGCGCGCAGTTCGACTTCACGGCTCCCGGTTCCGACCCCGGCAGGCAGATCGAGCGACAGCAACGGTTCGCCGTCGACCCAGACGTCGAGCTGGTCGTCGCCGATGCCGCTCAGGACGTAGCGGCCGGACTCGGGTACGTACCAATACCCTCGCCACCGGGCGCTGAAGAAACGCCGCGGCAGCTCCGGGTCAGCCTCCAGAAAGTCGAGCGTCACGTCGCGCGTGATGTGATCGACCAGCGGTTCTCCGGCAAAGTCCGGCCCCGAGTACACCTGGAGATGCATTCCGGTCCGTTCCGCTGCTCGGGTGCCTGTGACCAGCAGGAGTGCTGACAGCGTCACCGCTATCAGGGCGTAGCCTGCCGCGAGGTGCTTCAATCTCACCACAGGGTCTGGGAGCGGGACCACTCTATGTCGTCGTCGCCAAGCGCGTATGGCGTCCCTGCATTGTGGCATCGCGCTTCCGCGCCACCGCGAACAGCGACACGCCAAACGGAAGACTCGTGAAGCGCAGCAGTCGCTTCTCGATCCGGAGCAGGCCCAACAGCAGCCTATTGAAGGGCTCCGGGGTGGGGCGGACGTCCGAAACGGCGCGGGTGGGCGCCAGCGCGTTCTGCAACTGCCGCAGCAGCACGATCGGTGGAAACAGCAGGGTGTTCAGGTAGGTGATCCGGAGCGGTTCGAACCCGGCCTCCTCCAGGCACCGCCAGACGTCAGGTTTCGTAAACCGGTGGCGGACGTCGACGGCACGGTCGTGCGATCCCCGCGCTATTCGCATCGCGGGTTCACGGAACGCGAGCACGCCGCCCGGCGCCAGTGCGGCGCCGACGTGCTCAAGCACCGCCGGAAACTGATCGCGTCCCAGGTGCGTCGCCACGTCGAAGAACGTGATCAGATCGACCGAAGCCGGCGGCGCGTCGAAATCGAGCATGTTGCCGAGGCTGCAGTCCAGACCTCGGCGGCGTGTGTAGTCGACGCACAGTGGATCGAGGTCCAGGCCCCGGGCGTGCCCCAGCCGGGCCAGCTCGGCCAGGTTGCCGCCCGTGCCGCAGCCGATGTCGAGGATTTGCAGCGGTCGGCGACCCGCGATGTGCGGCTGCAGTAGCCCGAAACAGATTTCCCGGGTGCCCACGTACCACCAGTGGGACGCCTCGACCGCCGCCATCTTGTGGACTTCGTCGGCGTTCATTGGGCGAAACTCCCTGGCAACGCTTCCCCAGGACAGACCGGCATCATCACACGGGCCAGATACTACCGAAGAAAGCCACCGCCTGGGATTGCAATCCTCCGTTGTACGATCGCGGCGTGGGACCGTACAGCCGCTGGGTACGCCGGGCAACCGGGAGCGCGGCACTACGGGCGGGCCTGGTGTTGGCGGGGGGCGCCGTAGTGCTCCGCGCGGCGGTGGCGCGCCTCCCCGGCCTGAATCCTCCGTCGCTCTGGTACGACGACCTGGTCTACGGTTCCATTATCCGGTCCGAGCGGTTCCTCGACATGGTGACCGCGCCGGCCCATGTCGCGCCCGGCCTGCTCGTGGTCTGGCGCTGGATGTACGCTCTCATTCCTGATCCCGAATTGTCGCTCCAGATCCTCCCGTTCGTCTGCGGCATCGCGGCGATTCCCCTGACGGCGCTCGTCGTCTGGCGCCTCACCGGCGACGCCGCCATCACGCTGCTGGCGGGAGCGGTCACCTCTCTCGTTCAGCTCCTTGCGCACTACACGGTTTTTGTCCATCAGTACTCGATCGAAGCGGCCATCACCGCGCTGTTCCTGGTGGCTGCAACACGGTTGGTGCGCGACGGGTGCGACGTTGATCCACAGTGCTTCCAGCGCGTGGCCCTCGCCGGGGGCATGGCCGCGTTCTTCGCGGTCCCCGTCGTTCTTGTCACCTTCCCGGTGGTCAATCTGGGAGTACTCTACGCCGCCCGCGCGTGGAGGGAGCGCCGGCGGCCGGCGCTTGGCATCGTCTGGAGCGCGGTGGCCTACAACGCGATGGTCGCCGCCGCGTGGTTGCTGCTGCGCAACCGCTCGAACCCGATTGTCCGGGCCGACCACGCGGACGGGTTCATGCCAGTCGACTCCGTGGCCGCGGCCTGGAGCTTCCTGGCGGACCAGGGTGGCCGCCTGCTGATGATCAGTCTGCCGGGATGGACCGAGGGGTGGAGTTTCAACCCGGGCGAGGTGTCATGGACGCTGCCGTTCATCGCGCTTGGTCTGGTCTGGTTACTGGCGCGCCGCGCGACCCGTTTCTTCGGTCTCGCGGTTCTCGGGATCTATGCCGCGCGGGTTGCGGCGAGCGCCCTCTGGATTTACCCGCTGGGCCTGGGCCGACCCGATATCTTCTCGTTCCCGGTCGCGATCTGCCTTTTTGCAATTGGCGTCCATGCGGCGACCGCCGCGCTGCCACGCGCGCGCGCAGCGCGGGTGGCAGTGGCCGCTGTTGTGGTGGCATTCGCCCTCGTCCGGCCAGTAGGGGTGGGGTACTGGGACACCAATGGCGCGCCACTGGTCCATCACCTGGCTGCAAGCGCGCACGAGGACGACCCCGTGTTGCTATCCGTCAGCGGGGCGTACCTGGCCGCCTTCTACGGACCGTGGCCGGTGACCACGGGGCCCGCGGAGAGCAGCTCGTCGGGGATCGCGGTCACGGTCGCGCGCGACCGGACGCTTTACCTGCCGCGGAGCGGCAGAGACGGCGAGATCGCGGCCGAGTTCCTTCACCAGTGGCGGTCGTCCGATCGGGTGTGGTATCTCGGCCATCGCCTGCGGTCCGATCGGGCCGTCGCCGCAATGACAGATGCGGGCTATTCAGTCAGAACCGTCCGGGCCAGCACCGACTACCGTCTCTTCCGGGGCACGCGGTAGGATTCGGCCGGAATGGCTCCACGGCCCCTCTCCAGAATGCTAATGGAGCAGCTTCGGGCCGCGTGTCACGACAGGAAGCGTGGCCGCTGGGTACTGTGGGGTATTGGTGCGTACGGGGGGGTCGCCCTGGCGTGCACGGCGGCATGGCTGGTGGTCGGACCGCAGGCGGCGGAACGGACCGGGCTGCAGCGGCAGCTCTTTCCGGTGAACCGCTTTGCCGCGCCGCCGCTCCGCACCGAGGTGAGCGATGGCATCTCGCTCGACTTCCTGGAAGAGGACGAGCGCTTTCCGCGGCGGAATTTCAGCGCCCGGTGGAGAGGCTACTGGTACGTTCCGGACGGCGGCTCGATCCAGATCCACGGCGTCGGCGACGACCGGCTGAGTGTCCACATCGACGGCGAGCTGGTGCTGCGGCGCTATCCGCCGGACCAGATGCACCGGATGGCTGAGACCGTCGAGCTCGAGGCTGGCGCGCACATGCTGCTCATCGAGTACGAGCAGGAGGCGGGCGCCTACGAGCTGGACTTGCGCTGGTCGCGGCCGTTCGACCGGCTGCGGCCGTTCGCGGAGCATCGGCTGTTTCAGCGCCCGCCGTCGCTGGACGATGTGCGACTCGCGCAATGGGCCGCATGGTTGGGCTGGTCGGTCGCGCTGCTTTGGGTGGCGCCGCTCCTGACGGTGGCCGGCGTCGGGGTGCGGCGCGCGTGGCTGGCAAGGGACCGCTACGGACTGGCGCCCTGGCGATACGCAGTCAGAGGCCTCCGGGTTGCAACGGTATCGGCGGTCGCCTTGATCGCGGCGCAAGCCGCGATCGCGCGACTGCCGGGTTGGAATCCCGAGTCACTTTGGGCAGACGACCTCGTCTACGCCGCCATCGTGCGGAGTGAGGACGTGTGGAGCATGCTTACCGCTCCGATCCACGTCGCCCCGGGTCCCTTCCTTATCTGGCGGGGACTCTACGCCCTGTTTCCGGATCCGGAATGGTCGCTTCAACTGCTTCCGTTCGTCTGCGGGATCGTATCCATTCCGGTGATGGCGCTGGTGGTGCATTCAGTGACACGCGACTATGGACTGGCGATCCTGGCTGCCGCGCTCACCGCGCTCAACCCCCTGTTGGCGCATTACACGGTATTCGTCCACCAGTATCCGTTCGTCTTCCTGGTGACCGCGCTGTTCCTGCTCGCGGCGGCACACCTCTTGCGAAACCCGGATGCCAGCAGCCCGCGGTTGTTCGGGTGGGTGGCCGTCGGAGGCGGAGTTGCCGCGTTCTTTTCGGTGGCGTCCGTCTTCTTGAGTTTCCCGACCGTCAACCTCGGTGCGGCACTCGCCTTGCGCGGCTGGCGTCGCGACCGGCCGCGGACGATCAGGATCCTGTTGAGCGCCGTCGCGTACAACACCGCCGTACTGGTCGCCTATCTGTTCCTAAGGGCTCGATCCAACACGATCGTGCGAAGCGACTTCGCGACTGGGTTCATGCCACTGGAGTCGGCGGGCATCGCCTGGGGATTCCTTGCGAGAAACGGACGCCGCATGCTGGAACTGGGGCTGCCGAGCTGGGGGCAGGGCGAACTGACGAATCCGGTCACGTTTTCCTGGCCGCTGCCGTTCCTGGGCCTCGGCGTCGTCTGGTTGTTGGCGCGGCGCCGCACCCGGTTCCTGGGGCTCGCCATTCTGGGCTTCTACGCAGCGTTCGTAACCGCGAGCGCCTTGCAGGTCTACCCGCTGGGAACGGGGCGCCCGGACATCTTCGCGTTTCCGCTGTCGATTTGTCTGTTTGCAGTTGGCGTGCACCTTGCCACGCAGGCGCTGCCGGGACGCAGGCTCATCCGGCTGGCGGTGGCGATCCTGGTCATGGTCGTCGCCGTGACGCGCCCATTGCTGGTGGAGTACTTCGACGTTGACGACGTGCACCTGGTGGATCATCTCTCGGCGAACCTGCAGCCGGGAGATGGCCTGATCCTCTCACCGACCGGCGCCTTCCTGGTCGCGTTCTACGGCGACTGGCCGGTCACGATCACGGCGTCCGACCGGCATAGCCACGGCACGATGGCGACCATTGGGCGTAGCCGGACGCACTACTTGTTCCGGGGACCTTCGGAGGTGCCGTCGGTCGAACGGTTTATGGCAGAGTCGAGACCGGAACGTGTCTGGTACGTCGGTTTCCGCACCGGAAATACCGAAACGCAGGTAGTCGAGGCAATCCAGGCCCGCGGATGCTCGGCACACGCCGTCAGGGAGACCCGGCGCGGCAGGCTGTATCGCGCCGAATGCCGATGACAAGCGGGTTTCCATCGATTGATCCGTGGCTGTAGGCAGTCGTCTTCCCCGGCTCGACGGCCAGTGGCTTCGCCGCGTGGGCGGGGCTTGCCTCGGCGCGGCCGCGGGGCTGACCGTCCTGTTGTTTTTGTTGAGCCTGAGTATGGAGGACCGGACCGGGCTCCGGCGGCAGGTGTTTCCCGCCATCGGCTTCAACGGCACACCGCTCCTCGACGACGTGAGCGCCGCAATCAACCTCGACTTCCTGGACGACGATCCCGATCTCCCGCACCGGTTCTTCAGCGCGCGCTGGACCGGTTTCTGGCACCTACCCGAAGCGGCGGAAGTCGAGCTCCACGCGGCGGGTGACGACCGGCTCGACGTCTGGCTGGACGGCGAGCTGGTGATTCGGCGGACGCCGCCGGCCGACATGCATACGCTGGTCCGCACACTGCGGCTGGCCCGGGGCATCCACGAGATCCGCGTCGACTACGAGCAGCGCGGAGGTGCGTTCAACCTGCGGATGGAGTGGGCGCCGCCGGCTGGGCGCCCGCGTCCTCTCCCGGCGTATCGCCTGTTTCACGAACCACCCGATACCGTTGACGTCCGGTTGGCGTACGGGGTGGCGTGGCTGGAGACGATTACCGCGACGCTCTGGATTGCGGGCATCGGTCTGACGCTCGCTTGGCTGGCAACGCTGGCCTGGATGCGTGTCGGGCCGAGCTCGATCTACGGCCCCTATTGGGCAAGCGCCTTCCGCGTGTCGGGAACGGCATTCCGAGTCGGTATCGCGGGCCCGCTCGGTCTGTCCGCTTCGCCGGGAACCGGTTCCTCGCTGGAGGATGGCGACGCGGCGGTCGGCAGGGCAGCCGGCCGCTTCCTCGGCGACAGTCGGACCTCACGCACCGTCGCCGTTCTACTCGCACTGCTGTTCGTGGGGCATGTGGGCGTCTTCGGCTGGCGCTCGATCACCTTCGACCGCCGGGTCACGGGCGACTCGATGAACTACATCGACGTCGCCCGCAACCTATCCGCCGGCGAGGGGCTGGTGCAGAGCGCCGCGGGCTTCAATCAGCCCACGTTCT
>CAZWUJ010000039.1:0-26370 GCA_964636705.1 uncultured Vicinamibacteraceae bacterium
GATGCATGATAGCATCTAATATACGTTTACGTATTTATGGTAGCTAGTACTAAGGTTCCGAGATGTGCGTGACTTCGTCCGCCGTGAGGGTCGTGACCCCGTTCCCTTCGGTGACCACACCCGTCACTTCGACGATGTGGCTCATGTGCGGCACCAGAAGGGCGTTGTTGTCGTCCGTTACCGTGCCGGCCATGACATAGACGTCACCATCCTCGGTCACCAATCCGACCGGCTGGCCGATTTGCGCGCACGCAATGGCGCAAGCAGCGTGGTCAATTCCTCGGCCATCGTCACCGGTGCGAATGAAGCACGCGTGGTCGACCAACTCGCCGGTTACCGTGATCTCCTGGCCGAAGACCGGCGCCGCACTGAGCAACGCCAGCGCCATCACCATCACTACCAGACGTTTCATGCTGTCCGCTCCCCTCATCAACCTGCCGACGACTCGATTCCAGATTCTACCTGTCAGGGCTTGGCCACGTTCCAATAGATCCCGGCTCCGCCCTGAGCGTTTCCAAGCTCGGCCAGGAACAGCGCGCGGGCCAGTTCCTCAGGATTCCCCTCCAGGCTCGCAAAGGTGTAGGTGGCCTGCCCCCGGTTCTGGCCCGGCGCCGTGTCGCCAGCGTAGGTATACACGCCAAAGCCCTTGTACGCCCACTGCCGGGTCCCATCCGGCCGCGTGAAGACCTCCCAGAAGCCGTGCGACACCGCATCCGCCGGCGCCTCCAGCGGTTGCCAGACCTCCAGGCACGCCTGATCCACACAGGCGTCGGCACCCAGCTTCTTCCCGCGGAAGTAGGCCTTCTTGTAGGTGTCCCGCAGGTTGCGTCCACCCCAGACCTTCATGAACGGTGACCCGGTGTACAAGGTCATGCCGTCCGCCGACAAGACGTCGCCATAGCCTTCCAGGGCGTTCACGGCGACATCCGGCGGCCGGAAGTTCTGCGTGACCAACGTCACGTGCCACCGGTCGTCAACCGCCCGCCCGTGCACGTCGCCCGGAAGCAGGTCGCCGCTGTACCTATAGAGCGGCTGCCCCAGGTAGGCCCACTGGCGCGACCCATCCGGGCGGGTCACGACGGAGAAATCCCCCACGTCCAACGCGAGCGCGGGTGCGAGCACCGGCGACCACTCGATCTCGCAGCCCGCATCCGAGCACGTCTGACCGTCTTCCGCGACATCGCCGTTGAACGCGTAGAGCGTGTAACCGGCAAAGTCCGTCAGAACGACTCCCTGCGCCGACGACACCAGGCGGACATCGATGCCATCCGGTACCGCCATCGTTGCGCCAGGTTCGAAACGGGCCACCCGCCACCCGTCGGGAGGCATCAGCGACCCCGCCATCGTTGCGTTCTGCGCGAGCTTCTGATTCGCGGTTTCCGTCAACCCTACGTTGGTGGCGACCTCTCCGGGCTCTGCCTCCTGCGACCAGGTGTACAGCGGATGGGATTGGTACGCCCACTGCATCTTCCCCGAGGCGCGGGGCACCAGTGACCAGTCGCCGAACGCCTTCGCGCCCGGGGCCGCCAGCAGCGGCGGGAACTCCTCCGCGCAGTCGTCCACGCAGTTGGAAATCCCCGGTTGATCACCCTCCGAGATGAACAGGGTCCGGCCGTCGGAATCTCCGATCCGATTCCACAACACGAGGGCGATCGAGAATTCCAGTTCCCGAACCACCTCGACCAGGGTCAGACCCGGCGGCACGGTCGGAGGCGCCACCGACTCCTCGCCCAGGGCTGCGGACGGCCCGATGGCGACCGCAACGAGGACGGCAACTCCGTACGCAGCCACGCACCCGCGGCATCGTGGACCCATCATCGACCTCCCTGGCACTCGCGCAGTGGCCTCAGACCAACACCTCGCTGTAGGGCCTCGTGACGCGGTTGGACTCGGTCCCCCAACTTCCGTTCGTCACGCCAAGCGCCTGCTGCACCGTGAAGCCGACGCGTGTCGCCGCGTCGCCTTCCGCGGCCACGTGCAGGCCGGTCTTCATTCGCCCACCCCCGCTGCCGGCGGTGAAGACCGGGTAGCGCTTCATGGAGTGCATGCGGGCTTCGCCGTGATCCGTGAACGCGAAGACCACGGTCCTGTCGAGCAGCGAGCCCTCGCCTTCCTTGATCGCGTCGAGCGCCTGCACGAAGTCCTTGAAGAATTCCATCGACTTCTCGGCGAGCCACTTGCACTGCACTTGATACCCGAGCTCCGGATCGACACGCTCTTCGTGGGTCAGCGAGTGATAGACGTTGACGTCACCCGGATTGCGCAGCCGCGAGAACGCGTCGCCGAGCGTGAGATTGAAGATCCGGGTCTGGCCACACGACAGAGCGTGCGCCAGCAACTGGGCGAACTGTTTCTGCGTCTGCTCCACCTGGGCAACCATCGTCCCGATGTCCTCCGGTTGCTCACCGGGAACGGTGCAGGACGGCAGCTCCGGCGGTCTGTCGAGCTCGAACGCGAGCTTCTGCTCCAGATCACGCACCGACGAGAAGTACTCGTCCAGCCGCTCGCGGTCCGTGGTGGAGACCGACGACATGAGCGCCTTCCGCTGTTCGGACACGGCGGAGAGCACGCTGTGGCGCACCATGACGGCCGGGTCGGGCTCGAACTCCGCGGAATTGGGATCTCGGAAACCATCGCTAAAGATGCGCTTGTACAACGCGAGAGGCGACACTTCCGACGGGTTCATGCCACTGGACCCGCGCGCACTCCACGTGTTGCTGCTGTCGCCGTCGCACGTCACTTCGAGGGAGCGGAACCTCGTGCCTCTCCCGATGTGGTCGCCGATGACGGTGTCGAGGCTCGTCGAATAGTCGCTGCCGTTCCTCGAAACCACACCGGTCATCTGACCCTGGGCGCCCGAGTAGTGGTTCTGATTCACTTTGCCGTCGAGAAAGACCTGTACCCCGCTGTAGAGGTTGATCTTGTCCTGCACCGGCTTCAGGACCTTCAGGTGCTCGGGAAGCTCGTAGTTGGCGCCCGCGGTCTCGGGCACCCAGAGACTCGGCGTGAGGCCGAGCCCCCAGAACCAGGAACCGAAACAGGCTGGCAGCGCCGTGCGCGACGCCGCGTATGCCGTCCCATTGGTGTTCAGGAAACACTCCAGGACCGGCAGGCCGAGCGCTACCGCGGTACCACCCTGCAGAAACCCACGCAGCACCGTCCGACGGCCAATCTTCGATGCACTCATCTCTTTCCTCCTGATCCGTCCAAGAACTGTATTCGCGTCAGCCGGCAATCACCGTGAAGAAATCCGGACCGTGGATGATCGTTCGCATGAGATCACGCCACCTCAGACCCTGGGTCGAGAGTTCCGCCTGCACGTCGCCAAGCCAGGTCCGCTCTGTACGGGTCGCCCCCCTCGCCGTGCCGTACGAGAAGGCGCGGTTGATGACGCAGGACGCGACCTGGGGCTCATCCCGGAGAATTGCCGCCATGTCGACGACGCCTTCATAGGCGTTTCCGCTGAGCTCGCCGCTGGTATCGATCGGCGCGCCGTTTTCCGTCGTCCGGTACACGCTGGCGGCATCGAATACTTCCAGGCTGAGCCCGATCGGATCCGTGAGACTGTGGCAGCCCGCGCACACCGGATTGGTCCGGTGTTCCGTCAGGCGCTCGCGCACGGTCCGCATGTTGGGGTTGTCCGTGTCTTCAACCAGGCTGAAGTCGACGTCCGGCGGCGGCGGTGGAACGGTCTGGCACAGGAAAATCTCCCGCACCGCAGCGCCCCTCAGCGTCGGCGACGACCGCCCGGGATGAGAGTGCAGGGACAGGAAGCTCACGTGGGAAAGCAAGCCCACCCGGCTGTCACCCTCGGGAAACTGATAGCGCACCCATGGTACGGCGCCGCCCAGTTCCTGCGACCGCGCCAGGGGCACGCCGTAGATCGCGGCAAGCGCCGGCGTCAGGAACGTGTCGCGGGTGACGAACAGATCACGGTAGTCACCGTTCTTGTTGAGCAGGTGATCGGCGATCGTTCGAAGGGTCTGCTCCCGCGCGTCATCCTCCACGTTCTTCGTGAACCGCGGGAAGATGTTCGTATCGATGGACAGCGTCCTGAAGGCGTCGAAGTGCAGCATGTCGGAGAAGAACGCGCGCAACCCGTCCTCGAGCCGGGGCGACGCCAGCAACCTCTCGACCTGCCGATTCAGCCCTTCGGGGGTCAGCAACTCTCCCGACTCCGCCGCGGCCAGAAGCTGGCCGTCCGGCGGACTGTCCCACAGGAAGAAACTGAGCCGGGACGCGCGCGAGAAGGCATCTAGCCGCAGCTTCTCCGGTTCCGCGGGATCCGCTTCGCTGTTCTCGACCCGGAAGAGGAACTCCGGAGCCACGAGCATCCCGGCCAGCGCCGCGCTCAATCCCGAATAGAAGTCATCGAGCGTGTTCGTCGCCGTTTCCGCCACACCCACGTACAGGTTGGTTTCCGCCTCGGTCAGCGGCCGGCGGAACAGGAACAATCCCGCTCTGGAAATGAACTGCGCGGCGCAGTCGGCATCCGGTGCGGTCTCCGACTGCGGGCTGCACGGTATCAGGGTGGCCCTGCGGCTGGGATCGACCACCTGGGCGGCGATTCGCTGCCCCAGAGCCTCATAGCTCTCCAGCTCCGCCGCACTCAGCGTCTGCCTCCGCGTCCCTACCGCCAGCAAGCCCCGGTCGCGAACGCCGACGCTGGCGACGTTCTCCCCCACTTCAATACTGGCGCCGAAGAGCTCGTGGATCGCTCGCTGGTACTGGGCCTGCGTCAGCCGAACGAGCGTCCTCTCCTCGGCGGCAGCGACTACCGGCGCCAATGAAGCGGCAAGAACCAACCCCGCCAGGAACAACGCCAAGCGAGAGCGCCACTGCATGTCAAACCTCCCCATCACTGACCTTCCGTGTCGGAGTCGTAGTGCACCGCCGTCCCGTTGTACCTCGGTCCGGTGCCCACGGACGCCGCCACGACCTCTCCCGAGAGCTTCGTATGGAACGCAGGAATCGCTTCAATGAAGTAGGCGGCGGAGATCCCGGTATTCTCGCCGGTCACCGGATCCGGCACACCATCAGCCTCGCGGTTCATCGCGTAGTACACCGCGGGCAGATCGACCTGCGCGGTCCCCTCTCCGCGAATGGCCAGGTAGGTGTAGTAGTCCTTCCACGGCTGGTAGCCGCCGATGATCCCGCTCGCACTGCCGTCGGCGTGCATCCGCAGGCGCAGTTGCGTGTTCGTGAAGCGGAGAACCGCGTAGAACTGGGACTCGCCCTGCATGGCGAATTCTCCCGGCTCGATGGTGAGAATCCCGTCTTCGATACGGCCCCTGAACTCGCTATGCGAGCGCGGGTCGGGATCGATGACGTACGTCGCACCGGGGAGCAGTCCGCCATGCGTGTCTCGCATCGCCACGTTCAGCGCCCGATCGAAGGTCACCGTGACGTCCCCGTCGCTGTCGAGATCCTCGCCGGTAACCGACATCAACCACGCCGGCATGGAATCCAGCGCGGTATCCCAGGCGATGTCCTCGTTGTAGGGACGCACCGGCCGACGGATGGTGTAGACGTCGTAGCAACCCAGCACCCGCCACATCTGGTTGTCGATGCCCCGCTCGCCGGTCTCCGGATGCTCGTACGAGTCGGGCTCCACCTCGCCATTGAGATTGAAGCCAAGGGCGAACCGACCCTGCGCCAGGTTGACTCCCGGGTCGGGAGTGAGGCTGGGCAGGTTCGCCGGATTCGTCGAGATGCCGTCAAAGACGGCCGGCGCCTGAATCTCGACGCGGTTGCCGTCCTCGTCCCTGCCGTCGTTCGCGATGATCCGGAGGGCGTCCTCCGCGCTGTAGCCCTTGGCCATCAGGCGGCGCTGCTTGATTTCCGTCGGCCCCCCGTTCATGCCGGCGGGACACGTATCGGTGTTCCCATAGGTCGCCGTGTGAATCATCGAGATCGCGTAGCCGCGCGTCTCGGCGGCAGCAGGCGACGCAGTGCCCGCCAACACGATGGCGGGAAGCCAGACACCCACGAGCCCGATCCGCATCCGTCGTCGAAGAGCGCTTCCGCGAACAGTCATAGCTCCTCCCACAAGGCCTCTCACCAGATCATGGCTTCGCGACGTTCCAGTACACGCCCGCTCCTCCGGAGGCGCTCCCCAGATTCGCCAGACGGGCCGCCCGGGAAAGCTCGTCGGAACTTCCCTCCAGGCTCGCGAAGGAATACGTGGCCTGTCCTCGATTGTGACCGGGCGCCGTGTCGTCCGCATGCGTATAGACGGCGTACCCCTTGTACGCCCACTGCCGGCTTCCGTCCGAACGCGTGAAGACCTCCCAGAAGCCGTGCGACACCGCATCCGCCGGCGCCTCGAACGGCCGCCAGACCGCAAGGCACGCGGCATCCGCGCAGGCCTCCGTGTCCAGTCGCTTCCCTCGGTGGTAGGAGATCTTGAAGCTGTCCCGCAGGTTGCGCCCGCCCCAGTATTTCTGGAACGCGGACCCGGTGTACAGCGTCAGGCCACGGACCGACATGGCGTCGCCGTAGCCCTCCAGGGAGCTGACCGCGACCTCGGGCGGCCGGAAGTTCTTCGTCAGCAACGACACCTGCCACCGGTTGTCGACAGCCCGCCCGTGGACATCGCCCGGAAGCAGGTCGCCGCGATACCGATACAGTGGCCGGCCCAGGTGCGCCCACTGGCGCGATCCATCCGCGCGGGTCACCACCGAGAAGTCCCCCACGTCCAACGCGAGCACCGGTGCGAACATCGGCAACCACTCGATCTCGCAGCCTTCATCCGAGCACGTCTGCCCGTCGTCCGTCGCGTCGCCGTCGAAGCCGTAGAGCGTGTACCCGGCAAAGTCCGTCAGAACGACGCCCTGCGCCGACAGCACCAACTGGACGTCGATGCCATCCGGTACCGTCACTGATGCGGCCGGCTCGAAACGAGCAACCCGCCAGCCTTCCGGAGGAAGCAGCTCCCCGGGCATCGCCGCATCTTCGGCGAGTTTGAGGTTCGCGGTCTCGGTCAACCCCACGTTGGTGGCAACTTCGCCCGGCTCCTGCTCCTGCGACCAGATGTACAGCGGATGGGACTGATACGCCCATTGCATCTTCCCGGACGGCCGGGACACCAGCGACCAGTCGCCGAATGCCTTGGCGTCCGGGGCCGCCAGCAGCGGCGGGAATTCCTCCGCGCAGTCATCCACGCAGTTGGTGACACCCGGCTGATCGCCATCGAAGATGAAGAGGGTCCGGCCCTCGGCATCCCCAATCCGATTCCAAAGCAACTGGGCCGACGAGGAACGCAACTCGCGGACCACCTCCACCAGGGTCAGACCGGGCGGCACCGTCGGCGGCGGCGCCAGCTCTTCAGCCAGCGCCGCCGACGGACCGAGGGCAACCGCCATCAGGACGGCTGCTCCCCAAAGGGCTGTCACTTCCCTGCAACGCGAACCCATCAGAAGTTGACCTGCATCGACATGCGAATCAGACGCCCCTGCATCGTGCGCGAGGGCTGCATGTACGCCGACGCGCCGTACTCCGCGGTGCGAACCGCGAAGATCGGACTCGCGTTGGCGATGTTGAACATGTCGAACTGCGGCCGCAGCACGACCCCGTTGGCAGTCTGGAAGACCCGCGACAGGCTGACGTCGAGCAGCGTATACCTCTCGAGGTATTCCGTCCCCGGCGACACCAGCGGCACCCTGATCGACGCCTGCGTCATGTTGGGCACAACCAGCGTCCCGTCCGCGTAGGTCGTGTCGCGCCGGATTCTCCAGTAGGTCGCGTTGGAGCCGTTGAAGCCCGAGCTCAGTGTGTTGGCGCGTCCTCCCGGCATGATCGGCCCCGGCTCGCTGGAGAGCGTCCACGCGAACTGGAAGTCCCCCGGCAGTGGGTGCGTTCCGGACATCTTCGCCTGCGCCCGCCAGGGGATCGCCTCCTGGCGCTGATCGCAGAACCGCAACGTATTCGGATCGTCGAGGGAATCACACGTCGCCTCGCGGTACTTCTGCATGCCGAGGCCGCCGTAGATCACATGGTTCCCCAACTGACCGTTGACGTTCACTTCGAAGGTGTCCGACCAGGCTCCCCGTTTGTCAGAGTCGGTGGAAGTGCTGTCGACGACACGATTGCCCCGCACAACATCCGGGTTGACGTTGTAGACCATGAAGCGGGAACCATCGAGCGGGCTCGTCACTTCCACGGGCGTGTAGTCGTCCAGCCCGATGTCGAGGTTGTCGCTGAAGATGAGGTCCTTCAGCGTCCGGCGGTAGTAGGCGAAACCGACCCGCAGGCCCGGTACCACCTGGTGCTCGACCTGCCCGTGCCACTCCAGCGCGTAGGGACGCTGGATGTCCGGATCCACCGTGTTCGTGATCCGCGCGCCGCCGAATCCGGACGGCAGCGTCGAGAAGTCGATCTCATTGTCCTGAGCGATGTCGTCGCCGTTCAGATCGACCCAGTCCAGGGTCGCGGTGGCCTCGGCAAGCGGGTTGTACATGCCCGCGAACCGCGTGTCCGCCTGATCGTTGTACCGGTTGAAACCGGCCTTGATCGCGGTACGGCCGTCCCCGAAGACATCGTAGGCGACACCCAGCCTCGGAGCCCAGTCCTTCCAGTTCGGCAGGTTCTTCAGTTCCGGGAACTGGCGGGCGGGAACGAACCGGCCGGCCGGCACGCTGGCCGCCGCGGTTGATCCGTTCCAGTACTCCCAGCGGACCCCGAGGTTCAATGCCAGCCTGCCGATGGTCCAGTTGTCCTGTACGAAGACGCCCAGGTCGGCGTTCAACAGGTTCTGGCCTCCATGCCGCTCCGGCGAGATGAGCGGGTAGTTGGTTACCCGCACCGCATCCGGGACGCCATTGACGTAGCGCTGACTGTGCAGGTCGCCGTTCGACTGGCGGGCGAATCCATCGTGGCCGAACTGCAGGCGGTAACCGACCTTGAACGAGTGCGAGCCGGTCACGTAGGCGAGCGAGCTCTGGACGCCGTATCTCGACTCGAAGGTGCCCTGCCTCCGATAGTACGCGTTCCAGAGCTCCCCGGTGCTCGTATCGTACTTGGCCGCACCCGAGTACCACCCCGTAGACCCGCGCGGCTGCAGAATCCCCTGCTTCATCGTCGCCCACCACTGCTGGAAGACGGCGTTGAAACCCGTCTCGAAGAGCAGTCTGGATCCAATCGTGGACGTGAATTTCGCCTGCTGCGTCGCATAGTGCGGCGAGAGCCACCGGCGGCCGGCCGTCTCCGGATCGACACCCGCGCTCGTGTCGTTCGAGCGGAACTTGTCCATCCTGTCGTAGTAGACCGACAGCTTGTTGCTGTTGTTCACCTGGTAGGTGAGCCGCAGCAGGCCGCTCTGAATGCGATTGTCGTCGATGCTCTGGCTGCCGTCATCGTAGTAGGAGCCGCCGATCGGGCGGTGCATCCCCCAGTGGCGATACGACGTGAAGAACCAGAGCCGGTTGCGAACGAGCGGGCCGCCGAGACCCGGGTTGAAATCCCAGATCTGGTTGACGCTCGTGACCGAGCGCATACCCAACTGCTGCAACCGGTCACTCAGGTTGCTGGCCTGCCAGCTACCGTCCGCGAAGGCGCCGAATCCGGAGAAGGTGAACTCGTTGCCGCCTTCCTTGGGAATCATGTTGATCCGCAGGCCGCCACCCGATGTCTCCGCACTGAAGCCGCTGGTCTCGTAGACCGCTTCCTCGACCAACTGCGTGTTGAAGTACTGCGGCGCGTTGTCGATCGTGCTGGCCACCATCCCGTCGATCTCGATGCTGTTCTGATCGGCCGCCATCCCGCGCAGGCTGATGTTGGGATAGTGCATTCCCTGGGTCCCGCCGGCGTCCGGATAGTCGCTGACCGCGCCTACGACCGACTGGGTCATCGACCACAGGCTGCGTCCGGTCGGAATGGCTTCAAGCACCTCCTGCGTCAACACCTGTGTCCGCTGGGTGCTCTGCACGTCGATGACCGGTGTCTCGCCGGTGACCGTCACGGTCTCCTCGACCGCCCCGACCCCCAGGGCCGCATTGATGGTTAGGGCCGAGTCGCCGGCCAGTTCAACGCCGTCGCGCACGACGGTGTTGAACCCGGGCAGGACGAAGGTGAGGGTGTAGACCCCGGGCCGCAGGTTCACGATGTTGTAACGACCCTGACCGTCCGTGATTCCGACGCGGGCGCCCTCGATGAGCGCCGGGCTGGAAGCCTCCACCGTAACGCCGGGGAGCAAGCCGCCGGTTTCATCAGAAACCAGACCGCCGATGCTTCCCTGAGCCCATACGACCTCCGGTGAAACACCGGTGGCGGCGAGAATGACAACGACGATACCGAGCGCACGACGTACGAGCATTCTGGACCTCCCTTCAACGATGGCAAAGATCGGGCGGCCAACCAACCCGCGCGTCGGTCAACCGCCGGGAGCTGGCGAACCCTCGGCAGGAGAAACCTTTGGCTCGACCAGTTAAAGGAGTATGGTACCCGCGGGCGGAACAGTCAAGAACTGAATAGCGGCGAGGGCGAGGGGCTGGTCCTGACCACCCCTTCCAGCTCCGGATAGCGCTCCACCATCTCCCGGCGGTAGACGCCGGAGACCGGCAGGCCCAGCTCGTGCTTGAGCGTGGCCGCGTTGGCCACCGCCTTGGACGCGAAGTGGTTGTTCATGTAGAGGTAGAGCCGCTTGACGAGGCGCGCCGCGGCGTCCGCCGTGTCACGGAACGGCGTCAGCTCCGCCCCCGAGTAGTGGTAGTCGTAGCGTTCCTCGGTCCGGTCGTGGCGCCACCACTTGCGGGCGTTGCGGCCATGAAGGCGCATGTAATAGAAGGTCTCGACGTTCGGGAGGAAGTTCTGCTCGATCGAGAGCCGGAACTTCGGCTCGTCGATCTGCACCCACGCTGCCCCGAGCCCGTTCAGCAGGCGCAGCGTGCCGGCGACGTCGTCGCTCCAGCTCCGGTGGCGCAGTTCGACCGCGACCGGGTGGCCCGACAGCGCCTCGATCAGCCAGGCCAGATAGTCGTGCGCCGCCGCGTCGTTCTTGAAGCTCGGGGGAAACTGCGCGAGGAGCACGCCGAGCTTCCCGGATTCGCGGATGGGCGCGAGGGCCTCGCGGAACGAATCGATGTCGCCGGGCTGGACCCACGTGTCGCTCTTGCCGGTGGCGGCCGCGTACATCTTCGGGTGGGTGAACTGCTGATAGAGCTTGACCGAGAACGCGAAGTCGTCCGGCGTCCGTTTGGCCCAGCCTTCGGTGACCGAGGGGCGCGGAATGCCGTAGAACGTGGAATTCACCTCGACCGTGTCGAAGTGTTCCGCGTAGTACTCCAGCTCGTCGAATCCGCGGGGGCGGTGGCGGCGGCCCCGCGGCGGATAGAAGATGCCGTCCCAGGTCCCCTCCCCGGTCGGGTAGTGCCACCCGCTGGTGCCGATGTGGATCATCCCGGCTACGGCAGGGCCAGCGCCACCCACTCGGGAATCTCGTCGCGCGCGCCGACCGCGACCACGATGTACTGCCGGCCCTCGTGCAGATAGGTCATCGGACCGCCCGTCGTGCCGGCCGGGAGTTCGGTCTCCCAGATGACGTCGCCCGTCGCCTTGTCGTAGGCCCGGAACTTCCGGCCCCAGCGCCACGACTGATCCTGCTCGGGATCCGACGGATCGCCCTCGCCGCGCTGCGTCCCGATGATGGCGTCGCTGCCCTCCCCGAGGAACAGGAGGCTGCCCGTGACGAGCGGCGCCGGGCGGTTGGGGATGCCGAGGGGCGGCAGGTCGAGATCCCTCAGCAGGGGATGGTTGCGCGGCCCGTCGCCGTTGGGAACCATCCACGCCAGCTCGCCGCGGTTCAGGTCGAGAGCGGTGATGCGCCCGTAGGGCGGCTTGGTGATCGGCAGCCCGTGCGGGCGCGGCGTCGGCACGCGCAGCTCTTCGCCGCGGGAGGTTGCCCAGGCCAGGGTGGCGTCCTCGGCCGTGGTCGGGGAAACGCTCCAGACCGTCGGCATCGTGTGGGACACCGCGTAGTAAATCCCCGTCTCGGGGTCGAATGCGCCGGTGTGCCAGTTGCCCGCCCCCCAGCCGCCGGGGACCGTCAGCGTGCCCAGCTTGCCGCCCGGATCGCCGCCGCGCGGCCAGGGCGGCGTGAAGAGCGGACCGAGCACCAGCGACTCCACCGCCTCGAGGGCCGCCGCCCGGAGCTCCGGCGTGAAGTCGATGAGATCGTCGACCGTGACGCCCTGCCGGTCGAACGGCGGCGGCTTCGTCGGGAACGGCTGCGTCGGCGACGTCCGCTCGCCCGGGACGGTCGACTGCGGCACCGGGCGTTCCTCTATCGGCCACACCGGCTCGCCCGCCTCGCGGTCGAAAACGTAGAGAAACGCCGTCTTGCTCGGCTGCATCACCGCCTCGATGCGCCGACCGTCCACCGTGATGTCGCCCAGAATGGCCGGCCCGACCGTGTCGTACTCCCAGATGTCGTGGTGCACCATCTGGAAGTGCCACACCCGCTCGCCGGTGGCGGCGTCGAGGGCGACGAGGCTGTCCGAGAAGAGGTTGTCGCCGGGCCGGTGGCCGCCATAGACCATCCCGGTCGGCGCCGACAACGGCACGTAGACGTGACCACGCTCCGTGTCGGCGGTCAGGCAGCACCACGATCCCAGATCGCCCGAGTAGTCGCCGGAGCCATCGCCCCAGGTATCCGCCCCGAACTCGCCCGGGCGCGGTACGACATGGAATGTCCAGAGCAATTCTCCGGTGCGGACATCGAAGCCGCGGACGTCCTCCGGGGCCGCCTCGCGGACAATGCCGCCGTCCCCGGACCCGCCCGTCGTGCCTGCCACCACGACGACATCGCCGACGATGATCGGCCCCGACGTCCAGTTGAACTCGCCGGCCAGCGCATGCTCCCAGTCCAGGTCCACCCGGCCCTGGTCGGCGAGGCCGAACGCGGGGACCCGCCGGCCCGTCCGCGCGTCGAGCGCGTACAGGTAGCCGCCACGCACCAGCAGCAGCCGGCTGGCCGTCCCGTCGGTCCAGTGCGCGGCCCCGCGCGTGCTGCTGCCCGCCGCCTCCTCCTCGGTGGCGGCGAACGGCGGCTGCCGCCAGACGGTTTCACCCGTCGCGGGATCGAATGCCTCCATCAGCCCATGTGCGTTCGGGGCGTACAGCACGCCGTCGATCAGGATCGGCGTCGACTTGAGGTAGGCGTTCACCCCCAGATCGGGAAACACCGCCTGCAACTCCGGATCCGCGGCCGGCCGGCGCCAGGCGATCTCCAGTTCGCCGACGTTTTCGCGATCGATCTGATCGAGCGGCGAGTACCTCGTGAAGGCTTCGTCACCGCCGAAGTAGCGCCATTCCTGGTCGGGGGATTGCGCTGCAGGGATCGCGGCGACCGCCAACAGCAGGCCGGCGCAAACCGCGAAGACCAGGCGAAGGCCACCGAACCAGGCCCGGAGTTCTCGAACGTGCTCACCCACAGTGGCCACTTGTCCTCCCGTCGTCCCGGCCATCCGCCGCGTTCCGCGCGGCGGCGCCGCAAAGTCACCGAATCCCAGTGTCTCGGCTCCACGTTGCCCAGACGCACGGGCGATGTCAAGGCAACCCGAAGCAGGATGGGCAAGCGGCGTGATGTACATTTCCACAATAAGCCCATGGACGAGTTCCCGACGCGACGGACTGCCCGCCCCACCACGCTGGCGGATCTGAGCCCGGTGTCTGTAGGCCGGGTGCTTCAAGCAACGCACCTCGACGACAACCTGCTGGAGGCCGGGGAGGGCCAGGGTCCCGTCCGTCCCGCCCGGCTCGTGGCTGGCCAGCGTCGGGGGTGTGAAGAGGGGACCGAGGACGAAGCGGGACGCGACGTTGCGGGCCTCTTCCTCCAGTGCCGCCGTGAAGTCGATCAGATCCTCCTCGCTGACGCCCTGGTGGGCGAACGGCGGCGGCTTCGTCGGGAACGGCTGGGTGGGCGACGCCCGCTCGCCCGGCACGGTTGATGGAGGCACGGGGCGCTCCTCGATGGGCCAGACCGGCTCGCCCGTCGCCCGGTCGAAGACGTACAGGAACCCGGTCTTGCTCGGCTGCATCACGGCGCCGATGCGATGCCCGTCGACGGTGATCTCCCCCAGGGTCGGGGGCCTCACCGTGTCGTACTCCCACAGGTCGTGATGAACCATCTGGAAGTGCCAGATCCGCTCGCCGGTGGCCGCGTTCAACGCGACGAGGCTGTTCGAGAAGAGGTTGTCGCCGGGACGGTGACCGCCGTAGTAGGCGGCGGTCGGCGCGGTGAGCGGAACATGGACGGTGCCGAGATCCTCGTCGGCGCTCAGGCAGCACCATGACCCGAGGTCGCCCGACAGCTCCAGCGAACCGCCGCCCCAGGTGTCGGCGCCGAACTCCCCGGGGCGCGGCACGACGTGAAACGTCCACCGCAACTCGCCGGTTCGGGCGTCGTAGCCGCGCACGTTCTCCGGCGCGCTGTTGCGCCAGCGCACGCCGCTGTCGCCCGCGCCGTCCACCACTCCCGCCACGACGATGACATCGCCCACGACGATCGGGCTCGCCCCGCCGCGGGCGCTGTTCGCGCCCTCCGGCGTCAGGTCGACGCGGCCGTCGGCGCCGAATCCGGTGATCGGCTCGCCGGTGGCCGCGTCGAGCGCATACAGGAACCGGTTGCGGAACGAGAAGATGCGGCGATCCGCCGTCCCATCGGACCAGAACGCGACGTCATGGACGCCGCGCCCCGCAACGCCCTCCAGCGTGGGTAGCCGTGGCCGTTGCAGCCAGACCGTTTCTCCCGTTCCTGGATCGAACGCCTCCACGAGTCCGACCGCGTTCGACGCGTAGAGAGCGCCGTCGACCAGGATCGGCGTGGCGCGCAGGTAGCCCGACGGCTCCAGCTCCGGGAACGGCCGCGTGAACGATGCGTCGATGGCCGGCCGCCGCCACGCCACGCGCAGGCGCGCGCCAGACAGGCCATGGCCAGCGCCGACAGGAGAACCGCCCTCCCCTTCCCGCCGTATAGTGGTTTGTAGGCAGCCCTGCCGAAACTGAGCGGACGCCGGACCGATCTATTGAGCATTCCCCAATACCCGAACGTGTCCGCGAGCTTAACAGCCCGTGGCGAAGCCCCCGCTACACTCGAGCGGCGATGCGCCCTGCTGACGGTGACTCTGATGCTGGCGCTCGCTCTGTACCCGGCCGTGGCGCAGGGCGCAGGCACGGCCGCGCAGCCGGAGCCTGCCGCGCAACCAGCGACGGCTGGCGCAGCAAGTGAGCAGGAGCCCGCCGTCGTCACCGGCGTCGTCCTCGACGGCGCTACGCTGTCGCCCCTGGCCGCGGCCACCGTGGCGAGCGGCGCGGAGACGGTGGCGACCGGCGCCGACGGACGCTTCACGGTGACCCTCGCTCCGGGCGACGGCGAGCTGCGGGTGGGGGCCGACGGCTACCTGGAAACTACCGTCACCCTGGAGCCGCCCATCGCCACGGCGGGCGGCGAGCTGGAGATCCTGCTCTTCAGCAACACGTTCGCCGAAACGGTGGAGGTAGTCTCGGCGCCACTGACGGTCCCGGAGCGGCCGTCCGCCACTCCCATCGAGGCGGAGGAAGTCTTCGAGGTCGCCGGCGCCTTCGACAACATCTTCCGCACCCTCGACACGCTCCCCGGCGTGGCGTCCACCGGCGACTTCGGCAGCCGGCTCGCGGTCCGCGGCGGCACGCCGGATCAGAACCTCACGGTGATGGACGGCGTCGAGATCCACAATCCCTACCGGCTGTTCGGGCTGGTGAGCGCGTTCAATCCGGAGACGGTCGAGCGGTTCGAGCTGACCGCGGGAGGGTTCGGGGCGGCGTACGGCGACCGCCTCTCATCGCTCCTCATCGTCGACAACCGGCCCGGCGAACGCAACCTCACGGGTTCCACGTCGGCCAGCGTCACCGACGCGAACGTCGTATTCGAAGGCGCGGCGCCTGGCGACGGATCGTGGCTGCTGACGGGACGGCGAACCTACTACGACCTGGTTGCCGGGCTCGTCACCGATCAGAGCCTGCCGGCGTTCGCCGACCTGCAGCTCCAGGCGAACTGGACGTTCGGCCCCGGGCACCGGCTGTCCCTGTTCGGCCTGACGAGCCGCGAGAACGCCGACTTCGAATTCGACCCCGAGGACGACGACGAGTCGGGCGACACCGGCGGGCTGGTCTCAGAGGCGGGCAACGACCTCGGTTCGCTCCGGTTCGATGCGGTGCTCGGCAATCGCGCCACGTCGCGCACCATCGTCTCGTGGTACCGCAACACCGAACTGCTGGACGTCGACGCGACATTCGAATCGTCGTCGCGGCGTTCGAACGCTCCGGACGACGAGAGCGCGGCGGGATCGACCAGCGTGGTCTTCGACCGCGACCTGTCGGTGCGCGACCTGTCGCTACGCCAGGAGTTCGCGTTCTCCGCCTCGGCCTCGCACACCATCGACACCGGGATCGAGCTGCACCAGCTCGCGTCGGCGGCCCGCCTTTCGATCACCGGCGACCGGAACGAGGCAGTCGCCAATCCTTCCAGCGCGCGGGGCGGGACCGGGCTTCCCGATGACCTCGACTCGACGCTGGGCGGCACGCGGGGCGGCGCGTGGGTCCAGGACCGCTATGCGGTGACGCCATGGCTGTCGGTCGAGCCCGGACTCCGGCTCGAGTGGAGCACGGTAAACGGCGATGCGGTCCTGTCGCCGCGCTTTGCCGCCACGGTTTTGCTGCCGGGTTCGAGCCGGCTGCGCGTGGCGGGCGGCCTCTACGCGCAGAGCCCGGGCTACGAGAAGCTGATCCAGTCGGACTACTTCTTCGATCTCTCACCGGACGTGGTCAGCAACCTGCGCCACGAGCGATCGACCCACCTGGTCACCGGCTTCGAGAAGGACCTGGGATCCGACACGCTCTTCCGCGTGGAGGGCTACTACAAGACCTTCGGTGATCTAATTGTCGGCCGCCTGGAACCGGAGGCCGAGCGGCTCGCGCGCGTCGCGCGCTACGACTTCCCCGCCGACCTGCAGGCCAGCGTCCCTTCGGAGGCGCAGATCACGAGCATTCCGGAGAACGGCGGCCGCGGGACCGCGTACGGTGTCGACGCCTACCTCGTGCGCAGCAACTCGGCATCCCGGCTCGCCGGCTGGCTCTCCTACGCGTGGGGCCGCGCCGACCGCGACACCTACGGCCTGCGCTACCCGTTCGAGTACGACCGCCGGCACGCCTTCAACGCCGTGGCACGCCTCCGGATCGGCCGGGGCTGGAGCGTCGCGACGACGGCGCAGGTGGCGACCGGCTTCCCCTACACGCCCGCCATCGGGCTGCGCGTGGCGTCGGATGAAGACGCGCGGGGGCGCCTGATTCCCGCCCGGGACGCCATCGGCGCACCGGTCTACACCGTCGACCTCGGCGGCCTCGCGGCGCTGCAGCAGGGACGCCTGCCCTACTACGCGCGCGTCGATCTGCGCATCGCCAACCAGCCGGGTGGCCCGTCCGGCCGCTGGTCCTGGTACATCGAGGTGATCAACCTGCTCAACCGCGACAACCCGGTAGAAGTGGAAACCAGCCTGGCCCACGATCCGGACGGTCCGCTGCCGCGCATCGTGGAAAGCCCGACGGCCGGCTTTCCGCTGATCCCGTCGTTCGGCGTGCGGTTCAGGTTCTGAACAGCAACATGGCATCAGTAGCCTGCCGGTATCCCTGAATCCGCGCGAGGATGGCCGATGGCAGCGCGGTGATGGATCGATCCATCGCCCAATAGGTATGTGATTGCAGTCGCCGGAGCCGATTCAGCAGGGCTATTGCTTCCGCGGATGTCACGGACTGCTTTACTGCGGACGGATTACACGAAACCCGAACAAATCCCGCTTCGATCATCGCACACGTAGCCCAACCGGTTCCGCGCAACTCAGCGAACCACGACCTTGCTGCGTCGTGGTGAACGTGGTTGGGCCAGGCGAGCGCAATGAGAACGTTGACGTCCAGCAACTGAATCATGGCCAGTCGCTCAGCGCCTTCTGAACGTCTTCGCTAGTAATCGACGGCGCGTCGGCTGCAACACGGAATACTGGAAGCCCGTCATCTTCAACAGCCGGGGTGCGCCTGAAGCCTCGGCGGGCAAGGTCGGACAGGGCGCTCCCCAAGCTGCTTCCACGTTGCGCCGCTAGCGCCCGAGCGACGGCCAGTACGTCATCGTCAATCGTGACCGTGGTCTGTCTAACGGCACAAAGCCGGGCCGCGGCGTCAACGCGCGGCGCTGCCGACGTAGGCCTGCATCGTGCGTTCCACGAAGTCGTCCACGCCCGGCACGAACAAGACCGCAAGGATGGTCACGACCACCGCTGCCGCAATGCAACAGTAGAAGCACGTCATGGGTTGCATCGGGGACTTCACAACTCACTCCTGGCGGGGCGCGGCCTCGAACAACCAGGCGTCGCCCGCCTCTATCGCCTCCCGGGTGGTCTGCGAGGGGTACTTGGCTCGAATCGTGGAAGTGATGCCGTCGAGGACGTCCCCGGACTGGATGCGCACGAGCTGCCGTTCGTAGCGTTTGCCGTCGATCCGAAGCACCGCGCGGCCATCCCGCTCCGCCTGGACGGGCCAGCGCTTCCACAGCCGGCCGACCGTGCTGTCCATGTAGCCGGACCAGACGTAGAGCTTGCCGTCGTGCTCCGCCGTCCAGATGCGGCGCGAGCGCGGCGGGTCCAGCAACTGCAGCTCAATCGTCGCGATGTCAGCGACGAAGCTCCAGTCCGGTTCCGCACCCGTGTGGAGTTCGCCGGAGACCAGAGGACCGCCGGAGAAGAATCGGTTCGGGCCATCCGCAAAGCGCTGTTTCGCGGCGGCGGTGAGCACCGCGCTCAGTGGGATCAGCAGCAGGCATCCGGCGATGATCAGCACTCGGGCGACTAGTCGCATGGTCCGGTCAGTGTACCACCGCGCATCCACGTCCCCTTGAGGGCGGGCGGCAAGAATAATTGTCGTTGATCAACCCTCTGGCAACGGTCGCTGCCTTGGCCGCTCAGAGCGCGAAGCTGAGAACGTACAGGACTACGCCGGTGAGACAGGTAATCCACAGCCCCGCGTAGGTGAGCCTCCCCCACCGCCGATGCGCCAAGCTGAAGTTACCGGGCAGAATTCGGGGGAAACGGCGCCACGACATGCCCACCAGCGTGCACCAGCCCACGAATGTCGGGATCGCGACGGCCAGGTGCAGGAGGAACAATCCCTCCATCAGCGGCGTGCCGTAGTACGCGCTCTGCTCGAAGGCGGCCGCCCCGGCCCCGTAGCGGATGCTGAGCTCCAGCAGCAGAATGGCAACGATTGCCACTGCGATCAGACCTGCCTGCAGGTTGCGATGCTCCCGGAAATCCTGTCGCGCCGCAAGCCGCAGCGCGTACGTCATCACAAACGGGGCCGCGATGAAGACCACGAGCGCGAAGTCGATCAGGGCATCCGCCCGGGTCCCGAGAAAGCCCGCCGTCGGCATCTGACCGCTCGGTCTCAGCGGGCTACTGGCCTACCGCGGCGCGGCTTCGAACACCCAGGCGTCCCCCGCTTCCACCGTCGCCCGGCTGACGTCATACCCGTACTTGTCTCGAATGGCGCTGGTGATGCCGTCGAGATCGGGACCCGATTCAATGCGCACAAGTTGCCGCTCGTAGCGTTTCCCGTCGATGCGAAACACGGCCCGCCCATCACGCTCCGCCTGGATCGGCCACCGTTTCCACAACCGGCCGACCGCCGTGTTCATGAAGCCGGAGAAGACGTAGACCTTTCCATCGTGCCCCTGGATCCAGATGCGGCGGGACCGTGGCGGATCCAGCAACTGCAACTCGATGGTCTGGATGTCGTCGGTAAAGCTCCAGTCCGGCTCCGGGCCCTCGTGCAGCTCCCCCGACGCGAGCGGGCCGCCGGAGAAGAACCGGTTCGGACCGTCGGCAAAGCGTTGCTTCGCGGCGGCGGTGAGGATCGCGGACAGCGGGATCAGCAGCAGGCATCCCACGACGATCAGCACTCGCACGGCCAGTCGCATGATGGACTCAGTCTAGCAGCCACGCCTATGGTCTAGCCGACCGGGTCGGCCAGCCGGCCGTCGAAGAGCTGGATCTCGCGCCTGGCGTGGTCGGCATAGCGCGGGTCGTGCGTCACCATGCAGATGGTCGAACCTTCGTCGTACAGCAGCGTCGACTTGCCGCACCCCGACGGGCCGGAGACCGCCACATACTCCCCCGGGTGAATGTCCAGCGTTACGCCGTCGAGCGCGTGCGTCTCCACCTCGTCCGTGTAGAAGACCTTCGAGACCCCGTCCAGGCAAATCAGCGGTTGCAGGCTGTTCTCGTCCATCGTCATTCGATCCTCACGCGGTCGAACTGATCCCAGGCCGACATGTCCGACAGCACGACGCGGTCGCCTGGTTGCAACCCGTCGCGCACTTCGATCGCGCTCACCGATGCGCGGCCCAGGCTGACCGGAGTCCGGACCGCGTGGGTGTCGTCAGCCTGCACCCGGAACAGGCTCACCACGCTGTCCTCCTGGCCGAACACCGGGCGGACGGCAGGAGCCCGTGGCGAAAACCCCGCGTGGCGCGTCCCCCTACTCGATCCGCAGTGCCGCCATCGGATCGACGCGGGTCGCCCGCCGCGCCGGCAGATAGCTGGCCGCCATCGCTACGAGCAGCAGGCTGCCGGCCGCGGCCAGGAACGAGACGCCGTCGGTGGGCGCCACTTCGTAGAGGAAGCTCGCCAGCGTGCGCGTGAGCACGAAAGCGCCGGCAAGACCGAGCGCCACACCCGCGACGGCGAACAGGAAGGTTTCCCGCATCACCAGGGCCAGCACCGCCGGCGCGCGGGCGCCAAGCGCCATGCGGATGGCAATCTCGGGCGTCCGCCGCGCCACCGAGTAGGCGACGACGCCGGCGAGGCCCAACGATGCGAGGCCGAGAGCGAGCAGGGCGAGGCTTCCGAGGAGCAGCGCCCGGAAGCGCGGCGCCGCTACCGACTCGGCCACCACGTCGTCAAGCAGGCGCGCCGAAAAGACGGTGATCTCCCGATCCACCTCATGGACCGCGGCCCGCACCGCGGGCGCCAGGTTCAGCGGATTGCCCGCCGCACGGACCAAGAGGTTCATGTGCTGAAACGGAAACTGGCCGAACGGCTGGTAGATGGCGTCGGGGGGCGGCGCCGCAACACCCCCGTAGCGCACGTCCCCGACGACGCCGACGACGGCGGGCTTGCGGTCGGACGTCGTCGGAAGCACCTTCCCGATGACGTCGATCGTCCCGAACAGACGTCGCGCGCCGCTCTCGGAGAGGATGACGACGGGCGGGGCATCCCCCGCATCGCGCGCCGCGAAGAACCGTCCGCGAAGCAGCGGAATGCCGAGCGCGTCGAAATAGCCGGCGGTTGGATTCAGAAGGGTCAGCCGGTGCTGGCGACGCGCGCCGAGCGTCGCCGCCTCGTCCTCGAAGTAGAACGACATGCGCGTCTGGTTCGGCGGCAGGCCGTTCGCCGCCCCCACTGCCTCCACGGCCGGTCGCGACGCCGAGATCCGCCGCGATCAGCCGTGCGAAGCTCCTCGACAACAGCACGGCGCCGACGAGCAGCACCACCGAGATGGCAATCTGCGCCGTCACCACGGCGGCCCGCAGACGGCGGGCGCGGCGCCCCTCCGACCAACGGGCCGACGCCATCCCGCCGAGCGGTACGGAATCCGAACGCAGGACGGGCGCTGCGGTGAGCAGCCCGGCGAACAGCGCGGCGCCGATCGAGATTGCGACGGCAAACATGAGGACCTGCGCGTCCACCCGCACCGCCAATTCCGGCATCGAGCCCAGAACGCCGGTCGTCCGGACGAGCCAGACGCCTCCATGCGCGAGCACCACGCCGATCACGCCAGCGGCGCCCGCGAGAGACAGTGCGCCCGCCACCGACTCGACGAACAGGTGGTTGCGGGATGCGCCGATCGCCTTGCGTACCAGCAACTCCTGCGTCCGCGAGGAGCGTGACGACCGGCTCGGCGGATCGATCCGGCGTGTGCTCCGCCGCTATCGCGCGGGCGACGGCGCCGGCTTCGTCTTGCGCCTGGGCGAGGGTGACGCCCGGCCTCAGGCGTCCGACCAAGTGGGTCAAGCGATTCCTTCGATTGTCGGACGGACGGACCGGGAACCAGACGTCCGGCGCGGCCAGGGTCGAGCCTTCCGCGACGAGCGTGGCCGAAGCCGCGGGCGCAGGAACCCGGAAGTCGGGACGCGCCACGCCCACAATCGCGTAGGTGTCGCCGTTGACCGTGATCGGACGGCCCAGCGCCGCCGGGTCCGCGCCGAACTGTTCCTGCCACAACCCGCGCGAGATGACCGCCTCGGGAGCTCGCGGATCGGTCAGCCCCCGGCCGATCAGCAGCGCATTGCCGAAGACCTCGAAGAACGCCCCGGAGACGGTCCAGCCGTCGAACTGCTCGTACCCCGCGGCGCCGTCCACCGCGGCGAGAGCCCCCTGGCTCAGGGCCAGTGCGTCGAACGATCGCGAACGCGCGACCCAGTCACGGAAGTCGAGCCACGAGAACCCGGACGTGGTGTTTCCCGTGCGGTGATCGCGCATGTGGATTACGACGATGGAATCCGGGTCCGGATAGGGTAAAGGCCGCATCAGCACGCCGTAGACGACGCTGAAGATGGCGGTATTGAGGCCGATCCCGACGGCCAGCACGCCCATCGCCACGAAACTGAATCCCGGCGTGCGCCGGAACGAACGGAACGCCTGCGCGAGGCTCCGGACCGAAGCGTCAAGCCAGCGCCATCCCCAGACCTCCCGCGCGTCCTCCCGGATAGCCGGCACGTTGCCCAGGCTCACGCGCGCGGCCCGCGCGGCCTCTTCCGGCGCCATGCCCCGCTCCAGGTTCTCGCGCGTCTCGAGTGCCAGGTGCAGGGCGAGTTCCCGCGACAGGTCGCGGTCGACGCGCCCGCGATTCAGCCACGGAAACGTGCGCAGCCACCCCCGGCGCCAGTGCATTGGGTTTCTCCTGCCCTGCCGATCCAGCCCGTCACGCCTCCTGGACGACCAGGTTGATCGCAGCCGAGAGCCGTTCCCATGCGGCGACTTCCCGCTGGAGGTGCGCGCGCCCCGCGCCGGTCAGGGCGTAGAACTTCGCCTCCCGACCAGTCTCCGTCGCGGCCCAGCGGCCAGCGATCCACCCTTCCTTCTCGAGGCGGTAGAGCGCCGGATAGAGCGAGCCCTGCTGCACCTTGAGCACGTCGTTCGAGATCTTCTGGATCCGTTTGGCGATCGCCCAGCCGTGCTGCGGCTCGTGCTCGATCGTCCGGAGAATCAGCAGGTTCAGCGTGCCCTGGACGAGGTCGGTCGGCTTGCCCATTGGATACCTTGACTATCGACAATACGCGGGCAATTGTAGATTGTCAAGGTATGCAACCGATGAACTGTCCGGACCGATCCGTTTCTTGTGGCCGACGGCGGCCGGCTCGCTCCGGTCAGGGCTCGACTCTACGAACACCCGGCGCACTGTCGAAGTCCCGGTCGTAGCTTACGATCTCGGTGATTCCGCTCTGCTCCATGTGGGCGATGGCGAGTGCGTCTTCAAAGTCCAGGGACGGCGACGACGCGTAGATGTCAAGCGCTTCCAGGCAGACGCGTTTCTGCGGAAGCCTGAGGCCCCGAAGCGTCAGGAGAGGCAGGAGCCGGACTCGAATCTGCTCGGGGCTCAAACGGTAGGGCAAGCGGGGTGATGAGAGCACGTAGACCACTTCGGCGACGATAGCCTCGCACGTGGTGAGCTCCGTTTCTCCGCGCCGCACCTGCTGAAAGAGCTCGAAGCATGCACTCGCCTTGGTTTCGTCATCCCGAGTCAGGTACCGCAGGATGACGTTTGCGTCGAGGAATCTCACGCCTCTCCCATCTTCCGCAGGGTGTGCTCCGCCTTGGCGTCTCTGGCCGCACGAGACAGCTCGTCGAAGTCCTCGGGCTCGCGAGAAGGCCGCACGGATCCGTAGGCGGACTCAAGGCTGTAGGTAACTGGCTTCAGGCGCACCTCACCGTCGGAGATGGCGAAGGTGACCCTGTCTCGCGGTTTCAGACCCAGCACGCGTCGCACCTCGGCGGGAACGGTGACCTGGCTCCGTTGCGTGAGCGTCGTCGTGAATTCCTTCATCAGAGACAATGATCTATACATGCTCCATTGACTGATTAGCATATCATTGCACGTCAACCCGCGGTTCCACGCCGTGCCCCGACGAAGTGCGCGAGCCCCGAGGAGACTGGCGATGCTGAACGACAGCGTCCTTGCGTGTCCAATATGACTAAGCTAGAATGACTAAGTCCACTAGGGAACCAGCCATGCGCACAGTCAACATGCACGTCGCCAAGACTCACCTCTCACGGCTTGTGGAGGCCGCGGTCAACGGCGAGCCGTTCATCATCGCCCGTGCCGGCAAACCCATGGTCAAGGTCATCGCCATCGACGCTGCCACCACCGGCCAGCGGCGTACCGGATTCCTGGCCGGACGGATATCCGTGCCGGACGACTTCGACCGCATGGGTTCCGACGCGATCTCGACCCTCTTCGACGGTGGCCAGTGAAGGTCCTGCTGGACACCCACGTCCTGCTGTGGGCGGCAGGCTCACCCGCGCGGCTGACGAAGGACGCCCGCAAGCTGATTGAGGATCCAGACACGGAGCTCGTCTTCAGCGCCGCGTCGCTCTGGCAAATCGCGATCAAGAACGGCCTCGGCCGCGACGACTTCCAGATCGATCCGCGGCTCCTGCGACGCGGGCTTCTGGAAAACGGTTATGTGGAACTCGCAGTCACCGGCAGCCACGCGGTCGCCGTGGACTCGCTCCCGGCATTGAACAGGGATCCGTTCGACCGCATTCTCGTCGCGCAGGCCCAGGTCGAGGGTCTCCTGCTTCTTACCGCGGACGCTTCGATCGCCCGCTATCCCGGATCGATCCGTCTTGTGTGACCATCGGCTCAGGGGTCGCGGCGGTCCGGACCGTCGTAGAGCCAGGGACGGAGACGCCGATCCCGCTCCCGCATCGCCTCCGCGCCGTCGCGATGCTCGAGCCGTTCGTCGAGCGTCGTGTCCACTCCCTGAAGCAGGCTCGTCCAGCGTTACCGGAAGAAGGCCGAAGTCGAAGCAGTCGTCGTGGAACACCGGACCGAAGCTCGGCGCGACGATCACACGCATCCCGCACTGCAAAGGGCATGCTGGCCGGTCCAGGACCCGTCGTGGGCGTGGCCCGCGAGACTCACGCTGCCCGGGTCCAGGTGCAGGGCGTGCAGGTGTGGCTGTCGCCCGCGCAGAGCACCATGCCGGGCTGGCTCAACCCGGTCTCGGGGCCGACCACGTGCATGATGCCGTAGCGCGGATCGAACTGGCCGAACGCCTTGGTGAAACCCAGCTCCCGCATCTCGTCGGCGAGATCTTCGTACGGCTGCCAGCCCCATCCCAGCGAAGGGTCGTCATACCGGTCGGGCGAGGTGGAGACCGTATGGTCCGGCACGCTGTAGAAGATCTCCGGGTTCCGGAGCTCGACGCCGTCCCGGACGAGGCGCATGACCTGCGTGGGGCTTCCGCCGATGCAGCGGTCCAAGGCCGATGATAGTTGGTTACTGCCCGCCGGGGGTATAACATCGCCGGAAATCGACGGCGCGGAACCTGGGGCGCGGACCCCGAACCAAGGAGTGCAGCGTGGACCTGTCAACGACTAGGTACGGCTGGATGTGGATTCCGTTCGTGTCGCTGCTGTGCGTTCTCGGCGTACCGAAGGCCGCGGTCGCCCAGGAGGGTCCGGCTCGCGAGCCATCGTCCCAATGGGTCATGCCGAACGCCAACTACGCGGGCTGGAACTATAGCCCGCTCGATCAGATCAACGTCGACAACGTCGAGCAGCTCACCATGGCGTGGATGATGCAGCTCGGCATCCAGGATTCGTTCGAAGCGTCGCCGATCGTGATCGGCGACACGATGTACCTCATCACCCCGAAGCCGAACTACGTCTACGCGCTCGACCTCGCCCGGCAGGGGGTCATCAAGTGGGAGTTCCGGCCCGAGTTCGCCGACCTCGAAACGACCGTGAGGAGCGCCTGCTGCGGCGCGCAGACGCGCGGCCTGGCCTACGACGACGGCCGGATCTTCTTCGCCACCCTCGACGGGCAGGTGTTCGCGCTCGACGCGGAGACCGGAGAGCAGATCTGGCGGGCCGAGAACGCGAATATCGCGGTCGGGGAAACGGTCAGCGCCATGCCGCTCGTGGTCGGCGACAAGGTGATCGTCGGCGTGGCGGGCGGCGAGCGCGGCGTCCGCGGTCACGTCACCGCCTACAGCACCGACACCGGTAGCTTCAGGTGGCGGTACTACAGCATGGGGCCGAACAACGAGGTGGGCATCGGGCCCCGCTT
>CAZWUJ010000040.1:0-25280 GCA_964636705.1 uncultured Vicinamibacteraceae bacterium
GCAGGTCAACCTGACGCGGTTCAACCTGTTCTTTCCGGAGAAGCGCGAGTTCTTTCTCGAGGGGCGCGGCATCTTCGACTTCGCGCGCGGTACGTTCGGTGGCGGCGGGTTCGGCGCGTTGCGGCGGCAGGGCGGCGGCTTCTTTGGCGGCGGCAACGCGCCCACCATCTTCTACAGCCGCCGCATCGGCCTCCAGGGCAGATCCATCGTGCCGATCCAGGGCGGAGGACGGATCACCGGCAAGGTCGGTCCCTTCGATGTCGGCGCGATCAACATGCAGACGAGCAATGTGTTGGGATCGGATGACGTGGCGGGGGACCCGAGTATTCGGGCTACGAACTTCACCGTCGTCCGGCTGAAGCGCGACATCCTGCGGCGGAGCAGCATCGGGGCGATCTTCACGAACCGTTCGATCTCGCTCGAGGGCGATGGCTCGAGTCAGGCCTACGGGATCGACGCCAATCTTTCGTTCTACGAGAACGTCAACTTTCTCGCCTACGCGGCGCGCACGAAGACTCCGGGCAACCCCGGACGCGACGGAAGCTGGCAGGGCCGCTTCGACTATACCGGCGACCTGTACGGCATGCAGGTCGAGCACCTGGTGGTCGAGGACAACTTCGTTCCGGAAGTGGGTTTCGTTCGGCGTCACGACTTCCGGCGCAGCTACGGGACCCTGCGGTATAGCCCGCGGCCGCGCGGGATCGACTCGATCCGCCAGTTCCGCCTCGAGGCGAGCCGCGACTACATCGAATCGGCCACCACCGGTCTGGTCGAGACGCGGCAGGCGCAGTTGGCGTTTTCCACCGAACTCGAGAACAGCGATCGGTTCAGCATCTCGGTGGCGGACAACTACGAGTTCCTTACGCGGACGTTCGAGCCTGCGGCAGGCGCCGCCTTTGCGCCAGGCGCCTACAAGTTCAGCGACATCCAGTTGTCGTACGCTCCAGGGGCCCAGCGCCGCGTCAATGGCAGCTTGTCCGTGCTCCTGGGCGAGTACTTCAACGGCGACATCGTTTCCGTGCAGTTCCGCCAGGGGCGCGCGGAAGTGACGCGACGGCTCTCGATCGAGCCGACCGTCTCCTTCAACTGGATCGAGACACCGGCCGGAACGTTCAACACGAACCTGGTGGTCACGCGGGTGAACTACTCGTTTACGCCGCGCATGTTCTTCAGCGGCCTGATTCAGTACAGCTCCGACACCCACTCCGTCAGCAGCAACCTGCGGCTGCGCTGGGAGTATTCGCCGGGCAGCGAGCTATTCGTCGTCTACACCGAGGATCGGGAGATCGACGAGATCGATCCGCTCCGGCCGATGCGGGATTCCGGCCTTCGCAACCGCGGCTTCGTCATCAAGATGAACCGGCTGTTCCGGTTCTGACCACTACCGTCCCTCGGGGGGCAGCGCGCGCTGGCGGTCGAGCGGGTCGACCGTGATAATCCAGGTGAGCGGGACCGACGCCGGGTTGAAGCAGATTTCGTCGTCGCACGCCTGGTAGTCGAGGCGCCCCGTCAACGTGACCGCATCGAGTTCGGCGAGGGCGGCCGCCGACTCCGGGTCACCCTCCACCACGATCTCCTGAATCAGGCGAAACGGCTGCATGTATACGGGCACCCGTTCATCGAGCGGCTTGAAGTGGTAGATCTCGGATTGCGGATAGTCAGCCGGGAGCAGGCGGAGGAAGGGCGGAGCATCAAGCGCGAGGTTGATGACCCGGTAGCCCAGCTCTTCCGCGCCCGGCGCGTAGACGTGCATTTCCGGCTTCGGCGTGATGTCCAGCGCCAGATGGAACCGGCTGCCCACGGTGATGTCGGGGTTGCTCTGCGACGCTTCGATCTCCAGATGTGCGGTCTCTCCGGTGCTGCCCGCGATGCCCGAGATGGGTGTTCCCAGCTTCAGCATGATGTTCGCCGCGGTGTTCCGTTCGCGGTAGAACTCCTCGAAGAAGCGGGACGTAACGCGTCCCTGCCGGTCGACGATGAACGTGCCGGGGAACGGCGTGCCTACGATCATCGGGTTCGCCCCGAACACCGAGACGTACTGTTCGACCGCAGCCTCGACGTCCGGATCTTCCGCGTTCGGGCCGACGCCCGCTTCCGCGACGTGGTTGTAGATTCCGAATTCGCGGATCACCGCGGAGTCGTCATCCGAGAGGAGTGGGAGATCTGGCGTGATGTCGCGCCGGTCGGCGAACGCGGAGAGAACTTCTACCGAGTCGTAGCTGATGGCGGCGACGCCGAGACCCTCGGCGCGGAGGTCATCGATGCGGTTGTGCAGCTCCACGAGCTGCGCTTTGCAGTACGGTCACCAGTCTGCCGAACGGTGGAACACGATCATCGCGCCCCGTTCGCCCATGATGGACTCGAGCGTGCGGACCGTCCCGGTCTGATCCGGCAGCGCGAAGTCGGGGACGGATTCTCCGACCTGCGGCCCCATCGCCGAGACATTGATCGGTTCGAGCGTCTGCGCTCCCGCCGTGCCGGCAAGGAACACGGTGACGGCGCCGACGAGCAGTCCCGCAAAGGCTATGCGCGTCATGCGCGGATGATACCATCGAAGGTTGGAGGTAGCCGATGGATCGATCCTCACGCGCGCTTGCTGCCCTCGCCGTCGTGTCGGCGGCTGTCTGGCTGGTCGTGGCCGCTCCCGCGTCGGCGCAGACCGATCCCCTCGAGATCATCGACCGGGTGGACCGGTTGACGCGGGGCGACTCGAGCCGCGGCGTGGCGACCATGGAGGTGGTGACCGAGAACTGGGAACGCGAGATGACGATGGAGATCTGGTCGCTCGGCACCGACTACTCCCTCGTCCGTCTCCGCACGCCGCCGCGGGAGGCGGGGACCGCGACGCTGAAAGCGATTGACGACATCTGGAACTACCTGCCGAAGGTGGACCGCACTATCAAGGTGCCCGCGTCGATGATGGGTGGCGCGTGGATGGGATCGCATTTCACGAACGACGATCTGGTGAAGGACAGCCGCCTGATCGAGGACTACGACATCGAGATCACGTTCGACGGGTCCGACGAGGGCGTGTCGGTGTGGGACCTGCGCCTGACACCCAAGCCGGAGGCTCCCGTGGTCTGGGGCCATATCGAGTATCGGGTGCGGCAGGGCGACTACATGCCGCTCTGGGCGCGCTTCTACGGAGAGGACGGCGAGCTCGCGCGCACGATGGAATACAGCGATTTCATCGAACTGGGGGGACGCCTGGTGCCGGCCGCGATCGACATGCGGCCGGCTGACAAGCCGGGCGAGCGGACCAGCTTCCGCTACGCGGAGTTGGAGTTCGACGTCGATCTGGACGAATCGTTCTTCTCCCTCAGGACGTTGCAGCGCGCCCGCTAGGGGCTTGCGGCAGGCGGCGATGTTCCAGTCTCCCTGGCGCCGCATCGGTTGGCGCAACCTCGGCCGGAACCGGAAGCGGACGCTGCTGACGGCGCTCGGTCTGGCCGTCGGTTTCATGGCTTGCGTGCTGATAGTCGGGTGGTCGCAGGGCATTCAGACGCAGATGGTGGAGAGCGCCACCTCCCTGGTCAGCGGGCAGCTCGAGATTCAGGACGCGGAGTACCGTCCCGACCGCAACCTGTTCGACACGATTGGCGGGCGCGACGGCGTGGATGTCGATTCCCTGCTGAGCGCGATCGACACGGACGAAACGGTCATCGCGGCGGCGCCGCGAGTCTACGCGGGCGGGTTGGTCAGCTCGGGTGACGCCACCACCGCCGGCGCATTCTTCGGAGTCGATCCGGAGCGCGAAGTGGCGCTGACCCGGTTTCTCAATCCGCTGGTCGGCGGCGTACTTCCCACCGCCGGGGCGAACGAACTGGCGATCGGCGACGAAATGGCGCGGCAGCTCGACGCCGGCATCGGCGACGAGCTGGTGGTCGTCGCCCCGGGCGCGGACGGGTCGATGGCGAACGATCTCTTCACCGTGTCCGGCATCTTCCGGACCGGCCTGGTGGAGTTCGACGCGGCGACCGCCGTCTTCGTGCTGAACGATCTGCAGGCGCTGGTGGTTCTTGGCCCGGAGCGAATCCACGAGGTGATCGCGACGACCACGGACTTCCGTCTTGCCGACGCCGCGGCCGAGCGTCTGGCCGGGAGCCTGGAGTCTCTCGACACGGGCGGCCGGCCTCTTGCCGTCAACTCCTGGACGGAGCTGAACCCCGCAATGGTGGAGTATGTCGCGCTGGCCGATAGCTTCTACTGGATCATCCTGGTGATCGTCTTCGCGATCGCGCTCTTCGGCGTGGCGAATACGATGCTGATGGCGACGTTCGAGCGGCGGCGGGAGTTCGCCGTGATGCTGGCCCTGGGCGCAACTCCCCGCGCCGTGGTGGGCGCCGTGCTGTGGGAAGCGCTGGCCATCGGTCTCTTCAGTCTTATGGTCGGCGTGGCAATCACGGCGCCGTTGTTCTTGTGGTGGTACAACGCACCGCCCTCGCTCGGGTTCTTCTTCGACGAGGTGACGCTGATGGGTGCGCTGCTGGAGGTCGATCTCCGGGTCGAGTACAACCTGCCGGTGACCGTCACCTCCGCCATGGCGCTCATTCTGACGGCCCTGGTTGCCGCGTTCTACCCGGCCATCCGAGCCGCGCGCACGCCTCCCGCCGACACGCTCTCGGGACTGTGACGATGCACCTGCAAGTGCTGATCCTGCTCGCGTTGCGCAACCTGCGCCGGCACGTGCGGCGGACGGTCCTGACGGTGCTGGCCATGGTCGTGGGCGGCGGGCTCCTGAGCCTGTCGTTCTCGATCGGTGATGGTTCGCACGAGTCGTGGATCGATGCCGGCGTCCGGATGGACACCGGCCACGTGACCGTCGAGCGGCCGGAGTTTCGCGTCACCCGCCGGATCCGGGATCGCCTGCCCAGCACCGCTCAACAGGTGGCGGAGGCGGCGCTCGCCACGCCCGATATCGCTCCTTTCGTCGAAGCGCACTCCTCGAAACTGACGGTCCGCGGCCTTGCCAGCTCTGCCGCGGGAGCCCGGCCGGCGCAGATCTTCGCGGTCGATCCGGTGGCGGAGGCGGCGTTCGGCATGGTCGACGATCAGGTGGTAGAAGGCCGGTACCTGGAGCCGGACGATCGCCTCGCCGCGTATGTCGGGGCCGGACTCGCAAACAGTCTGGAGCTGGAGCTGGGCTCGCGCCTGGTCGTGCAGGCGCAGGACGCGCATCAGGACATCGCGGCGCAGTTGCTCCGCGTGGTCGGCATTTTCCGCGGCGGTGTGCCGGAGGTGGATCAGGCTCTAATCCACATGCCGATCCGCACGGCGGGTGAGTGGCTCGGTTCCGGACACGATGTCACGAATGTCGGCCTCGTGCTGAACGACAGTACCCGAGTCGCGTGGGTTACCGCGCGTCTGGAGGCCGCGCTGGCCGAACCGGTGGCCCGTGGCGAGGCCCGGGTGATGGGATGGCGCGAGTCGAATCCCGCGCTCGCATCGGCCATCGCGATCGATGACTTCGGCAACTACCTGATCTTCGGGGTCCTCTTCGTCATCATCTCGCTCGGAGTCATCAACACGGTGCTGATGTCGGTGCTGCACCGGCATCGCGAGTTCGGCGTTCTGCAGGCGCTCGGGCTGACGCCATGGCAGACCGGCTCGGTCGTCCTGATCGAGGGGCTGACGCTCACCGCCGTCAGCGGCCTTGCGGGTGTGGCGATCGGGTGGTTCCTGACCTGGTGGTTCCTGGGCGACGGCCTTGATTTCAGGGCTCTGATGGGCGAGGAGATGACGTTTTCCGGCGTGGTGATCGATCCGGTCCTCGTGCCGCTGTTCCGCCTGTCGCGCATGCTGCAGATTGTCCTGTTCATGCTGGCGCTGGGAGCCGTCGCCTCCATCTACCCGGCGCTGCGCGCCGCGCGCGTCGACGTCACGGAGGCAATGAAGTTCGACCGGTAGGTTCGGCGCGCCGAGCGTCAAGAAGAAGACTCATGACTGCCACCGACAACACCGCCGCCGTCCGGACCGAGGGAGTCTGGAAGATCTTCACGCAGGAAGCCGAAGAGGTGCAGGCCGTGCGCGACGTGACGCTGCGCGTGGAGAGGGGAGAGTTCACCGCGCTGGCCGGTCCGTCCGGCTCCGGAAAGACGACGCTGCTCAACCTGGTCGGCGGCCTGACCCGGCCGAGCCGGGGCGAGGTCTGGGTGGCGGGGCACGAAGTGAGCCGGATGTCGAATCAGGAGGTCGCGCGGCTTCGGCTCGAACAGGTCGGCTTCATCTTTCAGGCGTACAACCTGCTCCCGGTGCTGACGGCGCTGGAGAACGCCGAGTTTCCGATGCTGCTGCAGGGGATCGATCTCGAAGAACGGCAAGCGAGGGTGCGCGAGCTGTTCGCCCGGACCGGACTGGAGGGTCTGGAGGACCGACGGCCCGGCAAGCTCTCGGGCGGCCAGCAGCAGCGGGTCGCGGTGGTGCGCGCGGTCGCCAGCCGGCCGGCGCTCGTGCTGGCGGACGAGCCGACCGCGAATCTCGACTCGCACTCGAGCGAAGCGCTCCTCGACATGATGGCCGAACTGAACCGCGATCTGGGCGTCACGTTCGTCTTCGCGACGCACGACGACCACGTCATGGAGCGGTCGCGGCGGCTGGTCCGGATGGTCGACGGCCAGATCGTGTCGGACGAGACCCGGACGTGATCGCGCGACCGGCGTGGGTCGCGACCCTGGGCGGGGTCGCGCTGGCGCTGTGGCCCGTGGCGGCCGGCGCTCAGACGAGCTGGATCACCGGCTACGTCCAGACCGTCCCGCTCTTCAGCAGTTCGACCATTCTTGCGGATGCCGCCGTCAGCAATTTCAACCGGCTGCGCCTGACCGTGGAGCCTTCGCTCGGCCCCTTCGACCTGGAGATGGCCTACGAGCACGCCGCCACGTTCCGCCAGTCCGCGGGCGAAGCCAGCCTGGGACTGGGCGGGCTGTCGGGAGTGCCCGGCGGCGGGGAGTGGCTCGACCTTCAGAGAACCGTCGCGGGCGATCCGACGGAGCGCGTTCATTGGCTGCACCGGTTCGACCGGCTCAACCTGTCGTGGAGCCCGAACCGCGCGATGGAGCTGAGCATCGGGCGGCAGGCCGTCTCCTGGGGCACGACGCTCTTTCTCACGCCGGCCGACCCCTTCGTTCCGTTCAGCCCCACCGATCCCTTCCGCGTCTTCCGCGGTGGCGTCGACGCCGCCCGCCTGCGGCTGTACCCGGGGCCGCTGAGCGAGATAGACGTCGTGTTCCGGCCCACCCGGACCCTCGCGGGCAAGGAGGTCACCCTTCTGGCGCGCGGGCTCACCACCGTGCGCAACTGGGAACTGTCGGGTTGGGGCGGCACGCTGTACGGCGACGCGGCGGGCGCCGTCGGGCTGGCCGGCGGCATCGGGGCGTGGGCGGTGCGGGCGGAGGGTGTGGTCCGGGACTACGACGGCACGGTGGCGGGACGGGGAACGCTGGGCGTCGACCGGACCTGGGTAGTGTCGGGGCGCAACGTGGGAATCGTCGTGGAGTACCAGCGGGACGGCCGCGCCGCCGCCGCGCCGGACCGGCTCGAGTCGATGCTCGAGTCAAACGAGTTCGCGCGAGGGGAGTTCCAGGTCTTCGGCCGCGACGAGATGGCGATGACGCTCACCTGGGAGATCCACCCGCTGGTGAGCCTCTCCGGTCTGGCTCTCTGGAACCTGAACGATCGGAGCGTCATCATCGCCCCCGGCTTCTCGTACTCCGCCAGCAACAGCGCGACCTTCGCCGGCGGCGTCTACGTCGGCCGCGGGGACACCGACGCCCCGGAAGGGCAGCTGCTCGCGTCGGAGTATGGCCTGGTGGGGGTGACCGGCTACCTCTCCCTCACCTGGTTCTTCTAGGAGCCCGGGAATCGCTACTTGCCTTTGTCGGACGTCCGGGCGATCATGACCTGTCGCAGTCGGTTGCGGTCATGCTGCCGGCTGGCCCGCGTGATGAGGGAGGGACAGATGCGGCACCGAAACCGTACCCCGATTCTAGCGGCCGTGTTCGTGGCGGCGTTCGCCCTCGCGTTGCCTGCCGCCGCGCTGGCGCAGTCGGGCAACGGCTCCGACTGGACGCCGCCTCGCACGCCCGACGGCCAGCCTGACATCCAGGGAGTCTGGACCAACTTCGACCCGACCCCGTTCGAGGCGCCGGACGACATCGACATCGAGCGCCTGGCCCCGCTCGCCGCCTGGTTCGGCGGGGCAAACCAGCCGCAGCGCGCGCCGGAGACACCGGAACCCGAGGAGGCCCGCCGCCGTCCACCGCAGGGCCCGTGGGGTGACGGTCCCGGCAGCGCTCCACGCAATGCGCGCCGCCGCTCCATGGTGGTCGATCCGCCGAGCGGAAGGATCCCGGTTCGTGATCACGCCCGGGCCACGCGCGACTACAACCTGATCCACCTGACCGACTCCTACACGAACCACACGCCGTGGGAGCGGTGCATCACGCGCGGCGTGCCCGGCGGCATCTTCCCGCCCGGCTACGGCGCCGGCTACCGCATCCTGCAGTCCCCTGGCTACGTGGTCATCCTCTACGAGATGATCCACGAGGCGCGGATTATCCCGATCGACGGCCAGCCGAGCATCTCCGGGAAGATCCGTCAGTGGAACGGCGAGTCCCGCGGGCGCTGGGAAGGCAACACCCTGGTCGTCGAGGTCGGCAACTACAACTCGCGGGGCGCGATCGCGACGAATATCGCGACCCGCGGGGCGCGCGGCCTGCCCCGCACGGAAGATCTGCGCGTCGTCGAGCGGTTCACGTTGGTCGACCCGGACACGATCGAGTACGAGGTAACGATCAACGATCCCGCGATCTACACGGACGCCTGGAAGGTGGCGATGCCGCTCAATCGGGACGAGTCCTACCAGCTTTACGAGTACGCGTGCCACGAGGGGAACTACGGCCTGCCGAACAGCCTGAGCGCGGGCCGTGCGGAGGATCGCGAGGCGGCGGAGGCCGGCGACCAGTAGAGGCGGTCAGGAAAGGCTGTCCATGCAATGCACTTCGGGCGCCTGGGTCGCCGCCGCGACGGTTGGTGTGGCCGTCGTAGCAGTGGCGTCCGGCGCCGGGAGGGCCGCGGAGCCGCATCCGGCGACCGCGCCGGCCGTCGCGGGACAAACGGCGGCGCCGGCCGCGGCGGATGCGGACGCAGCGCAACGGCTCTTCCGCCGCTACTGCGTCGGCTGCCACAACAGCCGGCTCAGGACGGCCGAGCTTGCACTCGACGAGCTGGACCCGCACGACGTCGCCGCCGATTCCGAGATATGGGAAAAAGTGGCGCTGCGCCTACGGGCCGGATCGATGCCGCCACCGGGCCGGGTGCGCCCCGATCGGCCGACCTACCGGTCGGTGGCGGACTGGCTGGAGTCCGAGCTGGACCGCGAATGGGCGACCGATCCCAACCCGGGCCGGGTCGGCGCCGTTCACCGGCTGAACCGGACCGAGTACCGGAACGCGGTGCGCGATCTCTTCGCCCTCGATGTCGACGTGGAGTCGCTGCTGCCGGGCGACGAGACGGCCGATGGCAGCTTCGACAACTTCGCCGACGTTCTCGGGCTGACTACGGCCCACATCGAGCGGTACCTCTCGGTGGCGCGGCAGGTGACGCGGCTGGCGGTCGGCCTGCCGCCAATCGCGCCCGGTTCGGAGACCTTCGAGATCTCGCTCCATATCGTGCAGGACGGCCGCCAGGGGGAGGACCTGCCGCTCGGCTCGCGCGGCGGCCGGGCGATTGAGTATCACTTCCCGGTCGACGGCGAATACGTCGTGCGGGTCGAACTGCGACGGCAATACCAGGACTACCTGATGGGGATGGGCTGGCCGCAGTCGCTCGATGTCCGCCTCGACGGCCGTCTGGTCGAGAGGTTCACGGTGGGAGGCAACGTGCCGGGCCAGCCCGCCGCGGCGAGCTACGCCGGCGATGGCGAGCCGGGTTTCGCCGGCGACCCGGAGTGGGAAGCGTTCATGCAGCGCGACGGCGACGCGCACCTGGAGGTTCGCCTCCCCGTAGCGGCCGGGCCGCATACCGTCGGCGTCTCGTTCGTCCGGGAGCTGTGGGAGCCGGAGGGCATACCGCAGCCGCTGCAGCGAGGCCGGGTGCTGACGAACGACCAGATCTACATGGACTACGCGGCGGTCGCCGCGATCGAGATCGCGGGACCCTTCGCAACGTCGGGCGAGACATCGGATACGCCCAGCCGCCGCGCCATCTTCGTCTGCCAGCCGGCGGCGGAGACGGAGGAGCGCGCCTGCGCGGCGGAGATCCTGCGTCCCCTGGCCCGCCGCGCCTTCCGCCGGCCGGTGACCGCCGCCGCCGTCGAGTCGCTTCTCATCTTCTTCGACGAGGGCCGCACGGAAGGAGGGAGCTTCGACCACGGCGTGCAGTTCGCGCTCGAACGGATGCTGATCGATCCGGAGTTCCTCCTGCGCGTCTACCGCGACCCGGTGGACGCCGCGGACGGGCGGACCGCCTACGCCCTGTCCAATCTTGAGCTGGCGTCGCGGTTGTCATTCTTCCTATGGAGCAGCCTGCCGGACGACACGCTGCTGGAGCTGGCCGAGGCGGGGCGCCTGTCCGATCCGGCCGTGCTCGACGAGCAGGTGCGCCGGATGCTGGCCGACCCGCGCGCCGTCGTCGCGCTGGTCGACGATTTCGCGGCGCAGTGGCTCAACCTGCGGCGGGTCCACGAGGTGATCGTCGACCCCAATCAGTACCCCCACTACGACGAAACGTTGCTCGAGTCCTTCCGGGAAGAGGTGGAACGGTTCGTGGCGAGCACGATCGTCGAGGATCGGAGCGTCACCGACCTGCTGGACGCCGACTACACGTTCGTCAACGAACGGCTGGCGCGGCACTACGGGATTCCGGGCATCTACGGCAACCGGTTCCGCCGCGTCACCCTGCCCGATCCGGAACGGCGGGGCGGCCTGCTCGCGGCTGGCGCGCTGCTGGCGACTACCTCCTACCCCGACCGCACCTCGCCCGTGTTGCGCGGGAAGTGGCTCGTTGACAACATTTTCGGGACCCCGGTGCCGCCCCCGCCTCCCGGCGTCGATACGGATCTGGAGGATGAGCCGGGCGCGGCGCCGGCGTTGATCCGGGAGCGCTTGGCGGAGCACCGGCGCAACCCGGTCTGCGCGAGCTGCCATTCGGTGATCGATCCGCTCGGTTTCGCCCTGGAGCACTTCGACGTGATCGGCGGCTGGCGCACGACGGACGAGCAGGGGTTGCCGATCGACGCGACCGGGATGACGGCGGGAGGCGATCCCATTGCGGGCCTGGCCGGCCTTCGCGCGCTTCTGCTCGACGAACCGGAGCGTTTCCCCCGGACGGTGACCGAGAAGTTGCTGTCGTACGCGCTGGGACGCCGTCTCGAGCACTACGACCGGCCGGCGGTGCGCGCGATCGTGCGTGAGGCGGCGCAGTCGGAGTATCGTTGGTCGGCGATCGTCTCGGGCATCGTTCGGAGCCCGCAGTTCACGATGCGCGCGGTCGCCCCGGCCGTGGCGGCGGACGCGGTAAACTAGCGGAGTCAACCATGACCCTCATCCAGAAGTCGTTGGCACGGCGGACCGTGCTTCGGGGGCTGGGCGCAACGCTCGCGCTGCCGTTCCTCGACGCGATGGTTCCCGCCACCGCCTCGCGCGCCGCTCGCGCGGCCACGAAGGCGCCGCACCGCTTCCAGGCGTTCTACGTCCCCAACGGGATGGCGATGGAGTACTGGACGCCGGCGGAGGAGGGGAGGGAGTTCCCGCTCACACCCATTCTGCAGCCACTCGCGCCCTACCGCGACCAGATGATCGTGCTGTCCGGGCTGCACGCCAACTGGAACTACATCCACGCTGGAGCGTCCGGGTCGTTCCTGACCGGGACGACGCGCGGCGGCACCACCGAGACGGAGATCATCGCGGATGTCTCGATGGACCAGCTCCTGGCGCGGCACTACGCGAAGGAGACGCAGGTCGCCTCGCTCGAGGTGGCCCTCGACCGTCCGAACAACGCGGGCGCCTGCACCGGCAACCTGAGCTGTGTCTATACGCACACGCTTTCGTGGCGCAGTCCGACGCAGCCGCTGCCGATGGAATGGAATCCGCGGGCGGTGTTCGAGACGCTGTTCGGTGACAGCGGCAGCACCGACCGCGACGTGCGCGCCGCGCGTCTGCGGCAGCACAAGAGCCTGCTCGATGCGGTCAACGGGAAGCTGGCGGATCTGAGGCGGGAGCTGGGAGCGGGAGACCGTACCAAGCTGGACGAGTACACCGAGTCGGTCCGCGACGTCGAGCGGCGCATTGAGCGGGCGGAAGAGCAGAGCGACCTGCAGTTGCCGGAGTTGCGGCAGCCGCAGGGCGCGCCGGCGGTCTTCGAGGACCACCTGGAGTTGATGCTCGACCTGCAGCTTCTTGCGTTCCAGTCCGACCTGACGCGAGTCATCTCGTTCATGATCGGCAAGGAGCAGAGCGCCCGCCCCTATCCGCAGATTGGCGTGCCGGAGGCGCACCATCCACTCTCGCACCACAACAACGTGCCGGAGATCGTCGCGCACATGTCGAGGATCAACCGGTACCACACCGAGCTGTTCGCGAACTATCTGGCGAAGCTGCGGGCGACCCCGGACGGCGACGGGTCGCTGCTCGACCACCTGACGATCATGTATGGGTCGGGTATCTCCAACAGCACGCGCCACGCCGGCGACAACCTGCCGATCATGCTGGTGGGCGGCGGGGCCGGGCGCCTGCCGAGCGGCCGCCACATCCACTACGCGAAGGAGCCGTCGCTGGCGAACCTGCTGGTGACGCTGATGGACAAGATGGATGTCCCGGTTGACCGGATCGGCGGCAGCACCGGCAAACTGCCGCTCGACACCCTGGCCGACCTGTAGCGAGGGAACGGCGTGATGCGGATCCGCGCGTGTTGGGTCGCGGTCGTCGTCGCGCTCGTTGCCGCTGGTCCTGCGTCCGCCCCTTCCGCGTTTGCCCAGGGCGACGGCGTGGCTCGGCCGGAAGCCGCGGATCTGATCGCCGCCGCGAGGCAGGGGGATGCCTCCGCCGTCCGCACGCTGCTGCAGGCGGGGGTCGATGCCGGTGCGTCCGAGCCGGATGGGTCCACCGCGCTGCTGTGGGCGGTGCACAGCAACAGCTTCGAGACCACGCAACTGCTGATCGAGGCGGGGGCCGATCCGAACGCGGCGAACGATTTGGGCGCGACGCCGCTCTGGGCGGCAGGGCAGAATCGCAGCGCCCGAATGACCGGCCTGCTGCTCGGAGCGGGCGCCGACCCCAATCTCGCCCTCCTGGCGGGAGAGACGCCCGTGATGGTGGCGGCCCGAGCCGGCGCTGCGGACGTGGTGGACCAGCTCGCACGGGCCGGCGCCGACCTCGAGCGGCGTGGTACGCGCAGCCAGACGGCACTGATGTGGGCGGCGGCACAGCGGCATCCGGCGGTGGTCGAGACCCTTCTCGCGCATGGCGCCGACCTCCACGCCAGGTCCGACGTCTGGACGCAGTGGATGGGCGTCCCTCCGCACAGCCGCCACAACAAGGAGATCCCGCACGGCGGCAACACCGCCCTGCTGTTTGCGGTGCGGGCCGGCGACCAGGAATCGGCGCGCCTCCTGGTGGCGGCCGGGGCGAACGTCAACGACGCGGACGCCTGGGGCGTTGACGCCGTCACCCTCGCGGCGCATGGCGGGCATACCGGGCTGCTGGAGTTCCTGCTCGACCGCGGCGCGGATCCGAACGGGTCCACCTCCGGCTTCGTGGCGCTGCACGAGGCGGTGATGCGGAACGACGTTCGGGCGGCGCGCGCGCTGCTGGAGGCCGGCGCCGATCCGAACGTCATCCTCGAGACCTGGACGCCGACCCGGCGGGCGTCGCGCGACCTGCACTATCCCCCCGCGTTCGTCGGCGCTACACCGTTCTGGCTCGCCGCCCGCTTCGCCCGGACCGAGCTGATGCAACTGCTGGCGGAGCGCGGCGCGGATCCCCGGTTCGTGCTCGAAGTGGAGTACGTCGCCGACGGTTCCATGCAGTGGCGCACGGATCGAACGACTGCGCTGATGGCCGCGCTCGGCATGGGTGGCGGCCGTGTCCGGCCGTGGGCGCCGTACACCGGCGGTGGCACGGCGGAGTCGCGCACGCTCGCAGCCGTCAAGCTGGCGGTCGAACTGGGCGCCGACCTCCACGCCGCCGATCCGAACGGCAGGACCGCACTCGACGTGGCGGAGGAGCTGCAGTTCGAGTCGGTCGTCCACTACCTCGTCGAGCACGGCGGGGACGAGCCGGCCGGCCGATAGGGCGCCCGCCCGGCGTCCTTGGAGGAAACGCCATGGGGAACAGCTACTTGCGTGTAGCTCCCGCTACCTGTCTGTCCGCCGCGGTGATGCTGGCGGCGCTCGCATTCGCGGCGACGCCGCCGCGAGCCCAGCCGAGGGCTACCAGGAGGTGGAGCCGATTGCCTACAACGGCGTGATGTTCTTCCCGCACGTGGAGGATCGGGTGGAGGCGGTCGACGCGACGACGGGCGACCTGCTCTGGGAGTAACGGCGGTTTACGCCCGACGAGCCGTGGAACACGACCGGCACGCGGGCCCGCTACCGCAATGTTTCGATCTACGACGACAAGGTCTATGTCGCGACGAACGACGCTTTTCTCGTGGCGCTGGACGCACGGACCGGCGAGCTCGTCTGGGAATCCCAGCGGGCCGACTGGCGCGAGCAGGTGGCGCAGACGACAGGGCCGATCATCGTCGATGGCATGCTGGTGACGGGCTCGCGATGCAACCCGTCGAGCCCGCGGCCGGGCGGCTGCTTCATCACCGGCCACGACCCCCAGACCGGCGAGGAGCGCTGGCGAGTCAACACGGCGGCGACGCCCGATCAGCCGGGAGGCGACACCTGGGGCGGCCTGGCGCGAGCGGCCCGCCGCCACACCTCGGCCTGGCTGCAGGGCAGTTACGACCCGGAGCTGGGCCTCGTCTTCTGGGGGACCGGCCCGCCATCCCCGCTGCCGGAGCCGCTCCGCGGATCCGGCAAGGCGGACCTGCTGTACACCAACTCGACCCTCGCTCTCGATCCGCGGACCGGCGAGCTGGTCTGGTACTTCCAGCATCTGCCGCGCGACAACTGGGATCTGGACCATGTCTTCGAGCGGCTCATCGTGGAGACCGAGGTGTCGCCCGATCCGGCCGAGGTGCCGTGGATCAATCCGGACCTCGTCCCGGGCCAGCGTCGCAAGGTGATAACCGGCATTCCCGGGAAGACCGGCTTCGTCTGGACCCTCGACGCCGCGACCGGCGAATTCCTCTGGGCGCGGCCGACGGTGTACCGGAACATCATGACCGGCCTCGACGTCCGGACCGGCCGGCCCATCATCGACGAGAGCACGACCCCCTGGTCGGTTACCGATCCGGTGCTCGCCTGCCCCCACCTGCTGGGTGGCAAGAATCAGCCGTCGGGCGCCTACAGTCCCGGCACCGGCGCGATGTACATGCCGATGAACAACGCGTGCATGGACTTGTCGATGTCGGTGGAGGAGGCGGGCCCGAGCGACGGCTACGACGTCCGCGCCGTCGTGCGCCACCATCCCGACCTCGATCCCGACACCGCGCCGGTCGGCTGGCTGGAGGCGATCTCGGCCTCGACGGGCCGGACGCTCTGGCGCTACCAGCAGCGCGCCTTCGATGCCGAAACGGGCGACATTCTGTGGCAGACCATCCTGAACGGCCCGGTCAGCGGCCGCCCGATGACCTACAGCGTGAACGGCCGCCAGTACGTCGCCATTGCGGCGGGCGGCATCACACAGGGAACCAGCTTCCTCCGGATCACGCCGGAGCTGACCACATCCACCGGCAGCAACAAGCTGTTTGTCTTCGCCCTGCCCGAGTGACCAATGGGTTTCCGCCAAGGTCCAGCGTTGTGCGGGTGGCAGCGTAAACTACTGACTGGTAGTAATTTATTACTCGCGTCCGCGATCTGAAGCGGTCAGAACGCGGCGCGAGAATCCGCTCCATTCCCGCAAGCGCGTGTCGAAGCAGAAGCGCTGCGGCTGGCGCGGCCGGTGGCACGCGCAGAACTGGTGGAACAGCATGGGAGCGGTACGCCTTCCCGCGGATCGGCCACCGGCCCGTCTCCGAGGTCAGCACGGCCGACGTGCTGGAGATCCTCACCCCGATCTGGCACGTCAAGGCGGAGACGGCGAGGGCGGTGCGCCGGCGCATCCGTCGGCGATCGAGTGGGCGATCGCGCTCGACATGCGGAACGGAGCGGGAGGTCGATGTCCACATCGACGCTGCCGTTCCCAACCGGATTTCAGCGTCCATGCGAGGGTGGTTCGGGTCAGCCGATCGGGTCCCGTCGCGGCAAATCGGCGTTGTCCCCATCGTGGAATCGGTCGCGACGGACAGGGTTACATCTTGACGGTGCCGCGAACGGCAGGGTACGTTCCACAGAAGTAACGGAAAGAAGGAGGATGCAATCTTGAACTTCACGCTCCGCGGCGCGACATTCTCGATCACGGCGGCCGACATCGTCGGGGCAACGCGCGACGTTTCGCCAACCCCGATCGACGGACGAAATAAGTACTTCGTTGAACTCCACGCACGGCACTTTCCGATCAAGCAGGTCATTCGATTGGTCACCGGCCTGCCGTCAGTGGGCTTCACGGCACAAGACGCGCATCGGATTCTCTCGCGACTCGGCTTCGACATCTTCGAGGATCAAGTACCAGCGACCCGAGCGAATGGGGACGCAGTCGCGCTGGTCGACTCCGGAGTTGCAAGTCAGGAAAACGCCGAAGTCCGGAGACTGTTGGTAGTGTTTCAGAAGGACGAGGACGGTTGGGAGGTGGCGAGCTGTCCTACGCTGCCAGGGTGCCACAGTCAGGGGCGGACGCGGGCAGAGGCGCTCGATAATGTCCGCGAAGCGATCAGAGGCTATCTGGCGAGTCTGCGAGAGCACGACGCCGCCCTGCCCCCATCGTCCGAGTTCCAGATCGTCGAGGTCCGAGCGTAGCTGTGGCGCGACTCCCGGTTCTCTCGGGGGATGACTTCGCAGCGACAGTCGCGGGGATCGGATTCTCCCTCGATCGCATGGAAGGCAGCCACATGATCCTGATTGGGCCAACTGGCCGGCGACTCTCCGTACCGAGACATCGGGAACTAGGTCGGGGTCTCTTGAGAGCGCTGATTCGCGACGCTGGCTTGACACGAGAAGAGTTTCTCAAGCTGCGGGTTGGGAGATAGGGTCATGAGCGCTTCGGACGTACTCGGGGTGAAGTATTGGTTTACGAGAACTGGACCGCGGAACACAAGGCCGTAACACGTCACTCCAACGCGGGACAACTTCCCGCCGGGAACAGCGTATCGATGGCATCGGTGGGCGTGAACCACCCGCCGTCACGAATCATTCGGTCGCGGTCAATCGCGCAGTACTCGAAGCGGTCGCCGGTCGCGCGCACGTAGACGAAGTGGTTGAACCTGCCGCGGTCGCTTCGCCATCCTGATTCTCCCGATCGGCCTTGGGGCGACCGGCGGCCTGAGATTCTCGTGATCGGGGCGCTCTGGGCGGCGGCGGCCGGACGGGTCGTCGATGCAGGGTTGCGGTACACGGTGGACAAGACAACGCGCGAGATTCTCTTCCTGCCGCTGCCGGTGGACTTGCGCCGGCGGGCCAAACCCTTCGTCGACGTCACCGCCGACCGCTTCGCCAAGGGAATCGGGGCCGCGCTGACGCTGGTGTTGATTCAACCCTGGGGGCTCGGGCAGTACCTTGCCACGTTTCGAGCGTCGATCGCCCGGGGCGCGTCCGGGCGCGGGTGCTTGGCGCGATCGATGCCGTCCGGCCCGACGTCGCCGGTCTATGGGTGCCGGAGATCGAGCGGCTGATTGCCGATCCGGAGCCGGAGGCGCGGACTTCGCCGGACTTCGGTTTCGCGCCACGGCTGGTGTCGCTGCTGGGTGATCGAAAGTTGAAGAACAGCGCGCGGGACACGCTGGTCGGGTACGGCCAATCGGTGGTCGACATGCTTAGGGACAGCCTGGAGAATCCGGCGGAGGATCGCTGGGTACGGCGCCACATCCCGGCCACGCTGGCGCGGATTCCCGGTCAGGCGTCGATGGACATCCTGGTCGCAACGCTGCAGACCAACGACCGGTTTCTGCGATTTCAAGGCGATTGCCGCCATCGAGAAGCTGCATCGCGACCATCCGGAGCTGACGGTTGCCGTGAGCCCGTCGAACGGCTTGCACTTGATGAGGGGAGCGTCTACTACTCCCGTCTCGGGAGCTACTACAACCTGTTCGTCAAGGGCAGGCTGCCGGCCAAGGCGATCCTCGCCGGCAAGCTGCGCCACTGGTTGATCCCCGCGCTCGAACACCTGCCGATCGAGGAGCGGATCACGCGGGGGGACGCGTTGCTCAGGAATCGGCCGCGCGGCGTCGATGCAACGCTGCGCGCGTTGATCGCCGACCCCGACCCGGTCGTGGCGGCCGCCGCAGTCGATCTTGTCGGCATGCAGGGCGTCCGGACCCTTGATGTCGAACTCGATCGGCTGGCCGCCGGCCGGAACGTGGATCGGATCGTCACGGACGCCGTCGCCTGGTCGGTGGCGTTGCGCGACGGCAGTCGGACCGACGGCAGGTGGGCCGGTGCGCTGCCGGCCGTCGCGGTGGTCGACCGGCTGCGCAAGCTTCCGCTGTTCGCGTCGGTGAGTATGGCGTCGATGTCGAGCGTGGTGCTCAAGATCGACCGTGAAGAGCTGTTCGATCTGCTCGGTCAGCGTCCCGAGCTGTTGCGGTAAGTGTTCGGCGCCATCCTGGATTGCTAGCTTAGCTTAGCTAGAACAACAGCCGGAATCCGACCTGCATCTGGAACGGCGGCCCGGGGATGTTACCGGCCAGGTATGTGCCGTCCTCGCCCCGTGTCCGGGCGAAATTGGCGTTGGTCGGCTGTCCGGTCAGGCCACACGCCAGGTTCCGCGCGCTGGCGCAGTAGTTGGCCACCGTGGAATAGCCCTGGTCGAGCGTCACGTTGTCCAGGTTGAACAGGTTGAAGAACTCCAGCGATATGACCGCCCGCCGCTCCCCGCCGAGCGCGAACCGCTTCTGGACGCGGAGATTGATGTCAGCGATCGGCTTGTTGCGGAAGGCGTTGCGAGTAAACGGGACTCCCGGCGCGCTGTAGGGCCGGTCCGCACCGCCCCGGTCCTCGTTGGAGTCGGTGCCCATGCGCGCGTCGAACGGAGCGCCCGACAACACGTACATCCCTGTGGAGAGGTCCACGGCGCCGGGCAGCGTCAGCACGCCGTGCAGGTGGAACTGGTGCCGGCGGTCAAGCACGTTCGGGCCGTACTCCGTACTCAGGTCGTAGGCGTTCTCGTAGGAGACGCCGCCCGCCGATCGCTCGTTGTCGTCGCTGGATTCGTTCCTGGACAGCACGTAGTAGGTGTTGACCTGCCCCCACGAGCGGCGGATCTCCGAGCTGATCGTCAGCGCGCGGTAGAGCGCGGACGCGGTCGATTCGCGCACCGTGACGCTGTCGAGCCCCGGAACCGGGCGCGGCGTTCCGCTGCGCAGGCCGAAGAACGGGCGGCGCGCCGGGTCGTCGGGCCTGACCGCCGGCGGCGGCACGTTGAGGTCGCGGTTGCGCTCCAGGCGGATCGTGTCGACGACGAGCACGTCGGCGCCGAGCGACCAGCCGGGGCGCACTTCGTGCTGTACGCCGCCGCCGACCTGACGCGACATCGGATTCCTGAAGTTCTCGTCCATCGCGGTCACACGCGCGCCGGCGAACGGATTGTGGTCGATGCCCAGGGCGGCAGCGATGGCGGTCAGTTGGTCGCGCGTCAACGTTGGAAGGTTGTCGAGCGCCCGTTCGTTCAGGTCGATCCCGATCAGCCGCAGTTGGTCGTACAGCGTGACGTGCGGATTGCCGGGCGGTACCGGGAACGGAAGCGCGACCGTGACGTCGCCGGGCGGCGCCCGGAAATTGTTCACCGGGCCGGCCATGAGCAGCAGGGGAGTTCGCGCGTAGTAGATGCCGCCAAACCCGCGCACTACGGTCCGGGCGGCGCCGTTGGGATCCCACGCGAAGCCTGCGCGCGGGCCGAATTGCCGGGCGCTGCTCGGAATCCGCGCCGGATCGACCCTCTGCCCGATCGGGAACGTTACGCCGCGCAACTGATCGAGCAGGGCGCCGTTGTCGGCTTCCGGTGTGGGGTTGAACTGGCCGTCCCACCGCAGGCCGTAGTTGACGGTCAGGGTCGGCGAAACCCGCCAATCGTCCTGAATGAACAGGCCGATCTCGTTGGTCGCAAACGACGCCTTCAGATTGCCGATCTGCTGCAGGTAGATCTGCGAGCTGGAGCCGAAGCGGTTCGGTATCGCGCCTCCAACGCCGATGATGTCCAGCGTGGTCTCAACGTCCGAGCCGAAAACGATATAACCGCCGTTCTGGTAGAACCCGAACTCCTGGGCGATGAAGACGTGGTTGTAGTCGAAACCTGCCTTGACGTTGTGGCCGCCGGCCAGCCATGTCAGGTTGCCGCCTGCCTGCGCACGCCAGTCGTACTGCGTGGTCGGGCGGAAGCTGCGCGTCCCGAACTCGCCGAGCGATAAATCGACGAGCGGCCTGAGGGCGTTGGCCGACCGCGGCCGGCTCTCGCGCGAATACTGGCCGCGCAGCTCGAACAACAGGTCGGACGACGGCACGCCGGTGAACTGGCCGACCACTGTCTGCGTTGCGTCTTCCTCCGTTCCGTTAGTCTCGAGCGAACGGTTGGTGGTGGGCGTGATGACGCCGCCTACCCCGTCGGAGTTGAGCGCCTCGTTCGTGCTGCCGTTGTACCGGACGTTGAAGCGGTTCCCGCGCGGCAGATTGAAGTCGAAGCGAGCCAGCCATGCGCGGGCGTCGTTGGTGACCTCGAACGGCGTCTCGTGGCGCCGGAAGTGGTCGTAGCCTTCCCGACTCGCCGCCGTAGGCGTGAAACCGTCGAGCCGGGCGAAGCGGACCTCGCGCGGCGCCCTGAACTCCTGTTGCTCGTAGGCGACGAAATAGAACGCGCGGTCACGCTGGAGCGACCCCCCGAGCGACCCTCCGAACTGGTGCTGCGTGGGAGCCGCATCCTGCCCGAAGGCGTTCTGCGAGGCCAGTTGCTCCGGCCGGAGCAGATAGAACGCCGACCCGTTCGTCTCGTTCGTCCCAGACCGGGTGATGGCGTTGACGAGGCCGCCCGTCGAGCGACCGAACTCGGGCGAGTAGCCGGCCTTGACGACCCGGAACTCGCGGATCGCCTCCTGCGGAATCGTGAAGGTGAACTGGGATCGCTCGCCGCCGCGGATGCCGCCGAAGAACGGCTGGTTGTAGTCGGCCCCGTCGATGCTGACGTTGCCGTTGATGCCGCGCTGGCCGGCAAGGGATATCTGGCCGCGCTGGGGCTCGACCTGCGCAGTGGGTGTCAGAGACACGAAGTCGTGGAAGCGCCGGCCGTTGATGGGCAGGTTCGCGATCGCCTGGCTATCGAGTGTCACGTCGGCCGTGTCCGTGGTCGTTTCGACGACGGACGGCCGCGCGGTCACTGTGACCGCCTCCGTCACCCCCGCCGGCGCGAGAGTGAAATTGATGGTCTGACTGGCCCCGACCGTGAGTACAACGGCTTCGAGCTCGACCATGCCGAAGCCGGAAAGTTGCGCCCGCACGTCGTAGCGGCCAGGTGGCAGAAGCATGATGTCGTAGCGGCCGGCGCCGTCGGAAACGCTGGACCGCACCAGGCCGTCGTCGAGGTTCACGACGGTCACGGTCGCGCCCGGCAGCACGCCTCCGGTGGCATCCTCCAGTCGGCCCGTGATCTCGGCCGTGGTGGCCCGGTTCTGGGCGGACGAAGGGAGCGGGATCAATGCGGCGGCAAGCAGGGCGAGGCCGACGGTCGCGCGCAACATCGTGTCAATGCCTCGGCCTTCCCCCGACGGGCAGGACAACGCGCAGCGTGGCGCCGTGGCCGATGCCGTCGCTGAAGGGCTGGATGCTTCCACCCGACGCGATGGCGAAGTTCGCGGCAGAATGCAGTCCCAGTCCGGTCCCGTGGCTCTTGGTCGTATAGCCGGCGTTGAACAAGGAGCCGAAACGGGATGGCTCGATACCGATGCCGGTGTCGACGACATCGACAACAAGGGCGTTGTTCCGTGCCCCAGGATAGGCCAGCACGCGGATTCCGGGCCGCCAACGGGGGTCGTCCTGCTCTTGCGCCGCGCGTTCGTCGATCGCTTCCATCGAGTTCTTGAGCAGGTTCACAAGCATCTGCTGGAACCGGCTCTCCTGCACATCGATCTCGTCCGGCGCCCGGGAGCAGTCGACCTCGATCGCGATGCCGCGGTGCCCCAGCGATTCCTGAACCACCTTTACCGCGTCGTTGACGATCCGCCGCAGAGTGACCCTCTTGCGTTCCACCGTGCCGTCCGTGAAGGACGCCTGGGTGCGGATGATGTCTACGATGTGGCGCACGCGCTCCCGCACGCGCGACGCGGTCTTCCGCAGCTCCTCCTGCTCGTCGTTCAGATCCTGAATGAGCGCAAGCAGGAAGGACCGCACCTGCCGGCCCTGCTTGTCGTCCGCCAGCCAGACGGTCCAGTCGTGGTCGTGCTTGCGGACGAGTTTCGCCAGCACGTTGAACCGCCTGATCAGCTCGTTGTCCTCGCACCGTCTGTGCAGCGTGTCCACACCTGTAGTGACGCTGTTGATCGCGTTTCCGATGTTGTGAAGCACGGTGTCGATGACTTCCATGCGCCCGTGGGCGAAGGCCTGCGCCAGGGCCTTTTCCTCCATCTTGCGCTCCGACACGTCGCGGAAGACGGCTACCCCGCCGACCACCTGCCCCGCCTCGTCGAGCAGGGGACTTGCGTTCACGCTGATGTAGACGCCGTCCGGAACCTGCGGATTGCGGATCTGGAGCTCCAGGTCTTCGACCGTCTCGCCCCGCACGGCTCGCACTACCGGCAATTCGTCCGCCGGCACCAGGGCCGACCCGTCCGAACTGAACACGCCGTAGTAGTCGGGCCATTCTTCGGGACGTAGATCCGTCGCGCCGAGGCCGAGGATGCGTTCGGCGCTCGGGTTGAACAACGTGAGTCGTGCGTTCTCATCCGCGACTACCACGCCGTCGCCCATGCTGCGGATGATCGCGTCCAGCACCTGGATCCGCCCGTGCAGCTCGGCCTCGGCACGCCGCGCCTTCGCCGACTGCTCCCGGAGCGCCGTGACGTTCCGGAGCAGGACGGCGCCTCCGAGCATCCGTCCCTCGATGTCGGACAACGGGTACCCGCTTACGCTCAACCACGCGTCCCGCGTTGCGTCGTTCGGGGGCTTGGGCCGCAGCAGCACCGGAACGTCGTGCGTGGTCTCTCCACGGATCGCGCGCGTAAGCGGTAGATCCTCAAGCGCGAACGGCGTCCGGCCGTCCTCCTGATAGGCATCATAGTACTCGGTCCACGCGTTGGGTTCCGGTATCACCCTTCCGGTCATCGTTCTCGCGGCCGCGTTGACGGTCGTGAATTTACCCTCCATGTCGCTGACGATGACCGCGTCGCTGATTCGGTCGAACAGGGATGTGAGGATCGCCTTGTCCCGTTCCGTTTGGGTGATGGATGCCCGGAGGTCGGCTATCTCGCGCTCGTGGCGTCCCCGTTCCGCGCGCTCTCGGGTCGCCACGTCCAGGGCTGCGCGGATCGTGAGGCCGAATTGTCGGAGGTCGGCCGACTTGAGCACGTAGCCATGCGGGTTCGTGCGCTGCGCCCGGTCCAGCAGGGGGTTGTCGGCCGTCTCCGTGGCGTAGACGAGCGGTATCCCTAACCGTTCCCCAATACGCTTGGCCGTCTCGAGGGCGGGCTCGGGTGTCTCATCGGCCCCGAGGCCGATCAGAGCCAGGTCGGGACGCGCACCCGTTGGCAAGTCAACCGCCTCCGGGCCGGGTTCCGCAGCCAGACAGACCGTATGACCGAGGCTGGCCACCGAGTCCGAAAGAGTCTCCCGAGCGCCGGAGTCGGCGTCAACGATCAGAATCTGCGCTTGGGGCGCAAAGCGTTCGCGCCCGGTCGATGTCTCTTGCATATGAACACCAGCCGCCGGTCACCAGTCGAAGGTCGCGGACAAGCCGAGGCGGAGGTTCGGCTCGGTCTGCGGGCCGTACGTCAGCGCCCCCCTCAGGCAGTGTATAACCGGCTGCAAGTCGCAAGCTGGCTGCGGTTGACCGTGCGCGTGGTGACCCTTCCAAGCGGTCATTTCTTCTTTCGGATGGTCTTGCGCATGCGGTCAGGTGCTGTCGTGTGTCCGGCCTCATTGATTGCGGCATGTCACCCGCCGCGGGCCCGTATGGAGATACGCGGGTCGAGGGCGCAGGGCGCGTTGCAAATCGCGGCGCCCGCCGCAAAGCACGACAGTCGGCTGTGCTCGGGACGCAACTGCCTGTTCTGAAACGACTTGCGGCGAGTCCGGTGCGCTGGTGCGCAGGTGGACCGTCGCAGGTTGCAGCAGTCAGGGCAGTGCTGCAGCAGCCGCCCGCATGACGTAAAACACATGAAAACAAGACAGTTGCAGCGCATCGGTCGGAAGTGGATCGTTTCTTGCATGTGGAAGGTCATCTTCGTCCGCGCGGGTCGCCGAGTCCTGCTTCCGCGGAGAGGTCCTGAGAGAGCCCATTTTGCTGACGCTGACTGTTCCCGGCTGGAGTACGCACCCTGCCAGCCTGTCGGAAGCGTCGCGCGCAGACGGTCGTGGCAGGTCCTGCCCGCGTGGCGTGACGTCCCCGGCATCGAATGGACGTCCGGCGAGCGGGCGGCGACCTCGCCGGGACCGGCGGCCCGGCACATGGAGCGCGCGCGCCGCGGCGGCTGTCCTGGCTGTTGCCGCCGTCGCGTTCTGTTCCGTGGATTCGCACGCACAGACCAACGCCCCGTCAGCTCCGGGCACGCCCACGGTGACCCGGACGCAGTTCAACCAGCAGACGTCCCCGGCTTTGGACGTGTCGTGGACGGCGCCCACCGTCAACGGCGAACTGGTGACCTGGTACCAAGCGCAGTACCGCAAGAAGGGGGTTGACAGCTGGACGCCATACAACGGACCGGTGCTGCAGAGGAAAGACACCAGTCTGAGGCTGTCCGGCTTGGAGGCGGGCGCGACCTACGAGGTCCAGGTACGCGCCCAGACCAACGACGACGGCGCAAGCCCGTGGTCGGACACCGGGGAGGGCACGGCCAACCGGGCGCCGGCCGCGACCAGCGCTTCCTTCAGCGGCGGCACGTTCCCG
>CAZWUJ010000041.1:0-25085 GCA_964636705.1 uncultured Vicinamibacteraceae bacterium
GAGATATATCTCGTAGATTCAATAACTTGCGGGTTTTCTGTCGAACACTAGCTACTGGGCCGACGATCTCTCACTGCGGATGGCGCTCGACGAGGAGGTCGAGGACCGCCTGCAGGGCCACAGACAAGTGACCGACTTCCATCTGGCGGCATTGGCGGCCCGCCACGGTGGGCGCCTCGTTACCTTTGATGGCCGGCTCCAGCGGACGCTGGCCGGCACACGTCTGGCGTCCGCCGTGATGCTGGTCGAATAGCGCTTCGGTTATCCCCGGCGGCCTCCTCAACCCGTCAGTCGCAGCGCCGCGATACGCTGCAGCACCGGCGGGTGTGAATAGCCCAGGAAGACCGCGAGCGGGTGTGGCGTCAGATTGGTGAGGTTGTCGGCGGAGAGTTTCTTGAGGGCGCTGATCAGCGACTCGCCGTTGCCGGTGGTCTCGGCCGCGAAGCGATCGGCCTCGAACTCGTTGCGGCGGGAAAAGACGTTGACGAGGACCGACAGGACCAGCTCGACGGGCGTGAAGAGCAGGCCGAAGAAGAGCAGCCCCGCATAGACCGACGGTTCGGTGACGTAGAAGGCGGCGAACAGTCCTTCCTGCCCCAGGAAAAAGGAGAGGATCCAGAGCATCGCTCCGAGGTGCGCAATCGAGAGCGCCGTACCCTGCCAGATGTGCCGCTTCTTGTAGTGGCCCACCTCGTGGGCGACCACCGCGACCAGCTCCGCAACCGTGTGCTGCTGGATGAGAGTGTCGAACAGGCCGATCCGCTTGTTCCGTCCGAAGCCGGTGAAGAAGGCGTTCGCCTTGGACGAACGACGCGACCCGTCGACGACGAAGATGCCCCGGAGGGGAAACCGCACCGACCGGGCATACGCCAGGATGGCGTTGTGGAGATCTCCCTGCTCGAGGGGCGTGAACTTGTTGAACAGCGGCATGATCCACGTCGGCGCGATGAACTGGACGGCCAGCATGAACGCGGTGGCGGCAATCCAGCACCAGAGCCAGGCGAGCGGGCCGGCCCACTCGAAGAAGGCGAGAACGATGCCCAGCAGCGTGCCGCCCAGCACGATGGCCAGCACGCTGCCCTTGAGCAGATCGGCCACGAACGTCCGTGCCGTGGTGCGGTTGAAGCCGTATCGCGCCTCGATGACGAACGTGGAATAGATGCGGAACGGCAGCCCGAGCAACGTCGACGCCAGGCCGAGCCCGCCGATGTAGAGAAGCCCGGTGACGACCGGACCTCGGTCCAGTCCGCGTAGCGCCTGGTCGAGCCATTCGAAGCCGCCCGCGAACCAGAAGAGGAGCACCACGGCGAGGTCGAACGTGCCCCGGATCAGGCCGAATCGGGTTCGCGTCATGGTGTAGCGCCGCGCCTGTGCGTATTTCTCGTCGTCGAACACGCCGGCGAACTCCTCCGGCACGGTTGGCGAGAAGGCGCGGGCGTTGAGGATGGCGGTGGCGAGGCGGAGGAGATGCTCGCCGATCAGGGCGACGAGGATGATGACCGCGAAGGTGTTCATCTAAGATCTGCGTGGTGACAGGCTTCCATTATCAACCCATCTTCGAGTTCGGGCCGGATGAGACGCCGTACAGGCGCCTCGGCACGGACGGCGTTTCGACGGTCTCGATGGGCGGCCGCGAGATGCTGACGGTGGAGGCGGACGTGTTGCGGAACGTCGCGCGACGCGCGTTCGACGACGTGGCGCACCTGCTCCGGCCGGGCCATCTCGCGCAACTCCGCTCGATTCTCGACGACCCGGAGGCGTCGGCGAACGACAGGTTCGTTGCGCTCGAGCTGCTCCGGAACGCGAACATCGCCGCTGGCCGCGTGCTGCCGGGCTGTCAGGACACCGGGACGGCGATCGTCATGGGCCACAAGGGCGAGCAGGTGCTCACGTTCGGCGACGACGCGGTCGCTCTCTCCCGCGGCATCTACGACGCCTACAACGAGCGGAATCTTCGCTACTCGCAACTCGCGCCGCTCGACATGTACACGGAGAAGAACACGGGTTCGAACCTGCCGGCCCAGGTCGAGATCTACGCCGAGCCGGGCGACGAGTACGAGCTGCTGTTCGTGGCCAAGGGGGGTGGATCGGCCAACAAGAGCTTCCTCTACCAGGAGACGAAGGCCCTGTTGAACCCGAAGTCGATGCTCCGGTTCGTCGAGGAGAAGCTGAAGACGATCGGCACCTCCGCCTGCCCGCCGTACCACCTGGCGCTCGTCATCGGCGGCACCTCCGCGGAGTTCACGCTCAAGACGCTGAAGCTGGCGACGACGAAGTACCTTGACCGCCTCCCCACATCCGGCAACGCGTACGGCCGAGCGTTCCGTGACGTCGACATGGAACGGCAGGTGTTCGAGATCGCGCGGCAAATCGGCGTCGGAGCGCAGTTCGGGGGCAAGTACTTTGCCCACGACGTCCGCGTGATCCGCCTCCCGCGCCACGGCGCCTCCTGTCCGGTGGGCCTTGGCGTCTCGTGCTCGGCCGACCGGCAAGCACTCGCGAAGATCACGCGCGACGGCATCTTCCTCGAGCAGCTCGAGGAGAACCCGGCCAGGTATCTCCCGGACGTGAGCGGAGACGAGCTGCCCGGCGATGTCGTCCGGATCGACCTGAACCGGCCGATGCCGGAGATCCTGGGCGAGCTGACCCGGTATCCCGTCGCCACACGCCTGTCGCTGACGGGACCGATGGTGGTGGCGCGGGATATCGCGCATGCGAAGCTGAAGGAACGGCTCGATGCGGGCGATGAGCTGCCCGCGTACATGCGCGATCACATGGTCTACTACGCCGGGCCGGCGAAGCGGCCGGAAGGTCGTCCGGCGGGCTCGTTCGGTCCGACCACCGCGGGCCGGATGGACAGCTACGTCGATCTGTTCCAGTCGCACGGCGGCAGCATGGTGATGCTCGCGAAGGGCAACCGGTCTCCTCAGGTGACCCGGGCGTGCCATCGCCACGGTGGGTTCTACCTTGGCTCGATCGGCGGTCCGGCGGCGCGCCTGGCCGATCACAGCATCCGGAAGGTGGACGTCCTGGAGTACCCGGAACTGGGGATGGAGGCGATCTGGAGGATCGAGGTGAACGACTTTCCCGCCTTCATCGTCACGGATGACAAGGGGAACGACTTCTATTCCCAACTGCTGGCTGCGAAGCCGGCGACGTTGATCCGATAGAGGTGTTCGATCCAGACTGATGGGTCCGGCGGATGCACGTCAGCAAACTCAATCTCGGCAACCGACAACACGGAAACCGGTCCAACTCTCGGAGGTGAGAAGGCATGCGAGCAGTGAAGATCTTCAGCGTCGTCGCGGTGGTCGCGGCGGCCGTCATGATGGCGAGCCTGGTCGAGGCGCAGAACCGACCCCTTAGTACGCGGGGACACACGGCCACCCAGCTCGGGGGCGCCTACAACGATGAGGGGCGCTACGAAGGCGGGAGTTGGATCGACATCCACTACGGTCGCCCGATTCTTCGTGGGCGGGATGGCATCTTCGGCGAGGGCGACGACTACGCCCAGGGTATCTACGCTGGTGCGCCGCTGTGGCGTGTGGGCGCGGATCAGACGACCACGTTCACGACCGAGGTGGACCTGCTGATCGGCGGGCAACGCCTTGCGGCGGGTGAGTACACGATGTTCGCAGACCTGGCGAACCCGACCGAGTGGACGCTGATCTTCGCCACCTGGGGCGTGAAGCAGGCGTTCCGGGAGGACAACCCGAACGCGCTGTGGGGCGCCTACGGCTACGACGACAGCAGGGACGTGATGCGGACGACGATGAGCGCCGAGACGGTGAGCGATCGGGCCGATCAGTTGATCATCGGCTTCCGCAACATGACCCAGCAGGGCGGTGAGATGTACGTGTACTGGGACAACCAGTTCGCCACCGTCTCGGTAGAGCTCGCCAACTAGCGCACCGCCGGGCGCGCGCGCCGGGTCGCGGGCTTCCGGGGGACCGTCAGTAGCGCCTCGCTGCGGCCGGCGGGACCGGCGCGCGGTTACCGCGCGCCGGCCGCGGCCGTCGTGCGAGACGTGCGCCCGGGCACCCGCGGCCTGAGATCATGAGTACGGCTCCCGCCGCCTTTACGCATCGCCAGATCCTCATCGTCTATTCCGGCCTGATGGCCGGGATGTTCCTGTCGGCGCTCGATCAGATGATCGTCGCGACGGCGCTTCCAACCATCGTCGGCGAGTTGGGCGGTCTCGACTACTACTCCTGGGTAGTAACCGCGTATCTACTCTCGGGCACCATCACGCCGCCGATCTTCGGCAAGCTGGGCGACATCTACGGCCGGCGCATCATCTTCCAGGCGGCGGTGATGATCTTCCTGCTCGGATCGCTGATGGCCGGGCTCGCCACCGGAATGCTGGAACTGGTCGTCGCGCGCGGCGTGCAGGGAGTCGGAGCCGGCGGCCTGATGACGCTGACGTTCGCCATCATCGGCGACATCGTACCCGCACGGCAGCGCGGGCGCTACATCGGGTACCTCGGTTCGGTGTGGGCAATCGCCAGCGTTATCGGCCCCCTTACCGGCGGCTTCATCGTCGACACGGTTTCGTGGCGCTGGGTGTTCCTGATCAACCTGCCGATCGGCGCCGCGGTGCTCGCCGTGATCGCGGTGGTGCTGAAGTTGCCGGCGACTCATCGTCCCGCCCGCCTCGATATCCCGGGCGCGATGCTCTTGATGTCCGGCGTCAGCCTGGTCCTGCTCGCGCTCGTGCAGGTGGAGCAGGGTGGGTTGGCGGCATCCCGTACCGCGCCGTTCCTGGGTTCCGGCGCCGCGGGAGTTGCGCTGCTCGGGGCGTTCGTCTGGTGGGAGACGGTCGCGGAGGAACCCCTGCTGCCGCTTCGGCTGTTCCGGGGCCGCATCTTCTCGGTGTGCTCCGCCATGAGTCTGGCGATGGGGGCCACGTTCTTCGGAACGGTGGTCTTCCTGCCCCTGTTTCTTCAGGTCGTAACCGGCGTGTCGGCCACCCATTCCGGCTTGCTGCTCCTGCCGCTCACCGGCGGTATCGTGGCGGGATCGGCCGGGTCGGGACGGCTCATCGCAGCCACCGGACGCTACCGGATCTATCCGATAGCCGGAAGCATCTGTACCGTTGCCGGCATGACTCTGCTGGGCGTCATGAGCGGAGGCGCGTCGCGTCTCCTGATTGCCAGCACGATGCTGCTCGCCGGGCTCGGCTTCGGCATGATCATGCAAACGTCACTACTCGCCGTGCAGAACGCCGTGGCGCACCGCGACCTGGGCGTGGGTACGTCGACGGTGCAGTTTTTCCGCCTGATGGGGGGCTCGTTCGGCGTCGCCATCCTCGGCGCAATCATGAATCTCCGCCTGGCGACCGAGTTGCCGGCCCGCCTTCCCGCCGCGGCGGTCGCCGAGGTGGGCGGCGAGGTGACGCAGCTCCTCCAGAGTCCCACCGCCATACAGGCGCTGCCGCCCGAGATCGCCACCGCCGTCGCCTCCGCCCTCGAGGCTTCGATTCAGACGATCTTCCTCATCGCCGTTCCGATCGCCGTCATCGGCCTAGTTCTTGCGTTCATGCTGGACGAAATCCCGCTTCGCGAGACCATCGGGTCGGAGGTTGCGGGAGCGAAACCGGATCGGAGAGAATCGCAGGACCTGCCGGAAGGCTTGCGCGTAGCGGACGATGCGGGCAGGGGGGCCCGATGATGCGACTCGCCGTGGGGATTCCGAGAGTCTTGGTTGCGGCGCTCGCGATGGCCAGCACCGCACCGGCCGAGGCGCAGGAACTCGACCACCGGGCGCTCCTCGACCGCTATTGCGTGACCTGTCATAACGAGCGGCTTCGCACCGCCGAACTGCAACTCGACGCGGCCGACGTCACGAACGTGGCGGCGGACCCCGCGCTGTGGGAGAAGGTGGCCCGCAAGCTGCGCGCGGGCGCCATGCCGCCGGAGCCCCGCCCTCGGCCCGACGCGGCGGCCTACGCCAACTTCATCGGGTGGCTCGAGTCGGAGCTCGACGCGGCGGCCATCGCCAACCCGAACCCGGGGCGGACCGAGGCCTTCCATCGACTGAACCGGGCCGAATACCGCAACGTCATCAGGGACCTGCTCGCGCTCGACGTCGACGTCGCGGAGCTGCTCCCGGCCGACGACGGCAGCTACGGTTTCGACAACATCGCCGGGGTCCTCGGCGTCTCGCCGACGCTGCTGGAACGCTATCTGTCCGCGGCCAGGAAGGTGAGCCGTCTGGCCGTGGGCAATCCCGACCTGACCCCGACCGCGATGACCTACCGGCTCGCGGCCGACTATCCGCAGGACGACCGGATCGACGGCCTGCCGTTCGGCACGCGCGGCGGCATGGCGATCCCGTTCGTCTTCCCGGCCGACGCGGAGTACACCATCCGCATCCGGCTGAGTCGCGACACGGCGGACAACCTCCGGATCTTCACGGAAGCGCACGAGCTCGACGTCAGTCTTGACGGGGAGCGCCTCGAGACCTTCACCGTCGGCGGCGAGACGCCGCCCGAAGATCGCAGAAGCGACGAGTATCGCGAGTGGCGGCTGGCCCAGGGACGCATCGATGACGATTGGGTGATTCGCCTGCCCGTGCGCGCCGGTCCGCGAACCCTGCGCGTCACGTTCCGGAAGAAGACCTCCGCCTATCCGGAGACGCTTCGCCAGCCATACCTCCGGCCGTACACCAACACCACGGGCGGCGATACGCGCTACCAGCCCTACCTCGACAGCGTCGTCATCACCGGACCGTTCGAGGGGAGCGGCGCCCCGCCCGCCGTGGACACGCCGAGTCGCGCGCGCATCTTCACCTGCCGGCCCGCCGCTGACGAGGGTGCGGTCGAGGCGCGCGCCTGCGCCCGGGAGATTCTCACGACGCTGGCCCGTCGCGGCTACCGGCGTCCGGTCACCGATCGCGATCTGGACATCCTGCTCGGCTTCTATGACGGTGGCGCGGCGGAGGGGGATTTCGAACGCGGCATCGAGCTGGCGCTCCGCCGCCTGCTGGTCAGCCCCGAGTTCCTGTTTCGCGTCGTCCGCGATCCGGACGGGGTCGGCCCGGGCGAGAACTATCGGCTGAGCGATCTGGAACTCGCATCGCGTCTCTCGTTCTTCCTCTGGAGCAGCATTCCGGATGATGAACTGCTCGATGCCGCGATAGACGGACGGCTGGGCGATGCCGGCGTGCTGGAGGCGCAAGTTCGCCGCATGCTCGATGACGAGCGCTCCCGCGCGCTGGTCGAGAACTTCGCCGGACAGTGGCTCTACCTGCGCAACGTTCCGGCTCTGGCGCCTGACGAGAACCGGTATCCGGAGTTCGGGGAGGGTCTGCGCCGGGCGATGCGGCGCGAGACGGAGCTCTTCTTCGAGAGCATCATGCGCGAGGATCGGAACGTCCTCGATCTGTTGACCGCCGACTACACGTTTCTGAACGAACGGCTCGCCCGCCACTACGGGATTCCCGGGGTCTCCGGCAGCCACTTCCGCCGCGTGGCGCTGCCCGGCGCAACGCGGCGCGGCCTGCTGGGACAAGGCAGCATCCTTGCCGCGACTGCGTATCCGACGCGGACCTCGCCCGTCCTGCGCGGCAAGTGGGTGCTGGAGAACCTGTTGGGCACGCCTCCGCCCCTTCCTCCCCCGGACGTCCCGTCGCTCGAGGAGACGACCGGGGAGGGGCACGCATTGTCGATGCGCGAGGCGATGGAGCAGCATCGGGCGAGCCCGGTGTGCGCAAGCTGCCATCGGCTGATGGATCCGCCCGGCTTCGCGCTCGAGGAGTTCGACGCGGTCGGCAAGTACCGGACACGCAACGAGGCGAACCAGCCGATCGACGCCACCGGCGTGCTACCGGACGGCACGGAGTTCGAAGGCGCCGCCGGCCTGCGCGACGCCCTGCTCAAGCGGCCGGACCTGTTGGTCACCACGCTGACCGAGAAGCTGATGACCTACGCGCTCGGCCGTGGCGTCGAGCACTACGACGCTCCCGCCATCCGCGCCATCACCCGCGACGCCGCACGTGACGGCACAACGTTCTCGTCGATCATCCTGGGCATCGTCAGGAGCGCGCCCTTCCAGATGAGGAGATCCGCATCATGATCATCACCAAGCTCGCCCTGCCGCGCCGGACGTTCCTCCGTGGTGTCGGCGCCACGGTGGCGCTGCCACTGCTCGACGCGATGTCGCCGGCCCTGACGGCGCTCTCGAAGACGGCGGCGGCGCCGGTCAAGCGCCTCGGGTTCGTCTACCTGCCGAACGGGGCGGTCATGCAGACGTGGAACCCCGAGAGCAACGGCGCCGACCTGACGCTCTCGCCCACGCTCAGCCCCCTGGCGCCGTTCCACGATCAGACGATCGTCTACAGCCGGCTCGCCCACGGGCAGGCGGAGCCGCTCGGCGACGGCAACGGCGAGCACTCCCGCGCGAGCTCGGTCTGGCTGAACGGCGTCCACCCGAAGCAGACCGAGGGCGCCGACGTCCGCGCCGGGACCACCGCGGATCAGGTAGCCGCGGCGGAGATCGGGCGCGACACGCCACTGCCGTCGCTCGAGCTGGCCATCGATCTCGACTTCCTGGTGGGCAACTGCGAGAACGGCTATTCGTGCGTCTACATGAACACGATCGCGTGGCGGACCGCTACGACGCCGCTGCCGATGGAGAACAACCCGCGCGTCGTGTTCGAGCGGCTCTTCGGCGATGGCGGGACCCGCGAGGAGCGGCTGGCGGAGTTGCGCACGGATCGGAGCATCCTCGATTCGGTTACCGACGACCTGGCCCACCTGGAGCGGAGTCTCGGCAACAGCGACCGCCGCCGCCTGGATCAGTATCTCGACGCCGTGCGCGCGGTGGAGCGCCGCATCCAGTTGTCGGAAGCGCAGGGCGCCAACGCGACCCTTCCGGACGAACTCGAGCGTCCGGCCGGTATCCCGCGCGCGTACGAAGATCACGTCGCGCTGATGTTCGACCTGATCGCGCTTGCTTACCAGGCGGACATCACGCGCGTTTTCACCTTCATGCTGGGCCGTGAGCTGGGCGGCCGGACCTACCCGCAGATCGGCGTGCCGGATCCGCATCACGGGCTGTCGCATCATCGCAACGACCCGGAAAAGCTGGCGAAGCTGTCGAAGATCAACCGGCACCATGTCGAGCTGTTCGCGCACTTCGTGGAGGGCCTGGCGGGCGCGCCCGACGGCGAGGGCTCGCTACTGGACAACTCGATCGTGCTTTACGGCGCCGGTCTGGGCGACAGCAACGACCACCTGCACTACGACCTGCCGGTCCTGACCATCGGTGGGCGCGCGGCCGGCATGCGGGGCGGCCGCCACCTCGAGTATCCGAAGGACACGCCGATGACCAACCTGCTCATCAGCATGCTCGGGAAGGCGGGCCTGCCGGCCGAGCGGTTGGGCGACAGCACCGGCCGGCTGACGGCGCTCAACGACGTGTAGGAAGGGGCTGGGATCCGGCTTGAGCAGGGCCATGTCGTCGATCCGGAGCTTGTGCAGGGCAACCGTGGCGCTCACCGTCGTCCTGGCGGCGGGCGGGCACGCCGCAGCCGCCGGTGTCGCGCTGGCGGCGCCAGCCGATGCGCCGCTGGTCGAGGCGGTGCGGGCCGGCGACCTGGAGCGGGTGCGGGCGCTCATCGCCAGCGGCGTCGATGTCAATGCGGCCGACAGTGACGGCGTAACCGCCCTCCACTGGGCGGCGCTGAACGACGAGCCCGGGATCGGGAGCGTGCTGATCGATGCGGGAGCGAGCGTCGATGCCGCGACCCGCTTCGATGCGACGCCGATCGCGCTGGCGGCGGAGAACGGGAGCGTCGCGTTCCTCACGCTTCTCCTGGATGCGGGCGCCGACCCGGACTGGGCGACCCCGGAGGGGGAGACGGTGCTGATGACGGCCACACGCACCGGTCGAGCCGACGCGGTGCGGCTGTTGCTCGAGCGGGGCGCGGATCCGGGCCGGGCCGAGACGTGGCGGGGCCAGACCGCGCTGATGTGGGCGTCGGTCGAGAACCGGCTCGAAGTGGCCGACGCGCTCATCGCTGCCGGCGCCGATGTTCACGAGCGGTCCACCGGAAGGCTCGGCTTCAGTCCGCTGCTGTTCGCGGTGCGCGAGGGCCACATCGAGATGACGCGGCTGCTGCTCGACGCCGGCGCGAGCCCGGACGAAACGCTCCTCGACGGCACCAGCGCCCTGGTGCTCGCGACGAAGAACGGCCACTACGAACTCGGCGCGACGCTGCTCGATGCGGGCGCCGACCCGAATGCCGACGACAACGGCTGGGCGGCGCTCCACGAGATCAAGTGGACCCGCCGGCCCAACCTCGGGTTCAACAACCCGCCGCCGATCGTCACCGGGACGATGACGGACCTGGAGTTCATCCGCAAGCTGGCCGAGCAAGGCGCCGACGTGAATGTCCGGTTGACGAAGGAGCCCAACAACCGCTACCGCAACGTGCTGAACCGGATCGGGTCGACGCCGTTTCTGCTTGCCGCCAAGGCGGCCGACGTCGAGATGATGCGGCTGCTCGTCGAGCTGGGCGCCGATCCGCTGCTACCGAACGAGGATGGCACCACGCCGCTCATGGTCGCGGCCGGCGTCGGGATCTGGGCGGTCGGCGAGAGCCCGGGCACGAACGAGGAAGCGCTGAAGGCCGTTCAATACGCGCTGGAGCTGGGCGGCGACGTAACCACCATCGACGACAACGGCGATACGGCCCTGCACGGCGCCATCATTCGAGGTTCCGAGCCGTTGGTCCGGTTCCTCGTCGAGCACGGCGCGAATATCGAGGCGACGAACGAGAAGGGCTGGACGCCACTCCGGATCGCGAAGGGCGTGTTCTACTCCAACACCGGTAAGCGCTGGCCCGAGATGGAAGCGCTGTTGCTTGAGCTCGGCGCCGATCCCACTACCGCCGCCGGCGCCGACAACACCATCGACTGGACCCTTGGCGACCCGGACGCGGTAGAACCACGCGACGGTCGGTGATTGCCGTCGGGCTAGCTTGAGCCAAGTTCACGCAGGATGATGCGGCTGGCGCGATTGAGCCGGTCGTCGTAGCTCGAGAAGCGCGTCTGGCCGGCGCCGGCACGCCTCGCGACCTCGGCGAACGACGCCAGATGAACACTGTCGTAGCCTCGCAACTGAAGGCGTTCGGCCAGTTCGCCCGCTTCCCGGCATAGGGATGCGGTTGCCTCGACTGCGAGGTACGTCGGCCAGTCGGCGTCGAACGCGTGCTTGGCAATCGCGAAAGCACCTGCGTCAAGGGCGCCTTCGCGCCGTCGCCGTGCCAACGCCGCGCGGGTCTCCGGGTAGGCAATCTGGGACGTTGCCACCACGGCGGCGTCGTCGACGAGCCGGCGAACGTCGTTCGTGCCTGCCTCGGAAACGTACAGCTTCACCAGGCTGCTCGTGTCCAGATACGCGGTCACCGCCGGTCGTCCAGCACGGCCGCCGATACCGTTCGGTCCGGCGCCACGTTGACGGGACGACTGCACCCCGCCGGTTTGCCGCCTTCCCAGCGTGCCCGTCCTTCGGCGACGAGTTGTTGCGTCCACGCCAGGTCGGGCGCTGGGTCGACGGGAACGATGGTGGCGATCGAACGTCCGCGATCCGTTACGACGATTCGTCTACCTGCCTGTACACGTTTGAGATGCCGGCTCAGGTGCGCCTTCAGATCACGAATGCCGACCAGATCCGCCGCAACGTGATTCTCCATCATGTGGACACATTATGCCTGACATTGTGACTACAGTGCAAGCGTGCGCCGGTGCAGACCATGTCGGTCTCAGCCCAAGTCGGACCCGCCGAGCTTGCAGCCGGGAAGTAAGCGGATCAGGCAGTGATGGACCAGGTGCCGGCGGCCAAAGGGTCGCGGATGGCGCGTTCACCGACGACGTAGCAATACAGGCTGGTCGGGACAAAGTTCAGACGCCCCGAGCCTGGCCACTCGATCGTGGTTGCTTCAATGGTTCGGGTCGTGACGAGCAGGCCCGCGTGGGGGTGCCGTTGGGCGAAGGAAGCAAGGCTCCTCAACTCTTCGGGATGTCCGGCCGGTCGATCCGTCCACTTGACGTCGACGCACCAGTGGGGTTGCTGGCGCGCGTCAATCCGCACGATATCGACTTCGCCCTGATCACGACCGTGTCGCCAACTCGCGTAGTGCAGGTCGACATCGGTGTGGAACCACTGCGCGAACACGGCGGTCTCGGCCAGAGCGCCCATCGCTTCGTCGTCTGCCGTGACCGGGCCGAACAGCGCTCCCCGGAGCGCCGGTGTGTTGACGTACACCTTGAACCGAGTCGCGCGCCGGAAACGACGGGCGTTGTGATCGATCCGGTGTACGACTTTGATCAGGAACGCGGCTTCCAAGTACTCGAGATAGCGCTTGAGCGTCGGCTTGGTGACACCGGAGTCCTTGGACAATTCCTCCAGGGACACCTCGCCGGCCGTGTTGTAGGCGAGCGTCGTGAACAGCGCGTTCAGTTCCTGGACGTCCTGTATTCCGTACAGACTGGGCAGGTCGCGCAACAAGACCTTCTCGACGATATCCGCGCCGATGTAGCGTTCCGGATCTTCGCGAACGCTTGGTGACAGCACCGCCTCCGGATAGCCGCCGAAGTTCACGTAGTCAACGAACCGGTCGTTCAGTATCGCAAGGTCCTCGTTCGCGACGCGGGCCTGTCCCTCGTCGTTGACGTCGACGATCCCGGCTTCGTCCTGCAGGTCGAGGTACTCGTAGAACGTCAACGGCGGTAGCAGGAAGTCCGTGAATCGGCCGGCGCCGGACTCCGTGCTCTTGACGCGCAGCGCTGCCGCGGCGGAGCCGGACGCGACGCAGCGGACTTCCGGGTGCGTGTCGACAAACACCTTCAAGTGGCGTTCCCAATCGGCGAGGTACTGAATCTCGTCGAGGAACAGCACGCGTGGGAGCCGGGACACGCCACTCGCTTCGCCCAATTCGGCGGCCACTTCCTCGATAGACAGGCGGGTGTAGAGGGGTTGGTCGAGAGAGACGTAGGCCAAGTCGCGCGCGTCGTACCGTTCGTCATCAAGGAGGCGCGCGACTACGTGGTGCAGCAGCACTGTCTTGCCGACGCGGCGCGGACCCATCAGGACGACGGCTCGCCGGACATCTGTCCGGTCGACGAGCGCGGCAAACCGCGCGAAGTACCCACGTCGCCGCATGCCGGCATATTCGGGACGGATCCCCTGGCCGCGCCACCAGGGGTTGTCAGCCTGCATACGGTTGCGGATCTGGGCTTGTGCGATGCCTCGCATGCCCCGAGGCTAGCAGGCCGGGGCTGAGGAATCAACTAGAGAAAGTGGACTTTCTCTAGTTGTTCAGTGCTGCTGCAACGTTAAAGGGATCAGTGAGTTGCGCTGATCCTGTTGACGCGCGGACTACTCCGACGGCATCCGGCAACTGAAATTCGCGGCGTCGTCCGTGCTGCCGCTGCCGTCATAGACCGCCTGCTCCGGGTAGGGGCAGAGCGGCCGGGTGCGATCTACACGGCCATCGCGCCGGCGCTCCGCCAGCACGGAGTTGGGCGCCGTACCCTCCTCCACCCACGTCTCGAGGGCGGCCAGCATGTCGAACTGGCTGGGACCGTTGCCGCCCCCGCAATGGCCCATGCCGGGGGCCATGAAGAGGCGGAAGTTGTCGTGGACGGTGCCTCGCCCGCCGAGCCTGTCGAGGACGCGGTCGTAGTACTGCGTCGCGTTGGCCGGCGAGATCTGCGGGTCGCTCCAGCCGTGGTAGGCGATGAGCTTCCCGCCCTGGTCGAAGAAGGGCTGCAGGTTCGGGTCGAGCGCGTTCAGCGTGTCGTTGTCCACTTCCTCGGCGCGGACGATGTCGGTCTCGAAGTTGAACTGATCGATGGTCCACTCCGGGTCGGCGAACGTCAGGTAGCGGAACTGCTCCAGGCCGGTGGAGCGGGCCGAGTTGGTCCAGCCGAGGTCGGTCCAGCCGAGCTCGCTGCCGGGCAGCAGCCCCGTGATGGGCCTTCCGGTCGCCGGATTCTCGGGTGACGAATAGATCATCCGGACCGCGTTCACCTGCGGCGGCGTCAGGCACCCTTCGCTGTCCGAGCCCTGGCAGGCCAGCGTCCCCGGATCGAAGTCGCACCGTTCCGGATCGCCCACCACGCCGTCCGTGACGCCATCGCTCGCGTCGCACGCTTCCAGCACGGCGTTGTGGACAAGCTCGCGCGTCGCTTCGGGCAACTGCATAGCCGGATCCGCCTCGAGCGGCTTCGCCACGCGGAGCGCCGCCGCAGCGCGGTCGGTCCATGCATTCCCCGGCGCCCCGGCGATGATGCCGTCGAAGTCCTCCGGGAAGCGCTGGGCCGCCTTCATCGCTTGCCGGCCGCCGGCCGAGCAGCCGACCCAGTACGAATAGCGGGGGGCCTCATCGTAGTACGACTCGATCGCCGCCTTCGAGACGACGGTCATCTCGTGCACCGCGCGCCAGCCGAAGTCGATCACCTTCTCCGGATGGCCGAGGCCGAAGCTGGCCGTATTCCCTTCGTGGCCGGTGTCGGTCGAGCTGCCCGCGTAGCCGCGCACGAGCGCCTGGGCCAGCGAGTTGTGGCGGATCGAGCCGGTGAATGCGCCGTTCCCGACCGCCTGGTACTTGCCGTTCCAGTCGTCGGCGTCGGCGGGAAGCCAGATCTCGACCTGGATGTCGGAGTCGGATGACGGTGTCAGCGTGGCGAGGACGCGGCAGAAGGCGGGCAGGCCGGCGTACATCTGCGCGGCCCGTCCCCCCCCGCCGGGCGGTGTGAACGCGCCCGCCGCAACGATCTCGGCGGCGGTGATCTCCGTATGCGGCAGCGACAACGACGCCAGGCCGGCGCAGGCGGCGGACTGCACTGCGGTGAGGGCGGCCTCACCGGCGGCTCCGCCGGCACCGAGAGTGATGGGGGCAGCCGGCCCAGCAGCCGCGAGCGTGCTCCCGCGCGCGCCGGCATCGATGCCCGCGCCAACCGCGGCGGCGATGACGGCGATCAGGGTGGCGGTGACCATGCGCTTCATCGGTCTTCTCCTCTAGAACATCGCGATCGGGTTCGTGGGGCTCCCGGTGCCGCGCGCGACATTGAGCGGCAGGCCCATGAACATGAACTCGTAGCGGCTCTCCTCCGCGCACGCGCCGGCGAGCGGCTCGAGCAGCGCGTTGTCGAGGAGGGCAACCCCGAAGTTGAACAGCACGCCATGGACCGGGAACGCAAGGTTATAGGGATCCGGCCTCGCGTCCATCATGTCCCAGCCGAGCAGGGCGACGTCATGGTCCCGGATGAACTTCGCGCATGTCGCGCTCAGGCCGGGACGGTCGCCGCCGGCGTACTCGCCACCGGCCCGCACGAATGCGTCCTTTCCGCTGTAGACCAGCAGCGCGTCGCCCGGCTCGACGGTCACTCCCTCCGCTTCGGCGATCTCCTCCAGCTCCCAGCCGTGCACCGGACGGTCGGGCTGGACGTAAGGCTCGCCCCGGTGGCGCGGCACGTCGAGCAGGACCCCCTTGGTGACGATGCCTTCCTTCCAGGCGTCGATCGCGCCCCACTGCGCCCCCTGGGTGGTCACGCCCTGGTCCGGGTCGCGTCCGCCCCACATCCCGTCGACGTCCCACATGTGGCATAGCGCGTCGATATGGGTGACGGTCTGGCCGTGGTAGATGAAGCCGAGGTAGTCGACGCAGGCGCCGGCGCCGGTCGGACGGGGGTTCTTCCGGATGAAGTGCTGCTCCGGTTCGAAGACCCGGCTCATCGAGACGCGCCGCCCGTTCCGGACCAGCCGTGCCGCCGCGGCGCTCTTCTCCGCCGTCACCAGGTTGACGGCGCCCTTCTGATCGTCGTCGCCCCAGCGGCCCCAGTTGCGGCGGTCCGCGTAGACTGCTTCCATTTCGGCCTGGCTGGGCATCCGCGCGTCAGTCTGCAACGCCTCGACTGCGCCGGCGCCCCGCGCCATGCCCGCCCCGGCCGCCGCCGCCCCCATCGCCGTCAGGAACCTTCGCCTGTTCGCAGCCATGGACATTTCCTCCCGGAAGCCTTGATTCCGCGCCATGCTACCGCACTCCGATAGCGATTGACACATCTCGGGCTTCGATTCAGAATGGGTTGGTTTTTCAGGACGGGCGGAGTTTGCGCGTCCCCGGGCGGCGCTTCTGCGGGCGTCGTTCAGCGTGTTCGATGCCGAGAAGCACACACGTCGTGTTCGTGGCAGTCGCGGCCGGGGCCGCTGTCCTGCTGATGGCGGCCACGCCGTCCGCGACCTCCCCGCAGGCCTCCGGTGCGCCCTCTGCCCCCGTCGAGCTGGATCAGCAGGCGCTTCTGGACCGTTACTGCGTCACCTGTCACAACGATACGCTGGAGACCGGCGGCTTCTCCCTCGAGACTGTCGACGTGGCCGACGTGGCGGCGCATCCCGAACAGTGGGAAAGGATGGTGCGGAAACTCCGCGCCGGCGCGATGCCGCCGCGCCCCCGTCCGCGACCGGACGATGCCACCTACGGCGCCCTCCGCGCCTGGCTTGAAGGCGAGCTGGACGCTGCGGCCGCCGCCAATCCCAATCCGGGGCGGACGGAAACGTTCCACCGTCTCAGCCGCACGGAGTACCGCAACGCCGTCCGCGATCTACTGGCCCTCGACGTGAGCGTCGACGACCTGCTGCCTGCGGACGACACGAGCTACGGCTTCGACAACATCGCCGGCGTGCTGGGCGTCTCGCCGACGCTGATGGATCGCTATCTCTCGGCCGCGCGCAAGGTGAGTCGCCTCGCGGTGGCGTCACCCGTTCCCTCGCCCACCGCCGAGACGTTCCGGATCGCGTCGGATCTGGGCCAGGACGTTCGGATGGAAGGCCTCCCGTTCGGCACGCGGGGGGGAATGGTGGTCGAGTACAACTTCCCGGAAGACGCCGACTACGTCATCGAAGTCTTGCCGGACGGTCCGTTGCGCATCGAGCCGCACGATCTCGAGATCACGATCGACGGCGAACGGATTCAACTGTTGACGGTCGGCAAGACGCCTGACGAGAACGACCCGCGCGGACTCTACATTCCGGAGATCGAGACCCTCGAGGTGCGCGTCCCGGTCACCGCGGGACCCCACGAAGTCGGTGTCGCGTTCCTCCGCAAGACGTCGGCCGAGCCGGAAGGCATCCGCAAGCTGTACCTCCGGCCCTTCACGGGAGAAGGATCCGGCGGGGACTCACGCTACCAGCCTTACGTCGAGAGCGTGACCATTGCCGGACCGTACGAATCGAGCGGCGCTCGCCCGGTCGACGAGACGCCGAGCCGGACACGGATCTTCACGTGCCGTCCCGCCACGGGGGCGGCTGCCGGCGACGAGGACGCGTGCGCCCGGGAGATCCTGTCGACCCTCGCCCGGCGGGGATTCCGCCGGCCCGTCGTCGACGATGACGTGGACCGTCTGTTCGACTTCTACGAGCGCGGCCGCGACGGCGGCAGCTTCGACACCGGCATCGAAATGGCGCTGCGGCGGCTGCTGGTTAGTCCGGAGTTCCTCTTCCGCGTGGAGCGGGACCCGGAGGGTGCTGCGGCGGACACCAACTACCGGGTCAGCGACCTCGAGTTGGCGTCGCGCCTGTCCTTCTTTGTCTGGAGCAGCATTCCCGACGACGAGCTCATCGACCTGGCCGAGCGGGGCGAGTTGAGCGACCCTGCCACGTTCGACGCGCAGGTCGACCGGATGCTGGCCGACCCGCGCTCGAGCTCCTTGACGACCAACTTCGCGGGGCAGTGGCTGACGCTTCGCAACGCCGCCGCGGTGCAGCCGGACGAGGACATCTTCCCCGACTTCGGGGAGGGGCTCCGCCAGGCGTTCCGTCGCGAGACGGAGTTGCTCTTCGACAGCGTGCTGCGCGAGAACCGGAGCGTCATGGACCTGCTCGCCGCCGACTACACGTTCGTCAACGAGCGGCTTGCCCGGCACTACGGCATACCGGGAGTCCGCGGCAGCCATTTCCGCCGCGTCACGCTCGACGATCCGGCGCGCGGCGGCCTCCTCGGCCACGGCAGCGTCCTGACCGTCACCTCGTACGCCAATCGCACGTCGCCGGTGAACCGCGGCAAGTGGGTGCTCGAGAACATCCTTGGGACACCGCCGCCGCCGCCGCCGCCGAACGTGCCGGAACTGGAGACCGGAGAAGGGGGCGAGGCCCTGTCGATGCGCGAGGCGATGGCCCAGCACCGCGCCAATCCGGTCTGCGCGAGCTGCCATCGCCTGATGGATCCGGTCGGCCTGTCGCTGGAGAACTTCGACGCGATCGGGCGCTGGCGCGACCGGAGCGAAACGAAGCAGTTGATCGACGCTTCCGGGGAACTGCCCGACGGTTCCCTGTTCGACGGGCCGGCCGAGCTGAAGGCGGCCTTGCTGCGCCACCCCGACCGGTTTGTCACGACCGTCGCCGAGAAGATGCTGACCTACGCCCTCGGGCGTGGGGTGGAGTACTATGACGCCCCCACGGTGCGGGCGATTGTCCGGGCAGCCGCGGCTGACGACTACCGGCTGTCGACCCTCGTCAAGGGGATCGTTCGGAGCGCGCCGTTCCAGATGAGGAGAACGCCGTCATGATCATCAGGAAGATGTCCTTGCCCCGCCGGACTTTTCTGCGCGGGGTGGGTGCGACGCTGGCCCTGCCGTTGCTCGACGCGATGGTGCCGGCCGGTACCGCGCTGGCGCAGACGGCCGCAAGACCCGCGCCGCGCCTCGGGTTCATCTACATCCCGAACGGCGCCAACATGGCGGAGTGGACTCCGCCCGGCGACGGCGGCGCGCTCGAGTTGTCACGGTGCCTGCAGCCGCTCGCCAACGTGCGCGACCACGTCGTCATCCCGACCGGCCTGGACCACCGGCAGGCGGAGGCCTGGGGCAACGGGAACGGCGAGCACTCGCGGGCGAGCGCGGTCTGGCTGAACGGCGTCCACCCGAAGCGTACCGAGGGCGCGGACGTCCGCGCAGGCACGACGGCGGACCAGATTGCCGCCGCCACCCTCGGCCAGGACACACCGCTGCCGTCGCTGGAGCTGGCCCTCGAGAACAGCTTCGTCGTGGGAAACTGCGACAACGGTTACTCCTGCGTCTACACCAACACCTTCTCCTGGCGGTCGCCGACCACGCCGCTTCCGATGGAGCACAACCCGCGGGTCGTGTTCGAGCGCCTGTTCGGCGAAGGCGGGACGGAAGAGCAGCGGGTCGCCCGCCTGCGGGACGACCGGAGCATTCTGGACGCGGTTCGCGAAGACATGGTGCGCCTCGATGAGAGTCTCGGCGCCGCCGACCGGTCACGCGTCACGCAGTACCTCGAAGCGGTGCGCGAGATCGAACGCCGCATCTCGCGTGCCGAATCGCAGGCGGATTCCGCGCTGCCGGAAGTCCTCGAGCGGCCGGTCGGCGTCCCGGAATCGTTCGACGAGCATGCAAGGCTGATGTTCGACCTGCAGGCCCTCGCCTTCCAGGCGGACATCACGCGGGTCTTCACCCTCCTGATCGGCCGTGAGCAGACTTCGCAGAGCTTCCCGGAGATCGGCGTGCCGGATCCGCATCACGCGATGTCGCATCACCAGATGGACGCCGAACGGCTTGAGAAGTACGCCATGATCAACACCTACCAGGTGAGCCTTCTGGCGGGCTTCCTCGAGAAGCTGGCGGCAACCCCGGACGGTGACGGCACGCTGCTCGATCAGTCGATGATCCTCTACGGCGGCGGCATCAGCGATGGCGATCAGCACTCGCACCTGGACCTGCCGGTGATTCTGGCGGGGGGCGGTGCGGGCACCCTGAAGGGAGGCCGCCACCTGAAGTACGAGGGTGAGACGCCCATGACCAACCTGCTGGTCAGCATGCTCGACAAGGCGGGCGTTCCCGTCGACGAGTTGGGCGACAGCACCGGTCGTCTGCCGATGGAAACCCTCGCGGACGTCTGATCATGGTTGCCGCCAGGTGCGCCGGCGTCCACGCCGGCATCTCAACGACGGGGTCCGCCGGCCTCCGCTGGTCCGCCGGCCTCCAGGCCGGCACAATCATTGCAGTCCTCCTCCTCGCCGCCACGGTCGGCGCGACAGCGGCGCGCGCGGCCGAGACTCCACTCATCGACGCAGTCAAGGAGCGGGATGCGGAGGCGGTCCGCAGACTGTTGGCGGACAGCGTCGCGGTCACGGGGACCGAGGCGGACGGAACGACGGCTTTGCATTGGGCCGCTCACTACGATCAGCTTGATATCGCGGCACTGCTGCTCGATGCCGGCGCCGCCGTCGATGCGACGAACCGCTACGGCGTCACGCCGCTCGCGCTGGCCTCCCTCAATGGCAGCACGCCGATGGTCCTGCGGCTGCTCGAAGCGGGCGCCGATCCGAACCGAGCCAACCCGGAGGGCGAGACTCCGTTGATGACCGCGGCGCGGACGGGCAATGGCGCGGCCATCGATGCGCTGCTATCGCACGGCGCCGACGTGGACGCGGTGGAAGGATGGCGCAGTCAGACAGCGCTGATGTGGGCCGCGGCCCAGAATCAGGTGACGTCGGTCGAGCGACTCCTTGCTGCGGGAGCCGATCCCAACGCCCGCTCGGAGAGGGGCTTCACCTCCATGCTCTTTGCGGCGCGCGAAGGAAATGTGGACGTGCTCGAGCCGCTCGTCCGCGGCGGTGGCAACGTTGATGACGTGCTGCCGGGCCGCGGTATGAGCTCCCTCGTGCTCGCTGTCTTCAACGCGCAGTACGATTTCGCCAGGGCATTGCTCGATCTGGGCGCCGACCCGAACGCGGCCGAGAACGGCTGGACCGCGCTGCACCAGGTGGTCTGGACCCGCCGTCCGAACCTGGGCCGCAATCCGCCGTTCCCGGTGCCGCTGGGCGAGTTGGACGCCTTAGACATGGTGCGCGAGCTCGCCGCGGCGGGCGCGGATCTGGACGCGCGCCAGACGAGGGAGCCGCGCGACGGCAACCGGAACCTGCTGAACCGCATTGGGTCGACGGCGTTCTTGCAGGCGGCGAAGGTGGCCGACGTCGAAATGATGCAGTTGCTGGTCGATCTGGGCGCCGACCCGTCCATTCCGACGGAGGAGGGCGCGACGCCGTTGATGGCGGCGGCCGGCGTCGGCATCTGGAAGATCGGCGAGAACCCGGGCACCAACGAGGAGGCGCTTGCGGCCGTCGAGTTGGCCTGGGGGTTGGGTAACGATGTGAACGCCGTCGACGCGAACGGAGATACGGCGCTGCACGGCGCGATCCACCGCGGCGCGGACAACATCGTCCGCTTTCTGGTCGAGAAGGGGGCGAACATCGACGCCGTGAACGAAAAGGGCTGGACGGCTCTTTCCGTCGCTCAGGGGGTCTTCTACCCCAACACTTTCAATCGGCACCCGGAGCTGGTGGATCTGCTGATGCAACTGGGCGCCAATCCGGATGTCGGAAGCCGGCGGCCGGAGGACCTGTCGCCGGCGGAGCGCCTGGCTCTGGCCGGGCAGCAGTAGCAGGATCCACGATCGCGCCTTGCAGGAACGTCAGGAATACAGACCGACAGGGTTACGAACGGACGTCGATTCAGGAGGAAGCACATGAACGCGCGCACATACAGGGCACGGCGCCCGCTGCGGCTGAGGGCCGTCGGGGCGGCGCTCATCGGCGCTATCGCGCTCTTCGGAGCGATGACGAGCGCCGAGGAGGCGCAGATGGCCGAGGGTTACATCAGCGGCGTCGTCGAGAGCAGCAACGGCCCGGAAGCAGGCGTCTGGGTCATCGCCGAGACCGAGGAGCTCGAGACGAAGTTCGCCAAGATCGTCGTCACCGCCGACGACGGCCGGTTCGTCCTCCCGGAGTTGCCGGACGCTACCTACGATGTCTGGGTCCGCGGCTACGGCCTGGTCGACTCGGAGAAGGTGCAGTTGTCGCCGACCACCGAGGACGTCGCGCTCGAGGCAGTCATCGCGCCGAACGAGGAGGCGGCGGCGCAGTACTACCCGGGCAACTATTGGTATTCCCTCATCGAGCCGCCGCCGGCGAGCGAGTTCCCGGGCACCGGGCAGGACGGGAACGGCATCGCGGAGGGCATGCAGACGCAGCAGCACTGGGTCGACGTGATGAAGCAGGGCTGCCAGCTCTGCCACCAGATCGGCAACACCGCGACCCGCGTGGTGCAGCAGCTCGACGACTTCGACTCGACGGTCGCCGCCTGGGATCACCGCGTGCAGACCGGCCAGCGCGGGACCTCGATGAGCGCCGCGATGAACCGGATGGGCCGCGGGCGCGCGCTCGAGATGTTCGCCGACTGGACCGACCGGATCGCTGCCGGCGAGACTCCGCCGCGGCCGCCGCGTCCGGACGGCGTCGAGCAGAATCTGGTGGTCACGCTGTGGGACTGGGGGCAGGAGACTTCCTTCATCCATGACGAGATCACGACCGACAAGCGGAACCCGACCGTCAACGGCGGCGGCCCCGTCTACGGCGTGTCGGCGGGCCATGGCACCCTGACCGTCGTCGACCCGGTAGACAACTCCGCCGTCGAGTTGACAATCCCGGTGCGGCCGGCGGATCCGAACTCGGTGCCGTCGCGCTTCCCGCAGGAACAGCTCCAGCCGTCGTACTACTGGGGCGATCAGCTCCTCTGGGGCCGTGGCGGTCCGGACGGAAACGAGAACTCGTCGGATCCGCACAACCCGATGATGGACCACGAAGGCCGCGTCTGGATGACGTCGACCGTCCGCGCCCGGCCGAATCCCGACTGGTGCATGGAGGGGTCGGACAACCCGTATGCCGAGTATTTCCCACTGAACCAGAGCGGCCGGCAGGCCTCGTACTACGACCCGGAGACGGAGAGGTTCGTCCTGATTGACACCTGCTTCGGGACGCACCACCTGCAGTTCGGCGAGGACGACAACGATACGCTCTGGTTCAGCGGCGATGGCAACGCGATCGGGTGGATCGACACCAAGCTGTATGACGAGACGGGCGATGAGCAGTTCTCGCAGGGCTGGTGCCCGACCGTCATCGACACGAACGGCGACGGCAAGATCACCAAACCGTGGAACGAGCCGAGCCGGCGGGGAGAGGTGGAGATCGACCCGAGCCTCGACACGCGGATCGTCGGCTTCGGCTACGGGATCATCGCGCACCCGACGGACGATTCGGTCTGGATCACCCGCACCGGGCCGTTCCCGGGCCGGCTGGTTCGTCTCGATCGGGGCGACAATCCGCCCGAGACCTGCATCGCGGAGGTCTATGAGCCGCCCTCCATCCAGAACCCGGATGTCGACCCCATGAACACCGGTTTCGCGCCGCGCGGCATCGACGTCGACCGGAACGGCGTCATCTGGACGGCGCTTTCCGGCAGCAGCCAGATGGCGAGCTTCGACCGTTCGAAGTGCGCCACGCTTAGCGGTCCGGACGCGACTGGCCAGCACTGCGTAGAGGGGTGGACGCTCTATGACGCGCCCGGCCCGCAGATGAAGAACGTCGAGACGCCGGGCAGCGCCGACTACCACTACTACAGTTGGGTCGATCAGTACAACACACTGGGCCTGGGCGAGAATATCCCGATCGCCAACGGATCGGGCTCCGATTCACTGCTGGCTCTCGATCCGGAGACCGGCGAGTGGACCGTCCTGCGGGTGCCGTATCCGATGGCGTTCTACTCCCGCGGCCTCGACGGCCGGATCGACGACCCGAACGCCGGGTGGAAGGGCCGCGGCCTGTGGGCCAACTACGGTTCCAACTACATCTGGCACACCGAGGGTGGCCAGGGCACCAAGAGCAAGATGGTGCACTTCCAGCTTCGGCCGGATCCGCTCGCGAAGTAGAGCGGCGGGTTCGTTCGTAACGGTTCGGAGGGGGCAGGCGCCGCGCGCGGCTGTCCCCTTCGTCTTTTCCGGCGTGCACGTATCACCGTGAGGACAGTCCCCGGGCATTCGGAGGGTGGAGCCATGATGACGACGACAGTGAGGCGACGCAGTCTGGCACTTGCCGCTGTGACGGCGGCGACGGCGCTTGCGGTGGCGTGCGGCGGCGGTGGCGAGGCGCCGGCCGAAGACGCGGCGGCGATGGACGAGGCACCGGTGGCGCCGCCGTACATGGTCTACGTCACCAACGAGTACTCCGGCGACCTGACCGTCATCAATGGCGGGACAAACGAGGCGGTCGACACCATTCCACTTGGCAAGCGCCCGCGCGGCATCAAGGTGTCGCCGGACCGCACGCAACTGTTCGTCGCGCTGAGCGGGTCGCCCCCGTCGCCGCCCGGCACCGACGAGAGTACGCTTCCGCCACCCGACCGATCCGCCGACGGCATTGGCGTTGTCGACCTGGCGGCTGGCGAAATGGCGAAGATGGTCCGCGCCGGCACCGACCCCGAGCAGATGGCGGTGAGCAACGACGGCGCGCGCCTCTACGTCGCCAACGAGGACGCGGGAATAGCGAGCGTCGTCGACATCGCGACCGGTGAGGTTCTGGCCGAGCTTCCCGTCGGCGGCGAACCGGAGGGTGTCCGCATCAGCCCGGACGGCAGCGTCGTCTATGTCACCTCGGAAGAAGACAATCAGGTAACGGTTATCGACACCGCGACCAACGAAGCGATCGCGCAGTTCGAGGTAGGTGCCCGCCCGCGGGCCAGTGCGTTCTCCCCGGACAGCAACCGCGCCTACGTAACCGCTGAGAACAGCGGCACCGTCCACGTGGTGGATACGGCGACGCACGAGGTGCTCCACACCATCGATCTTTCCGATCTGGGGGATCTCGTCCGACCCATGGGTGTCGTCGTTTCACCCGATGGAACTCGTGTCTACGTCACCACCGGCCGCGGACGCACCGTCGTCACCATTGACGCCGCCACCTGGGAGCCGCTGTCCACCGTCGAAGTGGGCGAGCGGCCCTGGGGCATTGGCATCACTCCCGACGGCCGCTACCTCTACACTGCCAACGGCCCGTCCAACGATGTCAGCATCGTCGACACGGAGACCAACCAAGTCGTTGGGACGATTCCGGCAGGTGAGCGTCCCTGGGGCATCGCTATCATCGGGGGGTAGACCTCTCGCGTTGATGTTCGGCTGTCTTTGTTTAGCGGGGTGATCTGTGCGACGGCAGCACTCCGGACGCCTTTC
>CAZWUJ010000042.1:0-22633 GCA_964636705.1 uncultured Vicinamibacteraceae bacterium
TTGCGGAGCGGCATGTACATGGTGTTGGTGAGCGGGCTGTAGGCGCCGGCCTCCCAGTCCTTCCCGCCGTGCATGTTGGGACAGGCGAGCACCTGCTGCCCCTCGGCGGTGAACGTCACCTCGGAGTTCTCCGTCACCACGCCGGTCACCGGGTCGATGCTGCTGATGACGTTCTGCGGGACGGTCGGCTTCGCCCAGAGGAACTCCCCCGTCTCGCGGTCGAGGGTGTAGACGAGGCCGGTCTTCCCGGGAATGCCGGTCATCACCTTGCGCACTTCACCCCGCTGGATGCGCGGATTGATCCAGGCGACCTCGGACGGGTCGGGCGCGACGGCGGTGTCGAGGAGCAGCCGCTCGAACGGATGGTCGAGGTCCCAGTGGTCGTTCAGGTGCTGGTAGTGCCAGCGGATCTCGCCGGTGTCGACGTCGAGGGCGAGTGTCGAGTTGTGGTAGAGGTGCGTGTTCTCGATGCCCCCCAGCAGGAACTTCGGCGCCGGCGAGGTGACGGACGTCCCCTGGTAGATCAGCCGCAGCTCGGGGTCGTAGCTCGCCGGCATCCAGGCGCCGACGTGCACGCGCTGCTCGTACGGGACGCCGCCCCAGGTCTCGTCGCCCGGCTCGCCCGGCGCCGGCACCGTGCGCCGCCGCCAGACTTCCTCGCCGGTCCGCGCGTCGTGGGCGATGATGACGCACGTCTCGGGGCCGCCCGCCGGCCGGCAGCTCCGCCCGGAAATCGCCTTCCCCTCGGCGATGATCGGCCCGGAGCTGTGTCCCGCGGGAGTCTCCTGATAGTCGAAGATCTTCGTCTCCCAGGCGATCTCGCCGGTCTCGACGTCGAGGCCGAAGAGGTACGAGTCGTCGCTCGTGTTGACGAGGTAGCGGTCGTAGATGGCGATGTTGCGGTTGTTGGCGGAGTTGCCGCCGACGAAGGTATACACGTCGTCCGGGAGGTTGCGCCGGTGGCTCCAGATGAGGTCGCCGGTCACCGCGTCGAACGCCTCGATGACGTCGCTCGCCTGGGGCATGTAGAGGACGCCGCCGTAGGCGAGCGGCGTTCCCTCGGACCGTCCCGGCGCGAGGGCGCGGGTCCACACCATGCGGAGGTCGCCGACGTTGTCGCGGTTCACCTCGTCGAGCGGGCTGTAGCCCCAGCCGTTGACCGTCCGCCGCCACGAGAGCCAGTCGCCCGGCGCCGGGTCGGCCAGCATGGCGTCCGTCACCGGCACGAAGGCGCGCTCCTGCGCCGCCGCCCCGGCGAGGGCCGCCACCACGAGCGCCGCCAGCGCCAGCCCCGCCGCACGTCTCGTTGTCACCGTCATCGCCCGCCCTCCCGGATGCGTATTAACGAATGGGCGCTAATGTTGTTGTATGGGGTCCAAAATGGGCTGTCCATATTGATATATAGGGCGTGTATCTTTAATAACCCCAAAACGCGCCCTCAGGCGGCTCAGGCCGTCCCCCGGAGGCCGAGATCGTCCGCCACGTCGCGCATGAAGCCGATGACGTTCGTGATGTGCTCGTCGAGCGGCAGACCCAGCTCCTCCGCGCCCTGGCGCAGGTCGTCACGGCTGACGGCGCGGGCGAACGCCTTGTCCTTCATCCGCTTCCGGACCGACTTCGCCTGGAGGTCGAGGACGCTCTTCGTGGGCCGGACGAGCGCCGCCGCGGTGATGAATCCGGCCAGCTCGTCGCAGGCGAACAGCGTGTGCTCCAGGCGCGATTCGCGCGGCACGCCGCTGTAGTCGGCATGCGAGAGGATGGCGCGGATCATGGTCTCCGGCCAGCCCCGCTCGCGCAGGATGCGGCTGCCGGCGAACGGGTGGTCCGCCGCATCCGGCCACCGCTCGTAGTCGAAGTCGTGCACGAGGCCGACGATGCCCCACGCCTCCTCGTCCTCCTCGAACTGGCGCGCGTAGCCGCGCATCGCCGCTTCGACGGCCAGCGCATGCTTCCGGAGGCTGTCGCCCTGCGTGTATTCGGTCAGCAGCGCCCAGGCGTCCGCGCGCGTCGGCGTCATGACCCGGATCCCGCCGCCGCCCCGGCGGACGACGCCGCCAGCCCGTTCATCGACGTCGCCGTCAACTGCCCCTCGCTCGCCGCGACCACGGCGGACACCGTGATGTCGCCCGTGACGTTGGTCATCGTCCGGCACATGTCGAGGATGCGGTCGACGCCGAAGATCAGCGCGATGCCGGCCACCGGCACGCCGATCGCCTCGAGGACGATCACCAGCATGACGATGCCCGCGCTCGGCACCGCCGCCGTGCCGATCGACGCGAGCATGGCCGTGAAGACGATGGTGGCCTGCGCCGCCAGATCGAGCGGGATGCCGAGGGTCTGCGCGATGAAGACCGCCGCCACCGACATGTAGACGGCGGTCCCGTCCATGTTGATGGTCGCCCCCAGCGGCAGGACGAACGACCCCACTTCCTCGGAGACGCCCAGGTTGTGCTCCGCCGTCTCCATCGAGACGGGCAGCGTCGCCGCGCTCGACGACGTGGAGAACGCGACCAGTTGGGCCGGAGCCGCGCCGCGCAGGAAGCGGAACGGCGTGATCGGCGTCAGCGTCCGCAGCAGGATGGGATAGGTCAGGAACGCGTGGATCGCGAGACCGACGAGCACGCAGACGCAGTAGAGCCCGAGCGCGCCGAGCAGTTGCGCCACGTCGGCCGGGTTGTCGCCCGCCACCGAGGTGATGGTGCCGGCGATCAGCGAAAAGACGCCGACCGGCGCCACGATCAGGATGAGCTCGACAATCTTGATGATCGCCGCGTTGATCGACTCGAACAGCGACAGCAGCGGCTGCGCCTGTTCCCGCGGCAGCAGCATCAGCGCCACGCCGAGGAGCAGGGCCGTGAAGACGACGCTCAGCATCGCGCGGTTGTTCGACGCGGCGTTGAAGATGTTGTCGGGCACCATGTCGACCAGGGGCTGCAGCGGTCCGCGCTCCATCTGGTCCGCCGTCTCCTGGCGCTGCTCGACGTCGCCCTGGTACTCCTCCTGCAGACTCATGCGGAGGCTCTCGGGAATCGACGCGCCCGGTTCGACGACATTGACGACGACGAGGCCGATCACGAGGGCGATGAGCGTCGTGCCGAGATAGATGGCGATCGTCTTGCCGCCGATGCGCGACAGCTTCTGGAGGTTGGCGAGCGACGCGACGCCGGTGACGAGCGACGCCAGCACCAGCGGGACCGCGATCAGCAGCAGCAGCCGCAGGAAGATGGTGCCGAACGGCGTAATCCAGTCGCGGGTGAAACCGCTCAGCCCCACGAACGTGGCGACGACGCCCCAAACGAGTCCCAGCCCGAGCGCAAAGAGGATGCGCCAGTGTGTTTGTCCCAGCCAGCTCATTCGGGAAGCGTATCAGAGCGGCAGCGACGCCTTGGCGCTCAGGTCGAGCGGCGCGGTGATCCCGGCGTGGAGGAGGCGGAGGCCGGCCGCGCCGATCATCGCGGCGTTGTCGGTGGCCAGCGCCATCGACGGGAGGAAGAGCGGCAGTTCCTCCCTGGCGGCGCGGGCCGCGGCGTCCGCCCGGAGGCGCGAATTGGCGGAGACGCCTCCCGAGATGCCGACGCTGTGGGCGCCATAGCGCCGCGCCGCGAGGAACGTCCGGTCGAGGAGCGTCTCGACGACGACGCGCTGGAAGCTGGCGCAGATGTCGGCCACTTCCGCCTCGGGGAGCGCGGGGCCGGAGTCAGGCGCGTCTTTCGCGCCAGCCGCGCCCCGCCGTACGGCGCCGGGCGCTCCCTCCGGTGCGGCAGCGCCGGCCGGCGCGCCGGGGCGCGCCTGGAGGTCGCGGCCACCCAGCTCGGCCCGGCGCCGCTGCACGTGGCGCTTCACGGCCGTCTTGAGGCCGCTGAAGCTGAACTCCAGCTCCCGGAGCCGGCGCGTTGCCGCGATGCCGGCAGGGCGCGCGGGCTCCGGCGGCGCGTTCCGGTCGTCGTGCGTCATGCGCGCATAGGGGAAGTCGACGGCGCGGTCGTCGGCGCCGCGGGCCAGCCGATCGATCACCGGGCCGCCCGGATAGGACAGGCCGAGGAGCGACGCGACCTTGTCGTAGGCCTCCCCCGCCGCGTCATCGCGCGTCTTGCCGATGAGCCGGCAGTCGAGGGTGCGGTCCGGCTTCTCCCCCGCCACGAGGTAGAGGTTGGTATGCCCGCCCGAGACCACGAGCACGACGGCCGGCAGCGGCATCGCGCCGCCCACGACGACGAGCGATTCGATGTGGCCGGCCAGGTGCTGCACGCCGACGAGGGGCAGGCCGCGCGACGCGGCGGCCGCTTTCGCGAAGGCGACGCCGATCAGCAGCGATCCCACCAGCCCCGGCCCCTGGGTCACCGCGATGGCGTCAAGACCGTCCCAGCCGGTGTCGGCCTCCTCCAGCGCGCGGTCGACGACGCCGCAGATGTCGCGCACGTGCTGGCGCGACGCGAGCTCCGGGACCACGCCGCCCCACGCGCGGTGGATCTCCACCTGCGACGCCACGATGTTCGAGCGCACGTCCCAGGGGCGGGCGGGATCGCCGGTGTCGGCCACGACGGCGGCGGCCGTCTCGTCGCACGAGGTTTCGATGGCCAGCAGTTGCATGGCGTGTCAGTGCCGGAAGGCCGTTGTGCCCTCCCCCATCAGGCAAGCGCCCCCGCGCCGGCGCCGGCAGCCGCGGCAGCCTCGCACGCGGCGCGCAGACTCTCGCCGTAGGGCGGCCGGCAGATTCCGTGCTCGGTGATGATGCCGGCGACGAGCGCGTGCGGCGTCACATCGAACGCCGGGTTCCAGACGCCCGCGCCCTCCGGGGCGACGCGCGACGATCCGACATGGGTCACTTCCCGCTCGTTCCGCTCCTCGATGGGAATCGCGGAGCCGTCCGGCGTCGCGAGGTCGACGGTCGACGTCGGCGCCGCCACGTAGAACGGCACGCCGTGCTCGCGCGCGAGGACGGCGACGGTGTAGGTGCCGATCTTGTTCGCCACGTCGCCGTTCGCGGCGATGCGGTCCGCCCCGACGACGACGACGTCCACCTTCCCGCTCCGGAGCAGGGGCCCCGCCATGCCGTCCGTAATGACCGTGGTGTCGATCCCGTCGCGCAGCAGCTCCCACGCCGTGAGCCGGGCCCCCTGGAGAAACGGCCGGGTCTCGTCGGCGTAGACGGCAATCCGCTTCCCCGCCTCGACCGCCGCCCGGACCACGCCGAGCGCCGTGCCGTAGCCGCCCGTCGCCAGGGCGCCCGCATTGCAGTGGGTCAGCACCTGTCCGGCCTCGGGCAGCACGGCGGCGCCGTGGCGCCCCAGGGCGCGGCAGCACTCCACGTCCTCGTCATGGATCGCCTGCGCCTCGGCGACGACGATGTCGCGGATCTCGGCCGGCGACCGCCCCGCCCGCGCCGCCGCCGAGAACACGCGCTTCATCCGGTCGATGGCCCAGAAGAGGTTCACCGCCGTCGGGCGAGTGGCCGCCATCATCTCGCACCGGCGGTAGAACTCGCCCGCGAGGGTCGCGCTCCCCCTGGCCCGCGACTTCACGACGCCGAGGGCCAGCCCCATCGCCGCCGCAACGCCGATGGCGGGCGCGCCCCGGATCACCATGCGCTCGATGGCGCGCGCCACTTCGCGCGCCGTCTTCAGCTCGACGTAAACCTCCTGGGCCGGCAGCTTCCGCTGATCGACCATCAGGACGTGATCACCCTTCCACTCGACGGTTGGTAGCATCGTGCTGATCAGCCTACAGCAGCAGGGCGGCGACGCAGGCGTTGATCATCGTGGCGGTGAACCCGGCGAGCAGCGCGCGTCCGCTCAGCCGCGCGAGGTCGGCCCGCCGGTCCGGCGCCATGCTGCCGATGCCACCCAGGACGATGCCGATGGAGCCGAAGTTGGCGAAGCCGGTCAGGGCGTAGGTCACGAGCAGGCGTCCCTGGTCGCTCAGCGTCGTCGCGTACTCGCCCCCCATCCGGACGTAGGCCACGAACTCGTTGGTCACGAGCTTCGTGCCGAGGAGGTCGGCGACCGCCGGGATGTCGGCCGATGGCACGCCGAGGAGCGCGGCGACCGGGGCGAAAAGGAACGCGAAGATCCCGGCCATCGACAGGCCGGGCCGGACGAAGCCGAGGATGGCGTCGAGCATGGCGATGAACGCGAGGAAGGCGATCAGCATCGCCGCGACGTTGAACGCGAGCTGCATCCCCGCCGCGGCGCCTCCCGCGGCGGCGTCGATGAGGTTCGCATGCTGCCGCTCGCGGCTGATCACGGCCCGGCCCGCTGTCGCCGGCTGGCCGGTCTCCGGCACGAGGATCTTCGCCAGGTAGAGGCCGCACGGCGCCGCCATCACGCTCCCGGTGAGCATCGCCACCGGATCGGCGCCCAGGCTGACGTAGATCGCGAAGACGCTGCCGGCGATCGTCGCGAATCCCCCGGTCATGAGGGCGAGCAGCTCGGACTGGGTCATGCGCGGGATGTAGGGGCGGACGACGATGGGGGCTTCCGTCTGCCCCAGGAAGACGTTGGCGGCGGCGGAGAGCGACTCCGCGCCGCTCGTGCGCATCAGCGGCATCATCGCGCGGGCCATCAGGCTCACCGCCACCTGCAGGACGCCAAGGTGATAGAGGACGGTGAAGAACGACGAGGCGAAGATGATGATGGGCAACGCGGCGAAGGCCAGCACCAGGCCGGTCGGGAAGACCTCCTCCATCGCGGCGGGATCGGCGAGGACCCCGAAGACGAACTCCGACCCGGCGCTGGTGAAGCCCATGAACGCGGTGGCCGCGTCCGCCACGGCCGAGAACGCGGCGTAGCCCGGCCGGACGCCGCCGATGCTGAGTTTCAGGATGAAGAGCGCGAGGGCGAGTTGCAGGCCAATGCCCCACGCCACCGTCCGCCACCGGATGGCGGACGGATTCGCCGAGCAGGCGATGGCGATCAGGATGAAGGCCGTAATCCCCATCAGCGCCCGCGCCGGCCCCGGCAGGGCCGTCGCGAACGCGAGCGCGGCGAGGGCGAGCACGGCGGCCGACGCGCCGGCCGCGACGCGCACCCTGCCGGTCCCCGTCATCGCCCTGGCCTTCCCGTTGCGGTCCGCATGATCCGGGGAAGCCTAACCCACGGCGCGTGCCGCTGTAGGATCGCGCCATGACTGATGCTGCTGCTTCCCCCGCTTCGCCCGGCACCTCCCGCGACGGCGGCGCCGCCTTCGTCGATGTGGCGCGCACTCGGCTCTGCGTCCACCTGACCGGACAGGCGCGCGCCTGCCTCGGCGCCCTACGGCCGGAACAGGTCTGGTGGCGCCCGAACGAGAAGTCGAACGCGATCGGCAACCTGATCCTTCACTGCACCGGATCCACCCGCTTCTATATCGGCCGGATCATCGGCGGGAGCGATTTCGTCCGCGACCGGCGCAGCGAGTTCGCCGAGCGCCGCGAGCTGCCGGCCGCCCTCCTGCGGTCCAACCTGGACGAGGCCATCGAGGAAGCGGACGCGGCGCTGCGGGGGTTCGACCCGGGGCGGCTGCTCAAGGTGACCGAAGAGACGCCCCAGCCGATGACGCTGGCCGAGGTGATCGCGCTGCAGTTGAGCCACTACGCGCTCCACGTGGGCCAGATCGCCTATGCGACGAAGCTGATCAACGCCGACGCGATCCACGAGATCTGGCGGAAGACGCCCACGCGTTGAGGCGCGAAGCCGGGACCTGGCCCCGGGTGCCGGCCTGGAGGCCGGCGGACCGGGGAGGCGCGCTACCGGTGCCGGCCTGGAGGCCGGCGGACCAGGAGTGCCGCCCCCGAACCTATGGTGGGAAGCGGGAGCGTCCGATAGAGATTCCGGACGCTTCGCGCCGCGCCACCTGCATGGACGGGGAGCGGCCCTCCCAGGAGCTTGAACGATGAAAGAGTCGTGGTTGGTAGGAATTCTTGCCGCCGGTCTGTTCGCGGTCACGGCGTTGTCGCCGGTCGGCGCCCGGTTGCCCGACGACGCCCCGGGCTTCCCGCCAGGGTATCCAGCGCTCGGAACCGCACCGGCGGACGACATCTGCGAGACTGCCGAATCGCCCCCTCCGGGCGCGTGGCTACCATGCCATGACGTCGAACTGCTCGTGATGCAGCCGGTCGTCGGTCTGGATGATCAGCTTGGTCCCCAGTAGGCTCTCGATGTCGCGCAGCACGCCCTGCTCCTCCTGGCCCAGGGTCCGCGCGATGTCCGGGTTGACGCGGAGCTGAACCGGCCGGCCGCGCAGATCCGGGCCTGCCTTCTGCATCTCGGCCAGAATCTCGTGGCAGATCGTCGACGCGGACTTGATGACGGCGCTGCCGGAACAGTACGGGCACGGATCCGTCAGTTGCCGTTCCAGGCTCTGCCGGACCCGCTTGCGGGTGACGACGATCAGGCCGAAGTCGGTGACGTGGGCCGTCTTTGACGGCGCGCGATCGCGGCGCATCTCCTGCTCGAACGCCTGGGCGACCTTCAGCCGGTTCTTGCGATCGTCCATGTCGATGAAGTCGAGGACGATGATCCCGCCGAGATCGCGCAAGCGGATCTGCCTGGCGATCTCCGCTGCCGCCTCGAGGTTCGTCTTGACGATCGTCTCTTCGAGGCCGCTGCTCTTCTTTCCGACGTAGCGGCCGGTATTCACGTCTATCGCGACCAGCGCCTCGGTCTGGTTGATGACGATGTAGCCGCCCGACTTCAACCACACCTTGCTCCGAAGCGCCTTGTCGATCTCCGCCTGGATGCCGTACTCCTCGAAGATGGGAAACGGCTTCGTGTAGTGCAGGATCCGCGGCGCGAGCGACGGCATGATCCGCTCCACCAGCCGCAGCGCGCGCGCGTGCTCTTCCGCATTGTCGATCCGGATGGCCGAGTAGTCGTCGGTCAGGTGGTCGCGCAGCAGCTTCGCCACCAGATTGTCTTCGCGGTGCAGCACCGCCGGGGCGCGCCTCGATTCCATCTGGCCGCGCATCTCGGACCACAGCTCGTTGAAGTAGCGCAGGTCTCCCTCGATGTCTTCCGTGGGGCGCTTCGCGGCAGCGGTCCGGATGATGATGCCGCCCGGAAAGCCGTGTTCCTCCCGGAACCCCTTGATGATGCCCCGCAACCGCCGCCGCTCTTCGCGCGAGTCGATCTTGCGGGAGACTCCGATGGAGTCCTCGGCGGGCATGAAGACGAGGAAGCGTCCCGGAACGCTGACGTGCGAGGTGACGCGCGCGCCCTTGGCGCCGAGCGGTTCCTTCACCACCTGCACCAGAACTTCCTGGCCTCCCTTCAGGAGATCCTCGATCTTCTGGTCGGCGCTGTTCTGGCCGGTGGCGCGGACCCGGCCGGCCGGTTTGGCGCCGCCGCCGTTACTCTTGGCGTCGCCGCCGTCGCTCTTGGCGTCGCCATCGCCGTCAGGGGCGGCGGCGGCCTCGTCGTCGCTGTCGCTCGACTCGAGTCGTTCGAACTCCTCGATCGTGTCGACGACGTCGGAAACGTAAAGAAAGGCGTCCCGTTCGAGGCCGATATCGACGAACGACGACTGCATCCCGGGGAGCACCTTCCGGACGCGCCCCTTGTAGATGTTGCCGAGAACGCCGCGCTGACTCTCTCTCTCGATATAAATCTCAGCGACCTGATCGTTTTCCAGAATCGCGGCGGCCACTTCCCGGCCGGCCGACGACACAATCAACTCCTTGTTCATGCAGTGCGATCTCCTGAGGTTTCGGCCGCGGCAGCCGACCGGCGCACCGGGGGCGCGTTCTCGTAGCGCTCACCCTTCCCGCGCCGGCGTGCGCCGCGTTGGGCCGAACCATCGATAGTTTCATCAGTACTTGGAGAACCGGTACATCCTCACGTTGAGGATGAGCCCGAACCCGATTAATGTCGCGATGACCGACGTGCGGCCGTAGCTCAGCAAGGGAAGCGTGAGTCCCTTGACCGGCAAGAGGCCCGCCGACATCGTGACGTTGTAGACCACCTGGAACGTGAACCCCGCCATCAGGCCCACCACGAGCAGCATCCCCAGGCTGTCCTCGGCGATCCGCGCCGTCTGCAGCGACCTGAGGATCACGAACAGATAGAGCCCCAGGGTGACGACCACCCCCAGGAAGCCATGCTCCTCCGCGAGCACCGAGAAGATGAAGTCCGTGTGCGCGGCCGGGACGAAGTTGTACTGGCTCTGCGTGCCCTGGAGGAAACCCCGTCCCGTCAATCCCCCCGCGCCGACCGTGATGCGCGCCTGGATCTGCTGGTAGCCGGCGCCGCGCGGATCCTGCTCCGGGTCGAGGAAGCTGGCGACCCGCGTTCGCTGGTAGTCCTCCAGGCCGTAGGCCCAGACGACCGGGGCGGCCAGCACGGCCAGAAGCGCCAGCGCCGCCAGAAGCCGCAACCGCATGCCGGCGACCAGCGCCATCGCCAGTCCGACCGGCAGCAGCGTCACCGCCGTTCCCAGATCGGGCTGCTGCAGGATCAGGAACACCGGCACCGCGACCAGGCCGGCCGCGATGAACCAGTCGCTCGAGACCCTGGGACGATAGCGCGAGCGGGCGAACACCGCCGCGAGCAGCAGCGCCACGGCGATGCGCGCGAACTCGGACGGTTGAATCGTCACGATCCCCAGATTCAGCCATCGCTGCGCTCCGCCCTGCTCGAGGCCGATGGCCAGCGTCAGCAGCAGAGCCGCGACCAGTCCGCCATACAGGAGCAGCGACCGCTCGATGAACAGCCGGTAGTCGAACGTGAGGCAGGCGGCAAGCGCGGCGAAGCCAATGGCCAGGGCGCCGATCTGGCGCAGGAAATAGGGTCCCACTTCACCGGTGGACGGATCGTAGCTGGCGCTGTAGATCGTCGCCAGGCCGATCAGGCTCAGCAGGCCGATCGCCGCGGCGAGCGGCCAGTCGAAGTGCGCCATGAGGCGGCGGTCGACGATCACGGACTGTCTCCCGCCGTACCGGCCAGGTTTCCTTCCGTAACCGCCTCCCCTGCCGGGACTGCGGGCGGTTCGGCCGGCGGTGCGGCGGCCGGCGGCGGGGTCTCGGGCTGGGCGGCGGGTTGCGCGGGCGTCGGCGGCGGCGGCAACGGTTCGCCCTCCGCCTTGGCGAAGAAGGTCTCCATCAGGTGGCGGGCGATCGGCGCGGCGAGGTAGCCGTGCTCGGAATGCTCGGCGAAGACGACGCCGGCGATGCGCGGATTGTCCCGCGGCGCGGCGAAGACGAACCAGCCATGGTCGCGCAGATCGCGGTCGGTGTCGCCCGCCTCGGACAGGCCGTCGAGGGAGATGACCTGGGCGGTGCCCGTCTTCCCGATAACGTCACGTCCGCGGATCCGGCCGCGGCGGCCGGTTCCCTCCCGGTTGACGACATTCCAGAGGCCGTTGCGCAGCGTCTCGGCGGTCTGCGGCGACATCCGGACCATCGACGCCGTCGAGGGCCGGGGCGCTTGCTGCCAGCCGCTGCCGTCGTTCCAGGCGTCGAGCAGCCGCGGGGTCACCCGATGGCCGCCGTTCGCCACCGTGGCCATCATCACCGCAAGCGACAGCGGCGTCACCGACACCTGCCCCTGGCCGATGGCGACGGAGATCGTCTCGCCCGGGTACCAGCGCTCCCCCGTTGCCGCCTGCTTCCAGTCGCGTGACGGCACCAGGCCCTGCACCTCGTACGGCAGGTCGATGCCGCTCAGCTCGCCGAGGCCCAGCGCGGTGGACCACTTGTGGATCTGATCGACGTCCAGCTTCTGGCCCAGCGTGTAGAAGTACGTGTTGCACGACTTCTCGAGCGCCTCCTCCATGCCGACCACGCCGTGGGTCGCGTGGCAGCGATAGAACCGGCCGTAGAATGTGCCGCCCCCGTCGCAGGCGACCTTGAAGTCGGGATCGATGACCCCCTCTTCGAGAGCCGCGATGGCCATCGCGATCTTGAACGTGGATCCGGGCGAGTAGCGGCCCTGCAACGCCCGGTTCTGCAGGGGCGTCAACCGGTCTTGGTTGAGCGCCGTCCAGGAGGTCCCGTCGATGCCGCTGGCGAAGGCGTTCGGATCGTAGGCGGGCAGGCTGACCAGTGCGAGAAGCTCGCCGCTCTGCGGATCCAGCGCCACTGCCGCGCCGTTGAAGCCGGAAGCCCGGAAGGCGTCTTCCGCGGCGGTCTGCAGGTCGTAGTCGATGGTCAGCCGCAACTGATGGCCCTCGACCGGCGGCGTCTCGCTGACCACCTCGAACTCCCGTCCGAGGTTGTCGACGACGACATGCCGATGGCCGTCATCCCCCATCAGCAGGTGGTTGTACGTGTGCTCCACCCCGGCATGCCCGACCACATCGCCGCTCCGGAGTCCGGCGAACCGCTCCTGGTCGAGTTGGCCCTCGGTTATTTCCCCGACGTAGCCGAACGAGTGGGCGGCCAGGTTGGCGGCCGGGTAGTAGCGGCTCGGCGTCTGCTCCACCACCACGCCGGGGAGCTCGAGGCGGCGCGCGGCAACCGCCGCGATCTGCGCGAGCGAGGCATTCTGCACGATGGCGACGGGCCGCGACTGCGGCACGTTCCGGTGGCGCTCGAGGGTCGCCCGCACCGTTCGCTCGTCGATCCCGGTGACGCGCGACAGCGTCGCTATCGAACTCTCGAGCTGGTCCACCTGGTCGCGGATCAGTGAAATGTTCGACGTGTCGCGGTTCTCCACCAGGACCCGCCCGTCGCGATCCAGGATGACGCCCCGCGGCGCGCGCAGGTCGATCTCGCGCTGATAGTTGTTCTCGGAACGGACGAGGAACCGCTCGTGCTGGCTGACCTGGAAGTACCAGAACGCGGTCAGAACCCCGGTGAAGAGCAGAACGACACCCGCCTGGAAGACAACCAGCAGGCGCCCGGCGCGGCGGGCATCCAGGTGGATTGCCTGTGCGAATGACGGTATCGGTCTACCTGTCACGTCCGTATCTCATTCCTGCCCGCCCGGGTCAGCCGATCCTGCGCGGCCGGCGCCGCAGGAACCATCCGGCCCCGGGAAGCCGCGTGCGGTACCGGCCGACCGACACCACCGCCAATCCCGCCGTCACGTTCGCCGCCATCTGGGTCAGGATGACGGCCCACGACCCGGCCGGTCCCGCCTCCGGCATCAGGGCGTAGATGGCGACGAACGCCCACACATGGACGATCGTGGCGAAACCGATCAACAGACTCTGAAACACGATTCCGGACGTCAGAAAGGGCATTGCGACGGCCCCTGTCGCCAGACCCGCGAAGCTCTTGGAGAGACCGCCGGCGCCGACAATCCCCCCCGACAACCAGTCCTGGGCGCAGCCCGCGACGGCGCCGGTCAGGAAGCCGGTCATGGGTCCGCCGTGGAGCGCCGCCATGACGACCACGACGAGCGGCAGATCGACGTTCACCCGCGTGCTTCCCACGAGCCACGCGAGGGTGGTCTGCGCCACCAGGGCCGCGACGATGGCCAGGCCGATCCGGCGAACCGTCATCTGATCCCCTCCGCCACCTGCGTCCCGGCGTTATCCATCACGATCAGCACCTGTTCGATCCGGGTGAAATCGACGGCCGGCGTGACCACGATGTTCTTGTAGAGGTCCGGCCCGCGCTCCACTGCCGCAACCGTCCCGATGGCGAAACCGTGCGGGAAGATGCCGTCGGTTCCCGACGCGATCACCCGGTCGCCCACCGCGACATCCTCCTGATTGGAGACGTAGTCCATCGAGAACGCGGCCGGGTCGTCCTGGCCGGCCACGATGCCGACGGCGCGCGTCCGCTCGATCAGCGCCCCCGCCGCCGCGTTCCGGTCGATCAGAAGATGCACCTGCGCCGCGCGCGGCCCCGGTTCGCCGACGATCCGGCCGACGATGCCCGCGGGGGCGATCACCGCCAGGTCCGCATGGATCTGATCCTGGCTTCCCCTGTCGATCGTCAGCGTCCGGAACCAGGGTGACGCGTCGGCCCCGATTACCCGGGCGCCCAGCGTGTCGAGATCGACCGACCGGCGCAGGTCGAGCAGGCGTTCCAGTCGGCGCGCCTGCTGCACGAGCGCATGCTGCTGCTGCAACTGGAGACGCAGCGCGGCGACCTCCGCCTCCAGGTCGCGGTTCGTGCGTTCGACCCCCCGCAGTCCGATATAGCCGTTCCAGATGCCCCGGACCAGGCCGGTGGCGCCGGCAACGAGACGCTGCGCCTCCCCGAAGGCGCCGAGGACCGTGGCATCGAGCAGGGTGGTTCCGGTCCGGCCCGTGAGCTGGACCGAAATGAGCAGGACCTGGGCCAGTACCACGGCCAGCACGACCGATGCGGCTCGATGCCTCTTCCACACGGCTCAGGCCCCTCCCGTTGCCGCTATCTCACGCGAAGGCAATTTTCCGAAGCAAACGCAAGTCGTTGAGCATCTCCCCCGCCCCTCTGACGACGGAGTGGAGTGGATCCTCGGCCACCGTGACCGCCACGCCAACCGCGGCGGTGATCCGCCTGTCGAGCCCCTTCAGCATGGCGCCGCCACCCGTCATCATGATGCCACGGTCGGAGATGTCGGCGGACAGCTCCGGCGGCGTCTGCTCCAGCGCGTCGTGCACCGCTTCGACAATGACGTTGACCTGGTCGGATATGGCCTCCCTGACCTCCGTGTCGGTCAACGTGATCGTCTGCGGCACTCCCTTGATGAGGTGGCGGCCCTTGATGGCCAGCGTCATCGGCTCGTCCGATTCCAGCGCCGACCCGATTTGAATCTTGATCTCCTCCGCCGTCCGCTCGCCGATCAGCAGGCTGTGATCCCGCTTGACGTACTGGATGATGGCGTCGTCCATCTCGTTTCCCGCCACGCGCACGGCCCGGCTGTACACCACGCCGGCCAGCGAGATGACCGCTATGTCCGTGGTGCCGCCGCCGATGTCGACCACCATGTTGCCGATCGGTTCGGTGATCGGCATTCCCGCGCCGACCGCCGCCGCCACCGCCTCCTCGACCAGGTACACCTCGCTCGCCTTGGCCCGGAACGCGCTGTCCTTGACGGCCCGCCGCTCCACCTGCGTAATCTCGGACGGGATGCCGACGACGACCCGCGGGCGGACGAGGAAGCTGTTGTTCGCGCGCTTGATGAAGTACGACAGCATCTGCTCCGCCGCCTCGAAGTCCGCAATCACTCCCTCGCGCATCGGCTTGACCGCGTACATGCCGCCGGGCATGCGCCCGAGCATGCGCTTCGCCTCGTTGCCGACCGCTTCAACGGCCCCGGTAAGCCGGTTGACGGCGACGATCGACGGTTCGTTGACGACAATCCCCTTCCCACTGGCATAGACGCACGTATTCGCGGTGCCGAGATCGATCGCCAGATCGCTCGACAGGACGGACAACCAACCAAACATCAACGCTCCTTCGGCCGGCGGGCGCCACGGGAGCCCCGCCGGTGCTTCGCCCGGTACAGGGCGTCGTCGGCCATCTGCACGAGAGCGCCGGGCGACATGCCGCCGCGCCCCGTGGCGGTTCCAATCGAGACGGTGACCCGCGCCGAGAAGCACTCCGCGCGCAGGAATGTGTGGTTCCCGATCCGCCGTCTCAGCCGGCTCGCGACCGCCGCCGCGCCCGCGCGCCCGGTACCGGGGAGCAGGATGCCGAACTCGTCGCCGCCGAGCCGCGCCACCAGATCAGTCGCCCTGGTGCCGGTCTCGAGCAGCCCCGCCGTCTCTCCAAGGACCCGGTCGCCGCGCGGATGGCCGTACCGATCGTTCACCGACTTGAAATCATCGATATCCACCAGCAGCAGCGATACCGCATCCGCCGCGCCGGTGGACGACGCGACAACGGAACCGGCGGCCTGCCGGAAATGGCGGCAGTTGGGCAGACCGGTCAGGTCGTCGGTAAGCGAAAGAACTTCCGCCCGCTCGAGCCGGCAGGCAGTCTCAAGCGCTATCGTCCCGAGAGCAACGGCGGTTTCCGCAACGTGGACGGGATCCGGCGACAACTGCGCCGAACGAATCATCGAAACGATCTCCGGACGGCGCGAGACTCCACCCGAACCGGGGAATTGTGCCGCGGCGGGCACGGTGAGATGTACGAGAATCTCGGCTCCTGTCTGGCGGTGTGTGCCGCCGGTGCATTTTACCCGAAGTTGCATCATCGTGCAGCACGCGCCGGGCCGCCGCCGTCCGAGGCCAGCCGGCCTGGTAGTACAATGTCGCCATGACCATGCTCGATCAGATGCGGCGCCACAAGGGCTGGCTCAAGTGGAGCCTGGCGGTCGTCGTTCTTGCATTCGTCTTTCTCTATGTGCCCGGGTTCATGGACCAGTCGGGCGGCATCGGCATGCCGAACGAGGTGGTGGCCCGCGTCGGCGACAGCGAAATCCTCCGTTTCGACTTTCAGCAGCTCTATACGCAGCAGCTCCAGCAATACCGGCTGCAGATGGGCGGCAGCGTCTCCGACGAGGTGCTCCTCTCGCTGGGTCTCGACCGCCAGGTGCTGCAGCAGATGATCGACGGCCACGCGGCGCTCGGCGAAGCGAGACGCCTGGGCATCGAGGTGAGCGACGCGGAGGTGCGCGAGAGAATACTGTCGATTCCGGCGTTCCAGGTGAACGGCCAGTTCATCGGTGAGGAGCAGTACCGGCAGTTGCTCGCGGCGCAGCGGCCGCCCCTCGATCCAGGCCGGTTCGAGGAGGACATCCGCGACGAGATCATGCTCCAGCGCCTGCAGATGGCGGTCACGGGCTGGGTCAGCGTGACGGATGCCGAAGTGGAAGCGGAACACCGGCGCCGCAACGAGCGGGTGCGCGTGGACGTGGTGACCTTCCGCGACACCGATTTCCGTGAGGGTCTCGAGGCGACCGATGACGACATCGCGGCGCAGTTCGCCGAGGAGCAGGCGACCTACGAGATCCCCGAGAAGCGCCGGCTGCGGTTCCTGCTGATCGATCAGATCGCCATCCGCGACAGCCTGACCCTCGCCGACGACGAGGCGCGCCTGTACTACGACGCGAACATCGAGCAGTACCGGACGCCGGGCCAGGTGGGGGCGAGCCACATCCTGTTGCGCGTCGATGACGACGAGGAGGAAGCAGATGTAGAAGCCCGCGCCGCCGCCCTGGTGGCCGAGGCCCGTGGAGGCGCCGACTTCGCCGAATTGGCGCGCCAGAATTCCGAGGACGAATCGAACGCCGCCGACGGCGGCGACCTCGGGCTGTTCGGCCGCGGGCAGATGGTGCCGGAGTTCGAGGCGGCGGCGTTCGCAATGGCTGCCGGCGAGATTTCCGACCCCGTACGAAGTCCGTTCGGCTTCCATGTCATCAACGTCACCCAGAAGGTGGAAGAGGTTACGCAGCCGTTCGAGGAAGTGCGCGCCGCGATCGAGAACACGCTCAAGCAGGAACAGTCCCTGGCGCGGGCCAATGCGCTTGCGCGCGCGGTTGCGGTCGAGGCGGATACGCCGGAGACGCTGGAGCGCGCCGCCATGGCCCGCGGCTACCTGATGCAGGAATCGGAACCGGCCGCGCAGGGTGAACCGATCCTGGGCCTGGGCCTGGCTCCGCAGGTTTCGACCGAGGCGTTCTTCATCGAGATCGGCGAGGTGGCGGGACCGATTCCGTCGCCGGCCGGACCGGCGTTCGTCACCGTCACCGAGATCCAGCCCCCCTACATCCCGGAGCTGGACGAGGTGCGCGCTCAGGTCCAGGAGGACGTGATCCGGAAGAAGGCGCTCACCCTGGCGCGTGAGCGGGCCACCGAGGCGCTGGGGTCGCTCCGGGAGGCGGAGGACTTCGTTGCCGCGGCGGAGGCGGCCGAGCTGTCAGTCGGATCGAGCGACCTCGTCGCCCGCGGCGCTTCGTTCCCCCAGGTGGGGTTCAGCCCCGAGCTGGAGATGGTCGCCTTCGGCATGGAGCCGGGGACGGTGAGCGACGTCGTGCAGACCGGCAACGCGGTCACCATCGTGCACCTGGCGGAGCGGCAGGAGGCGGCCGTCGAGGATCTCGCGCAGAACCGCGACACGATCCGCGACGAACTGACCGTGCTGCGTCAGGACCAGTTCTTCACCGCCTACCTCAACCAGGTCAAGCAGCGGCTCGAGATCACCATCGATCAGCAGGTGCTGGATCTCGCGCTGGGCCAGGCCTGACGCGTCGCTCCCACGCGTAGCTCCCCTACTGGACGCCACTCCCCTACCGGACGAGGGGGAGCGGCATCAGGAGCAGCGGCGCGCCCCGGTTCGCGAGGTGCGCCTGCCACCAGAGCGTCTGCGCGGTCCGGGCTGCCGGATCCTGCGCCCACGCGGCCGCCGCGCCGAGCGCGGACCACGCCCGCGCGCCGCCCCGCAACGCCTCGAAGAGCGACCGGGCGGCAGGGTACGTCACCAGCGTCACCTCGCTGTCCGGTTCTATCCCGGCCTGCGTCTTGGCCATCTCGACCGCGCGCCGCAGACCGCCAAGCTCGTCCACCAGACCGTGATCCAGCGCCTGCCGTCCCGTCCAGACCCGTCCCTGCCCGACCGCATGCACCGCGTCGCGGCTCATCTCCCGCCCTTCGACCACCACCTGCAGGAACCGCGCGTAGGTGTCGTCCACCTGCGCCTGCATCGACGCCCGCCCGGCGTCGCTGAACGGATCGACCGGCGAGAGGAGATCGGCCTGGGCGCCGTAGGTGACGCCCTCCATGGCTACCCCCAGCTTCTCGAGAGCGCCCCGCGCGGCGAACTTGCCGCTGAAGACGCCGATCGAGCCGGTCACCGTGCCGGGCTGCGCCACGATGGCATGGGCGGGCGCGGCCATGTAGTAGCCGCCGGAGGCGGCCACTTCGGACATGGAGGCGATGAGCGGCTTCTCGTCGCGCGCCATCACCAGCTCGCGCCAGATGATATCGGATGCTGTCGCATCGCCTCCCGGCGAATTGACGCGGAGCACGATCGCCTCGATCGAGTCGTCCTCGCGCGCCTGGCGGATTGCCCGCGAAGTGGTCCGGGAAGCGACTATCGACCCGGCGACCGGCAAGGGGGCGCCAACCGAGCCCATCACGATCGGGCCTTCCGCGTACACCACGGCGATGCGCGGCCCGTCGCCCAGCCCGAGGCTGCGGGCGCTCACGCGCCGGTACGCCGCGGAATCGATCGTGTCGGGCTCGGCGTCGTCCGCCGCGAGCCGCGCCAGCAGTTCGTCCTCGTAGGCCAGTTCGTCGACGAGACCATGGCGCACCGCGTCCGCCGGCACGAAAGGCCCTTCGTCGATCAATGCTCGGACGCGCGCCGGGGTCATGCCCCGGCTCTCCGCGATTCCATCGGCGAGCTGCTCGTAGAGATCGCCGACCAGCGCTTCGGTCGCCTCGCGGTGCTCCGGCGTGAAAGTGGTCTCGGTGTAGGCGTTGGTCGCGGTCTTGTAGTCGCCGGCCGACACCATGTCCGCCTCGACGCCAATCTTCTCCAACCCCTCGCGCACGAACAGCTCGTAGGCCGCGACACCGACCAGCAACAGCGGGCTGGTCGGCGTCATGACGACTTCGTCGCAGGCGGAGGCCAGGTAGTACGCCGGAGTCTGGCCGAACTCCAGGTAGCCGATTATCGGCTTGCCCGACTCCCGATAGTCGGCCACCGCGTCACGGATCTCCTGCACGCCGGCCCACGCCGACAGTGTGGGCGAGGGGGCCAGGACCACTGACGACACCCGTTCGTCCACCTTCGCCTTGCGGAGCGCTTCCACAATCGATCCGACCGTCTCGCCGCCGTCGCCGCTCAGCAGGCTGAACACATCGTCGGGCGCCCGCTCGCCCAGCACGGACGGCACGCGCAGCCAGAGCACCGATTCGGATTCGACCCGGGGACCCCGCGAAAGCGCGAAGTAGATCAACGACAGGCTGGTCATCGAGACGATCACCAGCAGGGTGATGAAGAGGAGGACGAAGCGCGCCCCGCGTGACAGTGCCACTGTGGATCTCCTTGATTGGCAGGCCGGCGGCCAGATCTACAGGCGAATAGGCCGCTCTCGTGCCGATGATATACTGGCCTTCCTCACAGTCCTCACTCTCGCGGAAGTGGCGGAACTGGCAGACGCGCAAGCCTCAGGAGCTTGTGGGCTTCGGCTCGTGGGGGTTCAAATCCCCCCTTCCGCACCAGTTGTCCCGGACAGTTTCGGCGGCTCCGCATGCTTGATGTTGGTCGATCGAGGGTATTTCCAGACGCACGGCCTTGCGGCCCGACCGCCAAGGGCTCTGAACGCAGCGCTTCAGCAGGCCATCGACAGCATGCGCCGCACGTTGTACGGGCCGTCTCTGCACGAGTTGACGCCGCCGGAGATCGCCCTGCTGCAACAGGCCGGCGCTGACGTCGATGAGCACCCCGATCGCGATGACCCCATGGCGACGTACGTCTCTGCCTTCGGTGCGATCCGGCCACTGGCCTCACTCCGGCCCAAGCCGCGGCACGCCTCGGGGGAATCACACCGGTTCGCGTACGCCAGATGATCCGGGAGCGCACGTTGTACGCGGTCCGGGTGGACGGCCGTTGGAAGATCCCGGTTCATCAGTTCGGTCACGATGGGCTCGTGCCGAACATCGGCGCCGTGAACGCAGCCGTGCCGAACACGCTGGATGCCGTCTCGGTGCTGCGGTGGTTCACGACTCCCGACCCCGAGCTGGAGGCGCCGGACGGCAAGGCGCTCACGCCGCTCGACTGGCTGAAGGCCGGCCTGGATCCGGCGCCCGGGGCTGATGGCGGGCCCGCGATCCGTGTCACGGAACTGGGCGCGTGGATTCTACGATGCCTACCCCGCAATCGTCGGGCTTCGCTATCCGTCATCGATGCACGCCAACCGACCGGCGATGGTCTTGACGGATCGCGCCGAGGCGGCCGGCGTCACGCCGGGACACCCCACGCTTGTTGCGCCGGTAGTGGCAGTGGCCGCGGTCCTGGTGCTGGTGGCTGTAGTTGGTGCTATCGCGTGGCGACGCGCTACGCGATACCTGCTAAGGGGTCTCTTGTGTCGGATGTCTCGGAGCTGCTACGAAGCCTCGACGCGGTCAGGTTCGGCCGCGGTTCTGGTCCACTTCCCGCGGCCGTCCCTGCGAATCCAGAACGCGCCGCGCGGGGATGCGCCGGGCGGTGCGGCGCGGCCGGGGCGGCTCCGGCGGCGCGGCGTCCGGCTCGGGGATCTCGTCCCCGCTGAGTGAAGCCAGCAACTTGCGCAGCAGACGGGCGAGCGTTTCGCGGTCTTCCGGGTCGAGCGCGTCGTCGAGCACCTGGTTCTGGTTCTTCAGGTAGGCGGTCGTTACCTCGTCGACGAGCTCGTGCCCCTGCCCGGTCAACTCGATGCGGACGCCACGCCGGTCGGTCGGATGCGCGGTGCGCTCGACGAGGCCGGCCGCCTCGAGGCGGTCGATGCGGTTGGTCAGTCCGCCGGAGGTCACCATCAGCGAGTCGAGCAGGTCGCGCGGGGACGGGTGCTGTTCGGGCGCCATGCGGATAGCGGCCAGCAGAAGGAACTCGACTTCGCTCAGTCCGAAGCGGTTCAGGACCACCTCGGCATTCTTCTCGACGACCCGCGCCAGCCGGCTGATCCGCGCGAGGACCGCGAGCGAAGAGACGTTGAGGTCGGGCCGCTCGCCGGCCCAGCGCTCCATCATCACGTCTATCTTCATGGCGAGAAGCTACCGCAGGAAAAAACTCCTGTCAATAAACTTGACAGTATGTATCTTTTTGCTAAGATTATTCGGTTAGGCCCAGACAACACGCGAGTAAACTACTGACTGCCAACACGGCGCACATACGGCCGAACGAGGAGAAGACGAGATGTTCCATATGACCACACCCATGCCCGCTGCCGACGCCTCCGGCACGCTGCCGACAACGTCGCGGCGAGCCTTTGGACAACGTCTCGGCCTGTCGGCCGCCGGACTGGCCCTGGCGGGATGCTCCGCGCCTGAGCCGGCGGCCGAACCGGCGCCCGCCGAGGCGGAGGTCGAACAGGAACTCGTGCCGGCCCAGGATGCTGCGTCACAGGCTGCCGTCACTCCTGACTCCGCCCTCACGCTGCTTACCGACGGCAATGCGAGATTCGTCGCCGGGACTCCTGCCCGTCGCGACTACAGCGATCAGATTCGAGCGACCGCCGGCGGGCAGTACCCGTTCGCTGTCGTGCTCGGGTGCATCGATTCTCGAGTCCCCATCGAGACGGTCTTCGATCAGGGGATCGGGGACATCTTTGCGGCCAGGGTCGCCGGCAACATCGTGAACACCGAACTACTCGGCAGCATGGAATTCGCCTGCCGACTCGCCGGGTCGAAGCTCGTGGTCGTCCTCGGACACACCTCGTGCGGCGCCGTGAAGGGGGCCATCAGCCGCGCCGAGCTCGGCAATCTCACGCAGCTCGTGCAGAAAATCGATCCAGCCGTGGACGCGATCGAAGGCGAGCGCGACGAGAACAACGACGCCTACGTCAACGGGGTTGCCGAAGAGAACGTGCGCATGGTGATCGACGAGATTCGCCGGGAAAGCTCCGTGCTGGCCACGATGGAGCAGGACCAGGAGATCCGAATCGTGGGCGCGATGTATGACGTCTCCACCGGCGTCGTGAGCTTCATCTGAACCCGTGCCGCGCGTATCGATCGTCGTCCTCGTTCTCGCCGGCGCGATGCTGTTGCCCGGTACGGCCCTGGCGCAGACGCCGGTCGACCGGGACCAGCTCGGCGCCTGGTACATGCTGTTCTGGTCGACTCGCTTCGACGACAC
>CAZWUJ010000043.1:0-22441 GCA_964636705.1 uncultured Vicinamibacteraceae bacterium
TCCCGCAACTACAATAAAAAGAGTGACTTGCAGACGATCAGCGCAGAAACTTCGGTCTAGTTCTTGAAGACGTTCGAGTGCGTGGCGGTTCGTCACGGCGTCGATGCCGACAAGCAGCGCCATGGTGGATTGTTCGAGGAATCTCTCGATTTCCGGGTCTCCGACTAAGGAATCAACGCCAGCCCGGGAAGCAAACGCGAACACGCCCATACATGACTCGGCATCGCGCGCGGCCTCGATGATGGCCTCGAAGAGGTAGATCGTGTTCGGAGAGGTGGGATCCTGTAGATGGAATTCGCAGTCCATTGCTGAATGGTGCCTCACCTACGACGGGAGGTTGCTGCCATGAGTTCGTCGTATGGCACGACCTTGGGCCCCCTGCATCTCTTCGAGGGCGGTTTCGAAAAGACCAGGATGTACTCGTGGACGTTCTTGAAGAGGAAGTTTGGCGGGTATGGATAGCTGCCGAAAATGGGTCGTTGCGCGTTTGCCGAACCCCAGCGCCCTCCCGTGCCGTCTTTCGACCAGATGATCTCGGTAACCATCACGAAGCCAATATCGCGCAGCATGGCCCCGAAATCGGCGGGGAGCGGGAAGGTCAGTAGGCCGTGGTCGGTGTGCTGGTTCACGTTCGCGGTCACGAGGCAGCACTTCCGGCCAGGTTGTAGGACACGGAAACACTCTTCAAAGACCGGCCGCATCTCGTCGAGGAACCGGCGATAACCGGCAATTCGACCGAGGTTCGCGCGCCCGGACCCATAGTCCGCCTTGTTCCAGTACGGTGGACTGGTCACTATCATCGAGACGGAGTCATCGTCGATGAACGACAGGTCACGGCTGTCTCCGTGGACGACGTCCATAAGCTCGGTCGCGGTCAGGCTGCCGTTCTTCAGATGGCTGTGGTCTCGCCGGATAATGCCGACGTATTCCCGGCTCTGATCGACGCAAAGCACCTTGCGGCCAAGCGGCACCGCGGCTTGGACGGTCGTGCCAGTACCGGCGAACGGATCGAGCACCGTTTCGCCATGCCAAGTGAAAAGCTTGATGAGACGGTGTGGAATCTCCACTGGGAACACGGCCGGATGCTCCGCGTGGGTCGTGTTCGCGATCTGCCACACCGTCTTCGTGTATTCACGCCATTCGTCCTTGGTCAGCTTGCTCTGGGCCTTAACAGAACTACTCGTGGGCGACATCGGCGGTCTCGGCTATTCGAAGCGTAGGTGGGGCTGGGGTGTGCCATCCCAGTTGTTCTCGGCGATGACCGTCCGCGTCAGCGTACGCAGATAGTCGATGAAGCTCGGATCCGCATCGAGGGCTGGGATGAGCAATGCGTCAATTCGGTCACGGACGTCCTCACAGGCCTCCGGCCGGTATGCCACCGTCTGGCGTCCGCCGTTGATGCTGACGACCTGCTGACACTGAACCCGATTCCACATCTCACATCCGAGACGAGTCAGAGCGGTCCGGTGGGATTCGGTAAAGATCCTGTCATTGAAAGGCAATTCCATCAGGAACGAACGCGTCACGTGAAACCCGTCTTGGGTCACGCGCCAGAGCCAGTACGAGACTCGGCTGCACAAGAGTGCAAACCCTCGGGCGGCCGCCCCCTCGTCGCAGAATCTCAACGCCTGCACACAGCTAGCACTCCACGGCGCGCGCTGGGTTGGCAGACTCCGATGTGGCCTGAAGACGTTCAGGAAGTTGTACGCCGTGCCCCCAACGAAGACGAAGGTGTCCTCATTGCGAAAGACGGTATCCTCTGGCCGACGCGCCTCGACGGATGAGCACATGTCGCCCAAGCGTGACGTGCGTCGGAGGAGCTTTCCGAACACGCGAGCGGATTCCGCCCCATCGAGCTTGGGGATACCGGCAGCGATAGATATCGCCCTGTCATCAATCGGAGTGAAAGCAATCGTGTCGAAGAGTCGGTGGCGCTCGCGGCTGGTCCACTTGCGGAGTGGACCAGTCTGGATGGTGGTGGTAGGGGTACGCGCGCCACCGGCGTCTTCCCGCAATGCGATCGTGTTGCGGGTCTTTACCTCTTCCCCGAAGAGTGCGTGCGGCTCGCGATCAAAGAACGCGAAGCGCCACCGTCCACCGCTGGCGTCTATCGCTCGGCGCAGAGCCTTCAACTGAACCCGCTTGCTGCAGGCTAGCGAGAGCGGGACAACCATGCCGGACGCGCTCCAGCCGGGCCGCGCAAGCCGCCACATCATCTCAACGAACAGCGGATAGCAATCGGATGTGGCTACGGCGCCGGGCGCGAGGGATGCGAAGCGCCGTTCGAGCGCCGCCCCGTCGTTTCGTTGACCCATTCTCGCGTATGGTGGATTGCCAATCACGACATCCGCACCAGCCGCGATGGCGGGGAATGAGTGCCCGAGGGGACGGCACTGTGAGAACAAGGCTGGCGTATCTGCTGGTGGGAGTTCGCCCATCGCGGGTGGCACGTAGCCGTCGTCGAGTTGGGATCGCACACGGGTGACCGCATCTACGTGATCGGCATCGCAATCGACTACCTCGAATGTCAGCGCATCGGCAACGCTCAGGTTGCAGCGGATCCGATGCCACAGAGACCAAGGCGACGCATCGCTTCGGTGATGTTCGGCAAGGATGCACTCGTGGAGCAGCACGAAGCACGCGGCTTCGACCGCCAACGCGTTCACGTCGATACCGTGGAGGCAGGACTCCACGAAAGCGAGGCGATCCAGGTTGGTCATACGCCTCGCGACCACGTCCAGCATGGCCTTCAGGAACACGCCTGACCCGCAGGCTGGATCCAGGACCCGTGGTCCTTCCGGCCATTGTTCCAGTTCGCCCAGAGTCTCACGCGCGATGTACTCGGCGACATCCGAAGGTGTGTAGAAACTCCCCGCCGCACGCTTCGCTTGCCGAGACCTTGATGTTGCAGGATCCTTCATGACGCTGGCCCGGCTGCCGGGGCCATGCGCATCGAGTACGTAGGGCAACAGATCTCGCAGGCCACCGTCGTAAGGGAACGATTCGAGGGTCTGCACAACCTCACAATCGGTGAACCCGGAGAGTGCATCCGTCAGCATCGCCGGGGTGCGGACGTCTCCAAGGAACCACGTTTCGGCGTCCCGCAATGAGGCGTTCCAGGCAAGCGCGCCGCTGCTACGGCCGACAATCCGCATGCTGACGAGAGCCCACGCCGCCTGCTCGGCGAGTGACGCGGGCGACGAGACGGGTTCCGAACGCCATCGACTGGCGAGGACAGCGGCCCAAGCGCCGAGCAACCCGGGAACATCAATTTGTCGCCGCACGGACTCGACCGCTTTCCGAACGTGGACAGCGCGCGATTCCGTGGCCGCAACCAGCGACGATCCCGGACCTGGAGCCGACGGCCGTTCCCACGGTGCTGCCGCGGAGAGCGCGGCGCTAGTCATTCGTTCGCTCGGCGGTCGCTTGGGAAAAGGGGAGATTGGGCATCTAAGTAGCTGGTGACGGCATCACGGACCACCCAAGCGGTAGACACCCGTTTGCGCTTGGCGATGCCCTTGATTGCCGTGTAGTCGGCTGCATCAAACGACACAGATACTCGAACTGACCTAGCCGTTCTTGTGTCGATGCCGTCCTGTTCTTCCATGACTGCACCATTATACACCACCGTGGTGCACTCACGGCATTGACGGCTGTCCACCCACAGGGGCGCACTCCAGAACGGCCGGCTTCGCATCCCGGCGGCGTCTGTTCGATGGACGTCACTGTCGAGCACGAAGACGAAGCCGGCCAGTTTCCCGAACTTGCCGAACGCGTGAACGTGCCCTCGGAACTCGTCGCGGCCGACGACGAAGTCATCGTGGCGGGGTGTCGTTGCGGTAGTTCAGCACCACGTCGATGATACGCCGCGGCCTCATCGACCTGAAGGCGGCCACCGACCCGACCCTGTACCCCGCTCCGTAGATGATGGGATCACCGGCCGAGCAGGATCACCTGCGCGACCGAGTAGTGCCGGGAGTGCGTCAGCGTCAGCAGTGTCCCGCTGCCTCCCAACTCGTCGAATCGCCGCCGTGCGCCGCCGTGCAAGGCAAGCGTGGGAGGGCCGCCGTGGCGCACCACCTCGATGTCGCGCCAGAGGACGCCGCGGGCGCGGCCGGTCCCGAGGGCCTTCATTGTCGCTTCCTTGGCGGAGAAGCGCGCCGCGAAGTGGGGCGCCGGGGAGCGGCGTCTACGGCAGTAGTCCGCTTCGCCGCCAGTGAAGATCCGCTCGACGAACCGGTCGCCGTATCGGCGCAGAAGGTTGTCAACCCGGGCGATCTCCTCGATGTCGATGCCAATCCCGACTATCCCGGCCGCGGTCGGCGATGGGCCCTGCCGGGCGGCGGGCGGCGGACGCCGGGGCGTTTCGCCATCCAGGGCGAGGTTGGCGAGCCGGTCCGCCCGGGTGTTCCGCTCCCGCGGGACATGCTCGTACCGCACCGAATCGAACCGCGCGGCCGTGGCGGACGCCCTGTCGTGGAGCTGCCGCAGGGCAGGTGAGCGGACGCGGTAGGCGCCGGTCATCTGCCTCACCAGCAGTTCGGAGTCGGATCGGATCAACACGTCGCGATAGTGGTGCGCGGAGAGGTAGTCGAGCGCGGCAAGGAGGCCGCGATACTCGGCGACGTTGTTGGTGGCTGGTCCGATTGCCTCGCCCAGTTCGGTGATCAGGGAACCGTCTTCCGATTCGATTCGGACTCCGTAGGCGGCGGGCCCGGGACTCCCGCGCGCTCCACCGTCGATCCAGGCGATGGTCCGCGGCGCGACGGGCAGGCGGGGCGTCACGACGCGGTCGCGGTGGGATGGTAGAGAATGCGCTGGCAGCTTTCGCATCGGATCAGCGCATCGTTTCGCCGCACTTCATTCGCGAGTTGCGGCCGCAGCCGGACTTGGCAGGCGCCGCAGCGTCCATCGCGGAGCGGGCTGACCGCCAACCCCTTCCGATGACTTGCCACGCTCTCGAACAGGGCCAGGACCGACGGCTTCAGGTCGGCGACCAGCGACACGCGTTCCGCCGACTTGCGCTCTGTTTCGGCCAGCAGGCGGTCCCGCTCCCCCTCGAGCGCCTGCCGTGTCTCCGCCACTTCCTCTTCCGCCTCCTCGAGCGTGGCGCGGGAGGCGTCCGTCGCGGCCAGAAGCTCGTCCGCTTCGATCATCATTTCCAGCAGGCGATCCTCGTGGCTCTGCTTGTCGGCTTCGCCGTTGGCGATCTCCAGTTGCACGGCATGGAATTCCTTGTTGGTCTTCACCGCCATCAACTGATCCTTGAAACGGGCAAGCCGACCCTCCACCTCCGCGAGCTCCTTCTCGATGCGCATGCGGGCGGTCTTCTGCCCGGACTGCCGCGCCTCGGCCTCGGAGACCGCTTCACGACAGGCGTTCAACTTCTCGTCGAGCGCGGTGATTTGTTCGGGGAATCTCTCAATCGACTGTCGCGCGGCAGCGACGTCGAGGTCAATCTGTTGCAGGCGGATCAGTCGTTCGAGGTCGGGGTGCATGACAAAGTGGTGGGCCCGCCAGGATTCGAACCTGGGACCACCCGGTTATGAGCCGGTGGCTCTGACCGCTGAGCTACGGGCCCCTGCAGCATTATGAAGTCTCTCCCTCGAGGAACGCGCGAAGCTTTCCGCTGCGCGACGGATTCCGCAGCTTCCGAAGCGCTTTCGCTTCGATCTGACGAATCCGCTCGCGGGTTACGGCAAAACTCTGCCCCACTTCCTCCAGCGTATGTTCGCTACCGTCGCCCACCCCGAAACGCATCCTGATTACCTTCTCTTCGCGCGGCGTTAACGACTGCAGTACCGACGCGGTCTGCTCCTTCAGATTCCTGTCGATGACCGCGTCGGCGGGATTCACCGCCTGGAGATCCTCGATGAAGTCGCCGAGGTGGCTGTCTTCTTCTTCACCCACCGGTGTTTCCAGCGAAATCGGCTCCTGCGCAATCTTCTGCACGCGGCGAACGCGGGCAGCAGGTATGTCGAGCCGCTCGGCCAGTTCTTCCGTAGTCGGTTCCCGCCCGTACTCCTGCACCAGTGAACGCTGGGTCCGGACCAGTTTGTTGATCGTTTCGACCATGTGGACGGGAATCCGGATCGTTCGGGCCTGATCGGCGATCGCGCGGGTGATCGCCTGCCGGATCCACCATGTGGCGTACGTGGAGAACTTGTAGCCCCGGCGGTACTCGAACTTGTCGACCGCCTTCATCAATCCGATGTTTCCTTCCTGGATAAGGTCGAGGAACTGCAAACCGCGGTTCGTGTATTTCTTGGCGATCGAGACGACGAGCCGGAGGTTCGCCTCGACAAGCTCCGACTTGGCCTGTTCGGCGAGCAGCTCGCCCCGTCTGATGGCGTTGAGCGCCTGGCCGCGCGTCCCCACGGTTTCACCAAGCTGGACGGAACGTTGCCGGATGTTGTTCCGGAGTTCGCGTTGCCGCCGCCCCAGCGCCTTCCGCTCGGATTCCGAAAGACGCGCCGCGTTTGACCGGAGAAGGCGCCGATTGACGGTCTTCAGTTCCGCCTGATCCCGACGCATCTCGGCGGCCACCGCCTTGAACAGGCTGATCCAGTTCCCGATTACCGCCTCGGTGTACTCGATGCGGCGTACTAGGCGGGACAACGCGACCCGGGCACGCAGCAGGCGCCGCCGCATCTGGCGGCGGACCACGAGATTCCGTCTGGAGATCTTCGCCAGCCGGGTCCGTTTGCGCTTCACCTCGGCGCTCGCGGCGTGGATCGCGTCGACGTCCCGAAGGAACTGCTCACCGCACTCGGAGATCACGTTGGCTGTGATGGTTTCATCGTGCAGCACGATCAACTCGCGCAGCGTCCGGTCGCCCCGTCGCAACTCCTCACCAAACCGGATGACGTCCGCCACGACGGCCGGCGAGCGGGAAATCGCCTTGAGGACCAGCAGCTTGCCCCGCTCGATCCGTTTCGCGATGGCCACTTCGCCGTCGCGATTGAGGAGCGGTACGGTTCCCATTTCGCGGAGGTACATCCGAACCGGATCCCCCGACTTCTCGACGGCGCCGGGTGTCAGGTCGAGCGCGCCGGCGGTCCGGCCGTCGGGAGCGCGGTCGGCGCGGGCGCGTTTCGCCGCGGCGTACTGCTCCTCGGACTCGACCACGTCGATTCCGACTGCCCCGAGCGTGGCAAAGAGATCGTCGAATTCGTCGGAGGTGACTTCCGGGGGGAGGAGCTCGTTGATCTCTTCGTAGAGCAGGAAGCCGCGTTCCTTGCCGAGGGCAATGAGCTGCTGGACCTCGTCGTACTTCTCTTCGATCGACAACGGCTCGTTCGGCATCCCGTTACCTCGTGCAATCCGCCATGACGCCGCACGCCGGTGCGATTCGCAGGCGCAATTGTAGCGAATCGCTTGACGACAAGTACTGCGCCCCAACCATATGCCGTGCCGGTCGCTTCTGTCACCCGACAGCAGGCCCGTGCCCGTACCCCTGTCCGGCAGCCCCCGAAGCGCTCCCGCCGGGCTGCGCCAGCGCGTCCAGGCGGCGCAGAAGCTCCAGCTTGTGGGCGAGCAGCGTGTCGTCGACCGCGCCCGGCGCGCCATCGCGCTGCCTGCGGTCGATCTCCTCCTGAACGGCGGCCAGGTCGCGCTTGTGACGGCGCCGGCGCAGTTCGTCGCCGCAGTCCTCGACGCCGGCCGGCGGCACTTCGATGTCCGCAATGGCGTTGACGAGCGCCGTTTCTTCCTCGGTCAGGCGCTCCAGCATCGTTCCCGGCATACCGTCCGCCGGCACGCTGGCAAGGCTGTGCGCCACTTCGAGGATGGAAGCGGTACGGAGGCCTTCGAAGTGCGCCGGCTCGAGGTTCAGGAGTACGCGCTGGGCCGCCTCCGTCCGGTGCATCACGGCCCAGATCAGGCCCTTTTCCGACTCCTGGGGATCGCGCGGCGCGGCACTCGATGGGGCGCCGAGGGCGTCCGGCCGACGGCCGGCAATCTCCTGCCGGATAGCGTCACGCACTACTGCTTCGGTCGCCCCGGCGCGATGAGCAATCCGGTCGGCAAACTGATCGCGCGCCACCGCGTCAGGAATCCGCGCGGCGACGGAGCGCATTTCGTTCACGAACGCGGTCCGCTGGCTCTCGCGCGTCAGGTTGCGCGATCCGGCGGCGCGCTCCAGCACGTAGTCGAGGTATGGCGTCGACCGCCTGAGCCGCTCGACGTAGTACCCCCCACCATGTTCGCGAATGGCCGTGTCTGGATCCTCGCCTTCCGGCAGCCGCACCACGTTCACCTGGAAACCGGCGCCGATGAGCAGTTCGCCGGACCGGGCCGACGCGCCCGCTCCCGCCGCATCGGGATCGAAGCTGAGCAGAACCTTGGCGCAGAAACGGCGGAGGACCTTCGCCTGTCGATCGGTCAGCGCAGTGCCGCAGGTGGCGACGACCGGCGCGATTCCCGCCTGGAGCGCCTGTGCAAGGTCAAAGTAACCTTCGACGAGAACGGCGAAGCCGCGTTGACGGATCGCCTGCTTCGCCAGGTGCAGGCCGTAGAGGGTGCGCCCTTTCGCGTAGAGGGTGGTTTCGGGCGAGTTGATGTACTTCACCTGCTGGCCGCCGCCCAGGGCGCGTCCGCCAAAGGCGATGACGGATCCCGTCTCGCGGCAGATCGGGATGATGAGCCGCTGGCGGAAGCGGTCGATGGGCGGGCGTCCGTCCGACTCGGTTACCAGGCCGCTCTTCCGGAGCAGTTCGATCGGCTGCCCGGCGTCGAGGAGGTGTTGCGTCAAGCCGTCGCGGCGCGGCGGCGTGCAACCGAGACCGAGCCTTCGGGTAGTCGCGGGTTCGATGTCGCGCTTCTCCAGATACGCCCGCGCCCCGGCGCCCGATGGCGCGGCAAGCGCTTCGCGGAAGTAGTCCGCCGCCAGTTCATGCACCTTGAGCAGCGCTTCGCGCTCCGCCTCGACGGCGCGGTCGTGTTCGGGGTCTTCCGTTTCCGGCAGTTGCACTCCGAAGCGCTGCGCGAGCGACTTGACTGCTTCCGGAAAACTCAACTTCTCGTACAGCTCGATGAACTTCAGGACATCGCCGCCCGTCGAGCAGCCGAAGCAGTGAAAAAAGCCCTTGTCGGGATGGACGTTGAAGCTGGGGGTCTTCTCGCTGTGGAACGGGCAGAGTCCCTTGTAACTGCTGCCCGCCTTCCTGAGGGGCACCACCTCCTGAATCACACGCAGTATGTCCGCCTGCATCTTCAGATCCGTGATGAAGCTGGAGGGGTAGCGTGCCATGATCGCCGGTCCCCGGAAGTCTCCTACTCCTTCAGCGCGATGACGGTAACGCCGCCGCCGCCAAACTCCGGCGACGCCGGAGCGTACTTCTCGACCAGAGGGTGGTCGCCCAGAAATCTGGCGATCGCACGGCGGAGCTGGCCAGTGCCGTGACCATGGATCACGCGCAGTTCGTGACGCTCGTGCAGCATGGCCCGGTCGACGTACTTCTCGACGCGCTCAAGCGCCTCGTCGACGCGGCAGCCAATTACGTTCAGCTCCAGCGGCGGGGCGCTCTCTTCGGCGACGTTCACGGTAACCCCACCGGCCGAGGATGAGGAAGTGCCGCCCTCCCCGTCGAAGGAACCCGCTTCCGTCCCGAGTGGACGGAGATCGCCCAACCGGACATGGATCCGCTTGCCGCGCGCTTCGACTTCGGCATCGTTGCCGTTGACCGTCGCGAGGATGCCGTCGAGACGGAGACTGGCGACATGCACGCGGGTTCCCACCTCAGGCGCCGTCGCGGTGATGACACGCGGCTTGGACACGGCAACGGCGCCGGTCGGCGGCCCGGGGTTCGTCGCAACCCCACCCGTCGAAGGCGGTCCGCCGCGCACTTTGTCCACGACCGCCGCCACCGCGTCGACCGCCTGTTTCTTCAGCGCGCCGGTATGCCCGGTCGACACCCGCGCAGCCGACTCGTCCCGCCTTGCCGCGCGTTTCCCGAGGGCGCCGCTGCGCAACCGCAGATCGCCCACGATCGTGTCGATCTCCCGCCGCGCCCTTCGAAGCTCGGAGTCAATCCCCTTCCGGAGCCGCTCCTTCGCTGTCGCCTCCCGTTCCAGCAGCGCCTTTTCGGCCGCCGCGAGCTGCTCGCGCTCCCGTTCGAACGCATGGCGCTCGGCCGCCAGTGCGTCACGCTCCTGCGAAACCTGCGCCCGATCGCGTTCCACCTGGGCCAGGTGCTCGGCGAGCTGGGCCTCACGCGCGCTCCGCCGTCCGCGCGCGTCGTCGATGATCGACGGCGCGACGCCAAGGCGTCCGGCGATTTCCAGGGCGAGGCTCCGGCCGGGGGAACCGTAGGCCAACCGGTACGTGGGAGCGTAGGTTTCGGGGTCGAAGCCGAATCCGGCGCCGACGACCCCGTCCGTCGTCGCCGCGTACGACTTCAGCATATCGTCGTGCGTCGTCGCCAGGACCAGCGCGCCGCGGCGGCGGAAGTGATCGACGATCGCAGCCCCGAGGGCGCCCCCTTCCACCGGATCCGTACCGGCTCCCACTTCGTCGAGCAGCACCAGCGAGGGCGCCCGCAGTTGTTCGTCCATCGCGACGATGTGGGCGATATGACCGGAAAAGGTCGAAAGGCTGTTGGCAATCGACTGGTCGTCGCCGATGTCGGCAAAGAGGGAGCGGAATACTGGAAGCGACGCCCCCTGTCCGGCCGGGACGTGCAGCCCCGCCTGCGCCATCAGCGCGAGCAGGCCGGCTGTCTTCAGCGCCACCGTCTTCCCGCCCGTGTTGGGACCGGTCACGACCAGCGCTCCGGACGGTGGCGTCAGGACAATATCCACCGGCACCGGCTCCTCCAGATCCGCACCGGAGCCCGGCGCGGCGTCGCCGGTCTCCGCCCGGTCGACCACCGCGCGCATCAGCAGCGGATGCCGGGCCGCCGGCAATTCGATCCGCAAGTCGGCCCTGAGGATCGGCTCGACTCCGTCAGTCAGCTTCGAGAACCGCGCTCGCGCCTGCATCAGGTCGAGTTCGCCGGCCGCCTGCAGCGTCCGGCGCAACTCCAGAGCCCGGGCGCGGAATCCGTTCGACAGGTCGAGCAGGATACGGTGGACCTCTTGTCGTTCCTCCTCCTCGAGCGCAACGATGTCGTTGTTTATCTCGACGGTGCTGAGCGGTTCCAGGAAGAGGCTGGCGCCGCTGCCGGAGCTTCCGTGGACTATTCCGGGAATTGCGCTGCGGTGCTCGGCGCGAACCAGCAGGACGTAACGGCCGGCCCGTTCGGTCACCACCAGTTCCTGCAGATACTTCGCCGTCTCGCGCCCGCGAAGGTACGACTCGAGCGTGCCGCGCAACCGCTGCCGCTGCCGCTGCAACTGCACGCGGATGGTGGCGAGCCGGGGGGTCGCGTCGTCCGCCACTTCCCCTTGCGGTGTGATCCGGCGACGGATGTTCGCCGCCTCCCGATCGAAGTCCAACAGGCCTTCGACCACGGCTCTCAATTTGGGCCAGGCGTCCGGTTCGTCCGGCGGTGTGGCCGCGGTTCGTATCGCCGTGGCTGCCGAGCCGACGGAAAGGAGGAACGTGGCAAGGCCCAGCAACTGATCCGGTTCGAGCGGACGGCCATCGATGGCGAGAGCCGAAATCGTTGCCTCCAGATCGTCCGGCGCCTCAAGCGGCAGCGGGTGATTGGCGTTCAGGTAGGCAGCCGTTTCCGTTGTCGCCCGCAGCGCGTCGGCGACTGCCGCCGCGACGGTCATCGGCGTCAGCCGTTCCGCCGCCGTCCGGCCGAGTGGCGTCAGCGCGAGGCTGCGGACCGCGACGACGATTCGGTCGAACTCCAGCGTCCGGAGGGTAGCGTCGTCTGTCGGTCGGGATGGCATCGTGCTGATTCAGCCTATCCCAGGTGATTGATCAGATGGGCGACCACGGCGGCGCCAAGGCCGTTGTCGATGTTGACGACGGCAACGCCCGACGCGCACGAGTTGAGCATCCCCAACAGTGCGGCCAGCCCGCCGAAACTGGCGCCGTAGCCGACGCTCGTCGGCACCGCGATGACCGGCGTCCGGACGAGACCTCCGACAACGCTGGGCAACGCACCCTCCATCCCGGCCACTACGACCGCGACCCGGGCCGCATCCAGCCGTTCCCGTTCCGCCAACAGGCGGTGCAGGCCGGCGACACCGACGTCGTACAAGGCATCGACTCGGTTGCCGAGCGTCTCGGCGGCGACGCGGGCTTCCTCGGCGACGGGCAGGTCCGAGGTGCCGGCCGCGGCAACGAGGATCGTCCCGCGTCCGGCCGGCTGGCTGGCGGCGGACCGCGCAATCACCCGCGCCGTCGCGTGCCACTGCACGTCCGGTACCGCGGCGCGGACGGCGTCGAACGCCTCTTCGGTGGTCCGGGTCACGAGGAGCGGGTCGCCGGCGGCGACTATCCGCTCGGCGATGGAGGCGATCTGCGCCGCCGTCTTTCCCGCGCCGTAGATCACCTCCGGGTACCCCTGCCGCGCGGCGCGGTGATGGTCCACCCGGGCGAAACCCAGATCCTCGAAAGGCGCGCGCCGAACGGCGGTCATCAACCGTTCTTCGGCCTGACGGCCATCGATGGCGCCCTTCTCGAGCGCTTCCAGCACGCTTCGCACGTCGTCCCGCGTCACGCCGCGATTGTGGCACATCCGCCGCGGCGGACCCGCAGGCGACGATGGCAGGGCGTCCGAGCGGAGAACCTGAGCGGACGCTCAGTCGCTGATCCGCGCCCAGATGATGGAGCTCTGCACCGTCCTGCCCTCGTCGTCCGTGCCCGCCGGCGGGCGCAGCGTCAGGTGCGTGTCGGTCAGCTCGTAGAAGCGCTGGGCGTCGGTGCCTGCCTGCCTCGGATTGAAGTTGCCGATGCGGTGGTGAACGAGGTAGCCGTCCGCTTCGTGCACGGAGAACGGCCCGAAGTAGCTGCCGTAGGTCCGCACCGCCGCCACCGCCTGCTCGGGCGTCGGAGCGCCGGTGTACACGGGCCTGCCGGGACGCGAGATGTGCACCGCCATATGGCCCGACGGCATGTAGATGATGAAGGCGTCGTCCCACTGATCGGCCGGAAGCGATTCGCCGTCCGAGGTGTTTCGCTCGATCCGCTCGAACCGGTAGAACCCGAACAGCCGGCGATGCGTCTCCGTCAGCTCGGCCTCGGGAAGATTCGGGACGCGCCGCCAGATGATGCGGCGCTTGACGCCCGAGTCGTCGGACGGCGGCATCAGGATCAACTCGTCCCCTGCGAACTCGTAGAAGCGCTGATTGTCGTTGTTCGCGTCCGGTGGGCGGACGTTGCCCAGCAGGTGATGGGTAACGTATCCCTCGTCCGGATCGACGGTGAAGGTGCCGAAGTACGACGTGTAGGTGCCGAGCTGGCCGATCGCCTCCTCGCCGGTCGGGTCGTCCCCGGCCCAGGCCGGGCGGTCGGGGGGCTGTATGACGACGCCCATGTAGCCGGCCGCGTCGTACATGATGTAGCCCACCTCGCCCGCCGCGCCAGGTTGCGGCGGGTCGGGCATCGGCAGCAATTCACCGTCCGGACCGATCCGTTCACGCCGGACCAGCTCCCAGTTGCCGACAAAAGGCGCGCGGGGGTCAGCGCTGTCCGCCGCCGGCGCGTTGACGTCATCAACCAGCGGCGCCTCCGCCGAGCATCCGGCCCAGGCGGCCGTCGCGGCCAGCGCCAGCAGTAGCACGGGAATTCTTCCGGGCATCACTCCCTCCCTTTGCTGCCGGTCATGATGCCACAGGATCTCGCCAGACCCTACTCCCCCGCCGAGCGCAGGAACGCCGGCAGGCGGCTGACGACGTCTTGCGCCGCTTCGTCGTCCTCACCGATGTCGATGTCGGCGGCCGGGTCCCCGGACGGCTCACCGGCGGAATCGTCCACAGTCGGCAGTTCGAACGTCGGGCGCCGCGCGAGTGTGAGGTTCGACAGCGCGCGCGCCTTGGCGATCGCCTGGTCGGATGCGGAATCATCCAGCGACGCGGCGGTCGGGCGATCCGAGACGTCGCCGTTTGCCGCAAGTTCAAGGGGCTCCGCCGCCGCTTCGCGCTGCTCCGCGATGCCCTCGGCCGCCGCCCCGCCGTTCCCGTCGTTGCCGCCGACAACTTCAGAAGTCGGGGCATCGGCGATTGCGCTCGCCCGCGCCGCGGCCGCCGTATCCTGGTCACGCCGGACCACATAGGCGTTGAGATCGTTCGGCGTGGGCGCCGACGACGCTGGCACGCTACCCGGTAGCGGTTCCACGGAGGGTTTCTCCTCGTCGAACTCGGTGGCGATCACGGTGATCTTCACCTCTCCGTCCATGTCGGGATTGATCACGGCCCCAAAGATGATGTTCGCGTCCTCGTGAGCTGCCTCCTGTACGGTGCTGGCCGCCTCGCTCACCTCGATCATCGACAGGTCGGCCCCACCAGTCACGTTCACGATGACGCTTTGGGCGCCTTCGAGGCCGGAGCGTTCGAGCAGCGGGCTGGACACCGCCCGCGTCGCCGCGTCCAGCGCCCGCGATTCCCCCTGCCCGCAGCCGGTCCCCATGACGGCCCTCCCCCGGGAAGCCATCGTGGTCTTCAGATCGGCGAAGTCGAGGTTGATCAGTCCCGGCACGATCACCAGATCCGCGATGCCGCGGATCGCCTGCACCAGCACGTCGTCAACCACCTCGAACGCCTGTGTCACCGGCAGGCTGCGATCGACATTGCCAAGGAGGCGGTCGTTCGGAATCGTGATTACCGAATCGGCCGCCGCGTACAGCCGAGCAAGCCCCCCCTCGGCGCGCCGCGCCCGGACCCGTCCTTCGAACGTAAACGGCAGTGTGACCGCGCCGACCGTCAGCGCCCCCAGTTCGGCTGCGAGCGACGTCACGATCGGCGCCGCGCCGGTCCCGGTACCGCCACCGAGGCCGGCGGTGACGAAGACCATGTCGGCACCCGCCAGCGCGCTGAGCAACTGCTCGGTGTCTTCCAGGGCCGCCTTCTCCCCGACCTCCGGGTTGGCGCCCGCGCCCAGGCCGTTGGTCAGCTTGGACCCGATCTGCAGCCGAATCGGCGCGCTGTTCTGTTCCAGCGCCTGCTTGTCCGTGTTGACGACGATTAGATCGACCCCACGGGCTCCCAGCCCGGCCGTCACCATGCGGTCGACGGCGTTGTTTCCTCCACCCCCGACTCCGATCACCTTTATTCGGGCGCCGGTCCCGGAAACATCTTCCAGCGTGATTCGGAGCGCGCGCTCCGCCGAGGTCTCTGATCCGCTCATGAAAGGTACTCCTTGAAGAAACCACGCAACCGGCCCGCTACGCGACGGAGACCGCCGGATGATCGCTCCCGGTCCATTCCCCGGTGGCGGTGCGCATACATCACCAATCCGACCGCGGTGGCGAAAGACGGACTGCTGACGTGGTCCGTCAAGCCACCCACGCCCATCGGTGTGCCGCGGCGAATCGGCAGGTTGAAAATCTGATCCGCGATCTCCGGCAGGCCATCCAGTACGGATCCGCCGCCGGTCAGGACGAGACCCGAATGGAGCGAGCTCTCGTACCCGCCGGCGCGGAGGTCGTCCCACAGCTTGTGGAAGATCTCTTCCGCCCGAGGCTGCAGCACTTCGGCCAACAGGCGGCGCTTCAGCACCCGCGGCTGGCGCCCGCCGACGCTTGCAATCTCGATGGACTCGTCATCGTCCACAAGCGACGCGAACGCGCAACCGCTACGGCGCTTGGTCTTTTCGGCCTCCGGGATCGGCATTCGCAGCCCGACCGCCGCGTCGTTGGTGAAGTGGTCGCCGCCGACGCCGATAGCGCCCGTGTGCCACACGCTGCCCCGCTCGTAAACCGAAAAGTCCGTGGTTCCGGCGCCGACGTCAACCAGTGCAACGCCCAGTTCCTTCTCGTCCGTGGTCAGAACCGCTTCGCTTGCGGCAAGTGGCCCCAGCACGGTTCCGGCCACCGTGACGCCCGCCCGGTTGACGCAAGCGATCAGGTTCTGCATGGTCGAGGTACTGCCGGTGATGACATGGACGTTCACCTCCAGCCGCGCCCCCGTCATCCCCACCGGCGCACTGACGCCATCGTGGTCATCCACCATGTAGTCCTGCGGAAGGATGTGCATCAGTTGCCGCCCGTGCGGCAGTTGCGCCTTGGCGTGGGCCGATTCGATCGCACGCCGAACGTCCGTCCGATCGATCTCGCGGTTCTTCCCCGCTACCGCGACGACGCCGCGGCTGTTGAACGCTCGCGCGTGCTCGCCGGAGAGCGCGACCCAGACCGTGTCGATCTCGACTCCGGCAGTCAGTTCCGCTTCTTCCAGCGCGGCCTTGATCGCGTCGACCGCCGCCTCGAGATTGACGACGACGCCACGGCGGATGCTGTTCGAAGAGGGAGCAACACCGATCCCGATGATGTCGAGACTGTCGTCCTCCATCATCTCGCCGACGACCGCGGCCATCTTCGACGTTCCGACGTCGAGGCCCACCAGATACTGATCCCTACGTGCCACGATGCCTCCGTTGGCCGCGTTCCGCACGGCCCACCATCGCCACCCTTCTCACATCGGTCCCGTCATTGCCGGGCCGCCCCGGACGCCGGCCGGACGTACACCTGCCGGCCGAAACGCATGTCCACCGCATCCACCGATGCCACACCGCTGCGTATGGCCTGCGCAACATCGATGTACGTCCGAAGCCGTTCGGCAAACGATCCGTCGCCCAGATGGATCAGCGCCGAATCGCCGCTCAGAAGGACCACCGCGTCGTGCGGATCGGTGACTTCGATCTGCGAAACGCGCGCGGCAAGAACAGGGTCAGCCGAGAGCTCGGCAACGAGGCGCGCGGCAAGGTCCGTCCTCGCATCATCCATCGCGCCGTCTCCCGTTGCGTCCGGCAACGGCAGTCCGTCGATGATCGGCAGATCGATGTCCGCATAGCGTGGCCCGAACCGATCGATGAGTTGACCCTCCGCATCCACCAGGTAGAGCCACTCTCCGAAGCGGGCGACCGCCAGCGGCGTCCGCTCCGTCACCCGCACTTCGACCGTCGACGGAAAGACCCGCCGCAGGGTTGCGTCTCGGATCCAGCCGGAACCGAGCAGGGCGCCTCGGGCGGCTTCGAGGTTCGCCGTGAAGAAGTTCTCTCCCTGGAGCGGCGCCAGGAGGCCGAGCAGTTCGCCTTCCGACATCCGGGCGTACCCGGCGACGGTGATGCTGTCGATGGCCAATGCCTGGGAATTCCGCGCCGCGCGGGTCAACGGGGCCGCGCCGGCGGCAAGCGCCAGACCGAGGAGCGCTCGCGCCACCCACCGGTGACGCCGGCGGGAGAAACGGGGACGGGTTGGTGGACGGCGCGGCTGCCGCGCCGACGCGACGCGCCCGGTCCGGGTTGCGGAAGGACGGGGACTCATCGCATCCTGCCTTCCAGCGCGGCCACGATCCGCGGCCGAAGCCCACCAATGGCGCCGGCGCCGAGGATTGCAACCGTGTCGCCCCCGCGCGCCGCTGCCGCCACCTGCTCGGCCGCGTCGTCCGCGCCGGTCGCGACGCCGACCGGAATGTCAGCATGGCGCCGGACGGCCTCCGCCATGGCGTTGGCGCCAATGCCGGGGATCGCGGGTTCGCTCGCGGCGTACAGCGGGGTCAGGATCACGCGGTCGGCAAGAGCAAGCGCCGCACCGAACCGATCGAGAAGGCGTGCGGTCCGGCTGTAGCGGTGTGGTTCGAAAACGACGATCAACCGGCGCGGCCGGCGGAGGCGCGCCGTTTCGACAACGGCGGCGATTTCGGTCGGATGATGGCCATAATCGTCAATCAGCTCGACGCCTCCGGGCGCCGAGAACGTCTCGAAGCGCCGGCCGACGCCTCTGAATCGGGCGAGCGCGGCCGCGGCGGCGCCCGGTCCGACCCCGATCGCCGTGGCCGCGGCAATTGCCGCGAGCGCATCGAGCAGATTGTGCCGCCCCGGTACCCGCAGTTCCAGATCATGCGGCTCACCGGCGACCGTGATGACACACCGTGTGCCCTCCGGGCGGTAGTCGGGATCGTGCGCGCGGACACTCGCCGCCGCCGAGGCGATGCCGAAAGATCCGTCCGCGGCGCGCGCGTCCCCGTACCGGTGGAGTATCGCCCGGAGGCGCGGATCGTCGGCGCACCAGACCACCTTTCCGCCGCCTTCAAGCACGCGGTTGGCGAAGGTTTCGAAAGCCCTTTCGAGGCCGCCGATTCCGTCGTACGCCTCCAGGTGCTCGTCGTCCACGTTCGTGAGCACCGCGACCTGCGGGTCCAAAGCGAGAAACGAACGATCGCTCTCGTCCGTTTCCAGCACCATCACGTCGCCCGTCCCCTGCCGGAAGTTGCCGCCGAACGATCGCACCACGCCGCCAACCACCACTGTCGGGTCCATACCCGCCGATTCGAGCACGAGCGCGGTCATCGAGGTGGTGGTGGTCTTGCCATGCGATCCGACGACCGCGACGGCCCGCTTGGTCCGAGCGAGATCCGCCAGCAGCGCGCCGCGACCCACGATCGGGATGCCGCGGCGCTTGGCCTCGATCAGCTCCGGGTTGTCCGCGGGAACCGCGGACGAGACCACCACCAGACCGGGCGGCGTGGGTTGATCGAGATGCGAGGGGTCATGGCCCGTCGCGACCGGGACCCCCGCCGCGCTGAGGCGTTCCACCGCGGCCGAGGCAATGAGGTCCGAGCCGCTCACCTCGTATCCGCGGCCATCGAGCAACATGGCAATGCCGCTCATCCCCACCCCGCCGATGCCGACCATGTGAATCCGCCTGACTCCTTCGAGCACACGAGATGTCCCTTCACGCCTGCCGCTCGTCATCCACCCGGCGGCACGAGTCCGATCAACGCTTCCGCTCGATCCACGATCCGATCCGCCGCATCGCGACGCGCCAGCCGCAACGCCGCCTCACTCATCGACCGGCACCGGGCCGGGTCGTTCGCCAGCGCCGCCAGTCGTTCGGCCAGCAATCCCTCCAGCACCGTTTCTTCGAGCGTCTCGGCCGCCCCCGCCTCCGAGAAGGCCACCGCGTTGCGCCGCTGGTGATCCCCCGCCGAAACCGCCAGGGGCACAACTACCGCGGGGAGGCCTGCCGCCGCCACTTCGGCGAGCGTGGTCGCACCGGCACGGCAGGCAATCAGATCCGCTACGGCCATCTCGTCCGCCATGGCGTCGAAGAAAGGCTCGACTCGCGCGTCGATCCCCGCCTGCCGGTAGCCGCCACGCACCTGCTCGCAGTCCTGTTCACCTGTCTGATGCGTCACGTCGATCCCGCCCGGCACCGCCGCGGCAACGGCGGGCGCGGCGGCCAGCATCGCCAGGTTCAAACGGTGCGCTCCCTGCGATCCGCCGACGACGAGGATGCGCGGGCGCCCCGGCGCGCGCGCCGCCCGCGCCGCGCCGGCCTCGAAGAATGCGGCCCGGACCGGATTGCCGGTGACGAAGGCCTTCGCGCCCAACTGCGCCGACGCCGACGGGAACGAGACCGCCGCCGCCCGGACCACCGGGGCGAGCAGCCGGTTGGTCAGCCCCGGCACCGCGTTCTGCTCCAACAGCATCGTCGGTCGCCCGCTCAGCGCCGCGGAAAGAACGAGGGGTCCGGCGCTGTAGCCCCCCAGCCCGATGACCAGTTCCGGCTGCGCGCGCCGGAGCAGGCCGACCGCATCGACAAACGAAGCGGGGATAGCCGCCAGTCCACGCAGGATCGCCGGCAGCGACTTGCCCACCAGCCCGGCGCTTCTTACCACCTCGAACGCGAAGCCCTCGTGAGAGAGAGCGTGCGCCTCGATGCCGCGCCCCGTACCAGCGAACAGCACGGAAACCTCGGGATGCCGCGCGACCAGAGCGCGTGCCACAGCTATACCCGGAAACAGGTGGCCGCCGGTCCCTCCCCCCGCAAACATCACCGTCATGTCCTGGCCGACGCGTGCTGCGACACGTTCAGCAATATCCCCATCCCGATCAGCCCGATCAGGAGCGACGACCCGCCCGCGCTGACGAATGGCAGCGGGATGCCGGTCGTCGGCACGATCCCGAGCACCACGCTGATATTCAGGAACGCCTGCAACGCCACCATCGTCGTCAGGCCGATGGCGAGGAACGCGCCGAACCGATCAGGCGCGTGCGCTGCGACGACGAACCCCCGCCACGTGATCACCGCGAAACAGGCGAGCACGACGGTAGAGCCCAGCAGACCGGTCTCTTCCGCGATGACGGCATAGATGAAGTCGGTATGGGGCTCCGGAAGATAGAAGAGCTTCTGGACCCCGCGCATGAGTCCCTTCCCGACAATCCCACCGGTACCCACCGCGATCAGTGACTGAACCACCTGGAAGCCGCCCCCGAGCGGGTCGGCCCATGGATCAAGGAATGCGAGGATCCGCGCGCGCCGGTACGGCACTTCCCAGATCAGCAGGTGCACCAGTGGAAGGGCCAGGAGCCCGAGCCCGAAGACGTAGCGGTAGTGCAGTCCGCCCACGAACACCATGGTTCCCAGGATCACGAGGATCGCCATCAACGTACCGAAGTCCGGTTGCATCAGAATCAGCAGGGCCGCTGATCCGCTCACCGCGGCGAGCGGTAACAGCGAACGGAGCGAGGAATTGACGCGCGACATTTCGCGATCGAGATGCGCCGCGGCAAAGATGATCAGCGCCAGCTTGGCCAGCTCGGATGGCTGGATGCCGAAGCCCGCGATACCGAACCAGCGACGCGTGCCATTGATGGGCGTCGAGAAGAGAACCGCGACGAGCGCGAGCGCGGTAAGCCCCAGTCCGGTCCACATCACCGTCGGGTTCTTCAGCTCGCGATAGTCGATCCGCATCACGCCCAAGAGCAGCAATCCGCCGGCCACCACCCAGGTCGCCTGGCGAAAGACGAAGAAGTCCGACTGCTCGAACCGATCCATGGCGAGCATCGCCGACGCGCTGTAGACCATCACGACGCTCACGCCCAGCAGCACGAGGGTCGCAACAAAAAGGGGCTTGTCCGATTTCAGCTTTCGCGCCATACTCGCCGTCCGCTTCGCCGCCGGTTCCGGGCTACAGGTCCGGAACGCTCGACCCGATACATCCGGGTGCCGGAGCGGTCAGCAGTCATCAGTCGGACCGGGGAAGAGACACCGACCTCGCAGACGAGGGATGGTCTGCGTTCCCAGCAGTCGGCTCTCCACCGCGCGACCCGGCTGATGACTGCTCATCACTCCAGTGCTTCCACCGCCTCCCTGAACGCCGCTCCGCGCGCGGCATAGTTGACGAACATGTCCAGGCTGGCGCACGCCGGCGCCAGCAACACCGTTCCTCCCGGACGGGTTTCGGCCAATGCGGTGGCGACCGCCCCGGCCATCGTGTCCGCGTCGTGGACCGTCACCGCGGGAGCAAGAGCCGCGCGGATCCGACCGCGAGCTTCGCCAATCGCCACCACCACCGCGCCCCGGTCGACGAGAGCCGAGCGGAGCTCCTCGAAACGCCCGCCCTTGTAGCGTCCCCCCAGGATCACGGTCAGTCCGGAACCGAAACACTCGACGGCGGCACGCGCCGCCACGACGTTGGTCGCCTTCGAGTCGTTGACGTACCGGACTCCCCTCACTTCCCGGACGAACTCAAGGGTGTGCGGCAAGCCGGTAAACGACTCGACGGCCCGCGTCATCGCCTCGGCCGCGACGCCGGCAAGGGAGCCGACCGCGGCGGCGGCCGCGACATCGCTCAACAGGTGGCGGCCTGGCAGACGAACTGCGGACCGCGGCACCAGACGCTCTTCCCCCGCCGCCGAACGCCGGGTGATCCAGGCGCCGGTCACCTGGACCCCGTCGTCCAGGGGTGTGTCAATCGCAAAGCGGAGCGCGCGCGCGCGACCCTTCCGGGCCAACTGAAGGACCCCCGGGTCGTCGGCATTGATCACCATCGCGTCGTCGCTCGTCTGGTTGGCGAAGATGCGTCCCTTGGCTTCCGCGTACTCCGCGAAGCTGGCGTGGCGATCGAGATGGTCGGGCGACAGGTTCAGGCAGACGGCGATCCAGGGCCGGAAGGTATCGGTCAATTCCAGTTGAAAGCTGCTGACCTCGACCACGTGAACCGCATCGGGCGTCGACGTCTCCACCTGGCTGCTCAGAGCGACGCCGACATTGCCTCCCACGACGGCGCGGCGCCCGCCGAAGTCCAACATCCGCCCGGCCAGCACCACCGTGGTCGACTTTCCCTTCGTTCCGGTGACCGCGACGATCCGGCCACGAAGCCATCGCGCCGCCAGTTCCACCTCGCTCACCACCGGAACGCCCTGCTCGCGGGCCGCCGCCACTTCGGGCAGGCGTGGCGAAACCCCGGGGCTCAGGACGATCAGATCGGCCGCGGCAAACGTCTCTGCCCGGTGTCCCCCCATCTCGAGCGCGACCCCCGCCTCCCGCAGGCCGGCTGCGCCCTCCGGCGCGCCGGCGCGCCGCTCGCTGAGGGTCACGCGGGC
>CAZWUJ010000044.1:0-21996 GCA_964636705.1 uncultured Vicinamibacteraceae bacterium
GGAGCGACAGTTGCCGGGCGGGATTCGCACCCGCTGAGGACTGGCGCCTTCTCGCAGCGTGGGCCGACTACCCGTCTCGCCCGCCAACAGACCAGCACCGAGGCGCGCTGGGAAAATCTGCTATCGTTGGGGTGTGCCGCCGTTGAACCAGGAAAACTCATGCTGACCACAGCCTGGCCGGTGAAATACCCGTAATTCGTTCGGGCGGTCCGGGGGCGCCGCTGGCGGCGGCATCAAGAGACCCGTGGAGTCGAGGGAATTGGCTCCGCGGGTTTTTCTTTTGGCGCTGGCGGAGGCGACGATAGTAGGCGATCAACTCGGCCCGGCCGTTGCGCACCCGAATGACGAGTCGACGACCGGCGTCCTCACCTACGGCTCTCCCTGACGATGTCAGCCACGCTGCCGCCGCCCCTGAAACGCGCCTTGGGCTTGACCTTCTTCAGTCGCCGTCCGCTCGATGCGATCGTCAGTCCGCTCGTCGACTTGCTCCGCTGCAGCTCGGGGACGAGGCTCGCAACCCGACGCTCGCCATCCGTGAGGAGGAGCGTCGTGCTGAAGCTCCGATCCCGCTGCGACGGGATAGGCTGGCTACATGCTGCATCGATATGTCGCGGGAAGCGTTGCAGTCGGCTTGGCGGGGGCATTCCTGATGACGGACATCCTCCTGCGGACGGGTCCGGAGCAGGCAGGCACGTTCACGCTGGCAAACAACGTGGTGACGGTGCGGGCGGCGGAGGGAACGACGCTCAGCGTCGATGGCCGCGACGTTGCGGAGGCGCGGCTCTGGCCCTACGAGGGTAACGATCGGCCGACGGTCGCGCTCGGCCCGCTCAGCCTCTTCGGTCACTACAGCGGCGACCGGCTCGCCATTCGGATGCGCGATCGGGAAAGCACGATCCGCCAGGAGTTCACCGGCCTTCGCTGGTACGCGGTCGACGAGACATTCCGCGTCGAGGGGACGTTCATCCCGCATGATGAACCGCGCACGATGGAGCTCCCGAACATTCTGGGGGACATCGAGACGTTCCGGACGTCGGGCTCGGTCGCGATGACGGTGGGCGGGGCCGAGGTGCGGATGACCGCGGTCGACTCTGGCGGCCGGCTCTGGTTCATCTTCCGCGACCTCACGAGCGGCACGGCAACCTATCCCGCCGCCCGCTTCCTGTACGCCGACGCCCCGGGCGCGGACGGCACGACCACCGTCGACTTCAACCGCGCCTACAACCCCCCGTGCGCGTTCAACCCGCACACCACCTGTCCCCTGCCGCCGCTCGAGAACCGCCTGCCCGCCCGCGTCGAGGCCGGCGAGCTGGACTATCACGCGCCGTAGCGGCCGTCTGGGAGCTTGTGCCGTAGCCGGCAGCGTCCCAGCCCTGCGCGCGCGTACCCGAGGGACGCCCCGGCGCGGAAGCCGTCGGCTCCGGCCGCTGTGGTAGGGTGCGCGTCATGTCCGGCCGCCTGACACGCGACGAAGTCGAGAAGATAGCCCAGCTCGCCCACCTGGAGCTCACTCCAGAAGAAGTGGAGCGGTACACGCCCCAGCTCGCCGACATCCTCGAGTACGCGGCGCGGCTGGCGGAAGTGGACCCGGGGGGTGAGACGGACGACGCCACCTGGCATCCGGGCGGCGACGCCTGCCCGCAAAGAAACGATGAGCCGCGCGCTTCGCTCGACCGTGACGCGACGCTCGCCAACGCGCCGGACGGCGTGGCTGATCGCGGGTTGGACGACGGCGGCTTCTTCCGCGTGCCGCGGGTCCTCGGTTCATGACGGCGGGACCGAACGCGGGCTACGGTCCGTCCCCCGCCGGCGCCGCCACCGAAATCCGGGACGCCGTCCGCTCCGGGTGCCGCACGGCGGTAGACGTATGCCGCGAGTGCCTTGACCGGATCGAGGCGGAAAACCAGCGTTGGCACGCTTTCACCGCGGTCTTTCGCGACGACGCGCTCGCCCGGGCGGCGGCCATCGACCGGGAACGCGACGCCGGCCAGGGGCTGGACCGTCCACTCCTGGGCGTGCCCATCTCCATCAAGGACGTGATTTGCGTCCAGGGCAAGCGGACCACGGCGGCGTCCCGGATTCTCGACGGTTTCCGGCCGCCGTACGAAGCCACCGTCGTGAAGCGGCTGCGCGAGGCGGGCGCGGTGATCGTCGGTTCGACGAATTGCGACGAGTTTGCCATGGGATCGTCAACGGAGCACTCGGCCTACGGGCCGACACGCAACCCGTGGGACGCCACCCGGACTCCCGGCGGCTCGAGCGGCGGGGCGGCGGCAGCGGTGGCGGCGGGTTGCGGCCCCGCCGCGATCGGATCCGATACCGGTGGATCGGTCCGCCAGCCGGCCGCGTTCTGCGGCGTCGTCGGTCTGAAGCCGACGTACGGCCGGGTGTCGCGCTACGGACTGCTCGCCTATGCGTCCTCCCTCGATCAGATCGGGCCGGTAGCGCTGACGGTTGCCGACGCCGCCCTGCTGCTCGGCGTCCTGGCGGGACGTGACCCGCACGACGCGACGTCCGTGGATCGGCCCGCCGAGGACTACACGGCGGCCCTCACCGGGCGCGCGGACGATCTGCGCGTCGGCGTGCCGAGGCGGATCCTGGAGGACGCGGACACCGGGCTCGACCCGGACGTACTCAACGCGTTCGATCGCGCGCTCAAGACCATCGCCGCCGCGGGCGCGGTTCTGGTCGATGTCGAGTTGCCGCATGCGGCGTATGCCGTGCCCGCCTACTATCTGCTGGCGCCGGCCGAAGCCTCCTCAAACCTGGCCCGCTACGATGGCGTGCGCTACGGTGCACGCGCCGCGTCCGACGCCGGCGGCTCGCCGGGAGACCGTGACGCGTCGCCCCTCAACCAGATGTACGACCGGACCCGCGACGCCGGATTCGGCGCCGAGGTGAAGCGGCGGATCATGCTCGGAACGTATGCACTGAGCCAGGGGTACTACGATGCGTACTACCTGCGCGCGCAGCGTGTCCGGCGGCTGATCCGAGGGGACTACGAGACGGTTTTCCGCGGCGGCAACCCCAGCACGGGCGTGCACGCCGTCGCCATGCCGACGACACCGACACCGGCGTTTCGCCTGGGCGAGCGGGTCGAGGATCCTCTGGCGATGTACCTGGGGGACGTTTTCACCGTGAGCGCCAACCTGGCGGGACTGCCCGCGATCAGCGTGCCCGCCGGGCTCACGCGTGCGCGGCTGCCGGTGGGATTGCAGTTGACGGGACGGGCCTTCGACGAGGCCACGCTGTTGCGGCTGGCGGACGCCTACGAGGGAGCGCGGCCGGGCGGACGGATCCTTGCCGCTGGCGGGTGAGGGGCCGGCATGGACGCCGCGGAGCAGATGCCGGCCTGGAGGCCGGCGGACCGAGGAGATGCCGGCCTGGAGGCCGGCGCACCAGGCCGGCGCACCAGGCCGGCGCACCATGCCGGCGTGGACGCCGGCGGGACCAGGCCAGCGGACCATCTCGCTACGACGGCGGCTGGTTCCGTTGTTCGAGAAGCTCGGGCGTGCGGAGCTGATCGGTGTTGCCTACGACGGCGTCGGGCTTGAGGTACTGGAACGACTCGCCGCCCATCCGGTCGCCGAGGTTCCGCACGACGAGCGACCTCGAACCGATCTTCCTGAGCTTGGTGAAACCGGCGATGACCAGAAAGCCGATGAAGAGGGCCAGAAGAAAACCGGTCGATATCGCCAGTCCAAGCAGCGTCTGCATCGCGCCGTCGGCGATCACGTCAGATGTCATGGTCAATCCGCCTTCGCCGAGCCGTCGTCCGTCGGCACCTCGTACACGATCTTGCCCGCATCCACTTCGCGCATCGCGACCCGCTCCAGCTTCAATCGATTCCCCGACGAGTCCGGGTTGTCGAGATCGAGCGCTGGAACGTCGTCGAGACGCGGCAGCGCGCCCCGCCGCAATTGCTTCGCCCGCTGGGCGGCGACATCCACATACAGGAACCGGCTTTCGATGGGAATCGGCCCAGCGGACTCCGCCGGATCAGAATCCGCCGCCTCCGCCTCTATTCCGGCCGCCGCCGAATTCGACGCCCTGACATCACTCTCCGCCGGTTGCGCGCCGGCCGGCGCATCCTCCGGCGCTGTCGCCGCCTCGTCCACGGGCATCGCTTCCTTCGCCATAGCTTCTAGGATACGCGAATCCGCCGAGCCTTGCGAAGTGGCGCTCCCCGCTGCTCCGCCCACCCGATGTGCGATCATGTGTCCCGCATGGCCGCCACCACACTGCTCTTCATCGGAGATATCGTCGGCAAGCCGGGACGGAGGATCATCCGCCAGGCGGTGCCCCTCCTGACCGCCCGCCACGGCGTGGACCTCGTAGTCGCCAACGTCGAGAACGCCGCCGGCGGCAACGGCATCACCCGGGAGATCGCCGAGACGCTACGCGACGACGGCATCGACGTCATGACGAGCGGCAACCACATCTGGGACAAGAAGGAAGCGATCGCCTACATCGCCGACGAGCCGCGGCTGCTTCGTCCCGCCAACTACCCCGAGGGCGTCCCGGGACGTGGCCGCTACGTCGCCACCACCCGGGCAGGTGTGCGAGTCGGCGTGGTCAACGTCATGGGCCGGATCTTCATGAACGCGCTCGACAACCCGTTTCGGGTCGTGCGGAACGAGATCGACGCCGTCCGGGCGGAGGGCGCACGGATCGTCTTCGTCGATTTCCACGCCGAGACGACCTCGGAGAAGCAGGCGCTGGCGTGGCATCTCGACGGTGAAGTGACGGCGGTGGTCGGGACGCATACGCATGTGCAGACGGCCGACGCCCGGATCCTGCCGAAGGGAACAGCGTACCTGACCGATGTCGGCATGACGGGGCCGCACGATTCGATCATCGGGGTCGAACGGGGACCGGCGATCCGGCGCTTCCTGGACGGCATGCCGGCGAAGTTCGACACCGCGCGCGGCAACCCGCGGCTGAATGCGGTGGTCGTCGTCGCCGACGCGGAGACGGGCCGCGCGAAAGCGATCGAGCGGCTCGATCTGTCAACCGACGAGGTCGACGCCCTGGAGACGACGGCGTGACCACCGGACGCCTGCCGTTCGCCGATTCGGCCCCCGCGCGTCCCAGGGCGGCCGGGACCGTTGCGCGGCCTCGCCGCCAGGTGCTGACCGTAACCCAACTGACGGCGCAGATCCGCCGGAAGCTGGAGTCCGGCTACCCCAGCGTGTGGGTGGACGGTGAACTGTCGAACGTCCGGCGCTGGAGGACCGGCCACGTCTACTTCACGCTGAAGGACCGCGACGCGCAGATCCGCGGCGTCATGTTCCGCTCGGCGGTCCGAACCCTCCGGTTCGAGCCGGAGGACGGACTGCATGTCGTCGCGCGGGGGCGCGTCACGGTCTACGAACCCAAGGGCGAATACCAGCTCGTCGCGGAGCACTTCGAGCCGGCGGGCGTCGGGGCGCGGCAACTTGCGTTCGATCAGCTTCGCCAGCGGCTCGAGCGGGAGGGCCTGTTCGCCGCCGAGCGGAAACGGGCCCTGCCGATGCTGCCGCAGCGGATCGGCCTCGTGACGTCATACGACGGCGAGGTGCGGCACGACATCCTGACCGTGCTCAAACGCCGCTTCCCCGACGCGCACGTCGTGATCAGCCCGGCACGCGTGCAAGGCGACGGCGCGGCACAAGAACTGGTCGGCGCGCTCGACCGCCTGACCCGCATTTCACGGCCCGATGTCGTGATCATCGGCCGGGGAGGTGGATCGGCGGAAGACCTCTGGGCATTCAACGACGAATGGCTCGCCCGCGCGATCGCCGCCTGCCCGGTGCCGGTGATCTCCGCGGTGGGCCACGAGACCGACTCCACGATCAGCGACTTCGTCGCCGACATCCGGGCTCCCACTCCCTCTGCCGCGGCGGAGATGGTGGTTGCCCGCAAGGTGGACCTCCAAGGACGCGTCGCGCAGGTGACCGAGCGCCTCTCCGACGCCGCGCGCGCTACCGTGCAGCGACGGCGCAACCTGGTGGACCGAGCCCTGGCAAGCCCCGGCCTGGCGTCGTGGCCGGCGCGGATCGCCCTGCGCCAGCGGCGGATTCATGAAGTGACGGACCGGCTCGGCGGCGCCGCACGCAGCGTGGTCTCGGAGCGCGCGCGGCGGACCCGCGCCCTCCGCCAGCGCCTCGATCAACTCGATGTCGCGGTTCGCCTCGCCCGGGTCAGGACCGCGCTGGCGCTGGCGAACGAACGCCTGGCGGCCGCGGCGGCGGGCCGCGCCGCCGGAGGACGCCGCCGGCTCGAACGGATCGCGGCGCAACTTGCCGCGCTCAGTCCCCTCCGAGTGCTGGCGCGTGGCTACGCCGTCTGCTGGAATGACGACCGGACCGCGATCGTGCGCCGGGCGGGCGATGTCCGCCCCGGCGACGCGGTCCACGTCACGCTGCATGAAGGGGAGCTGCAGTGCGGCGTGCGTGCGATCAGCGAGGATGCGCGAAATGGATGATCCGACCATCAAGGACTTCGAATCGGCGCTGGCTGAACTGGAAGCGATCGTGCAGACGCTCGAGGAGGGTCAGCTCACCCTCGAACAGTCGCTCGAACGGTTCGAGCGGGGCATAACGCTCTCCCGCTACTGTCATCAGCGACTCGAGGCGGCAGAGAAGCGGATCGAGATCCTGAACGAGCGGGGCGAACTCCGACCGGCGCCGGATGCTCTGGCCGGCGGCGACGACGACGGCGACACGCCGGATGGCGAAGCTGCCCCGCCGGCGCGGCCGACCGCAGCCACCGGTGGCGCGGACTGACCGAAACCGATGGCGCGAACGGCAGCCCGGGAATCCTTCGAGACCTACGCGGGGCACTCCCGTGCGGCAATCGACGCGGGGCTCGACCGGCTGTTGCCGACACCCCCCGCCTGCCCTGCAGTGGTCGCCGAGGCGGTGCGCTACAGCATTTTCGCCGGTGGCAAGCGGCTCCGGCCGCTATTGACGCTCGCCGCCGCCGACAGCCTCCACCCGGAGGGCCTGGCCCCCGACCACCCGTTAGTGCTCCCCGCCGCCTGTGCCGTCGAGATGATCCACACCTACTCGCTGATCCATGACGATCTGCCGGCGATGGACGACGATACCCTGCGGCGCGGGCGACCCACGGCGCACGTCGTCTACGGCGAAGGGATTGCGGTGCTGGCCGGTGATGCGCTCCTGACCGAGGCGTTTGGCGTGCTGGCGCGCTACCCGACGGCCGACGGACCGGGTGACGACGACCTGCGCGTCCGGAAGCTGCGCGCGATCAGCCACATTGCGCGCGCCGTCGGCGCCGAGGGAATGGTGGGCGGTCAGGCGATCGATCTCCAGGCCACCGGCAAGGGAGGCTCGCTGGATGCCGGCGAGCTTCGCGCCATGCATGCGAAGAAGACCGGCGCTCTCATCCGGGCGGCGGCGGTGGCGGGCGCCATCCTCGGAGGCGGCGACGAAGATGCTATTGCGGCCGTCGACGCCTACGCCACACATGTCGGCCTCGCGTTCCAGATCGTCGATGACATCCTCGACGTCGAGGGCGTCTCCGAGCACCTGGGGAAGACGGGCGGGAAGGACGCCGCGGCCGACAAGCCGACCTACCCGGCGCTGTTCGGCATCGACGAATCGCGCCGCCTCGCCGCCCGCTCCGTCGAAGCCGCGCGCGCCTCCCTCGACGCCGCCGGCATTGGAGGCCATCTCGCCACCATCGCCGACCGGGTCCTGAGCCGCACCCGGTGACCCGCCGCGCGCGGCTCGACGTGCTCGTCGTCGAGCGGGGCCTGAGTGACAGCCGCGCCCGCGCACGTTCGCTGATTCTCGCCGGGCAGGTGAAGGTGAACGACGCCATCGTGTCGAAGGCCGGGACCCCCGTCGCCACCGACGCCGAGATCGCGCTGGTCACACCCGACCATCCCTACGTCGGCCGCGGCGGCGTCAAGCTCGCCGAAGCCCTCGATCACTTCGGCATCGATGCCCGCTCGCGCACCGCGCTCGATATCGGCGCCTCGACCGGCGGCTTCACCGATGCCCTGCTGCAGCGCGGCGCGGCGCGCGTCATCGCGCTCGACGTCGGGCGGGGACAACTGGACTGGCGGCTGCGGACCGACCCGCGCGTCATCGTCCTCGACGGGATAAACGCACGCCACCTCTCGCCGAAGGTGCTTCCGTCCGAGGCACGGCGGGCGGACATCGTCACGATCGACGTCGCGTTCATCTCGCTTCGCCTGATTCTTCCCGTCGTTCCGCCGCTGCTCGCGCCCGCCGGCGACGTCGTGGCGCTCGTAAAGCCGCAATTCGAGGCGACGCGAGCCGAGGTCGGCAAGGGGGGGGTCGTGCGGGAGCCGGCGGTGCGGGCCCGGGTGGTCGAAGAGGTTGCCGCGGCAGCCGATGCAGTAGGATTGCCACGGGTCGCGGCGGCGCCGTCGCCGTTGCAAGGCGCCAGCGGGAATCAGGAGATCTTCCTGCACCTCCGCCACCGCGAAACCTCGTAACGCCATGCCCGCTGCAGCAGCGCCGCCCGCGGCGTCGATCGGTCCGGTCGCGACGATCGGCATCATCGGCAAGTCACACTCCGAGGCGGCGGCGGCGGCGGTACGGGAAGCGGTCGCCTGGCTCGATGGCCAGCCGGTTCAGGTAGTGGTGGACGAGGTGACGGCGACCGGCGCCCATCTCACCGGCAGCGAGGTCCGGGCGCGCGAGGAACTCCCCGCCGCGGCCGACCTGTTGCTGGTGCTGGGCGGCGATGGAACCCTCCTGAGCATCGCCCATGTCGTGGCCGCGGTCTCCCCCGAAACACCGATTCTTGCCGTCAACTGCGGAAGCCTCGGTTTCCTCACCGAGATCACGCGTCCCGAGTTGACCGCGGCCCTGGAACTGGCGCTGATCGGCCGCGCCCTGATCGACCTGCGGCCCATGGCGCGCGCCCGCGTCCGACGGGCCGGCCGGGAACTGGAGGATCGCACGGTGCTGAACGACCTGGTGGTCCTCCGTTCCGCCCGATCGAGCATCATCGACGTCGCCATCTCGGTCCGCAACCACCTTGTAACCCGCTGCCGCGCCGACGGCGTGATGGTGGCGACGCCGGCCGGGTCGACCGGCTACAACCTGGCGGCGGGCGGCCCGATCGTCTTTCCGACCGTCGGCGCGCTGATCATCACCCCCATCGCCCCGCACACGCTGACCCAACGACCCGTCGTGATCCCGGACGACGCGCCGATCACGCTGGAGCCCGACCTGCGCAGCGACCACCGCGAGGCGGCGGCGACGTTCGACGGCCAGAAGAGCGTCGACCTCCAGGACGGAGACGCGGTGTTGATCGAACGGGCGCCGCACCCGCTCCGGATGGTCCGCTCGGAATCGCGCCACTACTTCGGCGTGTTGCGCGAGAAGCTGCACTGGGGCGGCTGATGCCGCCCCGTCCGCTGTCCGTCATCCGCCGCTGATCGGCGGATGATGCAGGATCTGAATCCGGTTTCCGTCCGGATCCGAGAAGTAGCAGGAGCGCGCCCCGTCACGATGGGTCCGGGGAGCGGCATCGAGAGCCACACCCCGGGATTCCAGCCAGGCGGCCCAACGGTCCACGTCATCCGCGGTGGCGACAATCAGGCCCAGGTGATCCAGCGCGCCACCGCCCCCCTCCCCGTCCGGCGCGCGATGAAGGGCCAGATTGTCGGCGCCCGACGTGAGGTAGACGTTGTCCGGATCGGGTTCCCACTCCACCTCGAATCCGAGCACGGCGGTGTAGAACGCACGCATGTCGCCATACGCCCGCGCGTGAAGCGCGAGGTGGCGGAGCCCCCGGTGATCGGGGCGGATCGGGGGCGGATCCGAAGGCATGACCAACATGGTAGCCTACAGCTAATGTCGCCTCGATCGACCAACACCGCCACGTGCGCGCTCTGCGGCGCGGCAGAGGTTTCGGAGCCGCGCGACACCGCCATGTACTGCCGTGCGTGCTGGACCAAGAAGATGGCGGTGGAAGAAGTGGTGGCGCAGGAATTCGCCATCAAGCGGTACATCCGGGCCCAGAGCGCCGAGAAATACCTCGTCTACCATGCGACGCAGAAGCGCCCGTGCGGCCAGTTGATCGTCGTCGACGACGGCTACGACTTGTTCCTCAACCTCGTGCTCTATCCCACCTTCGAGTGGGACGAGCCGGCCTACCACCTCGACGGCGATCCGGAGGGGCGTTCCTTCGCGGAGCTGCTCGTAGACGTCATTGCGGCCGAGGTGGTGGAGCCGTGGGGCGGCGGCAAGTGGCACCTGGAGGTGTTCCGATCCGCCACCCCGGAGCCCGAAGACTGGCACGGGGAGCTCTAGCGGACCACGGAGGGCGAGAGTTTGCCGTACCGCGTCCACACGCTGCGGTTGAGGTTTTTTCCGGTGAGTCCTATAATCCCGTTCCTGCGTCCCGTGTTGGGTGCGCGTTCAGAGGAGAGGCCATGGACCGTCTTAATCGCCTGCTGATGTTCGGAATCGTCGTCGTGTCGATGGTGGCTGTCGCCTGCGGCGGCGGCGCGGCAGAGATGGAGGGTGAAGGTGAGGGCGAAGCGGCCGCCGCAGCCGAGGCACCCCCGCCGGATCCGCAGGCGGTGGCGGCGGCGCGCCGGCTCGCCGACCGGCTCCGGGGCGGTGTGCAATTGGTGCCGACCGTCCGCGGCACCGCCAACATCGGCTATACGCAGCCCCTGGCCCGGCAGGACGGCGACTTCATCGTCACCACCATCCGGATCAGGAACACCTCGGAGAACGCCATCGCGGGCTTCCAGGTGGACGAGTTCTGGTTCGATGCTGACGGCAACACGGTCACCGGGGATCAGGTTCGCTTCCGCGAGCCAATCCTCGTGGACGAGGTGCGGGACATCGAGCTCCGCGTGCCTCGCGTACCGAACATGGACCGCAGCAACTACGAGTTCACGCACCAGAACGGCGACATCGTAGCCACCATCCTCGACGAGATCGAGGATCCGCCCCCGTCCGAAGAGGAAGAGGGCGAGGACGAGGCCGCCGCCGAAACGGCGTAACCGCCGCCCGTCGTTCGTAGACCGCGGGCCGTCCCTCGCAGCGTCAAACTATCCGGCGCCCACCGTCGTCACAAATGACGGCAACGCGCTGGAACGCATGGCATTCAACCTCTCGGCCATCCAGGCCGCCCTTCGGGACGAGCAGCTTGACGGTTGGCTGCTGTACGACTTCCACGGCTCCAACCCGATTGCCCGGCGGGTGGCCGGGCTCGACGGCAGCAAGAAACTGACCACCCGCCGCTGGTACTACCTGGTTCCGGCAGACGGGACTCCGCGCGCGCTCGTACACGGCATCGAGCAGGACAGCCTCGCGCATCTGCCGGGCGAGCGGCGTCTCTATGCCCGGCGCGACGAGCTCGACGCGGGCCTGGCGTCCGTGTTGCGGGGCATCCGCCGAGTCGCCATGGAGTACTCGCCGAGCGGCGCCATCCCCTACATCTCGCGCGTCGATGCCGGCACCGTCGACTGCATCCGCGCCTTCGGCGTTGACGTGGTCTCGTCGGGCGACCTGGCGCAACGCTTCGAAGCGGTCTGGGACGGCGCGGCCCTCGCGACGCATCGCGCGGCATCCGAACGCCTCTACGCGATCAAGGATCGCGCATTCGCCATGATCCGCGATGGCGCACGGAGCGGCGGCCTGACGGAGTACGGCGTGCAGCAGCGGATGGCGGACTGGTTCACGGAAGCCGGCCTCGTCACCGACTGCCCGCCCGTGGTCGCCGCCGAAGCAAGTAGCGGGAATCCGCACTATCTCCCGACGGCGGAGCACCACCGCCCTATCGGACCCGACATGGTCGTGCTGCTGGATCTCTGGGGGAAGCTCGACCGCCCGGGGGCGGTCTACGCAGACATAACCTGGGTGGGCTACACCAGCGCGGACGTGCCAGCCGCCGTTGTCCAGCGCTTCGCGGCAGCCCGCGAAGCGCGCGACGCCGCGGTGGCGCTGGTCGAGGAGCGGGTCGCCACCGGCGCCCCGATCGCCGGCTGGGAGGTGGACCGCGCCGCGCGCGCCGTGATCGAATCCGCGGGTTGGGGCGAGTTCTTCATCCATCGCACCGGCCACAACCTGGGGGAAGAGGTGCACGGGAACGGCGCCCACATGGACGACTACGAGACACACGACGAACGACGGATCCTGCCCGGGACCGGCTTCACCATCGAGCCGGGCATCTACCGGGACGATTTCGGCGTCCGGACCGAGATCAACCTGCATGTCGGCGAAGCTGCGGCCGAGGTGACTGGCCCACGGCAGGATGCGGTGACGCCGCTCGCATGAAGGTCGGGCTGGAGCGCGGAAGCCGGCCATCACGAACCGGCCCGCCACCACTGGCGAAGGCCGGTTCGGTTGCGCTAACGTAAGGGTGCGGCGAGGATCGCGCCCGCTGGATACCCGCGCCGGCCGGGCTGGCCGGCGCCGCTGGAGGAGATAGTCATGAAGTCGACCGCGCGCACCACGTTCGCCTCTGCCCTGCTGATCGCCGTGACGTCGATGGCGATCGGCATGGTGGTTGCCTCCCGGTTCAATCTGACCCCCGCCTCGTCGGCGCAACGGATCCAGACCCCGGTCAATTCCGCGCCGATCAGCGGCGAGTTGACCGCCACGACGTTCCGCGACATCGCCGAGACGCAGACCGACATGGTGGTCAACATCCGAATCGCGGCGCGCCAGAGTCAGACCAGCCTGAACGACTTCTTCGGTGGCGACAACGAGTTCTTCAGGCGGTTCTTCGGCGACCCGCCACCGCAGCAACAGCCGCGCGACGAAGTCGTCCGTTCCGCCGGTACCGGCTTCGTCATCGACCCCAGCGGCTTGATCCTGACCAACAACCATGTCGTCGAGGATGCCACCAAGATCGAGATCGACTTTTTTGGCGATGACGAGCGGGACTTCTACGAGGCGCGCGTGCTGGGGCGTGACCCGTTGTCCGACAGCGCGCTTCTCGAGTTGGTCGAGCTCCCCGACTGGGAGCTGGCGTCCGCCACCTTCGGCGATTCCCAGCAGATGGCGCCCGGCGACTGGGTGATGGCCATCGGCAACCCGTTCGGCTACGGGCACACCGTGACCGTTGGCGTCATCTCGGCCATCGGCCGCGGCATCCGCGCCGTCCCGGGTCGAAACATCGACATGTTGCAGACCGACGCCGCGATCAACCCGGGCAATTCCGGCGGGCCGCTTCTCAATGTCCGCGGCGAGGTGGTAGGAATGAACACCGCCATCATCAGCGACCGGATGGGCAACGTCGGAATCGGCTTCGCGGTCCCGATCAACACGGTGCGGGATCTGCTCGATCAGTTGCACGACGGCAAGGTGACGCGCGGCGTGATCGGTGTTTCCATTGCCGATGTCCCACGGGAAGGCTACGAAGTACTCGGCCTGGACGAACCGAACGGCGTGACCGTCAACTCGGTCAGCGACGGCGGCCCGGCTGACGAGGCGGGGATTCGGCCGGGTGACGTGATCGTCGCCTATGGCGGCGAACCGGTAACGAATACCGAGGACCTTCAGGCGCGCGTTGTCGCCACCTCGCCCGATACGGTCGTCCCGGTCGAGATCATCCGCGATCTCGAACCGATGACCCTCGACGTCACCATCGGCGAGCTGAATCTCGATGAGGAGAGGGTGGCCGTCGTGACGTCGGACACCGGAGAAGAGTCGAGTGAGGAGTTCGGCATCACACTGCAGAATCTGACGCCGAACCTGGCTCGGCAGTTGGGCGTGCCGGAAGGGACGTCCGGCGCCGTCGTCAGCGGCGTGGCGAGCGGGAGCACCTCCGAGGCGAGCGACGTGCGGCAGGGTGACGTCATCCTCCGGATCAATCGGACGGAAGTGGCGACGGCGAGCGAGGCCGTTGCGGCGCTCGACGCGATCGAGTCCGGACGAACCGCGTTCATGCTCGTGCAGCGGGGAGAAAACCGCGTCTTCCTGCAGGTGGAGAAGCAATAGCAGGCTGCGCCGTGGCAGTTGCCGTCGGCCCGGGCCCGGCGTGAAATGACGCTGACGGAGGTGATCCGGGATCGGATCGGGCAAGCCGGTCCGATCCCCTTCGCCGACTACGCGGGACTTGCTCTCTACCACCCCCGCCTCGGCTACTACGCACGCGCCGATCAGCGCTCCGGGCGCGCGGGAGACTTCTATACGAGCGTCGACACCGGTCCGTGGTTCGGCCGGTTGCTCGCGCGGCAGTGCGCCGAGATGTGGCGCCTGCTTCCGGCGGCACAGGAGGGCGAAGATCCTGGCGTCTTCGATCTGGTCGAGGCGGGAGCCGGCAACGGCCGCCTCGCGCGCGATCTGCTCGACGCGGCGGCGGAGCGCGATCCGCCGTTCTACGACGCCATCCGGCTCCACCTAGTGGAGGCGAGCGCCGCAGCGCGCCGCGCCCAGCGCGCGACGCTTGGCCGGCACGCCACGCGCCTCGCGTCGTCCGGTTCCGACCTGCCCACCGGCGGGATCCGGGGGGTCGTCCTCGCGAACGAACTGCTCGATGCCCTGCCGCCGCACGTTCTCGTGATGACCGGCGGCGGGTTGCGGGAGGTTTACGTCGATGTGGCGGCGGACGGCACCAGCTTCGTCGAACGGCTTGGCCCCGTGTCGGTTCGCGCCAAGGCACACGTCGAACGGCATCGCATCGAACTCCAGCCGGGATGGCGCGCCGAGGTAACGCCGGGTGCGGTGGACTGGGTGGCTGGCGCTGTCGCCTCCATCGAGAAGGGGTTCCTGTTGCTCGTCGACTACGGTCACGAAGCGCAAGAGCTCTATTCCGCCACGCATGCGGCCGGGACGCTCACGACGTATCGGGGCCACCGGGCGAACTCGGCGGGCGACGGGGACGCGGCGCCCTGGCTCAACGACCCGGGAGCGTGCGACATCACGGCTCACGTCGACCTGACGGCCGTCAGGAAGACGGCCGAGCGGGCCGGCGCCACGACGCTTGGCGTCCTCGATCAGACCTACTTCCTTCTCGGCCTGGGCGCCGTGGAAACCGTGAACGATGTGGCCGATCAAGGGGGAATCGCCGCGCTCCGGGCCCGGCTGGCGCTCAAGACGCTGCTGGTTCCCGGCGGCCTCGGCAGTACGCACAAGGTGCTGATCTTCGGCGTGGGAGTGGGCCGTCCGTCGCTCGCCGGCTGCTCGTACCGCCTGCGCGCCACCTGAGTAGAATGAAGATTCCACGCTCGACACCGATGACCACTCCTGCCACCCACGTCGAACGCGAGGTCAAGCTGTCGTTCGAGTCGCCCGATGCCGCGCGCGCCGCCGTCGCCGCCCTGGGCGCGACGCCACGTCGCGCACGGCGACTGCAGGACGACCGGCTGCTCGACACGCCGGACGGCCGCCTGCGCCTGGAGCGCTCGACATTGCGGGTCCGAATCGAATCGCCCGCCGCGGTGGCGGCCCCCCGTGAGGCCGGCGCTACCGGCGGCGCCGTGGCGAGCGACGGGAGCGCCCCGCCGGCGGCGATCACTTTCAAGGGCCCGCCGCAGCCGGACGTCATGAAGGTGCGTGACGAGGTGGAGACCGCGGTCGCGGATGGCGAGGCGATGCTGGGGATCCTGGAAGCGGCAGGCTTCGTCGTGACATGGCGGTACCAGAAGTACCGGCAGGAGTTCGAGCGCGACGGCACGATTGTTGCGATCGACGAGACGCCAGGTGGTGTGTACGTCGAAATCGAAGGTGACGAAGCGGGCGTGACGGCGCTGGCGCGCGCTCTCGGCCGGAGCACCGAAGACTACATCAACGCCTCCTACCGCGGTCTCTGGGAAGACTATTGCGGCGCGCGCGGCCGTCCGGTCGGCGACATGGTGTTCGACTGACGCCTCCGCGGCAATGGCGCCATCCTCCCCGCTGCCACCCGCCCTGGTCCTCACCGCCGGGTACGGCACTCGGATGGAGCCGCTTACCTCCGTTCGCGCCAAGCCCGCGGCCCCCGTGGCCGGGCGGGCGATCATCCTCCGGATCCTTGACGCGCTCGCGCGCGCCGGTGTCGACGACGCGGTGCTCAACCTGCATCACCGGCCCGAGACCATCACGGGCGTTGTCGGCTACGGCAAGGCGTCCGGCATCCGCGTCCGGTATTCCTGGGAACCGGAGATCCTCGGGTCGGCGGGGGGACCGAGGCGTGCGCTTCCGCTCCTGGGTCCACGCTTCCTTATCGTGAACGGCGATACGCTGACCGACCTCGCGTCCGACGCGCTCCCCGCGCTGGTTGCGGCACACGTCCACTCGAACGCCGCTGTGACTTTGGCGGTCGTTCGGCATCCCGATCCGGCGCGCTACGGCGGCGTCGTCACGGACGGCGATGGCCGCGTTTACGCCTTCAGTCGGGCCGGCGGTCCGCCGTCGGACCATTTCATCGGCCTGCAGGTCGCCGAGGCATCCGTCTTCGCCGGGTTGCCGGCCGACGTTGCGGCCGCGACCATCGGCGGCGTGTACGACGAGTTGCTGCCGGACCGCGTGGGCCGGCCGGCCGGCGCCATCAGGGCTCACCGCGTGACCGGCCGGTTCCTCGATGTCGGCACACCGTCGGGCTACCTCGCCGCATCTCTCGCGCATGACGACCGCGGGACCGTGGGCGCGGGATCGACTATCGATCCGTCGGCTTCGGTTACGCGCTGCGCTGTCTGGGATCGTGTGACCATCGGCCCGGGATGCCGGCTGCACGAGTGCATACTTGCCGACGACGTGTCGCTGCCGGCCGGCGCCGAACTCCGGCGGCACATGGTTGTTACCGCGCCAGCCGCTGCGGCAGCATCCGGCCGCGCCGATGGACATCGGATTGGCAGTTGCGTCGCCTTCCCGATCGATGTCTGAAGGGAGGCCCGCAGGACCCGGCGCTCCGCCACCATGGGCAGACGTGGAAGGCCGCGCACGTACGTGGATTGCCCGCGCCGGCCGGCCGCCAGCCTCGACGGTCGTCCAGCTTCCCGGCGACGCGTCCGACCGGCGCTTCGTCCGTGTCACGCCTCCCGACGGATCCTCCTGCATCCTGGTGGTTCACACCGGACCCATTCGCCCCGCCGAGCTCCCGTTGCTGACCGTGGCGGACCTGCTGCGGCAGATGGCAGTCCCGGTGCCGGACACGCTGGGGACGGACGCCGAGCTGGGCATTGTGGCGCTGGAGGATCTCGGTGACACGACACTGGAAGCAGCGCTGGCTTCCGGGTCGGCCGATGCGCGCGCCGCCTGGTATGCGGAGGCCGTCGACCTGATCGTCACCCTCCAGAAGCAGGGCGGGCGAGCTCGCCGCCGGGACGCGCTGCCGTTCCGGCTCGCCTTCGATGCCGCGAAGCTCACCTGGGAGCTGCAGTTCTTTCTGGAGCACTACCTCGCCGGATACCGGCAGATCCCCCTGACGCCGGCACTGCGTGACGCGCTTGCCCGAGAACTCCGGGCCCTCGCCAAACAGATGGCGGACGAACCCAGAGTCCTGTGCCACCGCGACTTCCACAGCCGCAATCTGATGCTCCACGAGGGCCGCCTGCACCTGATCGACTTCCAGGATGCGCGAATGGGACCCGATACCTACGATCTGGTCTCGCTCCTCCGCGACGCCTACGTAGAACTGGACGACGCAGCAGTGGATCGCTGTCTCGAACAGTACCGGCGAGCGATGGGAATAGCCGACGTCGCCGCGCTGCGCCGACGCTTCGTCCGCACGACGGTGCAGCGCTCCCTCAAGGCGCTCGGCACGTTCGGCTACCAGATCAGCGTCCGCCGGAATCTCCGCTACGCCGGCGCCGTCCACCGTGCGATCGGGTACGCCTGCAGCGCACTGGCGCTCGATCCCGACCGGCGGCGCCTCCACGACGCGCTCGTGCCGCTCCTCAAGAGGGGCGACGACGCCTTGGAGTGACGGCGTCGCCGCGTGGATGAAATTGACCATGGTCGTGATCGGCATCCGCGCGGTCAGGAGGCGCGCTCCGCGAGCGCGCGGCCGCTGCGCCAGCCGCGGCAGCGAGTTACACTGGTTCACCGACGCGGCATGAGCGCCACCACCACTATCGCCCGGATCGCGGATCACGTCGGCGACACCGTCACCGTCCGGGGCTGGCTGCACCGCCGCCGATCGAGCGGCAGGATCCACTTCCTTACGGTGCGTGACGGCACCGGCCTTCTGCAGGCGATCCTGTCGAAGGCGGCGGTGGACGGCGAAACCTTCGAGCGGGCGGATCACCTGGGGCAGGAGACCTCGGTCGTCGTTACCGGGGCAGTCCGCAAGGACGCCCGGGCTCCGGGCGGGTACGAGCTCGACGTGGCGACACTCGATGTCGTCGGCCCATCGTCCGACTACCCGATTACGCCGAAGGAGCACGGTGTCGACTACCTGCTCGACCGGCGGCACCTCTGGGTTCGCAGCCGGCGGCAGGCGGCAATCCTTCGTGTGCGCCACGAGGTGATCAACGCGATCCGCGACTACCTGAACGGCGAAGGCTTCATCCTGACCGACACGCCAATCTTCACCCCCGCCGCCTGCGAAGGGACCACGACGCTCTTTCCCGTGCAGTACTTCGAGGACCGGACCGCCTACCTGGCCCAGAGCGGCCAGCTCTACGCCGAGGCAACGGCGATGGCGCTCGGCCGGGTGTATTGCTTCGGCCCCACGTTCCGCGCCGAAAAGTCGAAAACTCGCCGGCACCTGACCGAGTTCTGGATGGTGGAACCGGAGATGGCCTATGCCACGCTCGACGACGCAACCGATCTGGCCGAGGCGCTGGTCTCGGCGGTCGTGGCGCGCGTGCTCGAGCAGCGCCGCACGGAACTCGACCTGCTCGAGCGCGACACCGCGCCGCTCGAACGCGTCCGCGCACCATTCCCCCGCATTTCGTACGACGATGCCGCGGCCATCCTGAAGGAACGCGGACTCCCGTTCGAGTGGGGAGGGGACTTCGGCGGACCGGACGAAACCGCGCTCGGCGAGCACTTCGATCGGCCGGTCGCCATCCAGCGATTCCCCAGCGCCATCAAGGCCTTCTACATGAAGCCCGATCCCAACCGGCCGGAACTGTCTCTTTCAGTCGACCTGCTTGCGCCGGAGGGCTACGGCGAGATCGTCGGCGGCGGTCAACGACTGGACGACTTCGATCTGCTGGTGGAGCGGATCAGGGCGCACGACCTGCCCCAGGAATCGTTCGAGTGGTACCTCGATCTCCGCCGTTACGGCACCGTTCCGCACTCCGGCTTCGGGATGGGAATCGAACGGATGGTCGCCTGGATCTGCGGGATCGAACATGTCCGGGAGACGATTCCCTTCCCGAGGATGCTGTACCGGATTACCCCCTGACCACGCCTCCAGAACCCCCGGCAGAGGCCCGCAGCGTCGGTTGCGGGGCTACTTTGGTGCGTGCTATAGTCAGCGATTGTACGCAGCGAAGTTCCCCCGAGAAGTGGGCGTTTCGCCCACTTCTTTTCGTTTGGGGCTGCGCACGGACGGGACGGTGTTCGGGAGGGCGGCACGGCGATGACCCGGGCAGATCGGGTGGCGCGCGTGCGGACGGTGGCGGCGCGGATCGCGCGCGACTTCGGGCTGGAGTTGTTCGACGTGCAATTCCGGCGCGAGGCGATTGGCTGGGTGCTGAGAATCGTTATCGACCGGGTCGCCGTGGCATCGGGCGGGGCGCTCGACGCCCCGAGCGGCGCAGGTGGACAGGCGGAAGGCACGGTGCCCGAAGGGGTGACGGTTGACGACTGTCAGCGCGTCAGCCGCGACCTCAGCGTCGTGCTCGACACCGAGTTCACGTTCGATCAGGCGTACACGTTGGAGGTGTCGTCGCCGGGTCTGGATCGCCCGTTGCGGCACGTGGCCGACTGCCGTCGCTTCCGCGGCCGGCTGGCGCGGTTCGTGACGTCGGAGGCGGTGGAGGGCCAGCGGTTCGTGCTGGGCCGGATCGCGGGAGTGGAGAGAACGGGTACTTCGAGCACGCCCGAGTCGGGGGCTTGCGTGGTAGTGGACGCTGGCAAGCGTACCTACCGGCTTCCGTGGTCGCTTGTGACGCGCGCCCGGCTGGAAGTGGACGTGTAACGGGAACGGCACGATGAGCACACTGAACCGGCAAATGATCGAGGCGGCCGCGAAGGAGAAAGGCGTTGAGCCCGACGTGATCATTGCGGCGATCGAGGACGCGGTGCTGACCGCATCGCGGCGGCACTTCGATGAGGACCAGGTGTTGCGCACCCGATTCAATCCGGAGACGGGGGTAGTCGAGCTCTTTTCCGTCCGGCGCATTGTCGAGACCGTCGACGATCCGGTGAACGAGATCTCCCTCGCGGAAGCGCAGGAGCTTTATGGGGAGGAGGCGGAAGTCGACATGGAGATCGAGTTCCCCGAGCCGACGGACGGTCTCGGGCGGATCGCCGCGTCGACCGCCAAGCAGGTGCTCACGCAAAAGGTGCGCGACGCCGAAAGGGACAACATCTACTACGAGTACCACGACCAGGTGGGTGAAGTGATCGGCGGCGTCGTCAAACGGTTCGAGAACGGCGACATCGTCGTCGAAGCAGGAAGGCTGGAGGCCATGCTTCCGCGCCGCGAGCAGTCGCGCGCGGAGAACTACAGCGTCGGCGACCGGATCCGAGCCGTCATCCGCGAAGTCAACCGGAACGCGAAGGGCCCGCAGGTGATCCTGTCGCGCACCGACCCGGCGCTGCTGGTGCAGTTGTTTCGCCAGGAGGTGCCGGAGATCTACGACGGTATCGTCACCATCAAGGGCGCCGTGCGCGAGGCGGGCGAGCGCGCGAAGGTTGCCGTTCATACAGCAGAGCGGGACATCGATCCGGTCGGCGCCTGCGTCGGCATGAAGGGGACGCGAGTACAGGGAATCATCCGGGAGTTGCGTGGAGAGAAGATTGACATCGTCCAGTGGTCGGACGATCCGGCCACCTTCGTAACCAACGCGCTCAGCCCGGCGCGGGCGCAGCGCGTAACCGTAATGGAGGGAAGCGAACCGGCCATCGAGGTGCTCGTGGAAGAGAGTCAGACCTCACTCGCGATCGGCCGAAAGGGGCAGAACGTCCGGCTCGCCGCCCGGCTTACCGGTTGGCGGATCGACATCAAGAGCGAGAGCCAGAAACGGGAGGAAGTAAGGGCGCAGTTCGATGAGCTTGAGGAAGGCGAGGCGGCCCTGACGCTGCCAGGGCTGACGGAAGAGCAACTGATCGCATTGAGCAACGCGGGACTTGACACCGCGGACCGGCTGCTCGAGGTCGAGATCTCCGAACTGGCCGAGGTGGCAGGCGTGGACCACGCGACGGCGACCGCGCTTCGGGCGGCCGTGCGCGAACAAGTCGATGCGGCGGTGCGGGCCGCGGCCGTGGGCGGGAACCCGGCCGAGCCGGAAGCATCGACAGCAAACTGATTCGGACATTCCCATGATTCGACTCTTCCTGATCGCGCGTGAACTGGGCATCGAGACCCAGGAAGTGGTCGAGTTGCTCCGGCAGCTCGGCATCGACGCGAAGAGCGCCTCGAGCACGGTGGAAGAGATTGTTGCCACGCAACTCTGCAGGCGCATTGCCCGGGAACGTAACATCGCGTTGCCGGACGGCCCGCTCTTTCAACAGAAGCCGAGCGCAAAGGGAAAGAGGGGGGCCAAGGGAAGACCGGAACCAGCGCCTGCCGCCAGACCCGTTCTCGGTAAGCCGCGTCTGGTCAAGGCGCCGAAGCCGAGGCCGGTCGAGGAGGAGGCGCCGGAGCCGGACGTCACGGTGGCAGAACCTGCCGCGGCAGCCTCCGCGGCGCCCGTCGCCGCGCAAGAACCGCTCGCCGAGGTGTCCAGGACGCCTCCTCCCAAGAAGCACTTTGCCGCCGGTGGGCGCTTGCGGCTGCAGGTCGAAGCGGAGGTCACGGCGAAGCCCGCCCCGCCGGCCGCGGCTCCGAAGCTCGTTCGCCCGGCCAGGGCGCCCGACGCAGCGAAACCACCTGCGACCGCCGCGACCCCGGCTTCAGACGCCGCGGCGCCCGCGAGCGAGACGCCCGCAGCCACGCCACCCGCGAGCGAGC
>CAZWUJ010000045.1:0-14516 GCA_964636705.1 uncultured Vicinamibacteraceae bacterium
GCCGGCACCCCGGCGCCGGACGCTACCCCGACGCCCGGCGCCGCCCCGGCGCCCGGCGCCACCATCCGCGGCGGTCCGATGGACCGCGCGAGGCGGAACCAGGCGGCGGCGCCGAGCCGTTCGGCGACGGCTGCCGCGGCCGCATCGTCCGGAGCGTCGACGATCAGCGCGTCGGCCAGGCGCGCCGTGTCGGGCGGCTCGCGCAAGGGGCCGAAGGGCAGTGTCTGCCGGTCCGCGTCGTCCGGATCGACCAGTACCAGGTCGACATTGCGCGCGAGATGCAGGTGCTGAAACCCGTCGTCGAGGACGTGGACGGTGGCGCCGAACTCCGTCTCCGCGACGCGGCCGGCGACGAAGCGGTCTTCGCTCACCAGCACCGTCGCCTGCACCTGTTCCGCGAGCATCCGGGGTTCGTCACCCGCGATATCGACCGGAGCCAGGATGCGCGCCTCGTCCCGGACCACGACGACGCCGTCGACCGGCGTCCGCCGGCCGTAGCCCCGGCTCAGTATCGCCGGACGCTCGCCTGCCTCGCGCAGCAGCTCCGCCACGAGGGCGGTGACCGGTGTCTTGCCGCGCCCCCCGGTGGCGAGGGCGCCGATGCTCACCACGGGGCGCGCCAGCCGCCGCCGCGCACCGGGGCGGGTCTGGTAATAGCGCCGCCGGCCCGCCGCGACGGCGCCATAGATCGCACTCAGCATGGCAGCAGTTCCGCCGCCACCGCGAGCGTCCGTTCCGTCGCGCCGCGGTTCGCTTCCACCACGCGCCGGGCAGCATCCCCGAGGGCGTCGCGGCGCGCCGGGTCCCGCGCGAGGCCGGCCAGCATCGCGGTCAGCTCGGCGGCGTCGCGCGCCTGCAACAGACCGCCCGCCGCCAGCAGCCGCCGCGTCACCTCCGGGAAGTTCTCCATATGCGGCCCGACGACGACTGCCCGCCCCGCTGCGGCGGGCTCCAACACGTTGTGGCCGCCCGCGGGCACCAGGCTGCCGCCGACGAAGACGACCGAGGCGATGGGGAACAGGCGCGCCAACTCGCCCAGCGTGTCGAGGACCACCACATTCGCGCCGGGGTCCGCGCCGGCCGCGAGCGCGCTCCGCCGGACGACATCGAATCCGGCCCGTTCGGCGAGGCCGACCACGTCGTCGAAACGCTCCGGGCGCCGCGGCGCCACTATCAGCAGGGCGTTGGGCGAGCCGTGGCGGTTCGTGCGGAAGGCGCGGAGGACCACATCCTCTTCGCCGGCCAACGTGCTGGCCGCGATCAGGACCGGGCGGTTCCGGGCGAAGGCGAAGGCGGCGAGCAGCGGATCGCGGTCGCCGCTCGGCGCAACGTCGCTGGCCGGCGTGCCATCACCGGCCGGCGCCCCGCCGCCGCCCGGCGCCCCGCCCCCGGCTGGCGCGGCTGCCGCATCGAACTTCAGATTGCCGGTCACCGTCACCCGTTCCGGGTCGGCGCCGATGCCGATGAAGCGCCCGCGCCAGTCTTCGGTCTGTGCGCAGACGTGGTCGACGTCGGCCAGGACCCGCCGCATGAATCCGCGCACCCGGCGATAGCGGCGATAGGACCGATCCGAGATCCGCCCATTCACCACCAGCGTGCGCACGCCGCGCCTCCGGCAGGCGCGCAGCAGCGTCGGCCACAGTTCGGTCTCGACCAGCACGAGCAGCGCCGGCGCAATCCGGTCGAGCGCGCGCCCGACCGCCCCCGGCAGATCGAACGGCGCGTAGATCACCGCGTCCACGTCGCCGTCCCCTGCGAAGCGCTCCGCCACGGCCTGGCCCGTCGCCGTCGTCGTCGAGAGAATCAGGCGGTGCGACGGGTAGGAGCGGCGCAACGCGCGGGCCAGCGGGCGCGCCGCCAGCGTCTCGCCCACCGATACCGCATGGATCCAGATGGCGGGCTTCCCGTCCGGGTTCACATATGCCGGCAGGCGGCCGAAGCGCTGGCCGACGTCGCCCGTCCGTTTCCCCCGCCGCCACGCCGCATAGACCAACGGCGGCAGCCGGAACAGCGCGTAGAGGACGAGCAGCGCGGTATAGACCGAATACATGCCGTGCGCCGGCTGGTCCGCCGGCCCGGTCCGCCGGCCTCCAGGCCGGCATCATCGTGCCTTCCCGGTCCGCCGGCCTCCAGGCCGGCACCATCGTGCCTTCCCGGTCCGCCGGCCTCCAGGCCGGCACCATCGTGCATCCAATAGTACGCCACTCCTGGTGCGCTACACTCCGGCCGTGACGTGGCCGCCGGATCCGGATCGCCCGGTAGGTCATGATCCCGCTTGCCGATGCTCACCAAACTGACGGTTCGCAACTTCAAGCGTTTCGGGGAAGTCGAGATTGAGCTTGGCAGCCCCGTCGTATTCATCGGGCCCAACAACTCGGGCAAGACGTCGGCGATGCAGGCGCTGGCCTTGTGGGACATCGGCCTCAAACGCTGGAATGAGAAGCGTTCGGGGAAGAGCACGCCGGAGAAACGCCCGGGCGTCACCGTCAACCGCCGGGATCTCGTGGCGATCCCGATTCCGGACGCGAATCTGTTGTGGCGCGCCATGCACGTGCGCGACGTTCAGAGAGTCGACGGCCGTCAGACGACCAGCAACATCCGGATCGACCTCGTGGTCGAGGGCGTGACGAAGGACCAGGCCTGGACCTGCGGGCTCGAGTTCGACTACGCGAACGAGGAGTCCTTTTACTGCCGCCCGCTGCGCCTCTCCGAAGGCAAGCCTCCGAACCGCATGCCGGTCCCCGGCGGGGCGGGAGCGGTTCAGATCGCTTTCCTGCCGCCGATGTCCGGGCTGGCCGCTACGGAGACGCGGCTGGACCAAGGGGCGGTAAACGTGCGGATCGGCGAGGGCCGCACGGCGGAGGTCCTGCGCAATCTCTGTTTCCGGCTTCACGAGAACGATCTGGAGCGCTGGAACGAGTTGGTGGAGCAGATCGCGAACCTCTTCGGATCCGAACTCGATCCGCCCCGGTATGTGGCCGAACGCGGCGAGATCACGATGACCTATCGCGAGGGGGATGTCCGTCTCGACCTGTCATCTTCCGGCCGTGGACTGCAGCAGACACTACTCCTGTTGGCCTATCTGTACGCGAACCCGGGAGCGGTCCTGCTTCTCGACGAACCCGATGCGCATCTGGAGATTCTTCGGCAGCGGCAGATCTACCAATTGCTGACGGATGTAGCGGCCCGGAGCGGTGGTCAGATCATTGCCGCCAGTCACTCCGAAGTCCTCCTCAACGAGGCCGCCGAACGGGATGTCGTCGTAGCCTTCGTCGACCGCCCGCACCGCATCGACGACCGGGGCAGCCAGGTCCGCAAGGCGCTCCGCGACATCGGGTTCGACCAGTACTACCAGGCGGAGCAGACCGGTTGGGCACTGTACCTGGAGGGTTCCACCGACCTGGCGTTCCTGCGGGCGTTCGCTCGGCGCCTCGACCACGAAGCCGCACTGCGCGGGCTCGAACGGCCATTAGTGAAATACGTGGGAAATCAGGACAAGAGGGTCAAGGACCACTTCCATGGCTTGCGGGAGGCGTATCCGGCTTTGCGTGGCGTGGCCCTGTTCGATCGACTCGACCCCGAACCTCCGGACATGACTCCAGTTGAGTGCCTGATGTGGCGACGCCGGGAAATCGAAAACTACGTCTGCACCCGGGCAACATTGGAAGCCTATGCCACGGCCTCGGCGCCCGACGACCTAGACGGTCCACTCTTTACGAGGGCGGAAGCCGACCGGCGATTGGAAGCCATGCACGCCGCGATTGACGAGATTGAATCGGCCTTGAAGGCGCTGGGCAAGAGTTCGCCCTGGAGTGCGGATATCAAGGCCAGTGATGACTTCCTGGCTCCGGTTTTCAAGACCTATTTCGAGAAGCTCGGCCTGCCGAATCTGATGGCCAAGACCAACTTCCACGAACTTGTCCGGCACGTTCCGGAGAATGAGATCGACGCTGAAGTACGCGAGAAGCTCGATGCGATTGCGGATGTCGCGCATCTGCGATAATTCGATGCGCTATCACGTCACGCACTTGATCGGATCTCCGTGAGCCCAGCACCCGGCGCCCAGCCGCTTCGACCCGATGCGGATCTTTCCTCCCGCCTGATCGAACTGGCCGAGCGGTTCACCGGCCGCTGCGTCGCGGTGATTGGCGACGTCATCTGCGACCGCTTCCTGTACGGCGACCCGTCGCGTATCTCGCGCGAATCCCCGGTGCTGATTCTCGACTACGCGGGTGACGCGATCGTTCCGGGAGGAGCAGCGAACGCCGCCTGCAACGTCGCCGCCCTCGGCGGCCATGCCCGCCTCGTCGGCCTCGCCGGCCGCGGCGCCCGCGACCGCCGCCTGCTCCGCGCACTCCACGCGCGTGTCGATCGCACGCACCTGGTCCGGCCGTCCGGCTACCGCGCGCCGGTGAAGACCCGCATCCTCGCCGGCAGCCCCCACACCGCGCGCCAGCAGGTGGTCCGGATCGATCACGCGGCCGAGCTGCCCGACCCCGCCGCCGTGGCGCAGGCGCTCGAAGCAGCGGCGCTTGCCGCGCTCGCGGACTGCGACGCGGCGCTCGTCTCCGACTATGGATCCGGCCTCGTCACGCCGGCCCTGTTCGAGAAGGTCACCGCGACGGTCGGCGCGCGCGGGCGGCGCCGGGCCATCCCGGTCCTGATCGATTCGCGCCATAACCTCGCCGCCTTCCGCGGTGCGACCGCCTGCACGCCGAACGAGTCGGAAGCCGAACGCATTGCCGGCTTCCCGATTGGCGACGACGCGGCGGCGCTCGAACGCGCGGGCCGGGCCATCCTGCGCAAGACCGCGTCGCGGGGCGTCGTCCTGACGCGCGGCAGCCGCGGCATGGCGCTTTTCGCCAAGGGACAGCGGACCGAGCAGGTGCCGATCCATGGCTCCGACGAGGTGACCGACGTCACCGGGGCCGGCGACACGGTCATGGCGACGCTGACGCTGGCCCTCGCGGCCGGGGCCTCGCTCTACGAGGGGGCGCGGCTCGCCAACACCGCGGCCGGCCTGGTGGTCATGAAGCGCGGCACCGCGACCGTCGCGGGCGACGAGCTGATCGCCGCAATCCGCGCCGACTGAGATGGGCAGGATCGTGACCGCGGCCGAACTGGAGGCGATCGTCGGCGCCGAGCGCGCCGCCGGCCGCACCATCGCCCTCGCGAACGGCTGCTTCGATCTGCTCCATGTCGGACATGTCCGCTACCTGGCCGGGGCCGCGGCGGAAGCGGACCGGCTGGTGGTCGCCGTCAACGACGACGACTCGGTGCGCGCCCTCAAGGGCGACGGCCGGCCCCTGCATCCGGAGAACGAGCGCGCGGAGATCGTCGCCGCGCTGGAGACGGTGGACTACGTGGTCCTTTTCTCCGGCCCGACGGTGACGCCGGTCATCGAACGGATCCGCCCGGACGTCCACTGCAAGGGTACCGACTACACGCCGGACACGGTGCCGGAGCGCGAGGTGGTGGCCGCGGCGGGCGGACGGACAGCGATTGTCGGCGACCCGAAAGACCACTCGACCCGCGACCTCCTGGACCGGATCCGGGCCGCCGCCAAGTGACTCACCCTCCATGCGGTTGCTGATCGTCCGTCTCGGCGCGGTCGGCGACATCATCCACACGCTGCCGGTGGCCGCCGCCCTGCGCCGGCGGTTTCCCGACGCGGCGATCGACTGGGCGGTGGACGAGCGTTACGCCGAACTCCTCGATCTGGCCCCGGTGGTCGACCGGCCCATCGTGCTGGCCTCGCGCAGCCGCCCGCCCGTCGCGGCGTGGCTCGCGTTCCGGCGCGAATTGCGGCTCGGCGCCTACGACATTGCCCTCGACCTCCAGGGGCTGGGCAAGTCGGCGGCCGCCGTCTGGCTGAGCGGCGCCGCCCGCCGTGTCGGGTTCGCGCCGCCGTTCCTGCGCGAGCGCTGGGCGCGCTGGGGCTACGACGAAACGATCCACGCCGGCAATCCCCGGCACGTCATCGATCGCAACCTCGGGATCCTGGCCGCGGTGGGTGAGAAAGAACCGGACGGCGTCGCGTGGGAGTTTCCGCTGGAGGTTCCGCCGTCGCCGCTCGCCGACGAGCTGCGCGCCCGACTCGATCCGCCGTCCGGACGCTACGCCGTCCTGAACCCGAACGCGGCATGGCCGACGAAGCGGTGGCCGCCGGAGCGGTTCGGCGCCATCGCGACGCACTTGCGAGACGCCCACGGCCTGCCGTCAATCGTCGTCTGGGGACCGGGTGACGGGGAGTCGGCCGGCGCGGCGGTCGAGGCGTCGGGCGGCGCGGCAATCCTCGCGCCGGAGACGAGCCTCGCGGAACTGGCGGCGCTGCTGCAGGATGCCGCGCTCGTCGTCTCCGGCGACACCGGGCCGCTCCATCTGGCCGCGGCGCTCGGGGTCCCCGTTGTGGGTCTGTACGGGCCGAGCGATCCGGCGCGCAACGGGCCCTGGGCGGAGGCGGACGTCGTCGTCGCGACGGAGTGCGATTGCTACCGGCAGCGGGCCCGCACCGGTCCGGAAGGACGGATGGCCCGCCACTGCACGGCGCCGTCGTGGTGCCTCGACCGCCTCGAGGTCGCGCAGGTGTGCAGCGGGATCGACCGCCGGCTGGAGCAGGGGCGACCGGAGGGGGGGCGACCGGAGCGGCGACCCGATGCTTGACCTCGATCGCGACCCCCGGCTGCGGCGCCTGTTCAACCTGGCGCGCCGGCGCGTCGTCGCCGGCTTCGCGGTCGCGGCGGTCACGTTCATCCTTGCGACGCCGACATGGACGACGCTTGCGGCCGGCGCCGCCATCGCGCTCATCGGAGAGGCGCTGCGCGTCTGGGCGGCGGGCCACCTGGTGAAGGGACGCGAGGTGACCATGTCGGGGCCGTACCGCTGGATGCAGCATCCGCTCTACGTCGGCTCCGCCGTCCTGGGTGTCGGCTTCTCGGTCATCGCCGCGTCCTGGGTGGTCGCGGTCATCGTGCTCGGGTATGTGGGCGTGATGACCGCGGCGGCGATCCGGCTGGAGACCGCGACCCTGCGCGACGCGTTCGGCGAGACCTACACGCGCTACGTGGCCGGCGAGGTGGCGCCGGCCGCCGCCGCGCGCCGCTTCAGCCTGCGGCGGGCCATCGCGAACCGGGAGCACCACGCGGTCGCGGGGTTCGCGGCGACCGTCGCCGTCATGGCCCTGAAGGCGTGGTTTGCCGCGCCCTGACGGTCGACCGGCGCGCGCCGAACTGGGGAACGAAAGTGGCGGGGCCGACGAGACTCGAACTCGCGACCTCCGGCGTGACAGGCCGGCGTTCTAACCAACTGAACTACGACCCCGCACAGGTCGGTCTGCGCTGGCGGCGCGCAGACTAGTAATTCTAGCAGGCTGCGCCGTGGAACGGTGCAGGCTGCCGGATAGGCCTGGTTGCGCGGCACGCGTCCGGCAATGAGTGGTGGGCGGTACAGGATTTGAACCTGTGACAACCGGCGTGTAAAACCGGCGCTCTACCCCTGAGCTAACCGCCCGCGGCGATCGTCCGCCTCCGATTATGCCTCTATTCCGCCAGCAACTCCACGACGGCGAACGCGAGCCCCAGCGCGCGTGTGTCGCCCTGGAGGGGCACGTGCGTGCCGCTCACAAGATCGATCTCGACGGTGTCTCCGCGGACCGGGCACCGGTCGAAGGGGAACCTGGCCGACCACCCGGGCTCCGCGACCCCGCGATACAGCGTGCATCCGTTGACCTGGATCTGCAGGGCCTTTCGGGTTCCCGTCATGCGCACTTCGACGCCCAGCGCGGCCGGCGGCGCCGACGGATCGATGGGCGCGGTGATGCGTCCGTGGCCGTCGGTCCACCGGACGGGGCGCGGGCCGACCCACTCCTGCATGTAGAAGCCGGACACGGTCACGCCGAGCGTCTCGGCCATCTCTTCGAGAATGAGATTGTGCGTCCTGGCGGGATCGGACCGGTACACGGCGTCCAGCACGATCGCGCCGGCGTCGTCTTCGCGAATCCCGAACACCTCGATGCGGTTGGCGCCGGGCGTGAACCGCCGCGGATCGACGACGGACTCCCACACGCCGGGGCGCCCGTTGATCCGAAACGCGTAGGGCTGCGTCACCGCCGCGACGACGCCGTTCACCGCGATTGCGAGTTGCGGTGGGCCGGCCGCACCCGCCGCCGCCGACGGCAGGGCCACGGCGCCGGCGAGCTGCGCGGGAACGAAGTCCCCGTCCGGACGGACGTCGTTCAGAAGGCCGGGGGCGTCGACCGTCGCCTCGAACGGCGCGGGGCGATCGGACGCGTAGGCGTCTGCGGGTTCGCCTACCAGCCGCGTGTACTCGCCCGCGGTGCGGGGCGAATCGAACGGGCTGCCGTTCTCGAAGATGGCGAACTTGCGCGCCACCGTCTCGGCAAGCTGACCGGAGAGGTCAGCCGGGGCTTCCGCCCGCCGCGCCGCGTCGAACAGGAATATCGTCTTCGCCGGCCGCGTGGCGGGCGCCGGCCCGAGCGCGTCGGCGCCGTCCGTCTGCCACGGCAGGTCCACCCCCATTGCGGCGGCCATTGTCGGAAGGATGTCGATCGTCTCGACATTCGTCCGGTTCACGCTCCCGGTTCGTTGTCCCGGCAGCTTGATCAGCAGCGGCACGGATGCGACGTCCGCGAACGACCCGCGCTCCGGACGGCGCAGCGCCAGGCCGGGACGAAAGGCGGCGCCATGGTCGGAGGCGACCACGACCAGCGCGTCGTCCCAGGTTCCGGCGGCGCGCAACCGGGCGACGATGTCGCCCAGGATCGTGTCGACATAGCCCACCTGCAGCAGGTGGCGCTGATAGTTGACGGCAACCGGCCGGGGGTCTTCGGTCCAGTTGCTGTTCGTCGACAGGCCGGGGACGTGCGGGCGGAAGCTGAAGCGCTGGCCGGTCGGCAGGTAGAGCCACGGCTCGTGCGGCAGCAGCACGTGCAGGAAGTGGAGCGCCGGCCGCCCGCCCGCGCCGCCGGCGCCGAGCCGCGCAATGAACCGTTCCACAATCCGGCGGCGGTCGTCGCGCCGTTCTTCGCGCCATATGTCCTGGAACGTAGGCGCCGGCGCCGCCGCGAAGTCGGCCCAGGTCTGCGTGACCGGTGGGAGCGACCCGGTCAGATCCTCCGGGAGCACCACCTGGAGCCAGACGATGCGCAGATCGCGCAGGACCGCGCCGAGCCACGCCACGACGCCGGGACGTTCCACCGGGCAGAGCGCCGCCGGGCAAAGGTTCGTGAGCGGCTCGATGACCTCCAGGTCGTAGCGCGAGCCCAACAGGGTGAAGAGGTTCTCCGGGTGGTCGTCCACCGTCGGCAGCAGGCCGCGCACCGGGTACCGGCCGGTCAGGATGGCGGGGACCGCGAGGCTGGTGGTTGGACTGACCGTCGTCGCGTTGCGGAACCACGTCGCCTCGTCCGCCAGCGCCGCGAAGTGAGGATACAGCCTCCGGTCGATGGCCCCGTTCCGGTCGAGCAGCGAGGCGAGCGGGAGTTGATCGAATACGACCACGACGACCGGCGGCGTGGAATCGAACGCGACGCCTTCCAAGGCGCCGCCGTCGGCCTCGGCCGGCGTCATCAGCGGCGCGATCGCCGGGTTGAACAGGAAGGCCGCGGGCACGACGACCGCGGCGGGGGAGAGGAACGTGGCGAACATCCGGACCGGGGCGGCGCGCGCGTAGGCGTATCCGGCCGCCAGGGCCACCGCCGCGGCGAGCGCCAGCGCCGGCGCGCCGCTCCAGTCGCTCCAGGCGCGGACGGCGGCGAGGGCAATCGTCCCGCACAGCGCCCCGACCACCACGGCAAGGGTGGCGGCGCCCCACCGCTCCCGGAGGCGGTAGGCGGCGGCAATCAGCAGGATGCAGGCGGCCGGGCCGACCAGGCCAAGCACGAGGATCAGGGCGACGAGGTCGACCGGACGCGCATCATGCGCGACGAAGAACTCCGGGCTGCGGCTGACGACGTCGTAGAGCGGCTGCGCCACCCCGACCGCCCAGAGGCCGCCGACGTGCAGGGCGGCGACGACCAGCGTCCGGCGGCTTCCCGGCGCGGCTTGCATCACCCTTCTCCGTCACCCTCCCGGCCGCGCTCCCCGCATCGCGCTTCAGGCCGGGCGCTTCGGCCGGCAGTGATAGAGCGTCCGCCGGCCGGCGGCGACCGTCTCGTCCGTCACTACCTCGAAGCAGCGCGCGAGGGCGGCGCCGACCGCATCCTCGGAATAGACAATCGGCTGATCGCCGCGGTTGCGGAGCAGCCGCTCCACCATCGGGTCGTTCCGGTGCACGAACTCCAGGACCACCTCCGCCCCGAACTCCGCGAGCCACGCGACGAAGTCATCGAGCGGCACGTTCCGGCCGATGACGACGTGATGCATCAGGGCGAGGCAGAGGATGAGGTCGGGCCGCGCGCGGTCCGCCAGGGGCCGGCGTTCCGCGCCGCGCCATCCCAGGCCGGGTGACGGATCGGCGACATCCGCAATGAGGGGGAGGACGTTCCGGCAGTCCTCGTCCTCCTTCAGGGCGGCGTACAGCCGGTCGATCACCAGTTGGTCGGCGTCGAGGGCGAGCACGTAGTCGGCGTGCCCGGCCGCGATCCGTGAATAGACGCCGGTGTTGCAGCCGACATCCCATACCAGCGCCCGCCGCCGGGCCGAGGCGACGCGCCGGACGAACGCCTGCTTGTGGTCGACCTCCGCCTCGTCGTAGCTGTGCTCGTCCTGGTAGGCGGACCAGGTGGATCGGGCCGGCGCCCACGCCAGGCCCTCCACCGTGCGCCGCAGCCGCGCGACGTTGTTCCGGATCAGCGCGGCGCCGAAACCGGCATCCCGCAGTTCGCCCCGGACGTCCGCGTCGGTGCCCTCGTACCGCGTCTGGGCCTTCGCCTGCAGGACGACATGCGCCAGCACGCCGGGCCGCAGCCAGTCGCGCAGCGAGAGGCAGTTCCGGCACTGCTCGGCCGTCATCCCCTCCAGGCGGCCGCGCAGCCACGGATGGAACGGGACGTCGCGGTAGGCCTGCAGGAACAGCGGATAGAGGAACGTCTCGCAGAACTGCCGGTAGCCGGCCCAGGGGTCGCCGGGCGCGTACGACGTGAAGGACCCGACGTCGATGAACGTGGCGCGGGCGCCCGTCCACTGCACGTTGAACGGCGTGGCGTCCTTCAGGGTCATGCCTTCGTCGAGGGCGGCCAGCGTCAGGTCGAGCTGCAGCAGCGCGGCGTCGCGCAGCATGCCGAACGGCCATTCGTAGGGATACGAGACCACCGGCACGCGTTCGTGCTCGAGGACGGCGGCCCATTCCTTCGCGCCCGTCCCCGGCGCGGGGAGCGCCTCGCCGGGCAGCGATACCTGGCGCGTCGGGATCAGGAGGCCCGCCTCGGAGAAGCGGGCGAAGAAGCGGGTGGCGGCGAGACGGGTCCAGTCGGCGAGAGCCCGCTCGCTCAGCCCGCGGAGGATTGCGCCGTCGTGGTAGAAGACCCGGGTGTCCGGATCGCGGAACGAGCCCGGTTCGACGAGGGCGCGGGCAGCCGGGTCCACGGCGGCTAACGGTTGTCGGGGTCTCGCTGCTTCCGGCTGAAGAGCGCGCTGAACCGGTGCCAGTACAATTTGATCGCGACGCCGACGGCTGCGAATCCACCCAGCAGCACCTGGAGCAGCATGCTTCCGCTGCCCGGGTCCAGGTAGGCGGCGGCGGGTCGCTCGAAGAGGACGAGCACAAGGCCGACCAGCAGCACTCGCGCCAGCGGACCTCCGAGTCGCGTGCGTGTAGGCATGCGGCAATTTTAACAGAAGCGAAACATGCATATGAGACCGGCCATCTTTCTCGACCGGGACGGCACGCTGAACGAGGATGTCGGCTACGTGGGGCGGCTCGACCGGTTCGAGTTGTATCCCTGGGCGCTCGACGCCATCCGGCTGATGCGCCGGGCCGGCTATGCCGTGGTCATCGTCACCAACCAGGTCGGCATCGCGCGCGGGATGCAGGACGAGGCGATCGTCGACACCGTGCGCGACCTGATCGACGGGCGGCTGCGCGCGATTGGAGAGCAGCTCGACGGCCACTACTACTGCCCGCACGATCCGCACGCGCCGGTCGAGGCCTACCGGTGCGAATGCCGCTGCCGCAAGCCGAAGCCGGGCATGGTCGAGCGGGCGGCCGCCGATCTCGACCTCGACGTCGCGCGATCCATCGTCATCGGCGACAAGTGGGGAGAAGTCCGCCTCGCGCGCAACGTCGGCGCGCGCGCCATCCTCGTCCGGACCGGCTACGGCCGCACGCAGGAACTGACGCCGCGGCCCGGCCTCGAGGCGGACGTCGTCGTCGACAACCTGATGGACGCCGCGAGCTGGATCCTCCGTTGTGGTCCGCCGGCGTCCACGCCGGCATGAATGGGGTCCGCCGGCGTCCACGCCGCACGAATGTGGTCCGCCGGCGTCCACGCCGCACGAATGTGGTCCGCCGGCGTCCACGCCGGCATGAGTGCCGGTCTGGAGACCGGCGGACCACCGGCGGACCCACCGGCGTGTGGTAAATTGCCGAGACCGTGCCCTTCCGCGACATCGCCGGTCACCGGGGGGTTGTCACCCGCATTTCCGGCGCGCTTGCGCGCGACACGTTCCCTCCGAGCGTCCTGCTGACCGGCCCCGAAGGCGTGGGGAAGCGCCTCACCGCGATGGCCATCGCCGAGGCAGTGAACTGTGCCGAGCCGCGCACCGCCGACGCCGGCCCCGGCCGCGGCGTCCCGCGGGCTCCGGCTTTCGCGGTCGACGCCTGCGGCGCCTGCACGGTCTGCCGCCGGATCGCCCGCGGCGTCTTCCCGGATGTCGTGGTCGTCGAGCCGCCCGACAGCGCATCGGGGGCCATCACCGTCGACCAGGTGCGTGACGTGGTGGGGCAGGTGGCCTACCGGCCGTTCGAGGGGCGCCGTCGCGTCGTCGTTATCGACGACGCGGATGCGATGGCGCCGCAGGCGCAGAACGCGCTCCTCAAGACGCTGGAGGAACCGCCCGCCGCATCGCAGTTCGTACTCGTGGCCGAACGGCCCGGCCTGCTCCTCGACACCGTCCGGTCCCGGTGCCCGCAGCTCCGCTTCGGGTTGCTGGCTGACGGCGAGATCGTGGAGCTTCTGACCACCCGGCATGGGATCGAGCCCCGCCTCGCCCGGGCGTCGGTCGCCTCTGCCGGCGGGAGCGTCGGGCGCGCGATCCGCTCGGCGTCGGGAGAGCTGGCCGCCTCGCGCGACGTTGCGGTCCACCTGCTCGAGTCGGTCGCCACGGCGCGCGACGTCCGCGGGCGTCTGGAAGGGGCGAAAGCGTTTGCCGCCGGATCGGGATCCAAGCGCGCTCCGGCTGCCGACCGGGCCGAAGTGCGCCGCCGCCTGCGCCTGCTGGCCACCCTGCTGCGGGACGTCGAGGTGGTATCGGCCCGGGCCGACGCCCCGCTCGCGAACGCGGACCTGACGAAGCGCGTTCGCACGTTGTCGAAGACGTACGGCGGCAAGCGGGGGCTTCGAGGCTTCCGAGCCGTCAACGAGGCCATCGACGCCCTGGATCGCAACGTCAGCCCCAAGACGGTGGCCGATTGGGTGGCGTGCCGCTTGTGACAGACTGAGGCCTGGGATGACCGACAGGGCGCCGTTCGTCAGCGTCAAGTTCGAGCCGGTCGGCCGCGTGCACCGCTTCCTTCTCGAAGGCGTGGCGTTCGATTCCCCTCTGCAGGCAGGGGAGGACGTGGTGGTGCAGCACGGAGGCGCGCGCGCCTACGCTCGCGTCGTTCGCGCCATCCCGCAGTTGGCGGAACGCCAGACGCCCCCCCCCGAAAGCGAGCGCGTGATCCGGCGCGCCACGAAGAGTGACGTCACCGCGCGCTTCCGCCACGAGCAGCGCGAGCGTGAGGCCCATCGGTTCTGCGCCCTCAAGATCCGGGAGCACCGCCTGCCGATGAAGCTGGTCCGGACCGAGCTGCAGGTGGACGACCCGTTCCTGACGTTCTATTTCACCTCCGAGAGCCGTGTCGACTTCCGCGAGCTGATCCGCTCCCTCGCGGCCGAATTCCATTGCCGCGTCGAATTGCGGCAGATTGGCGTCCGGGACGAGGCGAAACTCCTGGGCGGCTACGGCGTCTGCGGCCGGCCGCTCTGTTGCACCACATGGCTGCCGCGCTTCGAACCCATCTCGATCAAGATGGCGAAGCAGCAGAGCCTCAACCTCAATCCGTCGCGCCTGTCGGGTATCTGCGGCCGCCTCAAGTGTTGTCTCCGCTACGAACTTCCGAACGCCGCCGGGGAGCAGTACGCCGGCTGCGCCCACGAGAGTTCGTGCTCGCGCGCGGCGGGAGGATGCGGGACCGGGAGCGGGGGAGGTTGCGGGTCGTCGGGCGGGTGCGGCAATTGCAGCGGCGGTTGCGGCAGTGCCTGACACCCCCCATGGTCCGCCGGCCTCCAGGCCGGCCAGCGCCCCCCATGGTCCGCCGGCCTCCAGGCCGGCCAGCGCCCCCCATGGTCCGCCGGC
>CAZWUJ010000045.1:14616-21327 GCA_964636705.1 uncultured Vicinamibacteraceae bacterium
CTCCAGGCCGGCACCTCGCATCGCCATCACCACCGGCGACCCCGCCGGCATCGGCCCCGAGATAGCCTCCCTCGTCGCCGCCGATCCGTCCATCCGCGCAATCTGCACACCCGTGCTCTACGGCCCCGGCGCCCCGGAAGCACGCGACCGGTTCGAGCCCGGCGCCATCTCGGCCGCCGCCGGCCGCGCCGCCTACGATTCGGTCGTGGCCGCCGTTCGCGACGCGCAGTCGGGCCGCGTCGACGCCATCGCCACCGCCCCGATCAACAAGGCGGCCTGGGCCGCGGCCGGCCTGCACTGGCGCGGCCACACCGACCTGCTGGCCCACCTCACGGACACCGCCGATGTCCGGATGCTCTTCCACGCGCCCCGCCTGAACGTCGTCCTCGCCACCGTCCATGTTCCGCTCGCCGAGGTGCCGGCGCTCCTAACCCCCGAGTGCGTCGACACGACGATTCGCCTGGCGCACGACGAACTGCCGCGCTTCGGCGTCGCGCGCCCGCGCCTCGCCCTCGCCGGCCTCAATCCGCACGCCGGCGAGGACGGCCTGATCGGCGGCGAGGAGCAGAGCGTCCTCGCCCCGGCGGTCGAGCGCTGCCGCGGCGCCGGAATCGACATCACCGGCCCCATCCCGGGCGACGCGGTCTTTCGCCGCGCCGTCAACGGCGAGTTCGACGCGGTGATCGCCTGCTACCACGATCAGGGACTCATCCCGGTCAAGCTGATCGCGTTCGGGGAAGCCGTCAACGTTACCCTCGGCCTGCCGATCATCCGCACGTCGGTCGACCATGGCACGGGCTTCGACATTGCGGGCAAGGGGGTGGCCGACCCGTCCGGGCTGGTTGCCGCCGTCCGCCTCGCGGTGAAACTCGCGGCCGCTCGCGCACTCGCCCCTGCCTCGGCATAAGCTTGTGGATTGAGGGATCGAGTGATGGCGACTCTAACGCAGGTGGCGCCCGCTCCGACGGAACGGCTCATTGCGGATAACCGCAAGGCGCGCCATGATTACCACATCTCGGACGTCTACGAGGCGGGCATCGTGCTGCTCGGCACCGAGGTGAAAGCAATCCGCGAGGGACGCGTCAACCTGCGCGACAGCTACGGGCGCATCGAGGCGGGCGAGGTCTACCTGCACGGCCTGCACGTCAGTCCGTACAGCCACCGCGGCTACAGCGAGCACGAGCCGCTGCGGCGCCGCAAGCTGCTACTCACCAAGCGGGAGATCCACAAGCTGACCGGAAAGGCGGTGGAGCGCGGCTTCACGCTGGTGCCGGTCCGCATGTACTTCAAGCGCGGACTGGTGAAAGTGGCGCTCGGCGTCGCGAAGGGGAAGAAGGCGTACGACAAGCGCGAGACCATCCGCCGCCGCCAGATCGATCGGGAGACGCGCGCCGCAGTCAAGGAGCGATCGCGGTGAAGGTAGTCGTAACCGGCGCCGCGGGCCGCCTCGGACCGGCGCTGTTGCGCGCCGCCACTGCCGCCTATGGCAAACCGGCGGTCGTCGCGCTGACGCACGACGCGCTCGACGTGAGCGATGACGCGGCGGTCAAGACGGCGGTAGTGAGAACCCGGCCCGAAGCTATCCTGAACGCCGCGGCCTACACCGACGTCGACGGCGCCGAGGACGCAGCGGAAACCGCGCTGTCGGTGAATGCGTTCGGCGTCCGCGCGCTGGCGGAGGCGGCAGCGGATGTCGGCGCGACGCTCGTCCACTACAGTACCGACTTCGTCTTCGACGGCACGAAGGGCGCACCCTACGTCGAGACCGACGACCCCAACCCTCTGGCCGTCTACGCCGCGTCCAAGCTGCTCGGCGAATGGTTCGCGGAGGGCGCGACGAGGTACGTGCTACGCGTCGAAAGCCTCTTCGGCGGCGCCCGGGGCGGCACCGTCGATCGGATGGCCGACGCGCTCCTCGCCGGCCGGGAAGTGCACGCCTTCACCGACCGCGTGGTATCTCCCACCTCGGTGGACGATGTCGCCGCCGCAACCATCAAGCTGCTCGACGCGCTCCCGGCCCCCGGTCTCTACCACTGCACCTCGACAGGTCACGCCAGGTGGATCGACATCGCGTACGAACTCGCCCGGCAGCTCAACGTCGCCAGCCCGGACATACGGCCGACGACGCTCGAGGAGATGGCGCTCCGGGCGCCGCGCCCCAAGTACTGCGCGCTCTCGTCCGACAAGCTCGCCGCGACGGGCATCACCATGCCCACCTGGCAGGACGCCATCGCCCGCTACGCGCGTTCGCGCCTCTCCACCTAACTGCCCGACGCCACCGATCTGCCACGGCGGGGACCACATGAAGTGCCCCGGCGCCGCATCATGGAGACGGCCCTTCCTCGTGGATGGCGCTGTCAACACACGAGCGCGCCCGTGAGATGGCCGGACGAGCGATGCGAGCGCTTGCCGGTTTCGTTCGCTCCTGTAATCCGCCGGTTACGAAGGTGTTCCCGGATGCGTTCCCGTACGCGACCGCGCTGCGCGATTCCGACATAGTTGGTTCTGTTGTGTTCGGTCTTTGATGGTAGCGCACTCTTGTGGCGCGCGGGTCGCCCGATGGCCTGGTGGAGCCGGAGGCCGGCAACTACGACCGCAACACGTCGTCGACGAGATCCGCCACGCGTTCCCCGATAGCAAGGCACGCCGTCAACCCCGGCGAATCGACGGCCGCGGCATGCACGAGCCGCGGGACTTTGGCGTCGCAGCGGATCCGAAAGTCCGAGAAGGCCTGACCGGCCGGCGCGCCGCGGGCGCGGATGCCGCTGCCGCCCGGACGAAGCTGATCGAGCCGGAGCGCCGGCAGCATCCGCCGCGCCGCCTCGTGGAAGCTCGCAAGGCTCTCGCGGCCCGACTCGTAGTCGTCCTTCCGCGCCTGGTAGCGCGCGGTCGGCCCGATCGTGACGCTTCCCCACGTGGTCCGCGTCAGATGGACGCCGAGGCCGTGCCCGCTCGCAAACGGCAACGGGTAGACCAGATGGCGCACCAGCGGCCGTGCCGACGGCGTGAGCTCTGCATAGTCGCCCCGCACCGGATAGATGGTGAACGCTTCGCCGCCCAGCCGCGCCGACACCTCGTCGGCGTACAAGCCCGCCGCGTTCACGACGGCCCGCGCACGAATCGTCTCGCGCGGCGTCCGGATCGTCACGGCATCCTCATCGGCCGCCGCCGTCTCCACGCCGGACCCGGGAAGCAGCGCAACGTCGCGCTCGCCGGCGACGCGCGCCAGCGCCCGAACCAGCGCCTCCGCCTCGATGATGCCGGTCGACGGCGACCAGAGCGCCGCCACCGCCTCGACGTGGGGCTCACGCCGCCGAACGAACGCGCGGTCCACCAGCTCGACGTCGTCCACGCCGTTCCCGAGCGCCCGTTCCGCCAGCGCCTCCAGTTGCGACGCCTCCGGCCCCTCAGCCGCCACCACCAGCTTGCCGCAGCGTTCTGCCGGCACACCCTGCGCTGCGCAGAACGCATACAGCCGCTCGCGCCCGTCGACGCACAGCGCCGCCTTCAGCGACCCCGCAGGATAGTAGAGGCCGGCATGGATCACGCCGCTGTTGTGCGTGCTCGCCTCGAGGCCGAAGCGCGGAAGACGCTCCAGCACGCAGGCGCCGTGGCCCCGACCCGCCACTGCGCCGGCGGCGGCCAGACCGACGACACCTCCTCCGACGACGGCCACGTCTATCGCTACCGTTTGTTCCATAGTTCAACGATGGCGGTACTCTACGTGCACCACGAGGTGTCCATACTCGACGAGAGAATCTTTGACGGACGTGTACCTCCTTGGATTGGCAACGTACCACCGTGGGCGCCTGGTCACCTTCGATCAGACGATTGCATTGGCCGCGGTACGGACGGCAAGTGCAGACAACCTCGTCATCCTGTGAAGGCAGGGCTCAGCGCTCGGGCGCATCCCACGGATTAACGACCGACACGCCCGAGGCCTTGAAGCCGCCGATATCCCGGGTCGCGACTCGCATGCCGTGGACGAGCGCAATCGCGGCTATCTGGCCGTCGGCGACGTTGAGACGCGCGCCGTCCTGTTCGGCTCTGGCCGCCACGTCTCCGTACACCTCCGCGGCGCGCTCATCGAACGAGAAGATCCGCCCCCGGAATCGGTCGCACGTCATTTGCCAGAATCGCAGCAGACTCGATCGCCGCCGACCGGGCGCCAGTCGCGCGATCCCATAGCGCAACTCAGCGAGGGCAATCGCCGGCACCGCAAGCAGCGGCTCGTTCACTTCAAGCCACGCGACGACCCGGGCGGACGGTCTGGGCTTGGTAAGTTCGGACAGGACGTTCGTATCGAGCAGGATCACGGTAGCTCGACGGGCGGTTGATGCTGATCGTGGTCGCGGAGGAAGGGTTCGATGTCTTCACCCGGCTCGACGACCGCGATCAGATCGTGTGGGAATTCTGTCGAAAGGACGGGTTTCTCGGCGGCCTGGTCCAGAACCATTCGCGCCAACGCTTCGAGGCTGCACCCGCGCTGTTCGGCGTGTTGCCGGAGCCGCTCCTTTGATTCCGCCGACAGGTTGCGAATCGTGATGCTAGCCATGATGCCCCCCCAGCAGCCCCGCCAGACGAATGATTGCATGCAATCATTCTCTGCGCAACCGCCCATTGCAGTTCATCCGATCGGCAGCTTGGCCCATTCCCCGGCGATGGGCGATACTCTACGCGCTCACCCAGCCCGACGGGTGCGTCTCGTCGGATGTCGGGTCCCCGGACGTGTCTAAGCGGGCAATCATCACGGGAATCACGGGGCAGGACGGCTCGTACCTGGCGGAGCTGCTGCTCGACCAGGGCTACGAAGTGGTCGGCATCACGCGCCGACTCAGCGCCCCGAACCACTGGCGCATCGAGCATCTCCTCGATCGCATCACGCTCCGGCCCGCCGACCTGCTCGATCAGCTCTCGCTGATCCGGGTCATCAACGACGTCCAGCCGCACGAGATCTACAACCTCGCGGCGATGTCGTTCGTCCCCGCGTCGTGGGATCAGCCGATGCTGACCGGCGAGTACAACGCGCAGGGGGTGACCCGCATGCTGGAGGCGATCCGGCAGGTGGACACTTCCATCAAGCTCTACCAGGCGTCATCGAGCGAGATGTTCGGCAAGGTGCGCGAGACGCCGCAGAACGAGCAGACGCCCTTCTATCCGCGCAGCCCCTACGGCGTCTCCAAGGTCTTCGCGCACTACATCACCGTCAACTACCGCGAGAGCTACGACCTGTTCGCCGTCTCCGGCATCCTCTTCAACCACGAGTCGCCGCGCCGCGGCCTGGAATTCGTCACCCGCAAGGTGACCCACGGCGTGGCGCGCATCAAGCTGGGCCTGGCGGACTCGCTCAGCCTCGGCAACCTCGACGCCTGCCGCGACTGGGGCTTCGCCGGCGACTATGTCCGCGCCATGTGGCTGATGCTGCAGCAGGATCGCGCGGAGGACTACGTCATCGCCACCGGCATCAGCCACTCCGTCCGCGACCTCGTGGAGATCGCCTTCAGCCACGCCGGCCTCGACTGGCGGGAGCATGTCCGGACCGATCCCACCTTCCTGCGCCCCGCCGAAGTAGATCACCTGATCGGGGATCCCGCCAGGGCGAAAGCGGACCTGGACTGGGAGCCGACCGTCGACTTCGCCGGACTCGTCCGGATGATGGTCGACGCTGACGTCGAGCGGCTGGCAACCCGCGGTTGACGGGTCCATGACTGATCTTGGCTGGATCATTGGTACGATCATCACGGCGACGCTAATGCTTGCCGGCATGCAACTTACGTTGTGGAGCTTCACGGACGCAGCTATCCGGGAAAACCGTTCCGCGATCGCCGATGTTCGCACCGACGTCTCGGAACTCGCGCAGCGGGTCGCGAGCATCGAAGGATTCCTTGAAGGCCGTGCCGGACGACGTGGCAGCTTGAAAGAACCTGCCGTGTCGTCACCCGCCGGGAAGGCGCGCAGCGGTCCCCAAGGCACAGTCGCCGCCCAGTAGCCAGCACGACTGAGACGACGGCAAACTGGTGCCAAGTATTCGTGGAGTTCCCATGAGCGATAGCTGGCAGGTTCAGGATGCGAAGGCGCGGTTCAGCGAATTCCTTGAGACAAGCCTGACCGACGGGCCCCAGATCGTCACCAAACGGGGTGTGGAGACCGCGGTGCTGGTGCCTATCGACCAGTGGCGACGATTGAAGCAACTCGCGACGCCGGACCTCAAGGACTTGCTGCTCAGCCCGGGCGCCCGCACCGACGCGCTTGCACCGTCGCGCAAGGGCCATCGGCGACGGACACCGCAGCGCTTCGATTGAGGTTCCTTGTACCTACTCGACACGAACGTCGTTTCCGAGCTGCGCCGCCCGAGACCGCACGGAGGCGTCCTGTCGTGGATCGCGCTGCCTTCCGCGAATGGGCTCGTCGCAAGCATGGTCGATCTGCGACGCTGATCGAGGACGCAATGGTCGCGGCAACGGCCGTGGTGAACAGATTGACGGTCGTTACCCGTAACACAGCAGACTTCCGCACGTTGGGCGTCGACATGTTGAATCCATTCGAGGCAGCGTGAACGGCTGCTCGTGCTTCGTCGGCCGCCCGGATGAACCGGATGCTCGGGGGGCAGCCGTCACGCCGACGCAACGAGTGGATTCCGGCGGCGGAGCGACGGAAAGCGGTCGAAATCACGGTCGGCCGTGAGCAGTTCCCGCACGCCGTGTCCGATGC
>CAZWUJ010000046.1:0-21253 GCA_964636705.1 uncultured Vicinamibacteraceae bacterium
GCGCCACTCGATTGAGCGCGGCCGTTCTGCGAATCAGCTCGAGTCTCGATCTCGACACCGTGCTCCAGGAAGCCGTCGACAGCGCCCGCGCGCTGACGGGTGCCCGCTACGGCGTAATCACGACCGTCGACGATGGCGGGCGGGTTCAGGACTTCGTCACGTCTGGCTTCACGCCAGACGAGACGGACCAAATGGCCACCTGGTCCGATGGGCCGCGGCTCTTCCAGCACTTCCGCGACCTTGCTGCTCCGTTACAGTTGGCCGACCTTCCCACCTACGTGCGGGCACTCGGCTTCTCGTCGGACCTGATGCGGTCGAAGACGCTGCAGGGTACTCCGATGCGCCACGGAGACACTTACGTCGGCAACTTCTTCATCGCCGAGAAGGAAGGCGGGCAGGAGTTCAGCGGCGCCGACGAGGAGATTCTCACGTTGTTCGCGTCGCAGGCGGCGTCCGCGATCGCTAACGCGCGCGCGCATCATGACGAGCGGCAGGCGCGGGCCGGCCTCGAGGCTCTGATCGAGATGTCGCCAGTGGGCGTAGTGGTATTCGACGGCGGAACCGGCAAACCCGTCTCGTTCAACCGGGAGGCACGGCGGATCGTGGAACGCCTGAGCATGCCGGAGTGGTCCCCGGAGCAACTGCTGGACTCGGTCACATGCCGGCGGGCGGACGGGCGCGAGATCGCCTTGGGCGACTACCCGCTCGCGCAACAGTTCAGTAATGGCGAAACGGTACGCGCGGAGGAGATGACGCTCTCGGTGCCAGATGGCCGGACCGTTACCACGCTGGTCAGCTCGACGCCGATTCCTTCGACGGGAGGTGCGGTCGGGTCGGTGGTGGTCACACTGCAGGATCTCGCACCGCTGGAGGATCTCGAGCGGCTTCGGGCCGAGTTCCTGAGCTTGGTGAGCCACGAGCTGCGTACGCCGCTCGTCTCAATCAAGGGCTCGACGGCGACCGTGCTGGGAGCGTCGCCGGTCCCCAAACCGGCCGAGATGCTGCAGTTCTTCCGGCTCATCGACCAACAGGCCGACCACATGCGCGGCCTGATCGGCGATCTGCTCGACCATGGCCGCATCGCGACGGGTACGTTGTCAGTGTCGCCGGAGCCGGTGGAGGTCGCCACGCTAGTGGACGAGGCGCGCGGCATGCTGCCAGGCGGGGCCAGCAGCCATCCCCTGAGCATTGACCTGCCGGAGGACTTGCCGCACGTGATGGCAGATCGGGCGCGCATCGTCCAGGTTCTCAACAACCTCTTCTCGAACGCGGCGCGGCATTCCCCCGAGTCGTCTCCAATCCGTGTTTCGGCTGCGCGGGACGGCGTGCATGTCGCGATCTCGGTGAAGGACAAGGGCCGAGGCCTGCCTGCCGACCAGTTGCAGTACCTCTTTCGCAAGCACGCCGACGTGGGGGGCGCGGAGCGTGAGCATGGTCTCGGGAGAACCGGCCTGGGTTTGGCCATCTGCAAGGGCCTGGTCGAGGCGCACGGCGGGCGCATCTGGGCGGAAAGCGACGGTGTGGGCCGTGGTGCGTGCTTCACCTTCACGGTGCCGGTGGCCGAAGAAGGGCACGCCTCCGCCGTCGGAACAAGCCCGAGCCGTTCCCGGAAGGCTCTGCAAGGGGGGGAACCAACGCGCATCCTCGTGGTCGACGACGACCCGCAGACCCTGCGGTACGTTCGCGACGCGCTCACCCAGGCGGGCTACTCGCCCGTCGTCACGGGCGATCCACAGGACTTGCCCGGCCTCATCCGGATGCACGAACCCGGCCTGGTCCTGCTCGACCTGCTGCTGCCTGGGACGGACGGTATCAAGCTGATGGAACGCGTCCCCGAGTTGGGCGACATCCCTGTCATCTTCATCTCGGCCTACGGCAGGGACGAGACGGTGGTAAGGGCGCTGGACGCAGGCGCCGACGACTACGTCGTCAAGCCGTTCTCGCCGTCTGAACTCACGGCGCGCGTTCGGGCGGCTCTGCGCCGGCGTGCCGAGCCTGAGCCGTTCGTGCTCGGGGAGTTGGCCATTCACTACGAGCAGCGGCGGGTCGCCGTCGGGGGGCGGTCGGTCGAGCTAACCGCCACCGAGTACGAACTGCTCCGGGTACTCTCCGTCAACGCCGGACGGGTGCTGACGTACGACGCGCTCCTGCGCCAAGCGTGGCGTGGGCGAGGTCGCGCCTCCCGTGACCCGAAGCTCGTCCGCGCCGTCGTCAAGCGACTCCGCCGTAAACTGGACGACGGCGCCGGCCCGGGATACATCCTCAACGAGCGCGGGGTCGGCTACAGGATGCCTGGACGAGCCGATCCCTAGTGGTCTGCGCCGTGGAGCGGCGCCGACCGCCAGTTGGGCCGGCGGCGACGGCTCGACCAGCAGGGTCTCATGGCGCGTCTCGCTGCGGCGTTGTCTCTGGGTCTCCAGCCGGCGACGCACGAAACGACTGCGGCGTGGGAATCGGGACTGGTCGCGCCCCCGTTGCGGGCGCCGCGACGCGCGCACAGTCCAGCGCATCGCATAGCGCGTCGAGCGTTTCGGCGATTCGGAACCGCGACGGCTGATCCGCCTCCGAATCACGCACGAACAGGTCTACGCCGCCGTCGGGGGCCTCGGCCACGAACCGGATGTACTCGATGGCGCCGCTAAGCCACCCGCGCATCATGGGAGAGATCGAGTGATCACGCCGGTCACGTTGGCAGATTCATGTCTGGGCGCCCTTCGACGCCAAGGTGTCGTGGCAAGGTAGATGCTAGACCATTTTATGTGACTATTGGACGATCCAATGAGTGAATTAAGTACCAAAACAGTGACGAAAACACCTTGATGGCCGGCGAGACCTGCGGGGAGGTGAACAACGGTCAGCAACAGCCTAGGCGTTCGGCTGCCCCAGGCGTTGGAGGTGATCCTCGCGGGCGGCGTGATCAGCGTGCAGGTGCTCAACGAGTTCGCCGCCGTTCTCCGTCGCAAGTTCCGTTTGGAGTGGGCGGTGATCGCCACTGGTCTCCGTTCGCCTAACCGTCCACCCCTCTCTCGTCTCCCAGCATCGCGTAGAAACGCGCGCCGTCGCCCGAGGTGTCGGTGGTGAGCCGCGAAACCAGCGGAATCACGATGAGCGGGACGAACGTCGTTACGTACGACGGGTCGATGCCCTCGCCGTCCACAGTCAGGCAGTAGGCGAGCAGGCGGTGCAGGGCGGAGGCGTCCTCGGGCGCGCTGAAGCCGGTCGCGAGGGCCACCTTGATGAGCGCGAACCAGAGAAGTCCTGCGCCGTAGCCCGTCGCCATCCCCCAGTACGCGCCCCGCTCGGTGGTCCGTCGCCAGTAGATGAGATACCCGACGGCAATGGCCGGTGGCACCACCATCGCGAAGCCGAAGAGCAGCAGGTCGAGTATGGAGATGGCGGTCCGGGTGGCCACGAACCATGCGGCCAGAGCGGCCACGATGGCGTAGATGACGGTGGTTGCCTGGTACGCCCGGAGCCTGCGGGCCGAGTCATAGCGGCGAGCGAACGGCAGCCAGTCGCGAACGAACATGGTGGCGCTCGATAGCAGGATCGGTCCGCCGGACGAGATGACTGCGGCGAGTACCGCGGCCAGCGCCACGCCGCCGACTACCGGGCTGATTTCGGAGGCCAGTGTGGTCAGATTGCGGTAACCGGTGAGCCCGGTGTCGAGCCCGTAGCGCGCCGTCGTGAGAATGGCGATGAGACCGGCCAGAATCGGCATTAGCGCCGCGATGATCCCCGCCGCGACGAAGGCCGGGGCGATTTGCCGCTCGTTCCGGGCCGCCGCCGCGTAGTTCGTGTAGACGGAGGCGGCTGGGGTGTGGATGGCGGCCGAGAAGATCATCGCGAACACCGGAAGCCAGCCGGCGCCGGTGAATCCCCACCACGCCTCCGCGTCTCGTGAAGCCGCCGACAGATGGCCCGCGAGAGCTTCCGTCACGCCGTTCCAGCCGCCGAGTTGGTCAATGCCCAGCACGCCGACCGCCGTCAGGCCGACGAGGACCACCGCGCAGTGGATCAGGTTGGTGATCGCGGTACCCCACAGTCCACCCAGCGACACGTAGGTGGCGAAGATGGCGGCCGCAACCATGACGCCGGCGAACATGGACAGGGGCGTGAGGGTGCTGACGATGACGCCGATGACGTAAGCCTCGATCAGGTTGACGATGACGTACTCGGTCTGCACGCAGAGGCTGGTCAGCCACTGGCAGCGGCGGTTCCCCCAGCGGAGGGTGAAGATCTCGCCGACTGTCTGCAGCCGCAGCCGGCGGTAGTAGACGGCGAAGAAGAGCCCGACGAGGGAGAGGGCGAGGAAAGTGCTGATGCCGTACCACCACAGGTTCCAGACCCCGCCGCTGATGACGTCGCCGGCCACGCCATAGGTGCCGGCGCCGCCGATGCGCGTCCCGGCGATGCCTACCGCCACCAGCACCGACGACATTCCGCCACCCGCCACTGCCCAGCCGGTGGAGGTCGTCGTTCGGCGCGCCATCAGGCTGCCGATAGCCGTGGCGGTAATCAGATAGGCAACGATGACGCCGACCGCAACGGTGTCCATGGCGATACGGTGTCGGGTTTCAGTACACGCGCAGCGGCGCCGCGCCGTCGGTGGCGAGACCGGCCCGACTTGCCTGGCGGTCCAGGGTTTCCAGCGCTGCCCGTCCCGTGTCGCCCAGGTCGCTGGTCCACTCGTTCACGTACAGGTCAACGTGCTGAAACATCACGTCGTCGGTCAGTTCCTGGGCGTGGCGGCGCATGGTGGGTACGGTCTCGTCGCGGTGCGCCCGGCCGTGGGCGAGCGAGTCGCGGATGACGGCGCTCACGGTGTCGATCGTCCCGGCGCCGAGGGCATGCCGCGCGAGGATGCCGCCAAGGGGGAGCGGCGCCGCAGTGGCCTTCTCCCAGACCGCGCCGAGATCCTCGACGAGCGCCAGTCCGCGCGCGCGCCAGGTGAATCGGCCCTCGTGGATGCAGACGCCGAAGTCGGCGGCGCCGGCCTCCAGCGCGGGCATGATGTCCGAGAACACGACTTGCTCGACGCCTCCCTCGCCAGCATGAAAAAGCTCGTAGAGCAATGTCGCCGTGGTGTGGGCCCCCGGGCATAGCACGCGGGCCCGCCGCGAGGCGGCGCCCGGTTGCGGGACGGGATCGCGGGGATGGGCGCCGGGGCGCGCGGCGAGCAGCAGAGGGCCCACGCCGAAGCCGAGAGCAGAGCCGACCGGCAGCACGCCGAGCGTGTCGCGCAGGAGGAGTGCGGCGTGAAAGCTCGCCTTCGCGACATCGAAGTCGCCCGCGAACAGCCTCCGGTTCAACTCTTCGACATCGAGCAGCTCGATCCGGAAGTCGAGGCCGCGCGTGTCCACTCTCCCTTCCAGGATGCCGTGGAAGGCGAACGTGTCGTTCGGGCAGGTGGAGATGCCGAGATGAATCGGCGTCACGCGGCGCGGCTCCAGGTGGGCCGGCCCAGCAGGTCGGCCGCGACAAGGTGGGCGGCGTCCAGCGCTTCCGGGATCTGCCAGCGCTCGAACCGCCGGTCGCCCACCGCATTCGAAATGCCGCGCACAATGACAAGGGGAACCTCTGCGAGCCGGCAGGCCAGTGCTACCGCGAAGCCCTCCATGTCTTCGGCGACCGCGGCAGGGAACAGCGTTCGGCGCTCTCGGGCCTCCGTCTCCGCGGCCGAGGCGGTGCAGACCGTCAGGAGCGGGCCGGCCGCCGGTGGCACGGGATGGGCGAGAGCGAGCGCCTCCGGGCCGTCGGGCGGGTCGTCGCCCCGCCGCGGCCAGTGGAGGTACCCGAGGGCTGCAGCCGGCACGAACGAGGCCACGCCGACGCCGACCCCGTGCATCAGGACCGAGGGAAAAACGGCCGCGGTGCCGACCGGGAGGCCGCCAGGGTTGAAGGTGCCGGCGATGCCGACCAGGATGACCCGCTCCGGTTCGTGAGCCGCAATGGCGTCCCGGGCTCGCGCCGCCGCCGCCACCGGCCCGAAGCCGCACAGCTCGCACGGCGCATCGACTCCGAAGCCGCGGTGCCGGGTGAGGTGACGGCGCTCGATTTCGGTGGGAACCAGCACCAGGGTGTGAGGAAGGGCCATGAGAGTGAGGTTGTGTCATCCTACAACGGGCGTCGTTACGGGGCTGTGAGAGCCATGAGACATTCCGCCACCACCCTTGTCCGACTGTGCATCACCGCCATCGCGCTGTCATGGCCGGCGTTGGCCGTGGCCCAGCCGACCGGAGCGATCGAAGGCGCGGTCGTCGACGGGAACGGTAGCCCGTTGCCCGGCGTCGTCGTGACGGTGACCGGCCCCGCCGTACGCGAGGAGCGCGTGAGCGGCGTCGACGGCTCCTACGCGGTTGCCGACCTGGCGGCCGGCCGCTACGTGGTCGCGGCGATCCTGCCGGGCTTCGAAACAGTGGAGTTGCCGGTGACCGTCGTGGCGGGCGCCACGCAGACCGTCCCGGTTGTCCTGCAGGTCGCAAGGCTGCTGGAGACGGTCAGCGTCGTCGCCGAGGCGCCCCGAATCTTCGCCCGCAACATCGTCGCCGAGCCGATGATGCTGCAACAGTCGAGCATCACGAGCGTTACGTCAGTGGTTGACAACCTGCCGGGCGTATCGATCCAGGAAGGGGACGCGTACGGATTCGACGACTGGTCGAGCAACGTCGCCGTGCGCGGTTTCCAGGTGACCATCAGCGAGGCGCAGATCGGCACCACCATCGACGGCTTTCCGAACGGCACGTCCGACTACTTCAGCGGCGCCAAGGCGAACCGCTTCATCGACCCGATGAACCTCGGCGGGGTCGAGGTTTCGCAGGGGACGGCCGACATCGCCTCGCGCTCGGTCGAGGCGCTGGGCGGCACGTTCGACTACCAGACGGACGACCCGGCGGCGGAACGGACCTACGCGGCGTCGGCCACCATCGGCGAGAACGAAGGTCAGCGGTTCTCCATGCGGGTCGACACGGGGCCGTTGTTCGGCCGTGAGACACGCGCCTGGATCGCCGCGGTTCGCCAGGAGTCGACCGACTGGGTGCAGGGCTCCGCGCGGAACGAACGGGAGCACGTCGCGGCCAAGCTGGTTTCGTCGCACGGACGCCTCGGCCTCACGAGCTACCTCTCGTACGACAGCATCCACGAGGACACTTACCAGCGGCTCTACAGCGATGGCGACTTCAGGGCCAATCCGCGCTGGGACCGCCTGGTCGGCGACTGGCCGGGCGTGCCGTACCTGAACCAGTTCTACCGGCCCGGTTGGCAGACGCGCCGGAACAACACGTTCGGCTATCTGAAGGCGGACTGGTCGTTCAGCGACGTCACGTCGGTCAGCCTGGGCGCCTATCTCCATCGCAATTGGGGGCGCGGCGACTGGCTGCCGCCTTACATCGTCGACGTAGCCGACGATGGCGGCGGCCCGGAATCGGAACTCCTGGACGGTCGGACCGTGCAGGGCGGATCGCAGCTCGGTCTCATCCGCTTCGTGGACGGGAACGGCGTTGCCGTCGGACCGACGCCTGGGTGCACCTCGTCGTACATCTTCAACTACTACGGTTCGGGCGGCCCGGACGTCGACCCGGCGTGCCATCCCGGCGCCACGGCCGTACAGTCGTACCGGCAAAGCCACTACGGCAAGCACCGCTTCGGAGTCACGGTCGACGAGGAGTGGTTCGCATCCGTTGGCGCGGCCGGCAGCACGCTTCGCGCCGGTATCTGGTACGAGGACTCGCGCCGCGACCTCGGCCGGGACTGGCACCGGATACTGGACCCCGTCCTCAGCTTCCAGTGGAACGAGCACGCCTACTGGCACCAATACGAGTGGGACTTTCCCCAGCACGTCTTCAAGTGGTACGTCGAAGAGACGATCTACGCCGGCCCGTTCGCCCTCAGCGGTGGCGTCAAGCAGTTTCTTGTGGGCGTATCGCGCGAGGACCTGTTCAACGTCGACCCGGACCTGACCGTCGATTCGGATTCGGACCTGCTCTTCTCCGGCGGGGTCACGTACGAGACGCCCGCCGAGGGGCTCGACCTTTTCGCCGGCTATTCCGAGAACTTCAAGGCGATCAGCGCCACGCTGCTCGAGGTGCCGGGCCGGGGCCTGGACCTCCTCGAGCCGGAGACCGCCTCGAACATCGATATCGGTCTGCAGTACGCAGGAGAGCGGGTGGCGCTCGGCGCGACCTGGTACAACATCGATTTCGAGAACCGGATCTTCTACCTGGGCCCACAGACGCCCGCCGGTCCGAACTACCTCATCCCCGGCGGCGGCGCCTACTTCAACGCGGGCGGCATCGACACGAGCGGCATCGAGTTCTCCGCGACCGTGCAGATGCCGCGGCAAACGTCGTTCTACACCGCCTTCACGTTCAACGACTCGACGTACCTGGGGACCGGCGACCCTCTCGTCGACGCCAACCAGGGCATCGTCGCGGGGACCGACGTGACCGGCGTGCCGGCCCGTCTGTTGGTGGTGTCGCTCGACCGCAGCGGTCCCGTCGGCGCGGGGTTGACCGCCAAGTACACGTCGTCGCGGCGTGTCAGCCTGACGTCCGACTGGTACGCCGACGCCTATTGGCTGGTCGATGCCTACCTCAGCTTCTCGGGCGAGGCGCTGAGCGACCTGCTCCGCTCCACCGAGTTCTCGATTGTGGCGAACAACCTGTTCGACAAGGCCTATCTTTCCGCCATCACCGAGAATGCCGCGTGGCTCGGCGCGCCGCGGACGATTTCGATGACCGCGACGGTGTCGTTCTGATCGGGGCTCGAATCGATTCAGCCACCCCACGCGTAGCCGACGCGGAGGTAGTAGTGGGCGCCGCTGTAACCCCACGGCGTGTATTCGCTGTACCGCTCGCCGACGGACATCGCGATCGCCGATTCCTGCGAGTAGATGTCGAAGATGTTCTGGCCACCGACGGCCAGCGTTGTTCCCTGGCCGACGGGGAAGCTGAGTTCCAGGTCCACAATGGGACTGCCCGCGAAGAAGCCCTGGGCGAGACCTCCGGACGGCGTGAAGATCTCCCCGTAGCCGCTGTCGTAGTCGTACCAACCGCTGTAGTAGCTGACGCGGCCGAGCAGGCTGGCCGGTCCGAGGCGCTGCGTCACGCCGACGTTCCCGCGGGTGCGTGGCAGGGAGTAGGCGTACTCGGCGAGCCGCCGTCCGTCGAGCAGGCCCTTGGCATTGTCGGTCACCCGGGTGTCGGTGTGGTTGAAGGCGGTCGTGATGATGGTGTTCCCGCGTAGCGCGAGTGGCGTGTAGGTGGCGACGATGTCGATGCCCTGCGACGAGGTGGCGAAGGCGTTGGTGAAGAACCGGAAGTTCCTGACGCTCTCCGCCGCGTCGAACCCGCCGGCCACGAGGTCGGCTACCTCTGCGTTGCTCAGGTAGAAGTTGCTCGTAATCCCGATCCGGTCGGACACGTCGACGCGGAAGTAATCGGCCGTGAGCGTGAAGGAACCGGTGTCGAACACGACGCCGGCGGTGTAGTTGATCGACTGCTCCGGCCCGAGCGGCAGGCCGCCGCGGAGTCGTGCGGCCGGTGAGATCGACGGAATGACGGCATTGTTGACCAGATCGCCGACCGTCGGGTCGAACCAGCTCGAGATGTTGAATCCGTTCTGCTGACCGGGCGTCGGCGCCCGGAACCCGGTGCTCACGCTGCCTCGCACGAAGCCGAGCCGGCCGGAGACCTTGCCGTTCGTCGTTGTGCCGAAGTCCTCGAAGTTCTCGACTCGGATCGCCCCGCCCAGCGTCCACGCGCCCTCGGCGCCGGTCATCTCGAGGTCACCGTAGGCCGCGACGTTGTAGCGGCTCCAGGCGCCCGCCTGCAGCGGACCGTAGCCGAAGAAGCCGTTGGCGCCGGCCATGAAGCGCTGCCGCGCGTAGGGACCGACGAGCCAGCCCGCCCGGTCTCCCTCGACGGTCCGGAACTGTTCGTCCCGCCACTCCGCGCCGGCGGCGACGTGGATCCGGTCCGTGGCGGCGTACGAGGCGTCGAAATGGAGGTTGAGTTCCCGTTGCCGATTCACGCCGACGTCGAACGACGTGGGGGAGGCTGGGCCCAGCGAGCCGTTGACGGTGTCGTAGATGAACAGGTCGCTCCAGTGCAGGCCGGCGGAGCCGCTCAGGTCCCAGTCGACGCCACCGCCGGTCGACCCGCGGACGCCGCCGGCGAGCGACGCGTCGGTTGCCGTGCCGCCCATCTGCGGCGTGAAGCCGCCCGGGAGCATCTCCTGGAACGAGAAGCAGTTCGGGTCGTCGAACACCTGCTGGAGCGCGACCGGGTCGGGCACGTGGTTGGTAACGGTCACCGTCGGACAGTTGGCCGACCCCATGCCATTGGCGGCGAGCACGTCCCCGATCAGCAGCGTGCGCCCGCCGTCGTTGCTGAACACGCCGAGCCGGGTATTCGGGTTCCGGAAGAAGAAACCCTGGGTCACCTTCTTGCGGGCGAAGTTCGTGTGGCCATAGAGCTCCACGCTGCCGGGCAGCGCGTAGCCGAAGTTGCCGAACAGTTTCAGGTCGTCATCGATGTCCGGATCGCCCCAGACCTGGGGATGCCCGGAACGGACGTGCGTGTTTCCGGCCTCGACGAGCGCGATGGCGTCCCCCCGCGGCGCGGCCCGGTCCGTCGGGTTCTTGTTCCCGTACTCCAGGCTCAGGTTGGCGAACCCGCCGGCGCCGATGGGCAGGCCCACGTTGCCGGCGAACTGCGCCGATTCGCCGTCACCGGCGCCGTACATGCCCGTGTTCAGCTCGACCGAACCGCCCGAGCGGGCGTCCTTGAGCTGGAAGTTCATCACGCCGGCGATGGCGTCGGAGCCGTACTGCGCGGCCGCCCCGTCTCGCAGCACCTCGACCTGGCGCAGCGCAATGGCGGGGATAACGGAGATGTCAGGGCCCTGCGAGCCGTAGGCCACGCCGTTGCCCCCGTGCCACTCGACGACCGACGAACGGTGGCGGCGCTTGCCGTTGACGAGCACCAGCACATGGTCCGGGGCCAGGTTGCGGAGCATGGCGGGGCGGACCACCGTCGAGGCGCCCTGGATGGGTTGCGTATTGCTATTGAACGACGGGATGACCGTGCGGAGCTGCTGCTTCAGATCGCCCGTCCCCTGCCGGAGGAGGTCCGTCGAGGACAGGACGTCCACGGGAACGGCCGACTCCGTAGCGCTCCGCGCCTCGGCTCGGGAGCCGACCACGACCGTCTCCTCCCGGAAGCCGGCGAGCAGGGTTTGCATCTCCGCCACCGACAGTCCCAGAGCCTCGACCTCGGCGGGAGTCATGCCGAGGGCCTGGCCAAGCCCTTCGATCAACTCGCGCGCCTGTTCCTCCTGCCCGGCGACCTGCGCGCCTGCGGCCGTTTCCGGGGGCGTCGCGTGCGCCGGGGAAAGGAGTGAGATCCAGACGGGTACGAGCAACGCGACCGTCAAGCGGCCCAGACTGAGGTTCAGCGACACGATGTACCGTAGCGGCGCGCCGGCGTCAGTCCAGCGCGCCCATCAACTCCGCGTTGCGCAGAGCTTCCTTTCTTCGGCTGACGCCCGTCTTGCGATAGATCTTCTTGAGATGGTAGCGAACGCCCGGTTGCGAGATGCCCAGGCGGTCGGCGATCTCCTGGTTGCGGCGACCCTCCCGGGCTTCGGCCAGCACCTGGAGTTCCCGGGGAGAGAAAACCGGTGTCTTGGGTCTTCGGTCGAGATGCGACAGCATCGACTGGGCGGCATCGCGCAGTTCGGCGTCGATGTCCATGTCAAGAAGTCTCTGCAGTACGACGCGACTGACTTCGCGCTGGCGCACCAGCGGCCGCACGTAGTCCACCTTGCGGGTAAGCTGCAGAAACTCGACGAGCCGTTCCAACGCCCGATCCGGCTGGCCCGCCCGTTCGGCGACGAGCATCGACAGAGCCAGTCCCTGTAGCCTCGTGCGCAGGAGGCCATGTTCGGAAGCGGTCGCGCATAGCTGGCGTGCCACTTCCTCGGCCGCTCGGAACTCGCTCTGGGCGACCAGCAACCGAATGCGCGCGCACGCCATGGACTCCATCGTTCGCCACGGCTGGCTTTCGAGGTCGAGGAGCTCGGAAACATCATCCGGCAAGGCGTGATCCTGCCACACCTGTGCCGCCGCATCGGCTTGACCCACCTCGGTCAGGTAGAAGACCAGGAATCCGGCGACGCACTTCGACAACGGCTCGCAGCGCATTGCCCGCACGTCTTCCAGGCTCTTCCGCAGCATCCGGATAGTGGCCTCACGGCCTTGCCGCTCGAAGGTCAGCTCGGCGCTGACGGAGATCGCGATCGCGTCGATGTCCGTCCAGGTGGCTCGCAGCTCTGCCAGACCGGTCAGCGCGCCTTGGTCAATCTGCCTTCCGCGGTTGCGTTCGAGATCGAGCTCCATCGCCACCGCATCGACGCACACCGCCATGCATGCTTCGGTGGGGAAGTTCTCCTTGGCGCCCTTGCGGGCACGGGCATACCATTGGGCTGCTTCCTGGACACTTCCCGCGGCCATGGCGGCCATGCCCTGATAGATGTCGAAGATGATGTTGCCGTAACGCCGCTCGTCGCCGAAGTACGCGCGGGCCAGCTTGGCGTGCCGCTGGCAGTCGTCCAGGCGGCCGCGTTCGTAGCACGCGCCGCAGAGCACCATGTGCCGCGCGCCCAGAAGCAGCCGTGACTTCTCGTCACCGCCCGCGTCGCCTTCGACCGGCAGCAGCGCATCGAGCTGGTCGTGCACCGCCAGTCTGGAGCCCCCGGCCAGCACGACCGATGCGAAAACCCGGTCGACGGCCAGGGTCACGGCATCGCCGCCGGCGCGGTCGTGCGTGAAGCCGTCGGTCTGCCGCGCTGCGGAGTCGTACATCGCGGTTGCCAGGTCCACGTTCAGGGCCATCCGGAGAACGATGCTGCGCAGGAGAAGGAGCCGCGGATACAGCCCCGTGACCTCTGGGGTCAGAAACTCGTTCGCCGAAGACAGCCACGTCACGCCGTGCCGCAGCCACAGGTTGAAAACGCCGGCAGGCTCGATCAAATCGCCGACGAGCTGGGGGTCGCCTGCGTACCGCGCATGACGCAATGCGGGAATCAACTGCCGCCGGCGGGCAAGGGCCCGCGCGATTCCGGCGTGCAGCGTGCGTTTGCCAGCAGGGTCCTCCATCGCCAGCAGATCGGCGAAATAGTTCCTGACGAGAGGGTGCAGGCGCCGCACGGCGCCCGTCTCGTCAATCGGTGACAGCAGGCCGTCAAGCGGGGACAACCGATCGATGCGGGGGCGCGCGTCGCCCGATCCCAGGACCTCGTCCACCAGATTCGTGTCGATCAGGTCGAAGACCGCCAGCTCGCAGGCGAACCGGCGCTCCTCGGTCGAGAGGCCGCGCAACAGGTGGAGGTCGAAGAAGTTGGAGGTGAGCTTCGCGGTGTCTACGCGGGGCTGCCCCGTCTCGTCGATTCGCTCCGCCCGCTGGATCAGCAGCGCAACTGGCCAGCCGGCAGTGAACTCCTCGACCTCGGTCAGTCGACGGGGCGACAGCTTCCCCCGGAAGAACTGTTCGATCTCCGAGGTAGAAAAGCGGAGCTCGTCGGCGTCCAGGACAACGCCCGAACCGTCCAGGACCTGCATCGTCAGGTCGAGGCCCGGATTGGCGCGGAACGCCAGCGCGAAATGGAGATTGGCGGGTGCGTGCTCGACGAGGCGCTGGATCGCTGCGATGGTTTCGCGGGGAACCCGATCGACTTCATCGAGTATCAGGAGGCACGGCGCCGCGTGGAGTTCGATGGCGCGAGCCAGCATCCCGACCTGGTAGGCCACCGGGGACGAGGACCAGGCCCCGGGGTCGTTCAGCGCGGACAGATCGAGTCCCGCGCACTCGAACGCGTAGGTGAGATAGGTCCCGAACAGGCTGGGCTCGTCGTCTTCGTCGAGCGAGACCCAAGCGACAACCAGTCCCTCTTCCTGCTTCCTGCGGCTGAAATCTGCGAGGACCGTCGTCTTGCCAAAGCCCGCGGGTGCCTGCAGCAGGGCGAACCTGCGCTCGAAGGCCGCGCCGAGGCGTTGCAGCAGTGCGTGACGGGGTACGGAGCCGGCGCCGGGATCCGGCGGGCTCACCTTCGCTTTCAGCAGCCACGACGGCACGACGGTAATCTGTGGCGACACGTTTCTCGACCCGGGGCGGAGGGGTAACGCGCATACCAGCTCGGGCGACCGCAAGATATCACGAAAAAACAGCAGAAATAGTCGATACAGTTAACACATTAGTCACAATGCAATGAGGCCGCGCGGGGAGCATTGAGCGACATCGGGTTCACGGCGGCCGGGTTCCCGGAGCTGCTTGACTTCGGCCCGCGCTGACAGCCGGCCCGGCGACCGCGCGGGCGTCTGCGGCCGCGCTTCGCGCTGCCGTCGGCGACGGCGCGTAGTTTTTCCTCCCGATCGTTCGGTTTCCCTCTTCCATCCGTCGTTAATGGAGAAGGACGACGATGTGAGCGATCCTGCCGACGTGCACCCTGAGGTCGCCCCGTTGCGCGACCGGATGTCGCGTCTGAGCGCGGCCATTCGGCGTGTCAGCGCCAGCCTCGATGTCGACACCGTCCTGAGCGAGGTCGTGGAGAGCGCCCGCGCGTTGACCGGCGCCAGCTACGGCGTCATCACGACGATCGACACCACTGGACAGTCCCAGGACTTCGTGACCTCAGGGATCACGGCGAAGCAACACCAGGAGTTGGTTGACTGGCCCGAAGGACCGAGGCTGTTCGAGCACTTCCGGGATCTGCCGGGAACGGTGAGGCTGACCGACTTGCCCGCCTACGCCCTGTCGCTGGGGCTTGCAGCGGATCTGATGCCGTCGAAGACCCTGGTCGGAACACCCCTGCGCCACCGCGAGGTGCATGTTGGCAACTTCTATCTCGGCGACAAGGAGGGCGGAAAGGAATTCACGGACGAAGACGAAGAAACCCTCGTGCTGTTCGCTTCGCAGGCGGTCACCGCGATTGCCAACGCCCGCACCTACCGGGACGAGCGCCGGGCCCAGGCCGACCTGGAGGCCATGGAGCGGTCGCGGGTCGAGTTCCTGAGCCGGCTCAGCCACGAGCTGCGAGCCCCGTTGCTCGCCATCAAGGGTGCGGCCGCCACGGTGCTGAGCGCCGCGTCAAGCCCGGACGCGGTGGAGGTGCGTGAAGTCCTTCGCATCGTCGACGAGCAGGCCGACCACATGCGCAGTCTGGTCAGCGACCTTCTGGACGCGGGCCGAATCGAAGCGGGGATGCCGTCGGTCGCGCCCGGGCCGGCGGATGTTGGTGGCCTCGTGGATCAGGCCCGGAACACCTTCCTCAGTGGTGGCGGCCGGCACACCGTGGCCATTGACCTGCCACGGGATCTGCCCCGCGTGCTGGCCGATCGGCAACGTATCGTCCAGGTTCTCAACAATCTGTTCGCCAATGCGTCCCGGCATGCGCCCGAGTCTTCCCCCATTCAAGTCTTGGCGGTGCCTGATGGCGCGCACGTGACCATCTCGGTTGTCGATCAGGGCCGAGGCGTGCCGCCGGAGCGGCTGCCGCACCTGTTCCGAGAACACGCGCGAGTCGGCAGCGAGGGAGGGATCGGCGGGACGGGCCTGGGTCTGGCCATCTGTAAGGGGATGATCCGGGCGACCCCACGTACATCTCGTCAGTGCGAGGCGTCGGCTACCGGACGCCGCCTGCGCGTCGGCGAGTATCTGCCGCTGATGCGTCGGTTATCGAGGTGCGAACGAGCGCGGTTCTTCGTTTCATGGCCGCCGGGAGGCGAACGGATCGCGTGTCCGAAGCTCCGGGAACAGCGAGAAATCACGGTCACGAGTGAGCAGCGCCGCAGCACCATGGGCAACGCAGAGCGCAGCGACCCGGGCATCGTGAACCACCGGCCCGTGCACGCGCGGTCGCTGGATGAAGCCGCTCAAGATATCAAGGAAGTCGTCGGTCTCGCCCAACAGTCGACTCGACGGCGACGATGTCCACGCATCGAGCTGACGCCAGGCGCGCTCGACCGTTGTCGCCCTGTCCTTCCAGATGCGGCGGTTGGTTACGACGCTCAGGAACTCGTAGCAGCACGGCCATGGAATCGCCCATGCGTCGTCGCCTTCCGCGAGTTGGCGCAGGATGGCGCTCGCGGGACCGTGGACGCGGGATTCCCGGCGGTGCGCGTAGACGAGCAGATTAGTGTCGACGGCGATCACGGCGTTTCCTGGTTGCCGTAGATCATGTCGCGCAGGTCCTGCCACGAATACGCTTCAAGCGGGTCGGGGTTATCCGGGTCGCCGGCGCTCATGTCCGGCAACCGATAACCGGAACGGGCAGCCCGTGCCGACAGCACCAGACGGAGTCCTTCCTCAACCACGGCGCGTAGTGAATGACCGGTCCGCTTGGCGTGGCGCTTGGCCCGTATGAGAAGCGCGTCCTGTATGTCGAGGGTGGTCTTCACCTGCCCATATTACCCATATTAGTGGATATGGGAAAGCCATCTATTCTTCCCCGTCCGCGGCTCCGCAGCTCCCGGGCGCCGTGTGGGTCGCCCGCCTCCGGCTCTATCGCAAAACTATTCGGAACGGCTCGGCGAAGCCGCGCACGGGGAGGCGGGCGGGACCTGTCCGCCGCCGGACGAGCCACGCCTCGGCGGTCAGTTCGACGCCCCCCTCCGGCAGGCGGCGGAAGCTCGCCGTCATGAAGTGCTCGCGCGTCCGGCGCCTGGGGTAGGCCGATAGCGGCCACCCTCGCCGGGATCCCACGAAGAACCGCCCGCGACGCCCACCGTCCGTGAAGTAGTCGATGGGACGCGACAGCCAGCCCAGCGCGGCGGCGTCAGCCGCCGGCGGGAAGTTCGCCGGATCGGCCTTGGCCACGTTCGTGGCGATGCCGTTCAGCCCGGTCAGGTTCGACAGCGGCGACGAAATGATCTCGACGAGCCGCGCCCCGGCGTTGCCGAGGGCGACGCGGGCGATGCGGCCGAAGTGCACGTCTCCGCTGAGCACGACCACGTCGTGACCGGCGGCGCCGAGGGCGTCGATTAGCCGTGCATACTGGCGCGGAAAGCTGCGCAGGTTCCGCTCGGCCTTGCTCTCCGTGACGATGAGGGGCTGCGCGATGGCGAGCACACCCGGGCACGTGCGGCGGCGCGCCCAGCGGAGGAGCTTCTCGAAGTCCGTTTCCGGGAGGAATCCGCGGTCCGACCGATGGGATCGCAGGTCGGCCAGGCAGACGGTCAGATCGTTTCCTATTGAAAACGTCTCGACCACCGGGGAGCGCTGGATGTTCCGGACGCCATCGCGCGCCGCACGCCCCCAGCTTCGCCGCACTGCTGGCGCCTTCAGGGCCAGTAGCGTCGGCACCAGGGAATCGACAAACGGGTAGTCGTTCCAGTACTCGTGATCGTCGGGCAGCATCCAGGTGCCGCCCCGGCTCAGGATGCTGCCGAGCGCCTGCCAGTGGAGGGCATAGTCATCCGCGATGCGCTCGCGGATCTCGCCCGGGATGAGCGAGAGCGAATCGAACCCGATGTCCAGATAGACCTGATCGCCGGCAAGCACCGTCAGGTCGGGTCGCACGTCGGGGTCGCCGCGGTCATGCAGCGCCTTGTAGGCGGCTGCCGCCTGACCGCCGTCCCGGTGGTTGTAGAAGCAGCTTCCCAGACCGATCGTGAACGCTCCCTTGCCGGCGTCCGGCAGGCGGGAAGGCAGTGTGCGGAACTCGCCGGTGCGCAGCCGCTGCCAGTGGCGGGCAAGGCCGACCTCGGAGTGCGGTTCCACGCGCCGTTCGAACTCCAGCCGGTAGTCGCGCGCTGGCGTCAGTCTCCTGAAGGTCGCCACGCAGAAGAAGCGGCGCTTCATCCGGCTGAAGGGACGCCGCCAGTCGGCGCGGCGAATCACACGCGCACGTATGTTGCGGTCTCCGTCAAACAGGCGCACGCGCGCCGCCTGGGGAAGCTTCAGGGTCGGAAAGAGCGCGCCGACCCAGACCTCGACCGACGTCCGGGTGACGCGGTGAACGGCGAGCGACCACTGGCCAGTGGATGTCGGATGGTCCACGCCGCAACCGTCGTCCTGCGCGCGCGACACGCCGCTGAGGATCTATCAGACGCGCTGGTAGTCAGGTTTCCAGCTCTGAATCCGTTCCTTGATCGTCTTGCGGCTGGTGATGTTCTCGGCCAGCACCTGGCGGGCGAGATCGGGCAGTTCGGCGTCGCTGGCGAAGCGCAGCGCGACCAACTGACCGGTCGTGAAGTCGTTGATGCGCGGCTGCAGGTCGCCGGGAAGCAACTCGCGCATCCGGAGCCGCTCTTCCAGCCGGATGACGCGGTCCTGCGCGGCCAGCGCGAATACCCGCGCGGAGAACATGACAATCAGGAGAGCGAACGCCAGGAGTGCGCCGATCACCGTGTCGACCGAGATGCCCGTGAAGAGCCGGTAGAAGGCCCAGAGCAGATTCAGCAGGAGGATAGGAGCGGTCACGTAGTGGAACATCGGCACCCAGCGGGTGTGGTTGGCGTATGTCTGCGGCGTTCGTTCGGCCATCGGCAAACTCCTTTGGCTCCAGTGTACCGTGAAGCCGATGCGGGAACTCGATGTTTGCGTTGTCGGGAACCCGGCGGTCCGCGTAGGATGCGTTCCGTTGCGTTCCTGTCCCCTCCTGGTCGTCGTGACATGCGCGCTGGTCGCCCTGTCCGCGTGCGCGGGCGGTTCCGGTCCGGGGGTGGCCCGGGACGGGCAGGCGCTGGCGCCGACCGCCGGCGGCTTTCCTGACGGGCCGATCACGATCATCGCGCCGGCCAATCCGGGCGGCGGCTGGGACCAGACGGCGCGGCAGATCCAGCAGGTCTGGACGGAGGCGGGCATCCTCGGCGTGCCGGTCGAGGTGGTGAACCGCGGCGGGGCGGGCGGCGCCATCGGGCTGGCCGAGCTGACTACGACGCACCGGGGCAATCCGCGGACGCTGATGGTATTCGGCCAGGTGATGCTCGGCGCCCTCCGGACCAACGAGAGCCCCGTTTCGGTCGATGAGACGGTGCCGATTGCACGGCTCCTAAACGAGTATCAGATGGTGACGGTGCCGGCCGATTCGGACTACGAGGCGCTCGGTGATCTGATGGACGACTTCCGCCACGATCCGGCGGCGGTGGCGTGGGCCGGTGGGTCCGCCGGGGGCATCGACCATATCCTGGCCGGGCTTCTCGCACAGGCGGCCGGGGCCGATCCGCGGCTCGTGAACTACATCGCCTACGCGGGCGGCGGGGAAGCGGCGGCGGCGGTAATGGGCGGACATGTGACCGCCGGCATCTCGGGATTCGGGGAGTGGAAGGCCTACGTCGAGTCGGGCCGGATGCGGCCGCTCGCGGTGTCCGCCCCCGACCGGATCGAGGGCGATGCCACGCCCACCCTGCTGGAGAGCGGCTTCGACGTCGTCGTGTCGAACTGGCGCGGCCTGACGGCCCCGCCCGATACCGACGAAGCGACACGAGACTGGCTGATCCGGGCGGCGGAACAGATGCGGATGTCAGCCCAGTGGCGGGAGATCCTGCGCGCCAACGACTGGGAAGACAGCTTCCTCGCTGGCGCGGCGTTCGACGACTTCCTGCGCGACGAGGTCGCCACCGTCGACGCGACGCTCCGCGCCATCGGGTTGATCGAGTAGGGGAGGATGGGCCCCGATCGCCGGCTGGCCGGCATCCTGCTGGCCGCAAGCGCCGGTTACCTCGCTGCCGCCTTCCTCATCAGCGAGCCACAGGCGGAGTACTCGGCGGTGGGTCCGCGCGCGTTTCCCGTCGCAATTGGCTTCGCACTTGCGGCCTGCGCCATATGGATCGGCTTCCGGCGGAGCGCCGGGGGCGACGCGGCTTCGACCGCCTGCGATCCTGACGGGCTGGCCGGCGAGCGCGTTCCGGCCCACGAGGGCGACTCCGCGGACTGGCGTGCGGCAGCACCGGCCGCCGCAGCGTTCCTCGCCTATCTGGCGCTTCTCGCGCCGGTCGGCTACCTGCTGGCGACAGCGGTCTTCATCCCGCTGGAGGCGCGTCTTCTCGGCAGCCGGTCATGGCGCCGTGACGTGATCGCCGGTCTCGCCGTCACGGCGGCAATCCATGCGGTTCTCGGCCTGCTGCTCGGCCTCCGGCTGCCGGCCGGCGTCTTCCGCTAAAGGCCGCCATGGGAGGCTTGGCCGAGCTCGGCGGGAACCTGGCGGTCGGATTCGGCGCCGCCCTCGCCCCGTTCAACCTGCTGCTCGGCGTCATCGGCGTGACGCTTGGAACCGCGGTCGGCGTCCTGCCCGGTGTGGGTCCGGCGCTGGCGATTTCGATGCTGCTGCCGCTCACTTTCGGGATGGACCCGGTGGGCGCGTTCATCCTGTTCGGCGGCCTCTACTACGGCGCTATGTACGGCGGCTCGACCACGTCCATCCTGGTGCGGATGCCGGGCGAGGCGTCAAGCGTGATGACGGCCCTCGACGGTTTCCGGATGACCTGCCAGGGCCGAGGCGGAGCGGCGCTGGCGACGGCCGCCATCGGCTCGTTCATCGCTGGCACGTTCGCCACCCTGATGCTGATGACGACGGCGCCACTGCTCGTGGAGGTCGCGCTGACGTTCGGCCCGGCGGAGTACTTCGCCCTGATGGTGTTCGCGCTCACCGCGCTGGCCGGCCTGTCGCAGGGATCGCTGGCCCGGGGGGCGGCCGCGGCACTGATCGGCCTCGCGCTCGGCACCGTCGGTATAGACGTGCAGACCGGCCAGGCGCGCTTCACGTTCGGGATGGCCGGCCTGCTCGGCGGCGTGAACGTTATCGTCGTTACCGTCGGCCTGTTTGCGGTGGGGGAGGTGTTCTGGTACGCGGCGACGCGCGTGCGTCAGGCGGCAGCCGGCGCGGCCGAGGCGCGGCGCTCGGCCGGCGGCCCGGTCCGGCTGACCCGGGCGGAATGGCGCCGGTCGTGGCCGGCCTGGATCCGCGGGACGCTCGTCGGCCTCTTCTGCGGCGTGTTGCCAGGGGCCGGCGCCACCGTGGCTAGCTTCCTTGCCTACGACGTCGAGCGCCGCGCGTCGAAGACGCCTGAGGCCTTCGGCAAGGGCGCCATCGAGGGAGTGGCAGGCCCGGAGGCGGCCAACAACGCCAGCGCCGGTGGCAGCCTGGTGCCGCTCCTTGCACTCGGCATCCCCGGTTCCGGCACCACCGCCGTCATGCTCGCCGCGTTCCAGATGTACGGCCTCCAGCCGGGGCCGCTCCTCTTCACGCAGGACACGAC
>CAZWUJ010000047.1:0-19738 GCA_964636705.1 uncultured Vicinamibacteraceae bacterium
AATTGGCGCAGATCCTCACCCGAAACGGGGGTTTTCTGGCTGGCACTAGCTAGCCCGACCATCGTTGCCTGCGGCTCCGATGGCCGCCGAACTGCGCCTATCTAGCAGCCTGCACCGTTCCACGGCGCAGACTGCTAGCGGCGCCGCTCGTATTCGCGCCGGAGTTCGGGCGACAAGGGGTAGACGTCACGGAAGCGATGTTCGCCGGAGCGCAGGAGGTCGCGTTCGTGGTCCTCGACGGCGGCCTGTTCCTCCGCCGCCCGCAGGACCTCCGGCACCAGCGCCGGCGGAAAGAAGAGCATGCCGGTCTCGTCGGCCACGACCACGTCTCCCGGGAGGACCGTCGTTGCGCCGATTCGCACCGGTGTATTCCACTCGACACCGAGCCAGCTCGTGGTGGTGACGTCGAAGAACCGGGCGAAGACCGGGAAGTCGGCGAACTGATCGCCGACCAGTTCCGCCAGGTCCCGACTGCCGCCGTCGATGACTACGCCGGTGACGCCGCGCAACTTGATGCCGAGCGCGCCCATCCCGCCGAAGAGGACGTGGCCGTCGGCGCCGCCCAGTTCCGCGACCACGACATCGTTCGGCCGCGCTTCTTCGGACGCGCGCGCGTAGTAGCGCCGGTCCCAGTCGCCCTCGGCGGCAAGCGTATTCGCGGCTGCCACAAGGTCGGGGCGCGGCGGCAGGAAGCGCATCGTGAGTGCACGCCCCGCGATGCGTTGGCCCGGTTGTGTCGACCGGAATCCGCGGACGTAGTTGGCCTGGTAGTCGCCCAGGGATCGCCAGATGTCCTCGAGTTGCATGCCTCGCAGCCGTTCGAGGTCGGCATCGCTGACCGTGCCCTGAGTGTTGGCCTCACGGACCACCTCCATGATCGCGCTGTAGGAGGTGCGGTTGGCGCGGAAGCCGTCGGGCGCGGGGACATCGGCTTCCTGTTGGGCGGCGGCCGGCCGCGCCGCGAACGGAGTGGCGGTCAGGGCGGCGGCGAGGGTGGCGGCGATCGTGAACCGCATGGCGTCTGCTCCTTCGCGACTTCCCGGCGCGGCGACCGCGGCCGGGCGCCCCGCGGACGCTTGCGCCGCGGCACGCTAGTGATGGTGATGATGGATCGCCTCGTGTTCGGCGACCTGCTTGTCACGGCGGATCTTGGCTGCCGCCTTCCGTGCCGACTTGAGGTTCGTCGCGCGGGTGCCTTCCGAGCTCACCGCGAACTGCGAGATCAGGCGCGCGAGGTCCGCCGACCCGCAGCCCGGGCACGAGGCCGGATCGCTCTTCGGCAGGACGACCGCCTCGAACTGCCGGTCGCAGGCGCGGCATCGGTATTCATAGATCGGCATGTAACTGCCGGCAGTGTGGATCGGCGTTGGGCGAGGCGTCAAGCAGAGCGCAGGGTGCTCGGGGCGGATGATTTACAGGGCGAGCAATCCGCGGAGGATGACGGCCGGGTGGAACGCTTCCGCTTGGGCGAGGTCGTGAACCTGGTGGCGGCAGGACGTGCCGGCGGCCGCGAGAACGGCATCCTCCGGCAGGTTGCGGGCGGCCGGGAGCAGCACCCGTTCACCGATTTGCCGGGAGATTTCGAAGTGTTCCTTCGCGTAGCCGAAGGAGCCGGCCATGCCGCAGCAGCCGCTGTCGAGGTCGGTCACCGCGGCTCCCGGGATCCGCTGGAGAAGCGCCTTGGCCGGAGCCACCAGGCCGAGCGACTTCTGGTGGCAATGGCCGTGGAGGATGATCTGCTGCGGCCCCGCCCGCAACGGGAGGACGGTCTGACGCGTTGCGAGCGCGCGTTCGAGATAGTCCTCGAACAGAACGCAAGCCGCCGCGACTTCACGTGCCCGTCGTTGTGCGTCGCCGCGCAGCAGGTCGGGCGCGTCGTCGAGCAGGGCTGACAGGCAGCTCGGTTCCAGCAGGACGATCGGGGTACCAGCGGCCGCCAGCGGATGCAGCCGGCCTACGACTTCCGTTGCCCGTTCGCGCGCGTCGTCGAGAAGGCCCTGCGAGACGAGGGGGCGCCCGCAGCACGCGTCGGGCCCCAGGCGGACGGAGAACCCGGCGGCCTCCAGCACGTCCGCGGCGGCGAGACCGATCGCCGGGTCGAAGTAGTTCGTGAACGTATCCGCGAAAAGCACCACTTCCCCGCTCGGCGGCGCGCCGGCTGCCGCTCGGCGACTACCGTCGCGGGTGCGCGTTCGCCACGTCTCGGCCAGCGTCCCTGCCGCCCACGCGGGAAGCGACCGCCGCCGGTCGATGCCGAACAGGCGCTCGTTCAGCGCGCGGACCCATCCGAGGTCCAGCCAGGGGTTGACGACCGGCGCGACCCGGCTCGCCACGGCGGAGATCTCCCGGATTCCGCCCAGCAGACGCGCGCGCAGCGGAGTGCCGTATCGGCGGTGGTAGTCGTAGAGGAACTCGCTCTTGAACCGGGCCATGTCCACGCCGGTAGGGCATTCCGTCTTGCAGGCGCGGCACTCGAGGCAGAGGTCGAGCACGTCGTGGACGTCGCGGTCGCCCAAACCGGCTTCACGCGGGCCGGCCTTGCCGAGGGAGCCGGTCATCGCCTGGCGCAGCGCGTTGGCGCGGCCCCGCGTCGAGTGCGCTTCGTCGCGGGTTGCCATGTACGACGGGCACATCGTGCCGGTAAGGGTCTTGCGGCAGGCGCCGACGCCGCTGCACATCTCGACGGCGCGGCCGAGGCCGCCGTGCCCGGTGTGATCGAATGCCGCGGGCGGATCGGGCGTGACGTAGGTGGCGCCGTAGCGGAGGTTCGCGGTGAGCGGCGGCGTGTCCACGATCTTCCCGGGATTGAAGATCCCCTCCGGATCGAACGTCCGCTTGATGGTCCTGAAGGCGCCGTAGAGCTCCGAGCCGAACATCCGTTCCATGAACGGTCCGCGGACCAGGCCATCGCCATGCTCGCCGGACAGGGCGCCGCCGAACTCCAGCACGAGGTCGGCGATTTCGTTGGCGATTGCCTCGAACTGCCGCACCCCGTCGCTCGTCTTCAGATTGACGACCGGGCGAACGTGCAGGCAGCCGACCGACGCATGCGCATAGACGCCCGCGGTGGTGCCGTGCCGCCGCACGATCGCCAGGAACCGGTCGATGAAGTCGCGTAGCCGCTCCGGCGCAACGGCGGTGTCTTCGACGAACGAAATGCTCTTGGCGTCGCCCTTCATCGCCATCGAGAGGCCGAGTGACGATTCGCGAAGCTTCCAGATGCGCGCCTGATCGGCCGGCGCCGTCGCCCGCGCGGTGCGGCTGGCATGGCCCAATCCGTGAACGGCAGCTTCCAGCCGGTCCAGGCGGGGGAGGAGGGCCGCGGCGCTCTCGTCGTACAGCTCGACGCAGAGCAGCGCCTCGCAGTCGTTGCCGATCACCGCGCCGCGCATCGCATCGAGGGCCGGGTTCTCCCGCGCGTGGTCCAGGATGGAGTGGTCCATCACTTCGACTGCCGACGGGTCGTGCTCGAGGATGGCGGGGGTGTCGCCCAGGGCGTCGAGGAGATCCGGGTACTCGATGGTCAGCACCGCTCTCGCCCGCGGGAGCGGCACAAGGTTCAACCGCGCTTCGACGATCAGGCCGAGCGTGCCTTCGGATCCGACGATCAGCTTCGAGAGGTTGAAGGGATCCGTGTCGTAGTCGGAGACTCCTGCGCGATCGCCACCGCCATCGCCGGCAGTGATCGGATCGGCCTTGACGCCGCGCACGAACGCATCCAGGTTGTAGCCGCCGACGCGGCGGAGGATCTTCGGGTACCGTCGGTCGATCTCCGCGGCGTGGCGGGCGGCGAGGCGGCGGACGGTCCGGTAACACTCGCCTTCGTGGGTCGTCGCGGCGCATGCGGCGTCGAGTTCCCGGGTCCGTAGCGGCCGGAAGGGGGCGATGGATTCGTCCGCGAGGGCAACCTGGAGGTCGAGCACGTGGTCGATGGTCTTGCCGTAGCGGACCGACCGCGCGCCGCTCGAGTTGTTGGAGATCATGCCGCCGATCGTGGCGCGGCTTGCCGTGGAGATATCGGGCGCGAAGCGGAGCCGGTGCGGCGCCAGCTTCGCGTTCAACTCGTCGAGGACAATACCCGGTTCGACGCGCGCCCACCGCTCGTCTACGTTCACTTCGAGCAGCCGGTTGAAATGGCGGGACGTGTCGAGTTGCAGCCCCGCGCCGATCGCCTGTCCCGCCTGCGACGTGCCGCCACCGCGGGCCGTGATGGAGACGCCGTGCGCGCGGGCGCAGGCGACGGCGGCCAGGATGTCGTCGCGCGAGCGGACGATGGCGACGCCGAGCGGCGCGATCTGGTAGACGCTGGCGTCGGTGGAATAGAGCGCGCGCGACACCGGGTCGAAGCGGACCTCGCCGGCGAGTTGCGCTTCGAGGTCGCGCTGCAGGTCGGTCATGCGGTCGGAGTATAGAGAGAAGACTGGAAGCGCCCGCTCATGGCACAGGCTCGTCGCGGCCGGACTGCCGGCGGTAGTGCAGGGCGCGCGCGGCCCAAGCGAATCCGAAGAAGTACCGGCTGAGCCCGCGGGCCGAATCCGGCGGGACGTCGGGATCGAAGAACAGGCGGCAGACCTCTTCCCGTGCGCGCAGAATCTCCTGGCAGCGGTGGCCCCGCCACCTGGGGTCGCCGGCAGTCAGGTCGAACAGCTCCAGCGCTCTTGCGAGCGCACTCTCAAACCGGTCCGTTCGTCCCGCCTGGTGGGCCCGAATCGCGCGCTCCACCTCGGTTCCGACGTTGCCGAGCTGCTCGACCAGTTCCAGGCGCGACCAGCTCTCGGCGGCGTCGCTGTGTTGAAGCCTGGTCACTTCGAGCTTGCCTCTTCAGTCAATCCGCCGCAATCAGGGATTCAACGACCTCCCGGATCCGCCTCCGGGTCTGTTCGTCGTCGACGCTGCGGGAACGGTTGTCCTGGCTTGGACGCAGGTTGATCATCGAGTCGAACTCGATCCAGTCGTTCCCGGACTCCAGCGGATACACGTTGATTCCCCATAGATCGTGCTGCCGCGATCCATCCGCGAGAAGCGCCGCCTCGTCGTCGGCGTGCAGATCGCCGCCGATCGCCATGATCCCGCGCGAAACGTCGACCACCGCCTTGATCCAGTCCCCGAACTGCTCCTCGGCCAGGCGCGCCATCTCGGCGCGGGAGATTCGGTCTCGGACGAGTCGGCCTGTCGTCATCGCGTCGGTGCGCCCCCGGCGCGGTCCGGTGGCGCTTCCGGGTCGTGCATCGGCTGCCTCATGCGGTCGGAGTATAGATGGCGGGCGGCCGGGGACGGGGCCGGAAGGGCCGCCGGTACGCTAGATTACGAGCCATGGCACACCGGAGCGGCCGCCATTTCCTGCAGATCCCCGGACCCACCAACGTGCCGGATCGCGTCCTGCGCGCCATGGCGGCGGCCACCATCGACCACCGCGGGCCGGCGTTCCGCGAGTTGACGCACGAGGTGCTCGAACGCATAGGCCACGTCGTCGGCACCACCCAGCCGGTGGTGTTGTATCCCGCGTCCGGCACGGGCGCGTGGGAAGCGGCGCTCGCCAACGCGCTCTCACCCGGAGACCGCGTGCTGATGGCGGAGACCGGCCACTTCGCGACGCTGTGGCGGTCCATTGCGCTACGTCTCGGCCTCGTTCCGACGTTCCTGCCCGGCGACTGGCGGCATCCGGTCGATGCCGGCGCCATCGAGGCGCATCTGGCGGACGATGTCGGCCGGACGATCAAGGCGGTCTGCGTCGTCCATAACGAGACCTCGACGGGCGTCACCAGCGACATCGCCGCGGTGCGGCGGGCCATCGACGCCGCCGGACATCCCGCCCTCCTGATAGTCGACACCATCTCGTCCCTCGCATCGATCGACTACCGGCATGACGAATGGGGTGTCGACGTGACGGTCGGCGCCTCGCAGAAGGGGCTGATGCTGCCCCCAGGGCTGTCCCTGAACGCGGTCAGCGAGAAGGCGCGAGCCGCCGCCGAGGGGGCGACTCTCCCGCGCAGCTACTGGGAGTGGTCTCCGATCGCCGCCGCCAACGCGAAGGGGCTCTTTCCCTACACGCCGCCGACGAATCTTCTGTACGGCTTGCGCGAGGCGCTCAGGATGCTCGACTCCGAGGGGATGGCGAACGTCTTCGCCCGCCATGACCGCCACGCCGACGCGGCCCGGCGCGCGGTGCGGGCCTGGGGCCTCGAGTTGCTGTGTCTCGACGAGACCGCCTACAGCTCGTCGATCACCGCGGTGATGACGCCGGCGGGTTACGACGCCAACGTACTGATTGACACGGTGCTAGACCGCTTCGACATGTCACTCGGCATCGGCCTGACGAAGCTGGCCGGCAAGGTGTTCCGGATCGGCCACCTGGGCGATTTGAACGACCTGAGCCTGCTCGGCACGCTCGCCGGCATCGAGATGAGCCTCGGTATCGCGGCCATTCCGCACCAGGCGGGCGGCGTCGACGCCGCGATGACGTACCTGGCGGCTTGCGCGCACGCCGTCCCGAGCGAGCCGGCTGCCGTGTAGCGCCCGGACCGCCATGACGCGCCTGCGATACGCGGTTGCGGTGGCGGCGGTGGCGGCGCTGGCGGTCCTCTTCGTTACGAACCGCCGCTACGTTTACTCGGAATCCCTCGGCGACCTGCCGGCGCTGACGGCGGCGCATATCGTCGATCCGCGCCACGCCGGCGCAACGTTCCGCTTAGAAGGCCGCGTCACCTCGGTGAGAACGACCCGGCAAGGCATCGTGATCATCGAACTGCACGATCCGTTGGAGGAAATCCGTGTCGATGCGCCGGTCTTTCCACTTGGCGAACGCTTTGCGGGCCAACTCGTGTTCGATCCCATCACGGTGCTTCCCGCCGTGGACGAGTACGGCGACGGTGATGGCGAGGAGTACTTGCGTGTCATGATTATCGTCGAAGGCGAGCAGGACGCCCTTGATGCTCGTTGGACATCCGGCTTGATTCGCCGAATCCGCCCGAAGCTCTTCGATGCTGGGGTCATGGCATTCCCCAGCCTGTCTTTCGTAGAGAAATCAGAATGGCCTCGTCTGGAGCAGAGCTTGAAGCGTGCAAGCGCTTGATTTCGTCAAGACGGCCCGTGATCTGACGACACCATCGACGGACCGCCCTCGGCAGACCAACCTTCGGCGCGCTGTCAGCACGACCTACTACGCGCTGTTTCACTGTCTGGCAGCATGCTGCGCCGACATGATCGTCGGCGGTGCCGGAGCCAACCGCAGTGAGAACGCGTGGCGGCAACCCTATCGTGCGCTGCGGCACGGGCCTGCCGGCAAGCGTTGCGAGAACCAGGATGTCCGTCGGTTTCCGATCGAGATCCAGGATCTTGCCAACGTGTTTGCAGATTCTCAGAAGAAGCGCCACAGCGCCGACTACGATCCGCATGCGGCTTTTTCCAAGCGCGAGGTCGTCCAGGGTATCGGTGAAGCGGAGGAAGTGATCCGCCGTTTCAAGAGGGTCTCCGCCAAGGACAGGCGCGCCTTTGCGGTATACCTCCTCTTCGACGTGAGGAGGTGAAGGAGTGACAGGCGGCGGCATGCACATGAAGCGCACCAGGCTTCTGCTCGATGAACGACTGCTCGAAAAGGCGTTGAGACTTGGTGGGGAGCGCAGCTACTCCGGGACAGTCAATCGGGGGTTGGCCGAGTTCGTGCGAAGAGCGAAGGCGGGACGCATTCTGGATCTCGCCGGTTCGGGGTTGTGGGAGGATGATCTGACAGAGATGCGGGGTGAATACGAATCCGCATCGCAAGACCCGCCCGTTGGGGGCGGGCAGGTATACCCGGCGCGAGGGCGGTAGAATAGGCGGCGACCGGACCGGAAACGAGTGAGGGAGGACGGCGTGGAACAGCGAACACTGGGACGACGCGCGATGGCCGCGGCCGGCTTGCTGGCCGCCGGTGTGGCTGTCGGTGCGATTGCGGGCACGGTCTCCGCTGCCGCGGCGGCGCAGGAGGCGCACGCGGGCGAGTACCTGCAGGCGGACATCAACTTCGGGATGGAGCTCTACCGCGCGAACTGCGTCAGTTGCCACGGGCCGGACGGCGACGTCGTGGACGGCGTCAATCTGCGGACCGGTGTGTTCCGGAACGCCCCGTCCGATCAGGCGCTGATGCGGCTGCTCGTGAACGGCATCCCGGACACCGCCATGCTGGGAGGCGACTATACCGCTCCCGAGCTGACGGGATTGGTAGCCTATCTCCGGACGATGGGCGACTTCGATCCGACCGGCTCGATGACCGGCGACGCGGCGCGCGGCGAAGCAATCTACCGCGGCAAGGGAGACTGCGCCAGTTGCCACCGGATCGGCCGGGAAGGGTCGCGGACGGGTCCGAACCTGACCGCAATCGCGACCATGCGGACGGCCGGGTCGCTGGCCGCGACGCTGCTGAATCCGACCGAGGCGATGTTGCCGATCAACCGCCCGGTGCGCATCGTCACGAACGACGGTATGCGCTACAACGGACGCCGGCTGAACGAGGACACCTACACGGTGCAGATCATCGACGAGAACGAGCGCCTTGTGTCGCTCGAGAAGGATGACCTGCAGGAGTACGCCATCCTGACCGAATCGGCGATGCCGTCGTACGCCGAAACGCTGACCGATCAGGAGCGTGCCGACGTGCTGGCGTTCCTGCTGACCTTGAGGGGGATCAACTGATGACCGCAACGATGCGTGCCCTGGCCGCCACGGTCGCCCTGCTGCTTGTCTCGCTGCCGTTCGCCATCGCCACGCCGGAAGCGCAGGAAGGCGGCGTGACCTTCGACCGGCTGATCAACGCGGCGGACGAGCCGCACAACTGGCTCACCTACTCGGGTACCTACGAGGCCCAGCGTCACACGACGCTCGATCAGATTACGCCGGCCAACGTGGACCAGCTCGAGCTCCAATGGGTGTTCCAGGCGCGTTCGCTGCAGGTGTTCCAGACGACGCCGCTCGTGGTGGACGGCATGATGTACATCACCGAGGCGCCGAATACCGTATACGCGGTGGATGCGGAGAATGGCCGCGTCTTCTGGCGCTACGAGTACACGCCATCGCCGGAGTCGCGTCCCTGCTGCGGCCGGGTCAACCGTGGCGTGGCGATCCTGGGAGACACTCTGTTCATGGGAACGATCGACGCCCAGCTCATCGCTATCGACGCGATCAGCGGCCAGCCGATCTGGCAGACGGCGGTCGAGAACCCCGGCGCCGGCTATGCGCTGACCCTTGCGCCGCTCATCGTCAAGGACATGGTGATCGTCAGCGTCGCCGGGGGCGAATACGGCATCCGTGGTTTCGTCTCGGCCTACGACGTCGACACCGGGGAAGAGGTGTGGAAGTTCTACACGATCCCGGGTCCCGGCGAGCCCGGCAACGAGACCTGGGGCGGCAACGATTCGTGGCGCTACGGCGGCGCGTCGGCCTGGATTACCGGTTCGTACGACCCGGATCTCGACCTCCTCTACTGGGGTATCGGCAACCCTGGGCCCGACTGGAATGCAGCGCAGCGTCCCGGCGACAACCTCTACTCCGACTCGGTGGTTGCCCTCGATGCGGATACCGGCGAACTGGAATGGTATTTCCAGTTCACACCGAACGATCCGTACGACTACGACTCGGTTCAGGTGCCGGTGCTCGTCGACTTCCCGGCCCAGGACGGCGGCACGCTGAAGCTGATGCTGTTCGGCAACCGCAACGGTTTCTTCTACGTGCTCAACCGCGAGGACGGGCAGTTCATCAACGGTCAGCCGTACGTCGAGCTCAACTGGGCCGAAGGGCTCGATGACAACGGCAGGCCAATCTTCACGCCGCAGCCGCCCGGCGAGACGACCTACCCCGGCGTGCAGGGTGGCACGAACTGGTACTCGCCCTCGTACAGCCCGTCTACGCGCCTGTTCTACCTGTCGGCATGGGAGGGCTACGGTTCGAAGTTCGAGGCCGAGGAGGTGGAGTACGTCGAAGGCCGGCTCTTCCTGGGCGGCCGGCCGGCGCCGGCGCTTCCCGGCAGCGCGATCCCGAGCCTCTCGCGCGGCCACATCAATAACTGGACCGAGGCGGCCGGGAGCGGGGCGGTCATCGCGATCGATCCGGCGACCGGCGAGCAGCGCTGGAAGTACGACATGACCGACGTGACGAGCAGCGGCATCCTCACGACGGCGACGGACGTACTGTTTACCGGCAACCGCGAGGGCTACTTCCACGCGCTCGACGCGCAGACGGGCGATCTGCTCTGGCGGCAGACGCTGGGCGGGATGATTGCGAACGGGCCGATCAGTTACGCGATCGACGGCCGGCAATACGTTGCGGTCGCCTCCGGCAACGGGTTGTTCGTTTACGCACTACGCGAAGAGTAGGCTCTTGGCGATACGCCTGTTGGTGCGCCCGCCCGTGCGCCGCCCGGTCCGCCGGCCGGTGCGCCTCGCGGTCCGCCGGCCGGTGCGCCTCGCGGTCCGCCGGCTGGTGCGCCGGCCACCAGGCCGGCATCCGAATCTGCCGCGCAACGCCGCTTCCGTACTGCTGGCCCTGACGCTCTGTGCCGCCATCAGCGCCGCGCCGCATCAGGCCGGCGCGCAGCCGGCCGAGCCGGCGCACCATGTCGCCTCCACGCCGGAGAATGTCGTATGGGGCTGGTTCCCGATCGATCGGGAACCGGTCCTGACGATCCCGTCAGGCGAGACGGTTCGGATCGATACGCTGACCCACGCTGGCACAACGCAGGCGGAGGATCCGGAACGCTACCTCAACCAGTTCGGTGTCCCGCCGGAGCAGATTCTTCAGGACGTGATCGACTTCTGGCGAACGCGGGGCGACCGCCCGCGTGAAGGCCGTAGCGCTCACGTCATCACGGGGCCGATCTACATCGAGGATGCCGAGCCGGGCGACATGCTCGAGGTGCAGATCCTCTCGATCGAGACTCGGGTGCCGTACGGAATCAACAACACCAGCGCGACGAGCGGCGTGTTTTCTCCCCAGTACCCCGGATCGTCGCCCGACGACGTCCCGCTCGACATGGAGCCGGTTCGCCACTTCATCCGGACCGCCGAGGTGGACGGAACCGAGGTCGCGCTGTTCGCCGACGATATTCGGATTCCCCTCGCCCCGTTCATGGGAGTGATGGCGGTGGCGCCGGAGGCGCCGACGGTGGGGCAGCCGGGAGTGGATGTTCCCGGGGTCCAGGGTTCGCGACCTCCCGGTGCCTTCGGCGGCAACCTCGACGTCAAGGATCTGACCGCCGGCACGTCGCTCTACCTTCCGGTCTTTCACGCGGGCGCCCGCTTCTACGCCGGCGACCCGCACTCCGTGCAGGGCGATGGCGAGGTCAGCGGCACGGCCATCGAGCAGTCGCTCACCGGCGACTTCCGCTTCGTGCTCCACAAGGAGCGGCCGATTGAGGGTCCGCGCGCCGAGAACGCCACGCACCACATCCTGATGGGGATCGATCTCGACCTCGACCGCGCCCTGCGCAAGGCGGTCGCCGCGACCGTCGACTTCCTGGTGGAGGAGTATGGCCTCTCTCCCGCGCGCGCCTACTCGCTGTCGAGCATCGCCGTCGACTACCGGATTGCCGAAGCGGTCGACCTGACTCAGGTCGTCACCGCCCTCGTCCCCAAGGCGATCTTCGACCGGTAGCGGCTATGCCCTCGTCGCGCAGAAGCCCGTGAGCGGCGCCTGCGCCATGTAGTCGCGCCAGAATGGGTCGTCGCGCTCAGACGGATCCAGCATCGCATCGACCCAGCGGAAGTCGGTGAAGCCCGCGCCTCGCATCGCGGCCTCGTAGGTAGCCGGTTTCAGGTAGTAGTTGTTGAACTCGAACGCCCGATCGTCATGATTGGTGATGCGGTACCGGATGGCGTCGCCCTCTCGGGGCGGATGCCTCGCGCATGTTCGTTCGAGTCCGTACTTGGCGAGTGACAGATCGTCCGGTCGTGGAGGGTTGCGAACGTTGTCGTTGAAGCCGACGAGCCGTCCGCCGGGGCGCAGCGCCCGGTAGCAGGCGCGGCCGAAGCGTTCCACCTCCCCCGCGGTCCGGGCGTAGTTCAGGAGATAGATGGCGGTCACGGTGTCGACCGGCGCGGCGGGGGTGAATGCAGCGGCGTCCGCGCAGACGTACCGGCAGCCGATGGGGTCCGCCTCCTCCTGGTCCTGCGCCAAGTCGACCATGGCCTGCGAGACGTCGACGCCGGTCACTTCCACTGCTCCCAACCGCTTGAAGTGGCGGGCGTAGACTCCCTCGCCGCACGCCATGTCCAGCACCGTGCGTCCGTTCAGGTCGCCCAGGAGTTGCATCAGGGTGTACCGCTCGACGAAGTGGCGGAACAGCAGCCACTTGGATTCGCGGTAGAGCTCGGCGATGGCGTCGTAGGTCTGCGAACTCATGTGCTTCCTCGTAATGTCGAGTGGGAATTCATCTCCGACTGCCTCAGTAGGGTGGCATCCGTTGCTTCCGCCAGACCCAGGCGGTCTCTATCATCGATGCCAGCGTCGTGTGGCGGGGAGACCACCCCAGGACCGCGCGGGCCCGTTCGGCGCTTGCCACCAGCGTCGCCGGGTCACCCGGGCGGCGCGGCGCGTCGACGGCTGGAATCGCGTGGCCGGTGACTCGCCGCGCCGCGTCGATCACCTCGCGGTTGGAGAATCCGGCCCCATTCCCCAGGTTGATGGTGACATCCTCGGCGTCGAGCGCATCGATCCGGGCCAGCGCCAGCAGGTGGGCGTCTGCGATGTCGGCGACGTGCACATAGTCCCGGATGCAGGTTCCGTCCGGCGTGTCGTAGTCGGTGCCGAAGATCCGAACCTCGTCGCGGAGGCCGAGCGCCACCTCGATCAGGATCGCAATCAGGTGGGTCTCCGGGACATGGAACTCGCCGCGCGCGGCGGTCGCGCCGCAGGCGTTGAAGTACCGGAGCGAGCAGTGCCGCAGACCGTACGCGGACGCATACCACCGGAGCGTTTGCTCGAAAGCGAGCTTCGAAGCGCCGTAGGCATTGACGGGGCGAAGCGGAGCGTCTTCGCGGATCGGCATCGCGGCAGGTTCGCCATACACCGCGGCGGTCGATGAAAAGACCAGGCGGGTTACGGAGGCGGCGCGCATCGCATCGAGCAGGTTGAGACCCCCCACCACGTTCGTCTCGTAGAAGGCGGCGGGGTCAGTCGCCGACTTTCCCACCAGCGACTCCGCCGCCAGGTGCATGACGGCGTCCGGCCGGACATCGGCCAGAACCTGCGCGAGGCGCGCCCGATCGCGCAGATCCCCCTCGACAAACCGCGCGCCGTCCGGCACCGCGGCGCGATGGCCCTGGGAGAGATTGTCGAAGGCGACAACCGCATCGCCGTTTGCCAGCAGCCGCTCCGCCACTACGCTCCCGATGTAGCCGGCGGCGCCGGTGACGAAAACAGTCATGGCAGGAACGGGATGGATGGCGGCAAGTGCCGACGCGCCGGCGAGTCCGTGGTGCAACGCCGCACAGGCACCGAGCCGCTATTATTCCGAAGACCCGGGCCTGGAGGCAACGTGAGGGAATACGCAGCCACCTACCTCTTGCCGTCCGCCGTGCTGCTGCTCGCGGCGTGCGCCGGCGAACCTGCGGCGGATCCCGCCGTCGGCAGCGCGTCCACGACCGCCGTGGTCTACAACGGCGCCCGTCTGATTCCGGGCGATTCGGGCGCGCCGATCGAGGCAGGCGCGCTGGTCGTGGATGAAGGCGTCATCATCGCCGCAGGTCCCGCGGACATGGTGACCGTTCCCGACGGCGCGCCCGTCGTCGACCTTTCCGGCCGGACGGTCATCCCGGCCCTCGTCAACCTGCACGGCCACGTCGGGTTTCAGCGCGGCCTCACCTACGAAGCCGCCAACTACACCCGCGAGAACGTCGAGGACCACCTGCAACGCTACGCCTACCACGGCGTCGGAGTCATCGTCTCGCTGGGCACGGACGCCGGCGAGCTGTGGCGCGAGATTCAGCGCGATCAGGCGGCGGCCCGAATCGGCGGAGCGCGTCTGTTCACGGCAGGGCGCGGTCTGGCCGCGCCGATGGCGGGTCCTGGCGCCGCCGCGCTACGGCCGTCGGCGGCGGGCGTGACGAGCGAGGATGAAGGTCGCGCGCTGGTCAGGGAGCTGGCCGACCAAGGCGTATCGTTCATCAAGATCTGGGTCGACGACCGCGGCGGCACGGTCGAGAAGCTGGCCCCCGCCTACTACCGCGCAATCATCGACGAGGCGCACCAGCAGGGCCTGGACGTCATCGCGCACGTTTTCTATCACGAAGACGCCGAAGACCTCGTGGCGGCCGGCGTTGACGGCTTCGCCCACCTGGTGCGCGACCGGGAGATGGACGACGCGTTGATCGACGCTATCGTCGCGAACGACGTCTTCGTCATGCCCAACCTGGGAATCTCGGAACGAGGCCGGCATGTCGTGCCGCCCTCCTGGGTCAGCGAGCCCCTGCTTGCCGAGACGGTGGCAGCCGACGTCTTGGACCGGATGAACGATTCGTTCGGCCGTCGCGATCCCGCCGCCGCCGAGCGCGCTGCGGACTCGTACGCACGGATGGAGCGGAGCCTCGCGAAGCTGCACGCGGCCGGGGCGCCGCTCGTGCTGGGTTCGGATTCCGGCGTGCAGGACCACATCTACGGCTTCTCGGCGCACCGCGAGCTGGAACTGATGGTGGCGGCCGGACTGAGTCCCATGGAGGCAATCGTCGTCGCGACCAGCCGGTCGGCGGATCGCCTCGGTCTGGCCGATGCCGGCCGTCTGGCGGCGGGGGTTCGGGCCGACTTCATCGTCCTCGATGGCAACCCGCTCGACGACATCACCAACACGCGGCGGATCGACGCGGTCTACCTGCAGGGCGTGGCCGTCGACCGAGACTCGCTACGCACCGGCTGGACGTCACCCTGAGGTGCGCCGGCCCGTACCGGTTCGCCGGCCTCCAGGCCGGCGCCCGCCGCGCCCCCCGTACGGTTCGCCGGCCTCCAGGCCGGCGCCAGCCGCGCCCCCCGTACGGTTCGCCGGCCTCCAGGCCGGCGCCAGCCGCACGTCACGCCACCCGCTGCAACTGACGGAGCGGGACATAGAACGTGGTGTAGCGGTGGCCGTCCGTGTACGGCTCGCCCCGCTTGTCGCGCACCAGCACGGTGGCGCGCCGCGTGATCCGTCGCACTGTGCCCGTGTACCGCCGCCCGTCGTACTCGAACCGGACCTGGTCCCCCTGCCGTATCCCGTACGCCGCAGCCGCCCGCTCTTCTGCCGTAATCAAGGTGTGGGTGTGCGTCTGGTGGCCGAGGAGCCGCGACGCAATCTGCTGGAAGCGCCGGGCGGCGCAATTGGTCCGCCCCCAGGCGAGCTTTTCCGCCAGGTGGATCGCCTCATGCTCCATCACTCCCTGCAGAGCCTCGAGACGATCCCGGCAGGTGAGGCCGACGACCGTGATCGCCCGGTGATCCTCGTCGGTGAAGCACTGGAAGAGGAGGACGCTCGACACGCTGATCTCGTAGCGGAGCTTGCGGTGCTCGTCGCGCCGCGAGTACCAGGCTGTCTTGCCGCCCGCGCGGGTCATGCGGTTCGAGAGCCGGAAGTCGAGCGGAGTCCCGTCGAGCGCGTCGCGCAACTGTCCCCGAAAGAACAGCCGGTCGTAGAGGTCGAACAGCCGCCGCAGATCGGAGACCTGGATGGACGTGAAGTTCCCGCTGTCGAGGCAACGCGACGCGCGGAGCGCTTCGCCATGGATCCGGCGCCGGAGCGACGTGACCTCATCGGCCGCGACGGTGGCCGTCTCCAGAAAAAAGCGGAGTTGTGGATTCGTGGAGTCGTTCGCCCGTGCCGCCACCGCCGCCTTCGCTTTCCGGGTCCGAGTCAGTTCCGAGGGGCGTTGCGCCCCGCCTCAACCGCCGCCGCATTCGCCGCCGTCAATCCGCCGCCCGCGCGCCCGGCCCCCAGGATCCGGAAGCCCTGTGCGATCCGGCGCGGCATGTCGGCCGCCGACGCAGTGATGCCGCAGGCGAGCTCACGCGCCACGCAGACATCCACGACTGCCTGGATCGCCTGTTCCACTTCCGGGGCGTCGCGCGGCAGGCCGAACGAATTCGAGAGGTCGCTCGGTCCGACATAGAAGCCGGTTACCCCTGCTACCGAGGCGATCGCGTCCGCGTTCCGCACCCCCTCAACAGACTCCATCATCATGAGCGATACGAGATCGCCGTCCGGGTTGAGTGGCCAAAGGTCGGCGCGCCGCGCGTACTCCCTGCCGGAAACGCCCCAGAACCAGGTGGCAATCGTCGCGCCCGTACGGCGCAATGCGCGCGAGCGCCGCCACGCGGGGCCGCAGGCTGCCGCTCGCGGCAATCGCCTGCTTGTCCGTCATCCCGAGCAGAAACGTCTGGAGCGCGGCGAAATCCATCGGCCCGTGCTCCATGTCGACGTAGACGTAGTCGATGTCGGATCGCGCCAGCGATCGGGCGTGCTCCAGCGAAAGGTCGTAGGTGCTGACGCCGAAGACCAGCTCGCCCGCCGCCAGCCGGTGGACCACCGGGTTCAGGTGCTCGCCGGCCGGCGCTCCCTGACCCGCCGGCCGCGCCTCCAACCCCGCCCAGCCCGCCATGGCGGTGGCCAGCGCGGCGAGAATCAGAACGCTCCGCCGCGTGTCGCCGAGGAGCCTGCCGCCGCCGTCCGCCCGCAGCATGCCGGGCAGTCTAGCGCATTCCCCGCGCCGCCCGGCCAAACTGCCGGAACAGCCCTTCCGGCTGCTACAATCCGGCCTTCCAGCGACGCGGCCGGAACGAACATGAGGTGCATCGTGACCACACGAACCTGGATCGCGGCGGCAAGTGTGGCGGCAACCGTGGCGGTGGCGCTCACCGCATACGGCGGGCTGCGCGCGCAGACGGAGGCGGAACAGCGCGAGGCGCCGGCGTTCTCGCCGGTCACCGCGGAAAGGCTGGTGAACGCGGACGCCGAGCCGCACAACTGGCTGATGTACTCCGGCAACTACATGGCGCAGCGCTACAGCCGCCTGGACCAGATTGATCGACGCAACGTGGCGGAGCTGGAGATCGAGTGGGTCTACCAGTTGGCGGTCCTCGACCGCGCGGAAACCACGCCGCTCGTCGTCGACGGCGTGATGTACATCACCGAATCGCCCAGCACCGTCATCGCCGTCGACGCGGCAACGGGCCGGCCCTACTGGCGCTATGAACACCCGTTGCCGGACGAGCTGATCTTCTGCTGCGGCCGGAACAACCGCGGGGTCGCCGTGCAGGGCGACCGGGTCATCATGAGCACCCTCGACGCGCACATCGTCGCCCTGGACGCGCGCACCGGCAGCGTGCTCTGGAACTCCGAGGTGCAGGTGGCGTCGTCCGGCTACAGCAAGACCGCGGCGCCGCTAATCGTTGGCGACAAAGTGTTTACCGGCGTCGCCGGCGGCGAGTACGGCATCCGGGGCCTGATCGACGCCTACGACCTCGAGACGGGCGAACGCCAGTGGCGCTTCTACACCACACCCAGCCCGGACCATCCGGACAACCGCACCTGGTCGGGCGATTCGTGGCGCACCGGCGGGGCCGCGACCTGGATGACCGGTTCCTACGATCCGGAGCTCAATCTCCTCTATTGGGGCACCGGAAACCCCGGGCCGGACTACGACGGCTCGGTGCGCGAAGGCGACAATCTCTATTCCGACTCGGTCGTGGCGCTCGATGCCGACACGGGTGAACTGAAGTGGTACTTCCAGTTCACGCCCCACGACATTCACGACTGGGACGCGACGCAGATCCCGATTCTGGCCGACGCCGTCTGGGAGGGCGAAGAGCGGAAGCTGATGCTCTTCCCGAACCGGAATGCCTTCTTTTACGTCCTCGACCGAGAGACGGGCGAGTTCCTGCTGGGCACGCCGTATGCGCGGCAGACGTGGGCGGAAGGGCTCGACGAGAACGGCCGGCCGATTCTGGTGCCCGGGATGGAGCCGTCGGCGGAAGGGACTGTCGTTTCTCCCGCCATCACCGGAGGATCCAATTGGTGGTCGCCCACCTACAGTCCGCGGACCGGCCTGATTTACGTCATGGCCTACGACGCCGCGACGCGGTACTTCATCCGCCCCGTCGAATACGAGGAGGGGCAGAGCTACCGGGCCGGGGGCGGGGAATCGCCCGAGCCCCTCGAGAACTACACCCGGGCGGTGCGAGCCCTGTCCCCGCAGACCGGCGACCTCCGGTGGGAATTCGAGGTCGACACGCGCACGACGTCCGGCTTGATGTCGACCGCGGGCGATCTCGTGTTCGGCGGAACCGCCGATGGCTTCTTCTTTGCGCTGGATGCGCTGAGCGGCGAGCGGCTCTGGTACAAGAACATCGGCGGCCGCGTCCACGCCGGACCGATGGCCTACGCCGTCAACGGCCGGCAGCACGTCGCCATCGCGGCGGGCAATGCCGTCTTTTCGTTCGCGCTGCCGGAGTGACGGGCGGAGTCGCGACCGACAACCTCGGACTCCCTACGAAAACCGGGCCGGCCGGGCCATCGTCTTGCGGCTCGTCGCAGCAACCAGCTCCGGACCTCTACGGTTTTCTCCGCGAGCCCGAGGCTGCCGTCCGCTAACGCTCCTCGAGCGCGAGCGACACGAGCCGCTCAAAGTGCACCGGTCGGCGCCTGGAACTCACCTTGGAGGTCGAGCTGCGCGTAGGCGGCGATCTCCGCGGCGCTGCCTCCGGTTCACGATACTCAGCGCCGTTCGGTCGGGTAAGGCACGGGGTGCAAGGTGAAGCGAGATGAACCTGGAGACTGCCGAGCGGCGCATCCCGGCAGCGCGCATGAAGGGCGGCCGTGAGCATGGAGTGCCGCTCTCCCCGGCCAGCGTCGCAACGCTGGAGGCCGTGAGAGGGCTGCTCAGTTCGGCCGGCTTGTGCTTCCCATCGCCCAACACGCGCAGGTGGGACCATAGCGTCGGCATCGATAGCCCAAGCCCTGAAGGCGATCTAGGGGACCGCTACACGGTGCACGGGTTCCGGTCCTCGTTCCGCGACTGGGCGAGCGAGCAGACGAACGTTCCGCATGCGGTCGCCGAGGCAGCTCTGGCGCACCAAGTGGAAAGCACCGTGGAGCGGTCCTACGCCCGGTCGGATCTGTTCAAGAAGCGCCGCGACCTGATGGACCGCTGGGCGAAGCATGCCACTGGGCAGCACGAGACTGATTGTGATCCTGCGGCGGGCCGTGGCCGTCCGGATTCCAAATCCCGATCTGCAGATGCGCTAGCAACATCGCGTGCCGTCGCCGGCCGGCCTCACTCGTACTGGTGCACCCGCGGCGCGGCTGTAGCGGGAGGTCTGAGCCTCGTCCATCCCTGAGACGTCTTCCGAACCGCTACGATGCACCGCGCCGCGGGCATCGTGCACTTCCGCGCCGAAACCCGTTACTGCAGCTTCAAGAAATGGGGCGCCTGCAGGAAACCTCCCGGAACGCACCGAGCGCACCGAGCGCTGCTTCCCGGGTATCGGAACGGCCGAACACAGCGGCACATCCGCCCCGAAGGAAGCATCGAACCATGTTCGGACTGCGTCACAAGTCGGCCCATGCGGCGCGACAACTACGCGTTCCAACGCGCCGGACGACCGTTCCGGAACACCCGAGTTAGACCCCGCGGATTCACACCCAAGCGGCTCGGGCAATCAACCAGCGTCGCAAGCGAACTCGGTATCACCCGCCTAGCAGCCCGAGGTAAAAGTCGCGACGGTCAGGACGCTTGAGGCGTTGGCTGAT
>CAZWUJ010000048.1:0-19250 GCA_964636705.1 uncultured Vicinamibacteraceae bacterium
GGCTCGAGCGCTATCTCGACGAGTTTCCCGGCACCGTGGTCGCGGTGACGCACGACCGGTACTTCCTCGACAACGTCGCCGGCTGGATCCTCGAGCTGGACCGGGGCGCCGGCATCCCGTGGGAGGGCAACTACTCGTCGTGGCTGGCCCAGAAGCAGCAACGGCTGAACGTCGAAGCACAGCACGAAGCGAAGCGGCGGCGGACGCTGGAGCGCGAGCTGGAGTGGATCAACCTGTCGCCCCGGGCTCGGCAGGCCAAGGGGAAGGCGCGGCTGAACGCCTACGAGCGCCTCCTCTCGGAAGAGTCCGCCACGGCGATCGAGACGGTCGAGATCTACATCCCGCCCGGCCCGCGCCTCGGTGACATCGTGGTGGAAGCGGACAACGTGATCCAGGGGTACGGCGAGCGGGCCCTGATCGGGGGACTGTCGTTCGCCCTGCCTCCGGCCGGCATCGTCGGTGTGGTGGGAGCCAACGGCGCCGGCAAGACGACGCTGCTCCGCCTCATCACCGGCAAGGAGGAGCCCGACGCCGGGACGATCCGCCTTGGCGAGACGGTGCAGGTCGGCTACGTCGATCAGGACCGCGAACTCGACCCGGACGCAACGGTCTGGGAAGCGATCTCCGACCGGCAGGACGACGTCACGCTCGGGAACCGGACCGTCGCCTCACGCGCCTACGTCTCGTGGTTCAACTTCCGCGGCGCCGATCAGCAGCGGAAGGTGGGAACGCTGTCGGGCGGCGAGCGCAACCGCGTCCACCTCGCCCGGCTGCTGCGCAACGGCGCCAATCTGCTGTTGCTGGACGAGCCGACCAACGACCTCGACGTCGACACGCTACGAGCGCTCGAAGACGCCCTGCTCGCCTTCGCCGGCTGCGCCGTCGTCGTCAGCCACGACCGCTGGTTCCTCGACCGGATCGCCACGCACATCATCGCGTTCGAGGGAAACAGCGAGGTTGTCTGGTTCGCTGGGAACTACAGCGACTACGAAGCCGACCGCAAGCGGCGCCTCGGCTGGCAGGCGAACCACCCGCAGCGGATCAAGTTCCGGAAGCTGACGCGGGCGTGACGGCGCCAACCGCGAATTCGAGCGCCTGGTGGCGCTTGAGGACTTCCTTCCGGAGGGGCGATCGTTGCCCTGGGAAGCGGTCCGTAGGCGGGCCTTCTCCGACCAGACGTGAGCGCGAACGGCCGGTCAGTTGACGGACGTGCCGCCGGTCTGCAGGAGCGCGGGATCGACGCCCATGCGACGGATCACCGCTTCCCACATCCGATCCGGCTCGGTGTCGAAGACGATATCGAGATCGACATCGGCGTTGAGCCACGACGACAGGGAGAGCTCCGCGTCGAGCTGGCCCGGGCCCCAGCCGGCGTAGCCCGTCAGCAGGCGAGTCCGCGGGGGCGGGGGCGACTCGAGCAGGCGGCGCAGCAGCGTCTGTGAGGTCGAAAGGAACACCCCGTCGCAGACCTGGACCGAATCGGCGTCGCTCGGCTCGTCTCCCAGCAGGATCCAGCCCCGTTCCGGGGAAACCGGTCCGCCGATCCAGAGCTCCAGATCGCTCCGGCCGGACACCGGCGGGGACATCCCGACGACGTCCGCCGCCGCCGTCTCCGTCCGCCGATTCAGGACGAGGCCGAACGCTCCTTCCTGGCCATGCTCGCAGAGCAGAATGACCGTCTGATGGAAGTTCGGATCCGCCATTTGCGGCATCGAAACCAACAGCGACGGAGCGAGGGATGCAATGCCTTTCTTCGGGGACTCGGAATCACTCATGGGGCCGCCTGATTGCGATCCATTGTCTCACGGTTCGTGACGCCGCCGAGCCCACGCTATGTGTTCGGCAACGACTGGATCCCGGGTCGATTGTTGCTCCGCCGCGGCCGATGCGTCCGCCTTACCCAGCGCCGCTCGCGCCGCCGCCGTCCCGCTGTTGCCGAGCGCGACCGCCACGTTTCGCCGGAAGCCGTTCAGCTTCGCGCGCGACATCGCGCTCCGGGACAGAAGGGCCTGCGTCTCGGCATCCGTCCGGCGCCACAGGTCCACTAGCGTCGGCTGGTCGAACGCCGGCCGTGGCTGCCACGCAGGATCGTCCGAGCGGGCCGCGGGATGGTTGTAGGGGCAGACATCCTGGCAGACATCGCAACCGTAGACGTGGGTTCCGATGGCGTTGCGCCAGGTCTCGGGGATCGGTCCGCGCAGCTCGATGGTCAGGTACGACAGGCAGCGCGTGGAGTCGAGCACCCACGGCTCGCGGAGCGCATCGGTCGGGCACGCCTCGATGCACAGCGTGCACGTGCCGCACTGATCGAGCTGTGGCGCGTCCGGTTCGAGCGCCAGACTGGTGATGACTTCCGCCAGGAATATCCACGACCCCTGCTCAGGATGGATGAGGCACGTGTTCTTCCCGATCCAGCCCAACCCGGCGTACTGCGCGTAGACTCGCTCCTGGACCGGCCCGGTGTCGACGTACCAGCGTGCCTCGAAGGGTTCGTCGCATGCTTCGCGCATGTGCGCCAGCAGGGCGTCGGCGCGGCGGCCGAGCACGTCGTGGTAGTCCTCGCCCCAGGCGTAGCGGGAAATGAGGGCCGCATCCGGGTCGTCCGCCTCCGTCGAATACGGCCGGTCGGTGTTGTAGACGGCGCCCAGCGCAACGACGGACCGCGCTGCCGGCACGACGTTCCGCACGTCCGCCCGCCGGTCCGCCGATCGCGAGAGATACCGCATCTCGCCCGCGTAGCCCGCCGCCAGCCACTCGTCGAAGTACTTCAGTTCCGGGAACGCCTCCGCCGGCGCGATACCGCAGAGGTCGAACCCCGCCTCCCGGGCCATCCGCTTTACGTCGGCCGCCGCCAGCATCGTGCCGCAGTCTATCCCTGGCGCAGCGGCGTGCAGTCGGCTGGTTCGCCGGCGTCCACGCCGGCATGCAGTCGGGTGGTGTGCCGGCGTCCACGCCGGCATGCAGTCGGGTGGTGCGCCGGCGTCCACGCCGGCATCCGGCCGCACCGAAACTGCTACTTCAGGCAGTCGTTGAACCAGTCGAGAGCCATCTGGGCCGACTCCTCGAAGGCATCGCGGTAGATGGCGTAGTGGGTGATCTCCGGAATGACGCGGTACTCGGCCTGGGCGCCGTTCGCCTTCGCGCGCTCGACGGCGAGCTCGCCGGCCTTGTGGCGGTCGAACAGCTCTTCGTTCTCCGCGTCGATGACGAGGAGCGGGATCGTGATGCGGTGGGCGTCGTTGACGGGGCGGTACTCCAGCACCTTGTCGAGATGGGCCCAGCCGTTCAGGTTCGGCGCCTTGTCGGTCTGCTGCGGCAGGGGTGCAATCTCGCCGCGGGCGCGACGGATCGCCTGCTCCCGCGCATGCTGCTCGATATCGATGCCGCTGTCTCTCCAGGAGGTCTGCGCGAGGTCGAGAGAGTCCGCCGCCGCCACCTGGCCGACGGCGCAGGCGACTCGCGGCTCGTTCGCGGCGGCCCAGATGGCGTGCGCGCCGGAGTAGCTGGAGCCCCAGTAGCCCAGCCGGTCGAGGTCGACGTTGGGTTCGCCCTCGATGAAGTCGAAGGCGCGGCGGATATCGAGCGTCTGATCCAGGGGATCGACGACGCGGCGGATCTCCTGCGCGGTCACCTGCACTTCGCCCGCGGCAACCGGCACTCCGGACCCTACCGCTTCTTGCGAGCCCGCCCCCGTTCCTGCCGGCGGGCCAGCTCCTCGCGCCGCCGCACCAGCAGTTCGCGTTCGTCGGCAAGGCGGTGGTAGTGGTCGAGGCGGCCCGCGTCGAGGCGGCCCGCGCCGACGGCGTCGCGAACCGCGCAACCTGGTTCGGTGCGATGCTCGCAGTCGCGGAAGCGGCAGTCGGCGGCCAGTGCGTCGATATCGGTGAAGGCGTCCTCCAGCGCGCGGGCGCTGTCCCAGATCTGGAGTTCGCGCAGGCCCGGCGTGTCGATGATGATGCCGCCACCCGGGCAGGGGATCAGCTCGCGGTGGATCGTGGTGTGGCGGCCGCGCTGGTCGGCGCCGCGGACCGGCTGCGTCCGCTGGCGCTCCTCCCCGAGCAGGCGGTTGATCAGGGTCGACTTCCCGGCGCCGGACGATCCGAGCAGCGCCACGGTCTGCCCGGGCGCCAGATACGGCTCGAGCTGATCAACACCGTTTCCGGTCGCGCCGCACGTGGCGTGGATGGGAACGTCCGGCGCGGCGTCACGCACCCGGGCCGTTGCGGCGTCGACATCCCGGCAGAGGTCGCGCTTGTTCAGCACGACGGCCGGCCGCGCCCCGCTCTCGGCCGCCGCCACGAGGTAGCGCGCGATGCGGCGCGGGCTGAAGTCGCGGTCCAGGCCCGCCACGACGAGCACGACGTCGATGTTCGCCGCCACAACCTGGCGCGTCGTCGGATCGCCGGCCGCCTTGCGCGCGAAGCTCGTGCGGCGCGGCAGGACGCAGCGGATGGTGGCAGTGTCGTCGGTCTCGTTCACGGCGACCGCGACCCAGTCGCCGACGGCGGGGAGCTGGTCCTGGCCGGTCGCTTCGTGCCTGAGCCGGCCCGCCGCCTGCGCCATCCGTTCCCCGTCTGCCGTCACGACGCGGTAGATGTGGTTGTGCTCGATGCCGACGCGGGCGGGAACCAGGGCGGCGTCATCCAGCGCGGCGAACGCAGCGGCGAACGCGTCGTCCCAACCGAGCGCAGCGAGACCGGGTGGCACGGAGCGATCGCTCATCACGGATGGGCCGGCTCGCTGGGCGGCAGGTCCCAGAGACGCGGCCAGACGTTGCCGGTCTCGGCCGGATCGTCGTCGTCCTCGGCGCCCACCAGGCCATGGACGCCGACGCCGAGGAGGCGTACCGGACGCGTGCCGGCGTCCGTCCGGTCTATCAACCGCTGCGCGCGGCGCGCGATCTGGTCCGCATCGTCCGTCGCCGGGCGCGCCGTCTCGCTCCGCGTTATCGTCGTGAAGTCGTCGTAGCGCACCTTCACGGTGACGGTGCGCGCGCGGATGCCGGCGCGCCGCAGCCAGTCGGCGGACGCGCGCGCCATCCGATCGATCTCTGCGCGAATCGTCTCCATCTCGATCACGTCGAGCGCGTAGGTCTGCTCCGAGCTCCTCGACTTCCGCTCGCGTTGCGCCACCACCGGCCGCTCGTCGATGCCGTGGGCCAGCCGCCGGAGCGACTCGGCATGGCTGCCCACGAGGCGATGGAGCGTCGCCTCGTCGACGGCGCGCACGTCCACCAGCCGCTCGATGCCCGCCTTGCGCAACCGGCGCTCGGTGACCGGGCCGACGCCCCAGAGAGCGCCCACCGGCAACTGCTGCAGAAACGGCTCGACCCGTTCGTGGGAGACGACGGTCAGTCCGTCCGGCTTCTGCCATGCCGAGGCGATCTTGGCCAGGAACTTGTTCGGCGCGACGCCGGCGGACGCGGTGAGGCCGGTCGTCTCCCGGATCTGCGCCTTCAACCGCTTCGCCACCCGTGTCGCATACGGCTCGCCCCAGGCGTTCTCCGACACGTCGAGGTACGCCTCGTCGAGCGAGAGCGGTTCCACCTGGGGCGTGACCGCGCGGTAGAGCGCGAACACCTGCTGCGAGATGGCGCGGTACTTCGCGAAATCGGGGCGGACGATTTCCAGCTCGGGGCAGCGGCGGACCGCCTGCGCCATCGACAGCGCCGACCGGACGCCGAACGCGCGCGCCTCGTAGCTGGCCGCCGCGACCACGCCGCGCCCTTCCGGCCGTCCGCCGACGGCGACCGGCTTGCCACGCAGTTCCGGCCGGTCGCGCTGCTCGACCGACGCGTAGAACGCGTCCATGTCGATGTGCACGATGCGGCGTCGCCGATCGGTCACGGGCGAAGTCTACTACCATGGTGGTGCATGCCCGAGGTTCCCGGACCCCGCCGGAAGCGCAAGCTGACCGCCACGGCGTGGGAGGAAGCGCGTGGCCTGATGTGGCGCTACCGGTACCGGCTGGCCCTCGGCCTGGTGCTGATCCTGGTGAGCCGCCTCGCCGGGCTGGTGCTACCCGCGATGTCGCGCTACATCCTCGACGAGGTGATTCCGGCGCAACGGAGCGACGAGCTCTTCCTCCTGGCGGGGATCGGACTCGGCGCGGCTGTGGTGCAGTCGGTATCCGGTTTCACTCTGTCGCAGGTGCTCGGCGTCGCCGCCCAGCGGGCCATTACCGAAATGCGGAAGCAGGTGATGGCGCACGTGTCGCGCCTTCCGATCCGCTACTTCGACTCGACGCAGACCGGCGTCCTGATATCCCGGATCATGACCGACGCGGAGGGGATCCGGAACCTTGTCGGCACGGGTCTGGCCCAACTTGCCGGAGGGTTGCTCACCGCGTCGATCGCCCTCGTCTGGCTCTTCTGGCTCAACTGGAGGCTGACGACGCTGACCCTGCTCGTGCTCATCCTGTTCGGCATCACAATGGCGGTTGCCTTCTCCCGGATCCGGCCTGTCTTCCGCGAGCGGGGGAAGATCAACGCGGAAGTGACCGGGCGGCTGGGCGAGACGCTCGGCGGCATCCGGATCGTGAAGGCCTACGCCGTCGAGAAGCGCGAACAACTCGTCTTTGCGCGCGGCGCGCACCGCTTGTTCCGAAACGTCGCCAAGACGGTGACCGGCGTCTCGGCTGTCACCTCGATCTCGACGTTCGTGATGGGGCTGATCGGCGCCCTGATGATCGTCCTCGGGGGCAACGCGTTGATATCCGGCGAGTGGACGATGGGAGAGCTGCTGCAGTACCTCCTCTTCACGGCCCTCGTCATCGCACCGGTCATTCAGATCTCGCAGATCGGGACACAGATCACCGAGGCGTTCGCGGGCCTCGACCGGATCCGCGAAGTCCGCGAGATGGCGACCGAGGATCAGGAAGACGAAGAGCGCGAGGCGCTCGGCGGGCTGGGCGGCGAGATCCGGTTGGAAGACGTCTGGTTCGAATACGAACCGGACGTGCCGGTCCTGAAGGGGGTGTCACTCGTTGCCGCCCCGGGCACCACCACCGCCCTGGTCGGATCGAGCGGGTCGGGCAAGAGCACCCTGATCAGCCTGGTGATGGCGTTCAATCGCCCGATCGCCGGACGCGTGCTGATTGATGGACGCGACCTCCAGACCATCAGCCTGCACGACTACCGCGCCCACCTCGGCGTAGTCCTGCAGGAGAACTTCCTCTTCGACGGCACCATCCGTGCCAACCTCGCGTTCTCGAAACCGCGCGCGACCGACGCGGAAATCCGGGAGGTTAGCCGCCTCGCCCACTGCGACGAGTTCATCGATCAGTTTCCCGACGGCTACGACACGATCGTCGGGGAACGGGGCGTCAAGCTCTCCGGCGGCCAGCGGCAGCGCGTCGCCATTGCCCGCGCCATCCTCGCCGATCCCGGCATCCTGATTCTGGACGAGGCGACGTCCAGCCTCGACAGCGAGAGCGAGGCGCTGATTCAGGACGGGTTGCGCGCCCTGCGCGCGGGACGCACCAGCTTCGTCATCGCGCACCGGCTGTCGACCATTCGCAGCGCGGATCAGATCCTCGTGCTCGAAGCCGGGGAGGTCGTCGAGCGGGGCACCCACGACGAGCTCATGGCCCTCGACGGGCGGTACAAGCAGCTCTACGACCGGCAGTACGGTCTCGAGCGGAACCGCTTCATCAATCCGGGGGAGGACTTCACTCCCGACCCGACGCCCGTCGCCCTCCCCGGCCGGCACGGTTAGCTGGTGCGCCGGCCTCCAGGCGGGCAATCCGCGGCACACCAAATGGGAATGGAGCGAGCGGCGCGCCGGTGCGCCAAGCGGTTCGCCCTGGTCGCCGGTGTCGCCGCGAGCGTTGCAATGCCGTGGGTGGCAGCGGCACAGAAACCGCGCGACGTGTCGACCACCAGCTTCGAACAGCTTCCGCTGTTTCTGAGTCTGGGAGACCGCATTACTGTGACCGACGGCGCCGCCGTTCGTCAGCGGCGTCCGGACTCGTTGAAGAACGGGGCTGGGCTTGGGTTCATGCTCGGCGCCGGGGCCGCCGTGGCTCTGTGGGGCGATACGGAAGCTGGCGCGTAGCCCGCTTTCATGCTGGCGGCGGCCAGCCTCGTCTCAGCATGTCTTGCCGGCCTGGAGGCCGGCGCACCTGGGCGGCGCACCTGGGCGGCGCACCAGACCGGCGCACCAGCGGCCGGACTCTACGGATCGTTCCGGTAGATGACGCCGTCCCGCATGACGAAGCGGACGTTGCGCAACGCCTCGATGTTGTTGAGGGGGTTGCCTTCTACAGCGACGAGGTCGGCGATGAACCCGGGAGCGATCTGACCCAGGTCCTCCCCCATCCCGATTGCGCGCGCCGCCATCGACGTGGCGGAGACGATCGCGTCCATCTCGTCCTGGCCGGCCTCGTCCACGCGGACGATCAGCTCCTCGATGTTGCGGCCGTGCGCGCCCGCCACGGCGTCGGTCCCGAAGACGACCTGGACGTCGCTGTTGCGGAGCGTTTCGCGCAGCGTCTCCAAGCCGATGCGGCGCGCTTCGCGCATCCGTTCGAAACCGATCTCGGTGTAGTTCCCGACGCCGATGAACCGCGGGCGGAACTGCGCGTAGTTGTCCCAGAGCAGTCCGGTGTGGAAACCGACGAAGGTGCCATGCTCGGCGAGCAGGGCTATGGTGTCGGCATCGTACCGGTTTGCGTGTTCCACCTGGTTGCAGCCGGCCCGGGCCACCGCGCTCACCACTTCCGAGCCGTAGGCATGCACGGTGGAGCGGAGCCCCTGGGCCCGCGCCTCGCCGCACGCCGCCTCGATCTGCTCGTCGCTCAGGGTCCGCTCGCCGCCGTCCCGGATGCTCCCCGAGGCGAAGATCTTGACGACATCGGCGCCGTCCGCCTTGAGCTCCCGGACGAAGGCGCGAATCGCGTCCACGTCACCGGTGCGCGCGGTCACCGGGCGGAGCGACGTCAGCAGGCGCGGTCCCGGGACGTCGCCGGCGGCGATCCGATCACGGAGGGGGCCGTCGATCTCGCCCCCGAGACTCTGCACCGTGGTGACGCCGGACAGCAGCGTGCGCCAGGCGTTCGCGAACGCGTGCAGCATCAGTTCCGCTTCGCTCTCTTCCGGGGCGCCCGGGGCGCCAGGCACCCTGCCGTCGTCGTCGAAATGGGACCCGAGGTGGACGTGGGTGTCGATCCACCCGGGCATCAACGTGAGCTCCGAAAGATCGTAATCGACCGCGCCGCGCAATCCGTCGACGCGCGTGATCCGGTTGCCGGCGACCGTGACGCGCGCGTTCTCGCGCATCCCACCAGTCCCATCGAGGATCAGGCCGGCCCGGATGGAGATCGGATCCTCGCTGGCCGGGGTCTGGGCGCCCGCCACGGCTTCGGCGCCGGCAGGAGCGTATGCAACGGCCAGACACAGGCCAAGTAACAGAACGCTGGCGACTCCCGCTGCGACTCTCGTCCGTGTCATCGAGCGTCCTCCTAGAACGCCCAGCGGAGCCCGAACTGCATCTCCCGCGCGTTGAGGGCGCTGAAGATGCGGCCGAAGTTGGGCGATCCGAAGAAGCGGTTCGGCAGGTCGAAGTTGGCGCGGTTGAGCAGATTGAAGATCTCACAGCGGAATTCCAGCCGGCTGCCGTCGTCGAGGGACCAGTTCTTGGCGAGCGACAGGTCGATGTTGAAGTACCCGGGAGCGAAAACCGAGTTGCGCGGCGCGCTGCCGTAGGTGAACGCCTCCTGAAGGCTGAACGCGTCCGTATCGAACCAGCGTTCCGGCGTGCGCTCGCTCCGCGAAAGGTTCGGGTCGCCGGCGAGATCGGGACGTTGGGCCGGACCGGCGCCGATGTTGGCGATGTCGTCGGTGACGTTCACCGTGAACGGCGCGCCCGACTGCGCGGTGATGATGCCGTTCAAGCGCCAGTTGCCGAACAGCGCCTCGCGCGCGCCGCCGGCCCCGGCCGCGAAGGGCAGCTCGTAGGTCGCGCTCCCCACGAACTGGTGCCGGTGATCGAAGCTCGACAGCGCCACCTCGCCCGGGAAGATGTTGCGCACGTCCTGCGGGACATTCGCCTCGAAGGCAGTAGGCCCCGGGCTCGAGGCGTCATCCTCCGAGCGCGACAGCGTGTAGGCGAGATCGAACGCGAGACCGTCGAGGATGCGCCGGACCGTCTTGACCGTGACCGCGTGGTAGATCGACTTGCCGTCGAAGCGGATGGCGCGGACGCTGGCGAGTTGCGGCACGGGACGGCGCGCGCTGATCGATCCGGGGCCGGGAACCGGCACGTTGCGGATGGTCGTGTTGTCCGCGCCGATCGTGTAGGACCCCATGTAGAAGAGCTCGAGCATCTGGCTCGGACCCATCTCCGTCTGCAGACCGCCGCTCCAGGTCTGCGTGTACTCGACGAAGTAGTCGTAGTCCATGATCGAGCCGCCGATGCTGCCCGTCTGTTCCGACGCCAGGATCGACCGCGTATCGGCCAGCGGCACGAACTGGCCCGCCGGCACATCCACCTGCTTCAGAAGGAAGAACGGGAGATTCCGCGTGAAGGCGGTCTGCACGCTGTAGGCCCACTGGTTGAGGAAGACCCCGTACCCCCCCCGCACGACTGTCCGCCCGCTGTCGTCCGGCAGCCAGGCGAAGCCGAAGCGCGGCGCGAGCCGTACGCTGCTCGGCCGGAGCAGGCTCCGGTCCCATCCCGCCTCGGCCGACGTCACCCATGGAATCGGGATCTGCGGCAGCAGCGCCTCGGCCGCTGGCGAGATGTTCCCCGCATCGTCGCTCGCAATCACGTAGCGGCCGCCCGGGACCGACAGATCGATCGTCGACAGCCGGTTGTCGACGTCGCGCATGTGCTGATTGAACTCGTAGCGCAACCCGTAGTTCACGGTCAGGCCGTCGCGCACGCGCCAGTCGTCCTGGGCGAAGAGGTGCACCCAGTTGGTGCGGGCATCCTCGTCGCCCCGGCCGCCGATGCCAGCCCGGGCGGAGACCGGATATCCCAGCAGGAAGTCGGCGAACGGGTTGCCGCTGAAGCGGCCGGTATAGGCGAACCGGCCCCGAGGCGTGTCGGGATTCTCCGGGCGGAACCGAAGGTGGAACCAGTAGCCGCCGAACTTCAGGTGGTGGGAACCCCGGTCAATCAGCACGTTCTGGTACAGCTCGAAGTGCTCGTTGTTCCGATAGACGAAGCTCGCCGGATCGCCCATCGCGCTATACAGGCCGGCCGTGTCGATCTGCGGATAGCCGACGTCGCGCGGGTCGCTCGTCACCCCGGCGATGCCGAGCGGACCGGCGAAGTCGATGCCCCGGTTGAGGCTCGCCTGCCCGCCCTCGACGCGCATCCACCCGAAACGGGTCTCGCTCAGGAACGTCGTTCCGATCGGCCGGGCCCAGCTCACGGCGAGGTTGCGCGTGCTCGTCGTGAGCGTCCGGCCGAATCCCGGGATGAGCGACTCCTGCTGCACGCTGGTGCCGAACGGCTGAAGGTCCTCGGCATCGAAGGTCGAGAAGCGCGCGAAGAACTGATCCGCGCCGCCGAAGCGGTGATCGATCCGCGCGCTGAACTGATTGACATCGGACTCGGAGCGCTCGACCGACGTCAGGTTCTGCACCTCCCCGCCCGCGTTCGGCAGCGGCACCGCCCCGAGGAACGCGGCGGCGACCGGGTCGATCCGGCTCGCCGGAATCCGGTTGCCGGGAAAGTAGGACCCGCAGGCGCCGGTCGCCGGATCACGCGTCAGCGGATCGCAGATCGCCGCCTGTCCGCCGAAGTCACCGCCACGGACGGCGGCCGACGGCACGGAGAAGGTCTTCGTCAACGAACGGACCGTCCGCTGCCCTTCGAAGCTGATGAAGGCGAACGTCCGGTCGCGCACGATGGGTCCGCCCAGACTGCCGCCGAACTGGTGCTGATCGAGCGGCGGCACCGGTTCGTCGCGCGGGTCGAAGAAGTTGTGCGCGTCGAACCGCTCGTCGCGGACGAACGCGAAGGCGCTGCCATGCATCTGGTTGGCGCCCGAGCGGGTCGCGACGTTGATGAGGGCCGACGCCTTGCCGCCGAACTCCGGCGGGTACATCGACTTCTGGATCTTGAACTCCTGGATGGAGTCGACCGACGGATTGATCACGAGGTTGTTGAACAGCTCGTCGGTCACCTTCACGCCGTCGAGCAGGTAGATGTTGTGACCGGCGCGCTGGCCGCCGACGTTCGGCAAGGGTCCGGCCTGCTGCAGCGCCGCGCCGCGCGTCCCGCCGGGCGGGATCACCACCGCGTCGCTCAGTTGCGCGAGCTGCAGGAACTGCCGTCCATTCAGGGGAATCTGCTCCACCTCGCGCGTGTCGATGATGTCGCTGATCTCCGCCGTGGTCGACTGCAGCAGCGGCGCCGCCGCAGTGACCGTCACCTCTTCGGTGATCTGCCCCAGGTCGAGCTGAAACGCCACTTCCAGGGTGCGTCCCAGATCGAGGAAGACTCCCGTGCGCACAACACGGCGGAAGCCCGGCAACTCGGCCGTGACGGTCCACTCGCCAATGGGCAGCGCCGCCATGTAGTAGCGGCCGTCGGCGCCGGTTATCCGTTCGATTGACAAGCCGCTCTCGACATGCGCGGCTACCACCGTCGCGCCCGGCAACACGGCGCCCGATTCGTCGCGCACGACGCCCTCCAGCGTGCCCGCGTTGGTCTGGCCCGTTGCTGGAGCGGCGGCCGCGAGAATCAGCACGGCCGCTGCCGCGGCGGTACAAACGACTACCCCGTGCCTGCTCGGACCCATGCGCATGACTGGCGATTATAGTGATTCCGAAGGGGTTCGCCGTCCTGCGACCTCCAGGATGCGCGCCGCCGCCCGGCGGCTCGCGCCGGGGCTGCCCAGCCGGCTGCGCACCTCCGCGAGGGCGGCGCGCGCGCGGCCAGCGGTTTCCGCGTCGGTGAGGAAGCGAACCACTTCGCCGGCCACCGCCTCCGGCGTGAAGGCGTCCTGCAGCAGTTCCGGCACGACCTGCCGTCCCGCGATCAGGTTGACCATCCCGGCGTTCGGCACGTGCGCGAACGCCTTCACGATCCGGAAGGTGACGGCGGACAGCCGGTAGACGATCACCATCGGCTTCTGATGGATGGCGGCCTGCACGGTGGCGGTGCCGGACGCGGTGACTACGGCGTCGGCCGCGGACAGCGCGTCGTCGGTCCGGCCTTCCACGACCGCGGCCGCGCCGGACGACTCGAGCGGGGCAATCGATGCGAAGAGTCCGTCGTCGAGATGGGGCGCCCGCGCGACCACGAACTGGGCGTGCGGCACGCGGTCGCGGATGCGGGCCGCCGCACCAACCACATCGGGCAGAATCGCCCGCACCTCGTTCGGCCGGCTACCCGGCAGCAGCGCGACCGTCGGCGCCGCCGGATCGAGACCGAGCCGCTGCAGGAACGGCTCCCGCCCGACCGACGCGGTTGCCACTTCCAGCAGGGGATGGCCCACGAACTCGACCGGGATGCCCGCCTCGCGGTAGATGTCCGTTTCGAACGGGAAGATCACGAGAACCCGATCGACGACCCGCTGCATCGTCCGGATCCGTCCCCGCCGCCACGCCCAGAGCTGCGGCCCGATGTAGTAGACCACCGGGACGCCCAGACGCCGCATCGCCGCGGCCAGACGGAAGTTGATCTCCGGGAAATCGATCGCGACGAAGACGTCGGGACGTTCCGCGCGGGCCCGCGCCACCATCCGGCGGTACACCGCGTACGAGCGGGGCGCCACCGCGAGCGCTTCCGACAGCCCCGTCGCAGCCAGCCCCCGGTAGTGCCCCACGAGTTCCGCGCCGGCATCGCGCACCCGGTCGCCGCCCAGGCCGCATACCGTCACCGCGGGATCGATCGACCGCAGGGCGCCGGCCAGGGCGCCGGCGTACAGGTCGCCCGACGGTTCGCCGCACGAGATCAGGATCACCGCAGTACTGTAGTAGACCCGCGTTCCGGACAGTCGGCTTGCGCCGGGGGCGCGGGGTGGAGGATCATGGGCGGTTGTGTTTGCCGCAGCGCGCGGCGGAGTGGAGAACGTAGCGCAGGTCTGCCGAACGTTTGTGCCCCTTGTCTGACTTCGACGTCTATCTCGTCCCCATCGGTCCCACGCTGTACGAGCTCTACTGCGAGTCGGTCGAGGCTGGCCGGACCGACGCCACCGTCGGCGCGTCGCGGGGCGGCTGGTATGCGCGGTTCCGGCAGATGATGGCCGAGGCGCAGGAAGCGCGCCGGGCCCAACGCCTGTCGACGCTGCCGGACGATCCCGCGGGGCGGCGGCCCTGGCTGGTACGCCTCCGCAACGTCATCATCGGTTGGATCGCCGAGGCGATCGTCGACTGGAGAATGCTCTGGCACTTGCGGAGCCGGCGCACGGTTACGCTGGTCCATCCGGACGATATGCAGTCCGACGACGCCGTCGCCGCCGCCCGCGCCGGGCTGCAGCGCGATGCCGACCGGCACGTCCGGCGGCTCGTCGGATCGGGTATAGCGGCGGCCATCCTGGGCCCCCTGCTCTTCTTCGTGCCGGGCCCCAACCTGATCGCCTACTACTTCGTCTTTCTCGCGGTTGGGCACCTTCTCGCCTGGCGTGGTGCGCGTCACGGGCTCACCGGGGTGCGGTGGAAGCCCCGGGCAAGTGGGCCGCTGACGGAACTGCGTCGCATCCTCAAGGACGATCCGGAACGTCGCGCCACGCATCTCCGTGACATCGCGGCGCGGCTCAAGCTGGATCATCTCGCGCCGTTCGTGGAACGCATGCTTGGCCGCCTGCTGGTGATGGCGCTCCTGCTGATTGGCTGCGCTGCGCCGGCGGCGGCGCAGGTCGTAGGCGGCCCGCGTCCCGCCCAGATGAGCGACCCGCAACTTGGCTTCCTGACGCGCTATTTCGCCCACGTGGAGGGCGCGCGCCTTCCGGGCAACGGCGCCCGGCACTTCTCCTGGGATACCGATGTCGGTGTCGACATGGACGTCTTCGACCTGTGGTACGTCCGCGGCAACGTCTTCCTGAACCTGGAGACGGGAGTGGGCGACGAACGGCGGCCGATCGATCCCACGCAGACCGCCTACACCATCGACCTGTCGCTCTTTGCGCGGCTGGTGCGCGGCGAGGTGGGACTTACGTTCCACCATGTCTCGCGCCACCGGACCGACCGCGAGAGCCCCGGGTCGCCTGCCTGGAACCACATTGGCCTGTCCTATGGGGAGCGGTTGCACATCGGATCGTTCGACATCGACGTCGGCCTCCGCGCGATGACGCTGATTACGGGATCCGAGGTGGACTACAAGCAGGAGGCGAACGGCTGGATCCGCGTCGTCCGTCCCGTCAGCAGCCGCGTGGCAATGATCGGCGAACTGGACGGCACATGGCTCCTGAGCGACCCCGACTGGTTCGGCCGAAGCGGCGACTACGGCGGCACTGTGCAGTTCGGGTTCCGCTTCCGCGGCGGCGTGGGCGCCGGCGAGGTGCTCGTCGGCCGCGAGCGGCGGATCGATCCCGACCTGTACGTCCGCGAGCCGATGCGCTGGACCCGTCTCGCGTTTCGCTTCATCCTCGACTGAAGAGGGTCCGGCCGCCGGGACACTGTGCGATAATCCCCCATGCGTTCCCGGCCGCGTCTCTGCCGAGCCGCCGCCTTCGCTGTAATGACCACCGCGCTGGCGGCCGCCTTCGTCGTCACGGTGGCCGCCCAGACCCGGCCGACGAAGTTCGATTACCGGATCGAAACGCTCGACAACGGGTTGACGGTAATCCTCTCTGAGGACCGCTCGACGCCGATCGTCCACCTGCAGCTTTGGTACCACGTCGGATCGCGCGACGAACCGCCGGGCCGCACGGGGTTCGCCCACCTGTTCGAGCACCTGATGTTCCAGGGGTCGCACAACCTCCAGCGGGGTGACCACCTGGCCCTCATCACGCGCATCGGCGGCGACGGCAACGCCTACACGACCGACGACTCCACCGTCTACCACGAAACCGTCCCGGCCGAGTACCTGCCGCTGGTGCTGTGGATGGAAGCGGATCGGATGGCGACCCTTCGGATCAACCAGGAGGGGCTCGACGCCGAACGCGAAGTGGTGAAGGAAGAGCGACGCCTCCGGTACGAGAACGAGCCGTTCGGCCTCCTGAACGAGATCCTGTACGAGCACGCCTTCACCACGCACCCCTACCGGCATACGACGATCGGTTCGATGGAAGATATCGAGGCGGCGCGGATAGAGGACGTGCAGGCGTTCTTCGACACGTATTACGTCCCGGAAAACGCCACGCTCACTTTGGTCGGCGATTTCGACACCGACTACGCATTCCAGTTGGTGGAGCACTTCTTCGGCCGCGTTCCCAAGGCGGAACGGCCGGTGCCTCGCGACCTGCCGCGCGAGCCCCCGCCGGCGGGTCCGCGCAACGTGACGGTCGAAGCCGACAATTGGCCGCTGCCCGCCGTCATCGTGGCCCACCCGGTTACCTACGACGGACATCCCGATGCCTACCCGCTCCACATCCTCTCGAAGATCCTGTCCGACGGGCAGAGCGCGCGGATCTACCGGCGGCTGGTGTACGAGGAACAGGTCGCGGTCACCGCTTTCGGCCAGTCGGTTCTGATCGAGGATCCGAACCTCTTCTACGCGGTGGCGCTGGTGCCGCCCGGCCGCACGACGGACGAAGCAGCGCAGGCGCTGATCGCGGAGCTCGACCGGGCGAAGACCGACCCGCCGACCGACGCCGAGCTGCAGAGGGCCAAGAACCAGTTCGCTCGCGATTACGTCATCGGCCGGATCACAATCGAGCAGAAGGCGATGCATCTCGCGCACGCGCAAGTGGCGCATGACGACGTGACCACCGCCGACGCCGAGTTCGACATCTTCATGAACGTGTCGAGCGACGACGTGCAGCGGGTGGCCCGGACCTACCTGCGCGACGACAATCGGCTGGTGTTGACGATCCTGCCGCGCGGCAGCGGGAGGGGCGGTCAGTGAAGGCGGCCCGTGTCCGGCGCATGACGGCTACGCCGGTCGCTGCCGCGCTCGCCTGCGCGGTCGCGATCCTCGGGGTCGTGCCGTCCGCCTCGGCGCAGCGAGTGGACTGGCCCCGGGAGCAGCCGCCGCCTCCCCTCGCCCGGCGCGACATGGTCTTCCCCCAGTACGAGATCAGGTCGCTCGCCAACGGCCTGCAGGTGATCTACGTCGGCCACCACGAACAGCCGGCGGTCAGCGTCCGGATGGTCCTTCGGGCGGGGACGGCGTCCGATCCGGCCGGCAAGCCGGGTGTCGCCCAGATGGTGGGCCGGCTGCTCGATCAGGGGACGACCACGCGTTCGGCGCAGGAGATTGCGACCACCATCGACAGCATCGGCGGCGTGCTGGGAGTCGGTGCGGGGCGGGAGTTGAGCTTCGTCGACGTGCTGGTGATGAAGGACAGCTTCGATGTGGCGCTGGATCTCCTGTCCGACGTGGCGCTCCGTCCGGCTTTCGACCCGGCGGAGATCGAGCGGCAGCGCACCCAGGTGCTGAACAGCTTCCCGGTGAGCTACGAGGATCCCGACTACATCGCGGGGGCCGTCTTCAACCGGCTGGTGTACGGCTTTCATCCGTACGGCATGCCCGGGGGGGGAACCCCCGAGTCGGTCCGCGCCGTCACGCGCGACGATCTCGTGGCGTTTCACCGCAGCCACTATCTGCCGAACAACGCATTCATCGCGGTGGTGGGCGACGTCACGGCGGACGAGGCGTTCGCCGGGGTCGAGCGCGTGCTGGGCGACTGGCAGGCCGGAACCATAGAGCCCCCCGCGGCGGGGGTCGAAGCGATTCCGATGCCGACCCGCCGCCTGGTGGTGATCAACCGTCCAGGCGCCGTGCAGACCGTCGTCCGCGCCGGCCATATCGCGGTACCGCGCGCCCACGACGACTTTCTGACCTTCGATCTGGCGATCAAGATCCTGGGCGGTGACGGGGGCAATCGGCTCGCCGGGGTGCTCCGGACGGACCGGCAACTGACGTACTCGGCGAGCGCCGATCTGGGAGGCCAGCTTCTGTCGGGCGACTTCCTCGCCCAGACCGACACCCGCTCCGAAGCCACAGCGGAGGCGCTCCGGCTCATGGTGGACGAGATCGCGCGGCTCCGCCGCGAGCGGGTCAGCCGCCGCGAGCTGCGCGGGGCGCAGGACTATCTGGCCGGGAGTTTTCCGATGACCCTGGAAACGCCCAACGCTATCGCCGCACGCGTGCTCGAAGCGATGATCTTCGGTCTCGACCTCGACACCATCGAGCAGTACCCGCTGCGGATCAACGCGGTGACGCCGCGGGAGATTCAGCGGGTGGCGGAGGCGCACCTCCACCCGGACAACCTGTCGATAGTGCTGGTCGGAGACGCGTCGACGTTCATTCGCGATCTCCCCGCGGTTGGGTTCGACCGGATCGAGGTGGTACCCATCGCCGAACTCGACCTCACTGCCCCCGATTTTCGCCGGAATACGCGCGGCGGTCAGTAGATCGGATCCGCTCCACCTCAGCGCACTATCTCATCAAGACCAGCCGCCGCGACCGACACTGGCATCCATCACGCGCCAGTCCGGGCTGGCAGCGCGCGTGTTCGGTCGCCGGTAAGTCAGGAGAGTGCGGCGACGTGAGATTCCAGCAAGAACGCGCGCTGGTCGCTGGCGCCCTTGAGACGATGTATCCACGTCGACACTGCCAATGCCGCCCTGACATGCCATGGCGCTCGCCGTGTCAGAAAACGTCCGCGTTCCTCCGCCGGCAACTCGGCGACGTGTTCCAGATACAGATCAATGCAGGTTTCAAGCGACTCAACGACCGCTTGACGGGATTCGTCATCGACGGCGATGTCAAGATCGGTGCAGATGGCGTGCCACCGATTGCCGCGTCTGTACGCGTAACACTGCAGGGCCTTCATGTCATCTCCGCGAGGCGTCGGGCGACGTCCCGCAATTGCCACACTAGCACACTCGTGTTTCCGTCGGCGAGTAAGAGCGAGACGAGAATGCTTGATTCTCCGGAGTCTTGGGCGTCGCACGGAGGGTCGCCATGGCCTACGGCGTGAAGCTATCGGCTTCCGCGCTATTGGTTTCGAGGCCTGCTCGGTGTTCACTCGCGTTGCGGCCCGCATGGTCACTGAGCCGCCCGAGGCGACCCTTGCCATCGGGTGCTTCAGACGATGTCGTTACCTCCATCATCCGCTCCGACTGTTACCGGCTGGAGCGACAGTTGCCGGGCGGGATTCGCACCCGCTGAGGACTGGCGCCTTCTCGC
>CAZWUJ010000049.1:0-19233 GCA_964636705.1 uncultured Vicinamibacteraceae bacterium
TCGTCGAGAACATGGCGCCCGTGCTGACGCGCCTGTTCACGCCGCTGTTCGCGGCCGTCCTGCTGGTCTTCCTCGGCACCATGGTCTGGACCGGGAGCGGCATCGACCTGGAGCGGGAAGTGCTGATCGGCTTCGACCTGCTGCTCGCGCTGGTCCTCGGCCTGCTGCTCTACGCCGTCTCCGCGCGGGACCCGCACGCCCCGCCCGACGCGTTCGACGCGCTGCAGCTCCTGCTGGTGGTGAGCGCGCTCGTCGTCGACGGTGTGGCCCTTGCCGCCATCGCGGGGCGGATAACCGAGTTCGGCTTGAGCCCGAACCGCGTGGCGGCACTCGGCGAGAACCTGATCCTGCTCGTCAACCTGGCCTGGTCGGCCTGGCTTTACGCGGGTTTCCTGGCTGGCCGCACCCCGTTCTCCGCCCTGGAACGGTGGCAGACGGACTACCTGCCGGTCTACGCGGTCTGGGCCGCCTTCGTCGTCGTCGCGTTCCCGCTGCTGTTCGGCTTCATGTGAGGCGGCGGAACCTTCATCGCACCCGCCGCAGGTCGGTCAGGTTACCCCTCCCGCACAATCTCCGAGACGTCGGCGAGCTGGAGGATGACCTGCTCGACGTGTTGCATGAGGCGAAGCCGCGCGCGCCGCAGCGTCAGGTCGTCGGCCATGACGAAAACCTCGGTGAAGAACCGGTCGACGACGGAACCGATCCGCGCGGCTTCTGCGAACGCCTCACGATAGCCGTCGCCCGTCGTCACCGCAGCCTCGATCACCGAGCGCCGGGCGGTCAGTTCCGCGAGAAGCGCCTGCTCGGCCGGCTCGATGAGCACGGCTTCGAACGGCTCGGCGGACACGCCGGAGGCCTCCACCGATGCTTCGTCGCGAGGCAGCTCCCGCGCGATGTTCCTGACGCGCTTGAATAGCGTCGCCAGCGTCCGGAAGTCCCGTGTGTCCGTGAACTCGGGCAGCACCTCCAGCTTGCGGCGGGCGTCCAGGGGCCGAAGCCGGCCCAGGGACTGATGGGTAACCGCGCGCACGTTCCGCAGATCGAATCCGCGTTCCTCGAGCAGGTAGCGCAACCGGTCGAGCAGGAACGCGGTCAGCCGCGCCGTGGCGCCGTCCGGGGCCGGCGCGTGAGCCGCGCGCCCGAGTCCGATCAGCTCGCCGACCGAAACGCGCGCGTCGAGGCCGGTCAGTTCGGGGAGATCGATCAGAATCCGCAGCATCCCCTGCGCCTGGCGCCGGATTCCCAGCGGGTCGCGCGATCCGGTCGGCTTCTCCCCGGCGCCGAAGAGGCCGACGACGGTATCCAGCTTGTCGGCGAGCGAGACCGCTGCCCAGGCGAGCGCCCCCTCGCCCAGCGCATCGCGCGACGGCGGGTCGTCGGCGCCGGTTCCGATCGGCAGATAGTGATGGTAGATGGCTTGCCAGACCGCATCCGGCTCGCCCTGCTCACGTGCGTAGACGCCGCCCATCACGCCTTGCAACTCCGGGAACTCCCCCACCATCTCGGTGGCCAGGTCGGCCTTGCAGAGCTCTGCCGCCCTGCGGGCGGCGACGGCCGCGTCGGGTCGCCCGAGGACGTCCGCCGCAATCCTCGCGGCGAGTTCCGCCACGCGCTCCGACTTGCTCCGGTAGCTGCCGAGCGCCTTGTGAAACAGCAGCGTGTCGAGGCGGTCCAGCCGATCCTCGAGGCGGTGCGCCCGATCCGCGTCCCAGAAGAACCGCGCGTCGCGCAGTCGCGCCACCAGCACCCGTTCCGCGTTGCGGGCGATCCGCTGGTTGCGGGCCGGATCGTCGCCCGGCGTATTGGTCACCGCGAGGAAATGGGCCGACAACCGGCCCTCTTCGTCAACGACCGGGAAGTAGTGCTGATGGTGCACCATGGTCGTCGCGAGGACTTCGTCCGGCAATGCGAGGAATTCCCCGGGGAAGGTCCCGGTCACGACTGCGGGATGCTCGACGAGATCGGGCACCTCGGCGTGGAGCGCCGACTGTTCGTCTAGGGTCGCCACGCGCCCGTCGACCCCGGCGGCGCCCGCTTCCAGCTCGCGGGTGACGCGCGCGCGCCGCTCCTCCCGCTCGATCAGCACGCAGGCGTCGGTCAGGCGCGCACGGTAGTCCGCGAACGACGACACCTCGATCGGCGCTCCGGGTGTCCCCTTCCGCGCAAAGAAACGGTGCCCGAACGTAACGCTCCCGGACCGGACCGGGGCCACGCCCGTCGCCTCGGCGCCCGGGGTCCGGCCGATCTCGAACGGCACGACGCGCGAGCCATACAGGAAGACCAGCCAGCGGACCGGCCTGCCGAAGAGAAACTCACCGCGCCCATCGTCGAGCATGGCGTCCCAGCCCATAGCCTTCGGAAACGCCAGGTCGCGAAGCGTGGCGGCGAGGACGCCGCCCAGCACCGACGCCGTCGCGCCGCCGGCCTGGCGGCGGCGGCAGGCGAGGTACTCCCCCTTCGGCGTTTGCATGCGTTCCAACTCCGTGACATCGACTCCCTGCTTGCGGGCGAAGCCGAGGGCGGCCCGCGTCGGCTCGCCGGTGGCGTCGAAGGCGGCCCTGACGGGAGGGCCCGTCACGGTTTCTTCCAGGTCGGACTGCCGGTCGGCCAGCTCGGCCACGGTGGCCACGAGCCGGCGGGGAGCGACAAACGTTCGAACCGGCGACCGGCAGGCGATCCGGACCTCGTCCAGACGGGACGCCAACCGGTCGGCGAGTTGCGCCTCGATGCCGGGTATCCAGCTCGCCGGCATCTCCTCGCACCCGATTTCGATGAGCAGCTCGTGGTACTCGGCACTCATGCGCCCACCGTTCTTCCGATCTCCTGCGGGTCCGCCGCCGGCGCACCGGCTGCCTCTTCGCCCGCCATCTGGCTGCGCTCCCATTCCGCGTGGGCCTCGGCGATGGCGACAGCCAGCTTCCGGACGCGCAGGATGTAGGCCGCGCGCTCGGTCACGCCGATGCTGCCACTTGCGTCGAGCAGGTTGAAGGTGTGCGAGCACTTCAGGCAGTGGTCGAGCGCCGGCAACGTCAGGCCCGACGCCAGCAGCCGCTCGCCCAGCTCGAAGTAGCGATCGAACAGATCGCGGTGCATCCGCCCGAACTCGCCAGCCGGCAGGTCGACCTGGCCGAAGGCGTACTTCGACTGCTCCAATTCCTCGCGATGCCGCACCTCCCGGTAGGAGACGCCGGGCGCCCACGCAAGGTCGTAGACGTCGTCCACCCCCTGCAGGTGCATCGCGATCCGTTCGAGGCCGTAGGTCAGCTCGACCGAGATCGGGGCGAGATCAATACCGCCCGCCTGCTGGAAATAGGTGAACTGCGTGATCTCGAGTCCATCGAGCAGCACCTGCCAGCCGATGCCCCACGCGCCCAGGGTCGGCGACTCCCAGTTGTCCTCCTCGAACCGGACATCGTGCCGGGTCGGATCGATGCCGCATGCCTCCAGGCTGTCCAGATAGAGCCGCTGCGCGGCGTCCGGCGACGGCTTCAGGATCACCTGGAATTGATGGTGCTTGAAGAGCCGGTTCGGATTCTCGCCAAAGCGGCCGTCGGCGGGCCGGCGGGACGGCTGCACGTAGGCAACGTTCCAGTGCCGGGGGCCGATGACGCGCAGGAACGTCTCCGGGTGCATTGTCCCGGCCCCCACCTCGACGTCGAGAGGCTGGTGGATCAGACAGCCGCGATCCGACCAGAAACCGGACAGCCTGAGAATCAGATCCTGAAGAGTCATGACGGGCACACGGGGCGTCATTACGCTACCATGCCGGACGACCGCATGCCGCTTCACGCCGCGGACGCACTGGTTCTCCGGACCTACAAGCTGGGCGAGACGGATCGGATCGTCGTCTTCCTCACCGCCGATCGCGGAAAGCGCCGCGGCGTTGCGAAAGGGGCGCGTCGTCCGCGCTCCCGCTACGGGGGGGCACTGGAGCCGCTGACGCTGGGCCGGGTCGCCTACTTCGAGCGGGAGCAGCGCGATCTGGTGCGCCTCCGGTACGTCGAGCCGGTGTGCTCGCCCCTCGCCGCGCCGACCGCCGAGGGGCTGGCGCATGTCGGCTACTTCGCCGAATTGATTGACGAGTGGGCGCCGGAGGCGGCCCCTGACGAGCGGCTCTTCCGACTCGGCGCGGCGGTGGTCCAGGCGCTCGCCGCCGGCGTGCCTGTCGAACGGCTGGCGCGTTACTTCGAGTACTGGCTCCTCCGCCTTCAGGGCGTCTACCCGCCGCTCCGCGAATGCACGCGATGCCGCCGCGCGCTCGACGCCGGCGCCAGGCTCGATCCCGCCGGCGGCGTCTTCATCTGCCAGCGATGCGAACCGTCGCCGCGTGGACTGTTGCTGTCGCCTGCCGCCTTCGCGTTCCTTCAATCCGCGCGCGAGCTGCCACCGGCCAGGCTGGCCGAGGCGTCACTTCCGACGGCGGGCGAACGCGAGTTGGCGGCCGCGCACCAGGCCCTGATCACGATTCACCTCGAGAAGCAGTTGAAATCCGTGAAGGTCCTGCACGCGGTGGCCGGCGGATGATTGCCGGTTGGCAGTCCGGCCGGCCGGTGTGGAATCGGCAGCCAGTATACTTAGGGCCTCGATTCGCCGGCCCGTCAGCCGCTCACCCAGGAGATCCTCAATGTACGAACACGCTCTCTTCATCTATCGGTTCAATCTCAGCCACATCGAGTCGCTGGTCAAGGACCTGACCGACGAGCAGATGGTCAGCCAACCGCACGGCGTGGTCAATCATCCGGCCTGGACCTTGCGTCACCTCGCGTCTTCGTCCAACTTCCTCGCCAAGACCATTGGGTTGGAGCCAACCGCCCCCGCAGAATGGGAGGCGCCCTCCCCGGACGGCGTGCCGAGCAGCGACGCGTCGCAGTACCCGTCCAAGTCCGAGCTGCTCGCGGCGCTGGGAGCGCAGCACGAGCGCATCGCCGAGGCGGTGGCCAACGCCGACCCCGCGCTCTTCGCCAGCGACTCCGCGGAGGCGATGCGCAGCCATTTCCCCAAGGTCGGCGACATCGTCGAGTACATGCTGACCGCGCACGAAGCAACGCACATCGGACAGATCTCGGCGTGGCGCCGCGCGATGGGTCTGAAGCCGACCGCCGACTAGCCGCCTTGTCGAGACGCGGGGCCCAATAGCCGGCGCACGGAACGTACGGGCTCGGCAACACTCCGGGCCGCCCCTGGAACCTGTCCTCCTTCACGGACGATTGTGCCTGTTCGGCGGAACAGGTCTCGCGCACGCCCGCCAAGGAAACCGCGTGTTCGAGCCTCGCACGACTTGGCACGAATATTGCTTGCAAGTGGGTTGGCGCGCAACCGGTAGTCCGGGAACGACGCGCGCAGAAAGGACCAACTCACGATGACTACACTGTCGAATTCGCGCCGAATCGGCCTGCCGCTCCTGGCGCTCGTCCTGACGGCCTTGCCGGTGTCACCCGCAGCCGCGGACGGGCCGAAGAGCGATCTGTTCCAGCGGATTCAGGAACAGGTGCTCCGGTATTCGTTCTTCACGGTCTTCGACAACATCGACGTGGAGATCGCCGAGGAGGGACACGTCGTGCTCTCCGGTCACGTTACCGGGGAACACAAGGCGAAGGCCATTGAGAAACGCGTCGACGCACTTGACGGCGTGACGGTCGTGACCAACGCGATCAGCGTCCTTCCGGCATCGCAGTTCGATGACCGGTTGCGGTATGGCATCGCCCGCGCCATCTACGGGAATCCCACGTTCTGGCACTACGGCGCCAGGGCCAATCCGTCGATCCATATCGTCGTGGATCGCGGGCACGTAACCCTCACGGGCGTCGTCGACAGCGAAGCCGACCGCCAATTGGCGCGGGCGCTCGCAGGGCAGTTCAACGCCTTCTCGGTGACCAGCGAGCTCCGGCTGCCGCAGGAAGTAACGGACGAGCTCGAAGCGCTCGGATAGATTGGCCGGATCACGCGAGACCACAGTCATGGGCGGTCGCCCCGCTTGGCGACCGCCCTCGACTCACGCCAGAACCGCAGAGGATCGCGGAACCTCGTCAGCGGGCTAACATCCCGCCGTGGTCAACTCCGGCGCCGACAGAGCAGCACCAGGCCAGGGCGCGTCCGCGAACGGTTCCGGGATGCCGGCGGGACTGTTGGCGGTGCTGATGATTGCACCGCTGGCTCTTCTCGGCCCCGGCGTCCGCTACTACCACAACGGGGATTTCGCCGTCCTTCATTGCCTGTTCAGCGTGTTTTTCTCTGTCAACGTGCTGATTTGCTATTGGGAGGCGTGTCTGTTCTTCCGGCGGGACCATATCGAGAAACGCGCCGTGTATTGGCGCAGCCGGCAACGTGAAACGGGCCGAAGACCGGTCGGCGAGTTTCTCTCCACCAGGGTCCCGTTGAGGCAGGTGCTGTCTCCGACGGTCTGGGCGGATGTCTGGGCTACCTACTCGCAGTTCGATGCGTCCTATGCGGACCGCCGAACGTATGGCTTTAACGTCGACATCGCCAACGGTTTCGCTACGGCAGCGCCGACGCTGATCCTCTACGCGGCCTATACCGTCGACCTCATGCCGGCGGTCCTTGCCGGGATTCTTGGCGTCATGCTGTTCTGGCAGTGGACCTACATGACGTCCGTCTACCTGGTGAGCTTTTTCGTGGCCAGAAGGCATGTCCACATTACCAGGGGCGAGATGTACGGCTACATCCTCGCGATGAATGCCCCCTGGGTGCTGTGCGGGGCGTTGGGATTGTACGTCTCGGTTCGCCTGATCCTGGACGGCAACTACCGCGTCCTGGGTTACTGAACCCCCGGCCGAACCTTCCGATCCGTCATCGCATGTCATACTTCCGGCCGGCATCTCCATAGAGCCATGCAGCGTTGTCATGGAGCCACGCGAAGACTGATCCTGGCGGGGGCGACGCTTCTCGTGGCGGGCTCGCTGGCGACATGGGCGGGGCAGCCCGGGGAGACCGTGACGGTCTCGCCGGCGTTCGGGATTGCCGGCCACTACGGCACCTGGACCGTCACCTACACCGTGGGGCCGGACGGCATCGCCCCGGGCGGCGCGTTGCGCGTACAGTTGCCGGACACTTGGCACGCCGGCGAGCGCAACTCCGCGAACCGGTTGCAGGCATCGGTTCCGACCGACGATCACTACATCGCGGCGTACGGTTCCGGCACGGATGTCCGGGTAGAGGCGGAAGTGGAATCCGAAACGTCCGACTTTCTCGTGAAGTCGGCGCGGCCGGGACTCGACGGCCGGTCGGAACGCTACGTCTTTGTCGTCCGCGCGAACGTCGCCTCCGGTTCCTTGCGCGAAGGAGAGACGATCGAGGTCGTGTACGGCGACACATCACAAGGGAGCCGCGGGATGCGCGCGGCGATCGTCTCGACCGAACCGGAACCGATACTGGTCAGCGTCGACCACGACGGCTGCGGCGCGTTCGAGCCGGTCGAGCACGATGCGACGCTCACGTCACGCAGCGGCATCGCAACCGAGTTGCTCGTCGCCGGGAATCGTGCGCCTGGAGGCGGTCGCCCGGGTCGACCTGCTTCGCGCGCGGAGCAACCCGATGGAAGCGTTCGCGGAGCGGCCGGCCGAGCAGACGTACTGGGGCGATCTCCATTCGCACACCGAGCACAGCTTCGACGGGGTCGGCAGCAACGTCTTCGACCACGCGCGTTGGGTTGCCGGGCTCGACTTCCACGCGATGACGGACCACAGCAACGGGCCGGAGCGCGAGGGTTTCACGCGCGGTCTTGGCCCCCACGTCTGGGAGGAGTACACGGCGGCGACCGATGCCCACCATGCGCCGGGCGAGTTCGTGACACTGCACGCCTACGAGGCGTCGTTCCCGGCGCCCTGGGGCCACCACAATGTCTACTTCCGCGGCGCGCCCGAAGCGTACGACCCGAGCCATCCGCTTGCCTTCGAGCACAGCGAGTTCACGAACCGGTCCTCGTCGGCGCGGACCGGGATCTCGGCGCAGGACGCCCGGGGGCGAGGGCTGCGCCTCAGCACCATCGCCGCCTCGGACGATCATCGCGCGCAGCCGGGCAAGCCGCACTGGGGTCTGGCGGCGGTACGTCATCGAGTCGGTCGAGATACTCCGCTACTCCGCGCCGGACGGTGGCTTCCGGGTGATTCACGACCTGCGGCCCGACGCGCTCGACTTCGCTTGGTCGGGGCGCGACGGCGGCTTCCGCGACGACGCGATCTACTACCTGCGCCTGCGGCAGCGGAACCAGATCCGGGGACGTATCGTGATGGCGTGGTCGAGTCCGGTCTGGGTCAATGCTCGCGGCTAGCGACTCGGGGTGAGTCGCATGTTTAACCAAAGCTCGCCACCCTTTAACGTGTGGCGCTATCTCCGCCCTGTATATTCATACTTTAGGCGCTAACATTTAATTTGCTGGCCGTTCATCGCTGGCGCTACGGAACCGACGCTCACCTGCACATGGCGGTGGCGCGGATCCCGATGCCGTGAGCCCGCGATCAGTCATCCAACAGACGGTTCAGGTCGGCCAGGAGATCGCGCCCGCGATCGTAGCCTCTGGCGGCAATGAGCTGGAGGCAGTTGCGCGCAACCTCCAGATCCGCTGCCGAGGCGGCTGCGAGAAGAGTCCTGATATCAACGAGATCCTGTGGGCGATTCACGTCGTCACGAGACAGGACCTTCAGCCCAATCAAGTGTCCAGTCGTGGCTACCGGCAACGTCAAGCGGGGCAGCACTTCGATCGGTTCTGCTTCGGCAACCACCTCGGATTCGATGCCCGACGAAGCGAACAGCAGGTCAACGACCGGCGCCTGCGGCGCTGGAGAACTGGTCAACCTAACCGTCGCAAGCCGGCCGACAGCCTCTTGCTCCACGATGGCCTCGATGCCGTATCCGAGCACCCGCAAGCGATGCACCAGAAACTGCGCCTCTGCGTCGCCATCCAACGCTACGGCGAGATCCGCATCCCGTGTAAATCGAGGTTCGGTTCGGGCAGAGACCGCCAATCCACCAATCAAGGCAAAGGACACGCGCGATCCGGCGAGGTCGGCATCAACTCGACGTAGTACCGATTCGAGCGAGATCACGCGGTCAGGTCGGGCAGGTCCACTCGACGCCCCGGGCTGTCGCCATGCTCGGCCCCTGGGCGATCGAGGAGCCACTGCTGAAGTCGCCGATCGATCTCCTCGTCGCTGGCCCCGGCGTGACTGCGACGGAGACTTTGGCGCTTCATGGCAACGCCGGTCTCGAACAGGTCGAGCGTCGCGCGAAACGCCCGCGCTACGGATTCCTTGGAACGATGCATCACATGCTCACTGTATGGCTTGGGATGCGGTTGGGCAACTCCCGCGAAGCGGGCGAGGGGTCACTAGCCGCGCGTGCCGTGGCGGGCGATCAGAGGCCGCGCTGCAGATAGGGAAGGAAGGCGGTCGCGAGACCAAGGAACGCGAAAAACCCGAACATGTCGGTCATCGTCGTGATGAAGACCGCCGACGCCAGTGCCGGATCGAACTTCAACGCACGCAGGGCAAGCGGGATCAGCGTGGCGGAGATCGCGGCGATCAACAGGTTGATGACCATCGCGGCGGCGAGGATCGCCCCGACGTAGGGGTTGCCGAAGGCCCACCAGGCAATGGCCGAGCCTGCGACGCCCAGAAGCAGGCCATTGGCGATTCCCACCAGCACTTCCTTCCCCAGCACACGGCGCGAATTGCCCCAGGTGAGCTCGCCGATGGCGAGGCCGCGGACGATTACCGTGAGGGTCTGGGTCGCCGCGTTGCCGCTGACGCTCGCCACGACGGTCATCAGCGCGGCCAGCGCCACCACCTGCTCGATCGTCGCCTGAAACTGACGGACCACGAGAGCGCCAAGGGTAGCCGCCACGAGGTTGATGCCCAGCCACGGCAGCCGCTTCCGCCATGCCTCCCAGGGCGAGGTCGCGATGTGCTCGTCGGCGGAGACGCCGGCAAGACGGAGGATGTCTTCCGTCGCCTCGTCCTTGATGACATCGATGACGTCATCCACGGTGATGATCCCCACCAGCTTGTTCTCGTCATCCACCACCGGGATGGCAAGCAGGTTGTAGTTGGCCACCTCGGTAGCCACTTCTTCCTGATCGGTGTCGACTCGCGCGCTGATCAGTTCCGACGTCATGATCCGCTTCAGAGGTGTTTCGGGGGCGACCAGCAGCAGGCGGCGGAGCGAAACGACGCCGACGAGGTGGCGACGTTCGTCGACGACATAGAGATAGAAGACCATCTCCACCTCACGCGACTTCTGCAGCGCCTTGATGGCCTCTCCCGCCGTCAGATCGTCGGTCAGCGCGAAGACGTCCGGGTTCATGATCCGGCCGGCCGTCTGATCCTCGTAGGCCAGCAGGTCCGGCGCCTCGCCCGAGTCGGCGCGGCGCATCAGCTCGATCACCTCGGAGGAGATCGGCTCGGGAAGCCGGTTGATGAGGGCCGCGGCATCGTCGCTCGGCAGCTCCTCGAACAGTGAAACCAGCTCCACCGGCGTGCGGCCGACGAGCAGGGTTGCGCTCACCTCCGCGTCGACCTCACTCATCGCCTCCATCGCGAGACGGCGGTTGTGTTCGACGAGGGTGTTGAAGGCGGCGCTGCGATTGGCGTCCGACAGCGCGGTCAGCACCTCGGCGAGGTCGGCCGGATGCTGCTTCTGTAGGAGATTGAGGAGGTTAGCGGTCGCACCAAGCCGCTGCAGTCGCTTGACTGAGTCGAGCACGACGTCGAGGCGACGAAGCGGCGGCATGATGCTGTTCCGCGGGGCGACAAGACACCCTGATGGCTGCGAATAGTTGAATCCCGGATCGTTGTACCACTGGGTCGTTCACTGAGCCGTACATGATAGCACGGGCACTCCGGGCGGCGCTTGCCGCGCACTCCCGGGGCCGGCCGCGCACTCACCTGTGGAGACCCAGTTCGCGCAGGATGTGGTCGTTCTCCCGCCACCCGGCGCGGACCCGGACGTGAAGGTCGAGGTAGACCCTGCTTCCGAAGAAGCGCTCCAGTTCACGCCGGGCTTCTACGCCGATCTGCTTGATGCGCACACCCCTGCGGCCGAGTACGATCGGTTTCTGCGTCGGCCGATCGACGACTATGGAGCAGTAAAGGCGAAGCAGGCCGCCGGACCGCCGGGCCGGGTCGCCCCCGCGGCTGGCGTCACCGGATTCCCCCGGCGGCTCCGCCGGCACTTCCTCGAACCCGTCGACGAGCACCGCGGTGGAGAATGGAAGCTCGTCGCGGGTATGGCGCAACAGCTTCTCGCGAACCATCTCGGCGACGATCACCCGTTCCGGCTGATCGGTGACCATGTCGTCCGGGTAGAGCCGCTCCCCCTCCGGCAGATGCTCCCAAAGGAGGTTCTCCAGGTCCTCGACGCCGTCTCCCTTGAGGGCAGAGATCGGCACGATGGCGGCGAAGTCCCGCTGCTGGCGAAACCAGTCGATCAGGGGCAGCAAGACCGGCTTCGCGATGCGGTCGATCTTGTTGAGGACCAGGATCACCGGCGCCGAGGCACGGTCGAGGAGATCCAGAACGAATCGGTCGCCCGCGCCGGTGCGTGACGCGGCGTCGTGGACGACCACCAGCACGTCGACCCAGCCGATCGTGTCGACCGCCTGATCGACCATCCGGACGTTCAGCCGGTGCATCGGCCGGTGGATGCCGGGCGTGTCTACAAAGACGATCTGGCCGTTCCGCGCGGGATCGGGATCGCCGCCACGATTCCGGACCCCGAGGATACGCGTGCGCGTGGTCTGGGGCTTGTCGGAGACTATCGCTACCTTGGCCCCGACCAGCCGGTTCAGCAGCGTCGACTTCCCGGCGTTCGGCCGGCCGATGAGCGAAACGAAACCCGCCTTCATGCGTTGGCGCGGGCGCCGGCCTCCGCGCGATCCTGCCGGCGAAGCCGGACGCGGTGGACACGCCGCCGCTCACCGTCCAGCACGTCGACGGACAGCCCGTCCAGGTCGAACGACTCGCCAACCTGCGGCACGCGGCCCAGCCTGGCCAGCAGGTAGGCGGCAACGGTGTCGCAACCCTCTGCTTCGATGGTGACGTCGAGCCGCTCGCACAGATCGTCGAAGCCGACCCGGCCGTCGAAAACGAAGCTGCCCGACCCCTCGTCGACGATCGGCTCCGTTTCGACATCGTACTCGTCGCGAATCTCGCCGACTATCTCCTCCAACAGATCCTCCACCGTCACCAGGCCGGCCGTGCCGCCGAACTCGTCATGCACGATCGCCATCTGGGCCTGCGCCCGCTGAAGCTCGCGCAACAGATCCGCAACACGCTTGGTCTCCGGGACGGTAAAGGCAGGACGCAGCAGCCGGCTCACCACCCGCTCGCCGCCCCGCGTGTCCGCGAGCGCGACGAGGTCCTTCACGAAGACAAAGCCGAGCACCCGGTCCAGGCTGTCCTCGTAGACCGGCAGGCGCGAATAGCGTTGCTCGACGAAGACCCGGCGCAACTCGGCGAGGGTCGCGTCCGACCGAATCGCGACGATGTCGGGGCGCGGCGTCATCACCTCGCGCACCAGCGTATCGCCGAAGTCGACAACCGACTGCAGCAGCTCCCGTTCTGCCACTTCTTCCTCGCCGAGTGGCACGCTCCCGTCGGCGAGGCTGCCGTCGGCGTCGTCCGGCAGGTCCGCCTCCACGACGCCATTCGTTCGCTGCGCGACCCCGTTCCCCTTGCCTCCCGCTCCGCGCACGAGCCGGAGCAAGGGCCGGGTCACCGGCCGGAGCAGCACCACCAGCACGTGGAACGACGGCAACAGTGCCTCGATCACGCCTTCCGGATTGCGCCGAACGATGAGCATCGGCAGCAGGTGGGCGCATACCAGGACGAAGGCGGCGAGGCCGGGCCCCACGACCACGACCGGAAGCACGTTGCGCGGCGTGCTGGCCAACGCGAGGAGCGCGACCGCGACGATTACCAGCCCCTGCAGCAGGCGGGCGGGGACAAACAGCCGGAGCGGATCGTCCAGATAGCCGAGGCGGTCGAGGCGCCCGCGACGCTCGGCGCCCAGGCGGAGCGGCAGGCGCATCATCGTCGTGAACGCCGCCTCGACCGTGCCGACGTACACCGACGCGCAACCGAGCAGGAAGAGCAGGAGTGGCACGAACGCCAACGGGGCGGGAATCACGCGATCCCTCCGCGCCGCCGCAGGCGGTGTTCCAGGCGCGCCATCTGGCCGTCGTCGCGTTCGTGGTCGTAACCGAGCAGATGAAGCAGGCCGTGAAGGGCCAGGCAACGGAGTTCGGTCGCGAGGGAATGCCCCGCCGCTTGCGCCTGACGCCGCGCGACGCCGGTTGCAATCACGATGTCCCCGAGATGGCCGTTCTCGCCGGAGGGAAACGCCAGCACGTCGGTCGGACGATCCACATCCCGAAACTGACGGTTCAGCGATCGCATCTTCGCGTCGCCCACCAGGGCGATCGCGAGCTCGCCGCGGGCCGCGCGGGGCGCGATATCCGCAAGCCACCGCGGCAGGCCATCGGAGCCCCGCTCCCGACCGCGGCCATCGGTGACGGTGATCCGGAGCCGGGGCGGCTCGGCTGGCGGAGGTTCATCCGGACCCGAGTCGGGGTCGGCGTCGGTCATGTTGCCTCGGGCCGGGCCGCGGCACCGTCGGCTGCGTCGCGATCGGCCGGCGCCGCCTGCTTGTAGGCCCTGACGATAGCCTGCACGAGCTTGTGCCGCACCACGTCCCGTTCAGTGAAGTAGATCATCGACACGCCGCTGACGTTGCGAAGCACTCGCAATGCCTGCTTGACGCCCGACGTGCAGCCGGGAGGAAGGTCGATCTGGGTAATGTCGCCGGTCACCACCGCCTTCGATCCGAATCCGAGCCGTGTCAGAAACATCTTCATCTGCTCGGCCGTCGTGTTTTGAGCTTCATCCAGAATGACGAACGCATCGTTCAACGTCCGGCCGCGCATGAAGGCAAGCGGCGCGATCTCGATGACGCCCTGCTCGAGCAGGCGTTCCACCCGTTCGGCAGGCAGCAGGTCGTACAGCGCATCGTAGAGGGGACGAAGATACGGGTTGACCTTGTCCTGCAGGTCACCCGGCAGGAACCCCAGTTTCTCCCCTGCTTCAACCGCCGGGCGGGCCAGAACGATCCGGCTGACCCGCTTCGCTACCAGGAAGGCGACCGCCTGCGCCATCGCGAGATAGGTCTTGCCGGTCCCCGCCGGGCCGATGCCGAAGACCAGATCGTGCCGCTCGATGGCGTCCAGGTATTGGCGCTGCCCCAGATTGCGCGGCTTGACGTGCCGCCGGCTCGACACCTGCACCGGCGTGCGGAGGAAGACGTCGTGCAGGTCTATCTGGACATCGTCGCTCACCAGCTCGGTGGCGCGGCGAACGTCCTCACGCGAAAACGTGTGGCCGTCGCGCAGCATGCCGGTAAAGTGGTCGATGACCCGCTCGGTCCGAGCAAGCCCCTCCGCATCGCCACTCACCACGAGCTCCGTGCCGGCGGTCGATATCTCTACGTCGAACTGATCTTCTATCTGCCGGAGGTTTTCGTCCCTGGCGCCGAAGAGAGTCTGGAGACCCTCGTCAGGAATCGGAATCTTGACGGATGCTGGCGCGGCAGGCGTAGGTATCGGTTTCGTCCCCTGGGCGCGCCGCCCGATGGCGCGCGGCTGCTCAATCAGTAGCACGCCCCCGCGCACGGGTCAAGGACGCGCGTGCAAGCGCGCGTCCTGGTAACCGCGGACGTCCCGGACGCGGCGTAAAACAGCGACGCCAGGGGCGTCAGCCGCAACTCGCGCACCAGCGTGCGTCATCCGTCGTCCAGGTGGAGATCGCGGAGCTGCCGGCGGTCGACGGCGGACGGCGAACCGGCCATCAGGTCCACTGCCGCCGCCGTCTTTGGGAACGCCATGACGTCGCGGATGGACGACTCGCCGGCGACCAGCGCCACGATCCGATCCAGGCCGAGGGCGATGCCCCCATGGGGCGGGGTCCCGTAGCGCAGTGCGTCGAGAAAGAAGCCGAAGCGCGCCTTCGCTTCCGCATCGCTGATCCTGAGCAATCGGAAGATCCGCGCCTGCAGCCCGGCGTCGTGGATCCGGATGCTGCCCCCGCCGATTTCGCTGCCGTTCAGCACCAGGTCGTACGCGCGGGCGCGCGCGCCGGCGGGGTCATCCTCCAGGCGCTCGACATGCTCCGGCCGTGGCGACGTGAACGGATGGTGCATCGACACGAGGCGCTGCTCCGTTTCGCTCCATTCGAGCAGTGGAAAATCGACCACCCAGCTCAGGGCAACCTTCGACGTATCTATCAACGCGTGGCGCTCCGCCTGCTGCAGACGGATTCTCCCCAACACCTCCGAGGCCTCGTATCCTTCGCCCGCTGCGATCAACGTGAGATCGCCCGCTCCCGCATGCGCCAACGTGACCGCCCGCTCGAGCGACTCCGGCCCCGCCGCCTTCAGGATGGAGCTCTGAATCGCGCCGTCCTCGGACCGCCGCACCCAGACCAGTCCCTTGGCGCCTGCCGCGATCGCGCCGTCGACGATCAGATCCAACTGCGCGCGCGCCTGAGCGCCCGCCCCCGGAACCACGAGGGCGCGGACGGATCCGCCTGCCTCGACGATCCTGCGGAACACTTTGAACTGACCCGTGCGGAAGGCGTCCGACACGTCGTGCAGGGGCATCTCGAAACGGAGATCGGGCTTGTCACTGCCGTAGCGCGACATCGCCTCGTCGTAGCCAACGCGCGGAAACGGCGCCGCGACCTCACGGCCGACGGCACGAAAGACCGCCTGCATCAGCCGCTCCACCACGCCGAAGACCACCTCTTGGTTGGCGAAACTCATCTCGATGTCGACCTGTGTGAACTCGGGCTGCCGGTCCGCACGCAGGTCCTCGTCGCGGAAGCACCGGGCGATCTGGAAGTAGCGGTCCATCCCGCTGATCATCAGGATCTGCTTGAAGATCTGCGGCGACTGAGGCAGGGCGTAGAACTTGCCCGCGTGCAGGCGGCTCGGCACGAGGAAGTCGCGCGCGCCCTCCGGTGTCGACTTGGTCAGGAGGGGCGTTTCGATTTCCCAGAAGCGATCCGCGTCGAGGCTCCCGCGGATTGCCTGCGTGAGCCGGTGGCGCAAGTCGAGGTTCCGGCGCATCCGGCCGCGGCGGAGATCCAGGTAGCGGTAGCGCAGGCGGACCTCCTCGGAGACCGGTGTCTCCTCATCGATCTGAAATGGCGGGGTCGGCGACTCGTTCAGCACGAGGATCGCCTGCGCCGCCACCTCCACCTCGCCGGTCTCGAGCTTCGGGTTGAGCGTCTCCTCCGAGCGGCGTTCCACCGGACCGACGACGGCGACGACGAACTCCGGACGGACCCGCTTGGCAACGGCGATGACCTCCGCCCCGTCGCGCGCGACCACTTGAGTGATGCCGTACCGGTCTCGGATATCCAGAAACGTGACGCCGCCCAGATCCCTCACCTTGTGGACCCACCCGTTCAGCACAACGTCGGTTCCAACATCTCCCGGGCGCAGTTCTCCACAGGTGTGCGTCCGGACGGGAAACGCCCCGGTCTCACGGGCGGCTGTCACTTCACTGGTCATGCTTCCTTCCGCTCCGCAACAAGCCGCTGTACAACCTGGGCCCGCGGCGCCGTTGCCTGCTCGCTCGTCTCCATCTCCCGAACCGTAACCTCATTCCGGGCCAACTCGTCTTCTCCCAGGATCAGCACCCGCCGGGCGCCCGTCCGGTTCGCCCGCTTCATCTGCGCTTTCAGCGAACGGGGTTCGTAGTCCACCAGCGCCACGAGCCCCGCGTGCCGCAGCTCCCGCGCCAGCAGATGCGCCGGCCGACGCGCCGCATCCCCGGCCGCGACCACGAACGCGTCAGGCCGTTCCGGCCCCTCCCCCGCCGGCATCGCCAGCAGCAGCCGTTCAAGGCCGGCGGCGAATCCGATGCCGGGACGATCGGCCCCGCCGAGTTGTGCCACGAGACCGTCGTAGCGCCCGCCACCGAGCAATGCGTTCTGTGCGCCGAGGCTCTCCCCCACGACCTCGAATGTCGTACGCATGTAGTAGTCGAGGCCGCGCACGAGCCGGTGCGACACCGTGAAGTCGAGCCCGAGGGCCGCCAGCAGTTCCGTCACCTGATCGAAGTGCGCGCGGCATTCATCGCACAAGTGGTCGACCGTATGCGGCAGCGTATCGATGATCGGCTGATCCTTGTCCACCTTGCAGTCGAAGATCCGCAGAGGGTTGGTCTCCGCCCGCCGCTGACAGTCGCCGCAGAGCGCGCTACGCCGATCCGCCAGTGCATCGATCAGCGCACGGCTGAATCCCGGGCGGCAGTCGCGGCAACCGACCGAGTTGACGAGGACCGTGGCGTTCCGGACGCCGAGCGCTTCGACCATCGCATCCGCCATCTCGATCACCTCGGCGTCGAGTGAAGCGTGGGCGACACCGAAGACTTCGACGTCGAGCTGGTGGAACTGACGGTAGCGCCCCTTCTGGGGCCGCTCGTACCGGAACATCGGCCCGAAGCTGAAGAGCTTGGCGACGGGGAAGTCCTGCTCGAGCGCATGCTCGACGAACGCCCGCACCATGCTCGGGGTGGCCTCCGGGCGGAGGGTGACGCGCTCGCCGCCCTTGTCCACGAAGCTGTACATCTCCTTCTGAACGATATCGGTCGTCTCGCCGGTACCCTTCTCGAACAGTTCCTGCCGCTCGATGACGGGCGTTCGAATCTCGCGATACCCGTAGCGGGCGCACACGTCCCGCACTACCGCCTCGAGGCGCTGCCACCGTACCGCCTCCGCCGGCAGAATGTCGTGCGTACCCCGGATCGCAGGAATCATGGAATGTCCGGTTGGCCCCAAGGAATAACGGACGCCCCACAGGGCGGCGACGCTAGCCGCCGCGCGTGTGCATCTCCAGGTGCGGTTCGCGCCGGAGGACCTCGACCGGCACGAGGGCTGCCCGTCGCTCGGCCGCCAGCCGTACTTCCGCGCCGCGGTCGGTGCGCTGACGCCAGATCGCTTCAATCACCGCGCGCAACTCCGTCCGTGTCGCCCCCTCGCGCAGCAGCTTCCGCAGGTCGGTCCCGGCGCTCGCGTAGAGGCAGCGGTACCACAGGCCGTCCGCCGTGAGCCGGCTCCGGTCGCACGACCGGCAAAACGGCTCGGTCGTCGACGAAATGATCCCGAACGTCTGGCCGCTCGGCAGACGAAAGCGGTCCGCTGGCGCGGTCGACCCCGGCTCGTCGATCTCCTCGACCGTCCCCAGCGCGTTCCCAATCATGTCGAGCATGCCGGCCCGCGACACCACGTCGGCAAGCGACCACCGTGTGGCGCCGCCGACATCCATGTACTCGATGAACCGCAACTCGGCATCCGCCTCGCGGGCGTAGGCGAGCAGGTCCATTAGCTCGTCGTCGTTCACGCCGCGGATCACCACGGTGTCGATCTTCAGGCCGGAGAACCCGGCGTCGCGCGCCGCCGCGAGCCCTGCTCGCACTTTCTCGACGCCGTCGAAACGCGTCAGCGCCCTGAACCGGTCGGCCCGCAGGGTATCGAGACTGACGGTCAGCCGGTGCAGGCCCGCCTCGCGAAGAGCAGTCGCCTGGTCCGCCAGCAGCATCCCGTTCGTCGTCAACGCGAGGTCGCGGATCGCCGAGCGAGCCGCCAACAGGGCAATCAGCTCCGGTAGATCCTTGCGAAGCAGAGGCTCGCCGCCGGTCAGGCGAATGCGGTCCACGCCGGCGTCAGTGAACGCATCGACTATCGCCTGGGTCTCCTCGAACGCGAGGATGTCCTCGCGAGGGAGCCAGACGTAGTCCATCTCCGGCATGCAGTACTGGCACCGGAGATTGCACCGGTCGGTGACGGAGATCCGCAGGCTCCGCAACGGCCGATCGAGCGTGTCACGCACCGACATCGGCCCAATTATCGCACCAGGACGCAGTACCGCGCCCGGACGGGGTGCGTGCGCCCCCCTATCCGACGCTGACCGGCTCGTCCTTCTTGGCGGTCTTCAGGCCCTGGATCTGCACCAGCGGCTCCTGCTGCTCCTTCAGGACGTGCTGGCGGTAGAGGGCGGCCATCTGCGCGTCATGCGCCGCCTGCTGCGGGTCGGCCGGCTGGCCGTTGCCGCCGTTCGCCACCGCCTGGGCCGCCTTGACCGCGGCGCGGGCGGCCAGCTTCTCCTGCCGGGCGTTCTTCGCGATCCCCGCGTCGTCGAGGTCGTGCTGCTCGCCGGCGGCGA
>CAZWUJ010000050.1:0-15915 GCA_964636705.1 uncultured Vicinamibacteraceae bacterium
CTTCGCCGATGCCGCCTGAATACGTTGCCGAACTTATGACCCAGCGGTACTTAGCAACCTGCGCCGGCGCCGCCGTCACCGAATCTCCGACCGGCGATCCACTCGCGGCTCACCGCCGTCGTCCGCTACACGTGGTTCAGCAGCGCCAGCTCCTTCGGGTGCGGGTCCAGGTAGGTCTGATCCAGCAGGTATGTGACGTCGAGCCGCCGCCCGCGTCGACCGGATCCGCATGGCGGACATGAACTCGTCCTCGTAGCGACGGCCCAGCTCGGCCCTCGGAATCTGCTTCGCCTCCGCCACCAGGCGCCCGAGCTCGCGGTACCGAAGGGGGGAGTGGGCCATGAGGGCCAGCTTCTCGGTGGTGTGCCAGCCGACGAGGGCGCCGACGTTCCAGCGGCCGGAGAAGAGCGCCCGCAGGCGGCGATAGGCGAACACGCGCTCGAAGAAGTTCTCGCGCAGCACCGGATCCTGCAGCCGGCCTTCCTCCTCGACCGGAAGGTTCGGGTACTGCCGCAGCAGCTCGGCCGCGAAGATCCCGCGGCCATTGCGCTCCGATGTCCGGCTGTCGTTGGCGCTCCAGACTTTTGCGCGCTCCATGCCGCAGCTCGGTGAGTCCTTCTTCAGGATGTAGCCGCTCAGGTCGTCCTTCGCGAGGGCGCGGACGCGACTGCGGGCAAACTGCCGCATCCGGCCCGACAACCGGATCCCGCTACGGCTGACGAGCCGCACGCCGTCGGTCTGGCTCGTGTCGCGAACCAGCCGGATCGGCTCGCGCGGGATCCCCAGGCCCACCTCCACCTCCGGGCAGACCGGAACCCACTCGACCAGCCGGCCGAGCGTTTCGACCAGGAACGCGTCGCGCTTGTGCCCGCCGTCGTGGCGGACGTTCTCGCCGAAGAGGCAGGTGGAGATGCCGATCCGAACCGGCGTGTCAACGACCGTTGTCGTGCGGCAGTCCATACCCTATATTGAAGCGTCAATCGGGACGTCGCGCGCACCCGCGCGCACCCCAGCCTGCAGGGGTGGAGTTGCAGGGAACCAGCAGGAGCAGGGCAATGGTGGACCAGAAGAAGATTGACAAGCGCGTCTTCGATCTCTACGACGAGTACTGCCACGGCCGGATCGACCGGCGCGAGTTCCTCGCCCGATCCGCCGCCATCACGATTGGTGGCGTATCCGCGCTGTGGATGGCGCAGGCACTGTTGCCGCGCTACGCCGAGGCGCAGACGATCTCCTTCACCGATTCCCGGATCAAGGGCACCTACGTCGAGTACCCATCGCCGGGCGGCACGTCGGGCGAGATGCGCGGCTACCTGGTGCAGCCGACCGGCGAGGGTCCGTTCGGGACGGTGCTGGTCATCCACGAGAACCGCGGCCTGAACCCCCACATCGAGGATGTCGCACGTCGCGCAGCGGTCGCCGGGTTCCTCGCGCTCGCCCCGGACGGGCTGTCGCCGGTGGGCGGCTATCCGGGCAACGACGATGATGGCCGCGTCCTGCAGCGCGAGCTCGATCCGGACGAACTGGATCAGGACATGATCAACAGCGCGCGGTTCCTGAAGGCGCACGCGCTGTCCAACGGCCGGTTGGGCGCCACCGGCTTCTGCTGGGGCGGCGGGATGACCAACCGCCTCGCGGTGGAGCTGGGTGAGGAAATGCACGCCGGCGTGCCGTTCTACGGCGCCGCCGCGGCCACCGGGGACGTGCCGAAGATCACCGCCGCCATGATGATCATCTACGCGGAGTCCGACCCCCGCATCAACGCGATGTGGCCGGACTACGAAGCGGCGCTGCAGGCAGCCGGTGTCGACTACGAGATGCACATGTTCCCGGGCACGCTGCACGGGTTCCACAACAACTCGACGCCCCGGTTCAACGAGGCGGCGGCGGGGCTCGCCTGGAATAGGACGGTAGGCTTCTTCCGTCGGCATCTCGCCGGCTGACGGTCTTCGGCGGTTCATCGGTTCTGTTGCCTCTCTACGCCAGGCGTGCGTACCCGGATCCCTGCGCCGCTTGAACACGGGGTTCGCCCGGGGCATAATTCGAGCCGAACCGATACCTCTCAGGGAGGCGGAAGATGAGCCAACGACATCTCGCGACAGCGTGCGCGGTCATCGGATTGCTGGCGCTTGCACCGCTCGGCGCGGCGGCGCAGGACGCGGCGGAAACGCCCCGGACGCCATGGGGCGCGCCGGATCTGCAGGGGGTCTGGGACTTCCGGTCGATCACGCCGATGGAGCGGCCTGACGACCTTGCCGATCAGGAATTCCTGACGGCGGAGGAAGCGGCGCGTCTTGAGCAGGAGACCCTCGACCGGAACGAGGAGCTGCTGCTTCGGCCCGCCCAGCGGACGGAGGCGACCGACAGCGTGGACCAGGGTGAGGACGGCGCGCCCGGCTTCTACAACAACCTCTGGCTGGACCGCGGCACGACGATCGTTGGTACCCGCCGCACGTCCCTCATCGTGGACCCGCCGACCGGGAAGATGCCGTCCCTTACGCCCGAAGAAGAGCAGCGGCGCGCGGAGTACGCGGAGCTCCGCGAGGGCGTCGACACGCACGCCCCCACGCCCGGCGGCTGGATGGAGGAACTGGGGACCAACGGGCTGCAGTTGCGGTGCATCACCGGATTCAACTCGGGCCCGCCGATGACGCCGGGCGGCTACAACAACAACGTCCAGGTGTTCCAGACCCCCGACTTCGTCGCGCTGCTCAACGAGATGAACCACAACGTGCGCTTCGTTCCCCTCGACGGGCGCCCGCACGTCGATCTGCCGCAGTGGACGGGCGACTCCCGAGGCCACTGGGACGGCGACACGCTGGTCATCCAAACGAACAACTTCCTGCGCGAGACGAGCTTCGCGCAGGGGCGGACCGGTCCGAACCTGCAGCTCGTCGAGCGGCTCACCCGGGTCTCGGAGGACACGCTCCTCTACCAGGCGACCACCAACGATCCGACCGTCTGGACGAGTCCTTGGACCTATGAGGTCCCGATGGTCCTGAACGACCAGCCGCTCTACGAGTACGCCTGCCACGAGGGCAACTACGGGCTGGAGAACATCCTCGCTGGCGCGCGGGCCGAGGAGGCGGCGGCGGAAGGACAGTAGTCGCCGGCCTGACCGTTCGCGGTAGCGACAGCCCTTTGTGCGCAGCGATCGAGCAGGTGTAGAGTTCGTCAGCTACCCGCCGGCAGCGTGCTGTCGGCTCAAGGGCTGCTCTCCGGAGCGGCCCTTGCTATTTTCGGGGGCCAGCACGGACCAAGGTTGACCATCTGACGAATGGCGACTCCTCTCCGCTGCGCTGGCGCCGGCCTGCTCGCGTTAGCCGCGGTTGCCTGCGGGCCCGCCGTGCCGGACGACGCGGCGCCGAGTGCCGTTGCGCCGGGCGCCTCGGAGCTCGGCCTCCTGACCCGTGCGGAGCGCACCGCCTACGAGGAGACCACCGGATACGACGAGGTCATCGAGTTCATCGAGCCCGTTGCCGGCCGGCGTCTCGCGACCCGGGCCGTCCCGCGCCGCTCACCCGAGTCAGTGGAGATCCTGCTGGGTCGGACGGAGGAGGTACCGCACCCGGAGACCGGCGAGCAGATCTCCAGCCGGCGGCGCTCCGCATCCTGCGGCCTCGGGACCACGCGGTCGATTTTCCTGTTCTGGCGAAATGGCTACCGAAATGTTGGTCCGGTGGGCACACAGGGACTGTGATACAGTGAGGCTGTGGGAGTGCTCTCGTACATTTGCGCGTTCTGATCTACGCGGTCAGTCCGCCTGTCGGAGAGGCCGAGAAACGCCGTCTGGCCCAGGAGCTGTTGCGGGAAGGCGGTCTCGCCGTCTCGGTCCAGGTGCTACAGGAATTCTACTTCCAGGTCACGCGGCCACACCGCAAGGAGCCCTTGACCCACGAGCAGGCGATGAAGTTCATCGACTCGATTCGCGAGTTTCCGGTTCGGGACCTTACCCTCGAGGTGTTTCGCGCCGGAGTCTCGATCTGTCGGCGATTCGGGCTGTCCTACTGGGATGGAGCGATCCTCGCCGCCGCACGCGCGTGCGGCTGCGATGTCGTGTACACGGAAGATCTGAGCGATGGGCACGACTACGACGGCCTGCGCGTGATCAATCCCTTCAGGGAGCTGCAGAGGCGGCCGTAGGCAACCGGCGATGAGTGCACCCCAAGAAACCACGTCGAATCCCCGCCTGCGCTACGCGGTGGACGAATTGCCGTCGCTGGGGCTCACGCTCGGACTCAGCCTGCAGGTCGTGACGCTCGTCCTGACCGGCATCATCATCACTCCGATCATCGTGCTCAACGCCGCGAACTATCCGCAGGGAGTGGAGTGGACGGTGTTCGCGGCGCTGGTGGTCAGCGGCTTGGCGACCATCCTCCAGGCCCGGCCGGCGGGGCCGATCGGCGCCGGGTATCCCCTCTACATGGGGACATCCGCCGCGTTCATCGGCGTCTCGGCGTCGGCCATCGTTGCCGGCGGCCTGCCGCTGCTGGCGACGCTCGTGGCCGCCTCCGCGCTGGTGCAGTTCTTCTTCTCCGCACGCCTGTCGCTCTTTCGCAGGCTGATAACCCCCACCGTCGGCGGCACGGTGATAATGCTGCTCGCCGTCAATGTCTTCCCCATTACGACCGACCTGCTGGCGGGCGTTCCCCCCGGGGTCGACTCCCTCCACCTGGGCATGCCGCTGGTTGCCCTTGCAACGTTCGTGACGATCACGCTGGTCTCGCTCTATGCGAGCGGCGCAACACGCCTGTGGGCGCCGCTCATCGGGATCGTTGTCGGCACCACCCTTGCGGGCCTGCTCGGCCTGCTGAACTGGACGCCGGTCCTCGAAGCAGCGTGGTTCGGACTGCCGCAGACCGGCTGGCCGGGAATGGACCTGTCGTTCGACGCCCGGTTCTGGGGTCTGCTTGTCCCCTTCATGATCGTCACCATCATCGGGGCGCTGGAAACCTACGGCGACGCCATCGCCATCCAGCGCGTATCCCACCGCACCCTGATGCCGGTTGACTTCAAGGTCGTCCAGCGCGCGCTGAACGCGGACGGGGTCGGAAACCTGCTCTCCGGCCTGGCCGGCACGGTTCCGAACACGACCTATTCCAGCAGCATCTCCATTGCCGACCTGACCGGCGTCGCGGCGCGGCGGGTCGCCCTCTTCGGCGGGATCATCATCGTCCTGGCCGGGTTCGTTCCGCTGTTGCCGGCGCTGCTGCAGATGGTGCCGGACGCGGTCGCGGGCGCGTACATCTTCATCTTCATCGTGCTGCTCTTCCGCCAGGGCATGCGAATGGTCACGGCGGGCGGGTTCGACTACGAGAAGGGGCTCATCGTCTGTATCTCGTTCTGGGTGGGACTGGGCTTCCAGTATGGAGTCGTCTTTCCCGACCATCTGCCGGCATGGTCGCGGGGCGTTTTCGACAACGGCATGGCGAGCGGCGGCATCGTCGCCATGGCTCTCACGCTGCTGACCTCGTTTCGGCGTCGCGCCCCGGCGGTCGTACTTGAACCCAGCGTGCGGTCGGTTTCGAAGTTACGCGCCGCTCTGGACGTTGCCGCGGAACGCGCGGGCTGGGACGAGACGGCCACGAGCCGTCTGGAACTGGCGGGCGAGGAGGCGTTCCTGTATCTGCTCGAACGGCAGGACGAATCCAAGCCTCAACCCGTCCGGGTCGCGGTCCGTCCGGTGGAAGACGTACTCGAGATCGAGTTCGTCAGCGGTCCCGACAGCGCCAACCTCGAACTGCGGCTCAGTGAGCTGACCGAGGAGCGCGTCGTGCTGGAGGACGTCGGGGCGCGCCTGCTTCGGCACGTCGCACGTGACGTACGGCACGAACAGTTCTACGATCTGGACGTGCTGACGATCACCGTGGACACCCGGCCGCTCGCGTAACGATGGCATCCCGCGGCGCCGAAGAACGGCGAGACGTTCGCTACGAGCCCGACGAGAGACCCCCGGGCGCGCTCTCCTTCGGTCTCGCGGTGCAATACGCGATGGTCGCCGTCCCGAGCGTCGTGCTGAGCCCGACAATCCTGATTACGATGGCGGGCGGCAGCGATGCCTATCTGTCCTGGGCGGTCTTCGCCGCGCTGGTCATCAGCGGGATCACCACCGCCATCCAGGCCCTCGGTTTCGGGCGCGTCGGCGCCCGCTACGTGGTGCTGATGGGCAGCAGCAGCGCCTTTCTCGCCGTCTGCATCTCGGCGTTGCAGCAGGGCGGTCCGGGACTGCTGGCCACGCTGATCATCGTGTCGTCAATGGTCCAGTTCGCTCTGGCGGCGCGGCTGTCGGCGCTGCGGCGGATCTTCACGCCGACGGTGGCGGGCACGGTAATCATGCTGATCCCGGTGACGCTGGCGCCGGTCTTCCTGGCCAAGCTCGTCGACGTGCCGGAGGGAGCCTCGCCCCTGGCGGCGCCCGTCACGGCGGGCGTGACGCTGGTCTGCATCGTCGTCACCGCGCTCCGGGCTCGCGGCGCGTGGCGGCTGTGGGGGCCGATTCTCGCCATAGTCGCGGGCAGCGCGACGGGCGGATTCGTTTTCGGGATCTACGACACGCAGCGCGTTCTCGAAGCGAGTTGGATCGGCCTGCCGGCGTTTGCCTATCCCGGCCTCGATCTCGGCTTCGGGCCCGAGTTCTGGGCGCTTCTGCCGGCGTTCGTGATGGTGACGCTGGTGGGCGCGATGGACACGCTCGGCGACGCCATCGCCACCCAGCGCGTGTCGTGGCGCAAACCGCGCGCTGTCGATTTTCGGTCGATTCAGGGCGCCATGACGGCCGATGGCGTCGGCAACCTGCTGTCCGGCCTCGCCGGCACGCTGCCGAATACGACGTACGCCACGGGCATCACCCTCGTGGAACTCACGGGCGTGGCCGCCCGATCCGTCGGCGCCTGCATCGGGATCGTCTTCGTCGCGATGGCGCTCGTACCGAAGTTCATGGCCCTCGTCATCGCCATTCCCGGGCCGGTGGTCGCCGCCTATTTCGTCCTCATCGTGGCGCTGCTGTTCGTCTTCGGCATCCAGATCCTCCAGCACGATGGCCTCGACTCCCGGAAGGGCCTCGTCGTCGGCCTCGCGTTCTGGATCGGCGTCGCGTTTCAGCTCGACTGGGTCTTTCCCGAGTTCTTCCAGGGCCAGTGGAGCGATCTGCTCGCCAACGCCGTGACCGTCGGCGGGACGACGGTAATCGCGTTGACGCTGTTCCAGGAGTTCACCGGAGCGCGCCGCCAGCGCCTGCGGGTCGGCCTGAGTCCCGATGCGTATCCCAAGCTGGATGCATTCCTCGTCAAACTGGGCGCGCGCCGGCGGTGGAACGACGAGATGGTCGAGCGGGTCCGGGCGGTGGGCGAGGAGACGCTCCTGCTGCTGAGCCGCGCGGACGAGGATCGCGCGCCGGACGGGGAGCGGCGTCTGCTGCTGATCGCGCGCGGCGACGCGGACGCGGCCGTGCTGGAGTTCATCGCCGCCACCGACGAGACGAACCTGGAGGACCAGATGGCGGTCCTCAGCGAACGCGCCGTGAGCGGCCTGGTGGAGCAGGAGGTTTCCCTCCGGCTACTGCGCCACTACGCCTCGTCGGTGCGCCACAGCCAGTTCCACGACACCGACGTCATCACCGTCCGGGTCGAGTCGGCGCAGCCGTAACCACCCGTCCGAAACTTCCCTTGATCCTGCGCTTGCGCGTGATACGTTGGCGGCGAGGCCCTCATGACTGAAGAACCCACGAATGCACCGGCGGCGCCTGGGTATCCGCTCAGGCTGGAGATCGACTACCCGGAAGGCGGCCTGAGCCGTCTCAAGACCGCGTTCCGCCTGATCCTGGTGATTCCCATCGGCGTGCTTACCACGCTGCTGACGGGGGGCGCCGCTCAACCGACCGAGATCGACAGCGGGGCGGATGGCTGGTCGGCATTGGTCTACGCGGGCGGCGTCGTATTCCTGCCGGCGCTGCTCATGATTCTGTTCCGGCGCAAGTACCCCCGCTGGTGGTTCGACTGGAATCTCGAACTGGTCCGCTTCTCGACCCGTGTCGTCGCCTACCTGTTCCTGCTCCGCGACGAGTACCCCTCCACGGACGATCAGCAGGCCGTTCATCTGGACATCGACTATCCGGACGCCGCGCGCGACCTCAACCGGTGGCTTCCGTTGATCAAGTGGCTGCTCGCGATTCCCCACTTCCTGCTGCTGGTCCTGCTCTCGGTCTTCGGCCTGGTCGTGACCGTCATCGCCTGGTTCGCCATCCTCATCACCGGCCGCTATCCGCGGCCGTTGTTCAACTTTGCCGTCGGCGTGACCCGCTGGTCGCTGCGGGTGCAGGCGTACATGCTCCTGCTGGTAACTGACCGTTACCCCCCGTTCCGTCTCGACCCGTAGGGGCCCGGCGAGCCGGACGACGCCGTTCCCGTGTGGCGAATCTGCGTGATGCGGATGCCGGTCATGGGGAGTATGATGGCCGGTAAAGCGTTGCGGAGCAGTGTGAGGAGGAATCCGATGAGCGGCAAAGATCCAGGCGAGCGGTTGACCCCGCGGCCCAGCCGGCGGCGGTTTCTGACGAAGGGCGCGGCGGCGGCCGGCCTTGTTGCTACGGCCCCGGCCCTGGAGCTGGCCGGCGGTTCGTCCACGGCGGCGGCGCAGGTCCCGGTGGTGGCGGACAACAACGCCATCGAGAGCGTGCTCTACGGCCGGCGCTCGCGTTTCGTCACGACGACGCGCGAGATCGAGGGGCGCAGCCACAGCGAGACGGCGCGCATCCGGCCCAATCCACAGCGGCCGAGCGCGCGCACGCCGCTGGCCGAGCTGACCGGCACCATCACGCCGACGTCGCTGCACTTCACGACGCAGCACTACTACGGCATTCCGGACATCAATCCGGCCGAGCACTCCCTGATGATCGAGGGGATGGTGGAGCGCCCGCTGGTCTTCACGATGGACGAGCTGCACCGGATGCCGTTCGTCTCGCGCATCCACTTCCTGGAGTGCGTCGGCAACCGGCCGAATCCGCGGGGCGAGACGGTGACGGCGACGCACGGCCGCATGGGGTGCAGCGAGTGGACGGGGGTGCCGCTGTCGGTGCTGCTCGACGCGGTCGGCGTGCGCAACGGCGCATCGTGGATCATCGCGGAGGCGGCCGACGGCGGGAAGCACACCAAGAGCGTCCCTCTCGGCAAGGCCCTCGACGACGTGCTCGTCGCCTACGGGCAGAACGGCGAGCCGGTGCGGCCCGACCACGGCTATCCGCTGCGGCTCCTCGTGCCGGGATTCGAGGGCATCTACAACGTCAAGTGGCTGAAGCGCATCAAGGTGGTCGACCAGCCCTACCTGTCGTTCCAGGAGCATTCGCGCTTCCTGACGCCGGATCCGAAGACGCAGCGGGACAGTTACGACTTCGGGCCCAACTCGGTCATCACCCATCCGTCGGGCGGCAACGAGCTGTCCGCGCCCGGCCCCTACGTCATCAGCGGGCTGGCGTGGTCGGGCAGCGGCAGGGTCTCGCGGGTCGAGGTGTCGACGGACGGCGGCGCGACCTACCAGGAGGCGGAGCTGGTCGGCCCGGTGCACACGAAGGCCCACACCCGCTTCTGCCTGCCGTGGCGCTGGAACGGCGAGGAGGCGGTGCTGCAGTCGCGGTGCCTCGACGAGCGGGACCAACTCCAGCCGACCGAAGCCGAGTACGCCGACTACTGGGGTCTCACGCGGGGGCAGCTCTACGGGACCATCCAGAGCCAGCTCGGCCACTGCAACTGGATTCAGCCGTGGAAGGTAGGTTCCGATGGCAAGGTCACGAACGGGCTCGAGCCGACCGACGTGGTGGTCGACGTGCACGCGTAGCGGCCTGCGCGGCGCGCGCCGCGACGTCACGGGCCTGCGGATCGCGAACCCGCGCATCGCCGGCACGCGTTGCCTGGGCGTGCTCCTCGCCGTCGTCCTCTTCGGCGGGGTAGCGCACGCCCAGCAGGAGTCGCCGCTCGCCGGCCTCGGCCGTCCTCCCAGCGCGGGCGAGATGCGCGACCGCATCATCGGGCCGGAAGGCGCGGACCTCCCCGAGGGGAGCGGCAACGCGGCCGAGGGCGCGATGGTCTTCGCGCGCCGCGGCTGCTCCACGTGCCACGGCCCGACCGGGGAGGAAGGCCCCTCCATCTCCCTCGTCGGCGGGGACGTCACCACCCGCACCAACTACTGGCCCGTTCGGCACTGGCCGTTCGCGCCCAGCATCTGGGACTACATCCGCCGCGTCATGCCCTACGACCGGCCGGGCATCCTCACCGACGACGAGACCTACGCGGTGACCGCGTACCTCCTCTACCGCAACGACATCATCTCGGAAGAGGCCGTCATGGACGCGCAGACCCTGCCCCAGGTCCGCATGCCGCGCCGGGACGACTACGTGATGCCCGGCGCGTGGACGCCGGAGACGCGGCGGGGGTTCCAGATAGATCCGGACCGGTAAGCCTCTGGCGGCCACCGGCCCCCCGGCGCCCGTTCCCGGTGTCCCGGAGCCGGTATGTTCTGCAAATAAGCGTCATAGTTGCTGTATTTCATGTAATTCAGCGATAATGACGCTGATATGTACCGCCGCGTCCTGGATTTGCCGGCTCTCATCAGGGACCGCTCGGTCTTCCTGCTCGGCCCCCGCCAGACCGGCAAGAGCACGCTCGTCCGCCGCACCTTCCCCGAGGCCGCGTTCTACGACCTGCTCGAAGCCGACACGTTCCGGCAACTGAACAGCCGTCCCGAGCTGTTGCGGCAGACCCTCGACCCGCGCCGCGAGGTCGTGGTGGTCGACGAGATCCAGAAGTGCCCGCCGCTCCTGGACGAGATTCATCTGCTGATCGAGCGGAACCGGTCGCTGCGGTTCGTGCTGACCGGCAGCAGTGCGCGCAAGTTCAAGCGGGGCGGCGCCAACCTGCTCGCGGGCCGTGCGCGCGTGGCGCGGCTGCACCCGCTGGTGTCGCCGGAAGTCGGCGACGATCGACTGCTGGATCGGCTGAACCGGGGCGGCCTGCCCGGGTTTCTCGACGCGCCCGCGTGGCGGGACGATCTCCGGGCGTATGTCGGGACGTACCTGAAGGAGGAGGTGCAGGCCGAAGGACTGACGCGATCGATCGGCAACTTCGGCCGTTTTCTCGACGTGGCGGGCCTGACCAACGGCGAGCAGGTCAACTTCGCGAACGTCGCCTCGGATACGGGCCTGGCCCCGAGCACCGTGCGCGAGCACTATCGGATTCTCGAGGACACGCTGGTCGGCGATCAGCTTCCCGCGTTTCGGGGCACTCGTACCCGCAAGCCGGTGGCGACGGCCAAGTTCTACTTCTTCGACGTCGGAGTCGCCAACACCCTGCGCCGCACCGGCGTCATCGAGCCGGGATCCGACGCGTACGGCCGCGCCCTGGAGCATCTCGTGTTCCTGGAGGTGCGTGGCTGGCTCGACTATCGCGGCCGCGATGAACCGCTGACCTATTGGCGCAGCCGGTCGCAGTTCGAGGTCGACCTCGTCATCGGCGATGCGGTCGCCATCGAGGTCAAGGCCAAGTCACGGGTCTCGGTCCGCGACTACAAGGGTCTGCTCGCCCTGGCCGAGGAGGTCCCTCTCCAGCGGAAGCTGGTGGTCTGCCACGAGCCTCGTCCCCGCCGGGACGACCAGGGGGTCGAGATCGTGCCCGTACAGCACTTCCTGCAAGAGTTGTGGGACGGCGCCATCCTCGGGTGACGGCCAGCCCCTGGCGTCGCGTGATTCCCTGCTGCTCACTCGTGCCGTAGGGCGACCACCGGATCGAGCCGCGCCGCGCGCCGCGCAGGCCGGACGCACGCCGCCACCGACACGCCGCCCAGAAGGACGGCGACGGCCGCCTGGGTGACCGGATCGGTGGGCGCGGTGTCGACGAGCCAGTTCTCCAGCAGCCGGCCGACGGTCAGCGCGCCCCAGATGCCGGCGGCGAAGCCGATACCCAGCGGGACGAGGCCGCGCCGCAACACCATCCATCCCATCTGCCCGATCCGGGCGCCGAGCGCCATCCGCACGCCGATCTCCTGCGTGCGCTGGGTCACGGCGCAGGCCGTCACGCCGTACAGGCCGACGGCCGACAGGATCAGCGCGATCAACGCGAACGCGGCGAGGAGTGAACTTATAAGGCGTGGCATATACATCGTGTTCCCGAGCACGGTAGATATCGTGTACACACGTAGTGGTATGTCCGCGTCGATCGCGCGCACCGCGCCGATGGCCGCCGCCGTCTGCCGCTCGTCGCGTCCGAGAATCTGCGTGAAGGGGAGGGGTTCCGCACGGTAGGGGAGATAGGCGACCGGGATGGCGGGCGCCGCCCCGAAGCTCTGCCGTACGGTCGGCGAGACGCCGACGATGGTCAGCCATGGGGCCGGGACGAACGGGGGCCGGCTGGCCCGGGCGGCGATCAGCGCCGGCGCGGTCGAGGCGACCCGTTCGTCGAGCGTCCGGAAGAACGCGAGGCGCTGCTCCGCCGCCGGGTAGCGCGACTCCGGGAGCGTGAGCTGGATCGTGGACATGCCGGCCGGGTCGATGAGGCGGTCGGCGCGGGCGAGGGTCAGCAGGCTGCGCGCCATCAGCCCGGCGCCGGCCAGCAGCACCAGGGTCAGGGCCACCTCCACTGTCACCAGCCACGCCATCCACCGGCGCTCCCGGTGGCCGGCGGTCGGGTTGCGGGTTCCGCCGGTGGAGACCTCCCGGACATTGGCGGTCGACGCGTGGAGGGCGGGCGCGAGCCCGAACACCGGCACCGTCGCCAGGCAGGCCAGCATCAGGAACGCGAGCACGCGGCCATCCACGGGGAAGTCGATCCAGAAGGGGGCGTCCAGTGGCGCGATGCTCACGGAGAGCAGCCGGGCCGCGAGCGCCGCGCACCCGAGGCCGAGCACGCCCGCGAGTCCCGCGATGACACCGCTTTCGACGAGCAACTGCCGCACGATGCGTCCCCGCGTCGCGCCGAGCGACGCCCGCATGCCGACCTCGCGCGAGCGGCGGGCGGCGCGCGCGATCAGCAGGTTGGCCGCATTGGCGCACGCAATCAGGAGCACGAGCACGGCCCCGGCCAGCACCGCGTTCAATGCCGGCTCGAACTGGGGGTGGAGGTATTCGTGGAACGGGGCGGCGCTTGGCCGCAGTCCCGCGTTCGTGTCGGGATAGGCCTCGGCCAGGCCCGCCGCGACCGCGTCGAGATCCGCCCGGGCCCGCGCAAGGCTCACACCGTCCGCGAGGCGGCCGACGGCGCCGAAGACGCGCCGGTCGCGCGCGTGCTCCGCGAGGCCGGGGGTGAGTGACAGCGGCTGCCACAGCTCCGCGAAGACCGGGAACCGGAAGCCCTCGGGCATCACGCCGATGACCGTCGACGGCACGTCGTTGACCCGGACGATGCGGCCGATCACCTCCGGGTCCGCGCCGTAGCGGGTCGTCCAGATGCCGTGCCCCAGCAGCGCGACGGGCGGCGCGCCCGGACGGTCGTCGTCCGGCTGGAAGTCGCGGCCGAGCAGGGGCGGTACGCCGAGCAGGCCGAACGTGTTCGCGGTGACGCGCGCGCCGTAGAACTGTTCCGTGCCCAATCCCGGATCGGAGACGTTCAGCGGCGGCTCGCTGTACGCCGCGATGTCCCCGAAGCTCGCGGCCGCGTCGCGCCAGTCCCGGTAGTCGAGGTAGGAGACTGCCTGCTCGCCGCCGGTCTCGTCGCGCATCGCCAAGGCCATGACGCGTTCCCCGTCGGCGACCGGCAGGCCCCGGAGCAGCAGGCCGTTGTAGGCTGTGAACGCCGCGCTGGAGATACCGAGCCCCAACCCGAGCGTGACCACGGCCCCCGCCGCGGCCCAGTGGTCCTTCAGCAGCAGGCGCACGGCGAACCGCACGTCCTGCCCGATCTCCTCAATCCACCGCGTCCCGCGCGCGTCGCGGCGCCACCAGCTCACCGCGCGTCTCCGCCCGCCGCCCCGAGAATCAGACCCACCGCCTCGGCCAACCGGGCCCAGCTCTCCGTCTGTTCCTGCAACTGCGCCCGGCCCTTCGGCGTCAGCCGGTAGAACTTCGCGTCGCGGCCCGTGTCGGACGGCTTCCATTCCGCCACCAGCAGCTTCCGGTTCTCCAGGCGGTGGAGGGCGGGATACAGCGACCCCTGCGGAACCTGCAGTACGTCGCGGGAGATCTGCCTGATGCGCTGGGCGATGCCGTAGCCGTGAATCGGTCCGTGGGCGGCCACCTGCAGCACCAGCAGGTCGAGCGTGCCCTGCGGCAATTCGGTCCTGGGAGTGTTCATCGCTTGATGCCTTTCGCTTCTACAGGTGTAGTGGATCGACGTGTAGAAGGTCAAGGCGTTTGTTGGCGCCGCTGCCGTCGTTGGACGTCGCGCAACATTTACGTTGACATTGCAACAGATATGTTGCCACTATGGGATGCGTGCCCGAGGCGCCCAATCAGCCTCTACACCTGACGGGCGGAGAAGGAGACGTAGGCCAATGTTGCGCTACCCGGTGAGGTTGACCACCGAGGGTGGACGTGTACTCGTGGACTTCCCGGATTTCCCGGAGGCTCATACTTTTGGGGACACGCGGGAAGAAGCTCTGACACGGGCGTCTGACGCCCTCTTGACCGTGATCGATGCGTACATGAAAGACCGGCAACGCCTGCCACAGCCCTCCAGAGGAAGGGTAATGGTCAAGGTTCCACCGTTGGCCGTGCCGAAGATCGAGCTGTACAAGGCAATGCAGCAGAAGAGGATTACAAAGGCTGAACTTGGGCGGAGGCTTGGTTGGCACATGCCACAGGTTGACCGCGTCCTTGATGTTCACCACGCTTCTCGTATAGACAGACTGCAGCAGGCGCTTCAGGCCGTTGATCGGCAACTGGAAGTAACGGTCATTGACGCGTGAGGGAGCGCGTGCGGCCGGCGCCCCTGTCTGGGCATACTGATCGTTGTCACGCGATGCGGGAGTCGCGCTCCATCAGTGGCCAATCTGTTGTCAGTTAGTGATAACATGGTGCTGAGGGGATCGCTGCGATGAAGACGTTGAAGATCGGAATCGCCGACTACGACCGGATGAAGGCGCGCACGATGGCGATCGCGCGGGGCGAGCACAAGCCCGGTGGGGGTGAGCCGACGGTCTGGTTCACCTCGATCGAGAGCTTCGCCAAGGTGCTATCGGGGCGTAATCGCGCGTTGCTAGCGCTGATCGCCAGGGAGAAACCCGGTTCCCTTGCCGAGCTCGCGGCGCTCTCCGGGCGACACAAGTCGAACCTCTCGCGGACGCTCAAGACGATGGCGCGCTACGGGCTCGTGGAGTTGAAGGCGGGGGAGCGCGGCACGCTGGTGCCTCGGGTGCCGTTCGACCAAGTGAGGCTGGACGTGTCGTTGACCCAAGCCGCCGCGGCCCGATTGCGGCGACCCCAGTTCAAGTCGCCGGCCACGGGAACGACGCTCGACGTACTAAGAGACCTGCGGTCGTAATCGTTGTTGACGCGTCGGTCGAGCATCGCCGGCCGCCCCTTGAGGCTCCGCCGGCATCAGGGTTTCGGGCACCGAGATGTTGTAGGTCGGATGGAACCGACCGCCCTCGACCAAGGCCCGCGGCCCGGAGCCGAAGTCGATAGCCGAGGTGTCGAGGTACTCGCGCCACGCGTGCCGATGCCGATCCGCGAAGACGAAGAATAGCCTGCGCACCTTCACGCTGCGGCAGGCGCCCAGCAACGCGGTGAGTTGTCTGGGCCGTAGCGACACCAGCCCCTCGAAGACCCTGTCGAGGTTGTCGAAGCTCGCGTGCCGCGGCAGCTCGTCGAGCGCCTCGAGGATGGCGCGCTCGGGCGACGACGCCTGGATGGGCCAGCGCCACACATCGACCGCCGCCCCGAACTGGAGTTGTCCCGATTTCGTGGACATCTATCCTCTTGGCGAGGAGGAGGAGTCC
>CAZWUJ010000051.1:0-14831 GCA_964636705.1 uncultured Vicinamibacteraceae bacterium
CGGCCGAGCACATGCCCGAGAAGCACCGCCGGATGGGCGACTGGACACCCGACCGCTTCATCGGCTGGGCCGAGAAGATCGGACCGGACACCACCGCGCTGATCACCGCCGTCTTCGCCCGGCGTCATCCCCAGCAGGCCTACCGCTCCTGCATCGGCCTCCAGCGCCTGGCCAAGTGCTACGGCGACGCCCGCCTGGAAGCGGCCGCCGCACGGGCCCTCGCCATCGACAGCTGCAGCTTCCACGGCGTCGAATCGATCCTCCGGCACCGACTCGACGAGGCCCCCGCCGAGCCGCCCGAACCCGCCGAGCCCGTCGACCACGACAACCTCCGCGGCCCCCTCTACTACCGGTGACGCCTGAAGGAACTCCCAGATGCTGACTCATCCGACCGTGGACAAGCTCCTGCAACTCCGCTGCGCCGGGATGGCCAAGGCCCTCGCCGAGCAGCTCGACGCCCCCGAGGTTGAGGCCCTGTCGTTCGAGGAGCGGCTCGGGCTGCTCGTCGACCGCGAGATCACCGAGCGCCACTCGCGGCAGCTCACCAACCGGCTGCGCCGCGCCAAGCTCAAGCATCAAGCCTGCATCGAGGACATCGACTTCCGACACCGCCGCGGCCTCGACCGCCAGCTCGTCCTGTCCCTCGCCGACGGGCGCTGGGTCCGCGAACACCTCAACGTCCTCATCTGCGGGCCGACCGGTCCTGGTTCATAATGCCTACCTCTCTACATGCCTATATTTCCAGGGTCTGTTGACGTAGCCCTGCTGTTACCGGACCCTGTTCCGAAGCCGCCTCCGGAAGTCGTGCGTGCTCCAGAGCATCAACCGAGATCACCCACGGAGCTCCCTTGCAGGCTTGACGCGCAGGAATCGCGCCACGTCGGATCTGGCGAAGAACCGTCATTTTGCTGACCCCAAGACGTTCTGCAGCCTCCTGCAGGGTCAACTCGTTGCGCTCCTGGCGTTCACCCTCTCGATACACGGCGATCCGGTGATACCCCCTGAATGCGCGCACCCGCGCTTCAGTCCACGGGTTGTTCTTTCCGGTCCGCTTTCCGACGCGATTGAGGAAGCTCGCGATCGAGAGATCCGGCATCAGCCGAGCCAGCTCCCTGACGAGGTCGCCGGTCTCGACATCCGTCGTCCAACGGTGCCGGCCGGTTCGATTCTTGCGCACCGTCAACTCCGTGTGGTCGCCGCCTTGCCAGTGCAGCCGCAGCATGATGCGGTCGCCCACGACGTTCGCCACGACCTCCACGAGCAGCGCGCGCAGAATGCGCTTCCGGCTCTCGGGAGTCGCTCGCTCGTGGTGCCAGACCCGGTCGAGGTCGGCTCCCAGCGCGAGATACTCCTCGCGTTCCTCCTCGCTGAGCGCCTCGTGCTCCCGGCTCGCCAACAGCGCCGACACGGCCTCCTCTCGTTGCCGCACGACCTCCAGGCGTTCATTCCAGCGCCGTTCCAGCTCGCCGGCGACCAGTCGGTTGTCTGGATCCACGGCGTCGTACTGCCGACGCGCACGCCGCTCCTCGAAGCGAACCGCCTCGAGCGCCAGCTCCGCTTGGCGTAGCACCTCCACCGACGCCCGCTGTCGCTCCTCGATCGCATGCAGCGCCGCGTCGATTCCCAACGGGCCCAAGACCCGCAGTACCGCTTCCCCGACGGCTCGGTCCACGCGTAGCCCGCCAAACGAAATGCAGCGTTCCGTCCCATGGTTGATGTGACCTCCCTGACACTGGTAGCGCACGGTGTTCCCTCGCTTGCCGGGGTAAGTCACATGCAGACTACGGCCGCAGTGTCCGCACCGCAGAAGGCCCGCCAGCAACGCCTCGCCCTTGCGGACCGCCCCACGGACCGTCGCCCCGTGGTGATTCGCGTTGTCAGCTATCAATTGCTGGTTCCTCTCGTACTCCGCCCAAGTGATGTAGCCATCGTGATGATCGTGGATCAACACTTCCCACTCGCTCCGCGGGAGCCGCAGACCCCTGACTACCCGTTTGCGACCGTCCTCGAGGTAGGTACGACTGCCCGTGCGGCCGAAAGCATACGCGCCGGCGTAGATCGGGTTGGTCAGCATGTGATGGACGGTGTTGTAAACTGGCAGCTTCCAGACGGTCCTGCGCTGCGACTGGTCGTACGCCACCGCGGGAAGCTCGATTCCTTCATGCCGTAGCCACAGATGCACCTGCCGGACACTGCCGAACTCGGCGAACTTGCGAAACACGAGCGTGATGGCTTCCCGCACGCGCCGGTCCGGATCCGTCGCGACCTCGTCGCGCCCGACCCGCACGTAGCCGACCGCCACCGTCATGAACAGCTCCCCGCGCCGCGCCTTCCGGCGCAACGCTTCCTCCGAGCGGTGGCGCAGCATGGAGAGCTCCATCTCCGACATCGTACCCTTCATGCCGAGCAAAAGGCGGTCATCCGGCAACCGCGGGTCGTAGATGCTGGTCTCGTCGGCCAGCAGGCAGCCGACGAGACCACAGTAGTCGATCAGGGTATGCCATTCGCGTCCGTTGCGAGCCAGCCGAGATGCCTCCAGCGACAGCACCACCCCGACGTCGCTTCGGCACACGGCCGCCAGCAGCCGATCATAGCCCGGACGCGCCGTACCCCCGCCGGAATGCCCGAGATCGTCATCGACCACCACCACTTGGTGCCAACCCAGGTGGAGGGCGCGATCCCGGAGCGCGTACTGCCGGCCCTGGCTCTCGTGATTGTGTCGAACCTGGCCGGGCGTGGACTGCCGAACGTAGACCCAGGCCGCACGCGACAGGTGCTCAGGCGTGATCCGATTCATGCGCGTCTCCTGTCCTTGCCGGGTCCCGGTTCGCGGTCACCTCCGATATCAGTGCGCCGAGAAGCCTGACGAGCTCCTCCCGCTGCTCCCCCGTTGGTGGTGGGGCGGGGGTGTCCGGTTCGAACAGTCCCGCCTGCCTCGACCTTCGTTGCCATCGCATCGCCGCGTTCTCCCTCCATCGGCCCGGTTTCCGAGGAGAAGCATGCATCGACGACGGCACGCAACGCAGCGAGCGCCTGTCGCGGCAGTACAGGCACGTCTCGAACGTCGAAGGCTGAGGCTGCCGGCCGAGTCATCCACTCGGGAAGGCAGGTGAGTGTTCCGTCCGGCTGACGGACCACCAGATGGGCCGGGCGACGCCGGCGTACGACTTCGACTTGGGCACCCGCGCGCGGGTGAAAGCGGTAGTGAACCGTCCTCAGCTCACCGTGATACGTAGCAGTATGTCGCCGGGTCGGTCGGCATCGGCAAGAGCTGGCTCGCCTGCGCCTTCGCCCACAGCGCCTGCCGCAACGGCCACAGTGCGCTCTACGTGCGCGTGTCCCGGCTGTTGAGCGAGCTGGCCGTCGCGCGCGCCGACGGAAGCTACCCGAGGCGGCTCGAGTCGCTCGCCAAGACCGCGGTCCTGGTGATGGACGATTGGGGGCTGACCCCGCTCAGCGCCGAGAACCGCCTCGACCTGCTCGAGGTGCTCGAGGACCGCCACGGCGTGCGCTCGACCGTCGTGACCAGCCAGCTCCCCGTCGACAAGTGGCATGACGTCGTCGGCGACCCGACCCTCGGCGACGCGATTCTCGACCGGCTCGTGCACAACGCCTACAAGCTCGACCTCAAGGGCGACTCGATGCGCAAGCGGCGCCGGCCCTCGACCCGAACCGGGAACCCGGACTCATGACCGCCGTCCCGCGCCGGCTGGTGACGACCGATGACCGGCCGAAGACCCGCACGAAGGAGACGAGATGAGTGAGATGAGCCAGGTGACCGACGACCTTGGGAATGCCGGCCGGCCCCTGGCTCCCGAGCCCGGTCCGTTACGTAACGGTGGAGGATAGCCTTGTGGCGTTGACGAACGCGGAGCGGCAGGCGCGCTACCGGAAGCGGCGGAAGGCCGGTGAGTCCCGGGTCCGGTACCGCCCGCCGGCGGACCGGAGGTCACGGCCACAGCAGTGGAACGACGCGGTGCGGACGCTCCTGGCGCTGCAGGACCAGTACCGGGCGTGGCGGGACGCGTTGCCGGAATCCCTCGCCGCGTCCGCGACCGCGGCGTTGCTCGAGGAGGTCTGCGATCTGGATCTGTCGGTACTGGAGGCCGTCGAGCTGCCCAAGGGCTTCGGCCGGGACGGCTAGACCACCGGCGACAGCTTCCGGTTGGTCGCCACGAACGGGAGCCCGGGCGCCGGCATCCGGAGCCGTTGATGCCTCCGGGTCGTGCTCCACATTCGGAACCGCCCCGGGGGGACGCACGGCGAGCTTGTCGGGAGGTCGCGACGGAGTAGCTGCGGGGCGGGGGGCGTGTCAACGCGCTGCGCGCGTCCTCCGCGATGCTACGGCCCTTCGGGTGACACGCCCCCCGCCCCGCGGCTCAGATGGCAGTTATGGGCCTTGCGGCCCGGCCTGGACGGGGCGTCCCGGCCGTCCACGACGACTCCCCGGACGCAGCAGACGGCCGGGATTCCGGGAGGGTGCGGCGGACCGGAGCCGCCGTCCCGCGGTTGCAGTCGGCGTCGACCGCGGAATCTCCGTCGTTGTGGAGGGGGCACGGGTAGAATCTCAAGCGCCCGGTCGCCGAATCGACTGGGAGGGACCGAATACGCACATGAAGGGAGACTCCATGCCATAACCCCGCCGACCGGCGGCGAGAAGAACCGAGAGAAGCGCGACTCATGATCAGATCCCGCGTCGCCTGCTCCGAACGGGTGATCGGTTTCGGCCGGAATGGGTGATCGGTTTCAACCGGAACGGGTGATCGGTTTCGGCCGGAATGGGTGATCGGTTTCACCGGAATGCGCAACCGCGTCCGTCTTCAGCCGCCACCCCTCGTCGTCGAACGCGACCCTGCCGGTTGTCAAGCGACACCCCTCCAGGAACCGGTCGAACGCATCCGACAGGCGCGCCTTCAACTGCTCGACCGCCGCGGCGGGATCGACGGGGAACCCGGTCTGGATCTCGTCGCGCACCTTGAGGAACAACGCGCTCTCCCAGCGGCGGCGGTCCGTCACGCCGTCACGGCGGATGAGCGGCTGCAGCGCCGCCGGGGCGAAGTCGAGCGGCGCATCGGGCGGGGCGCCGCGGCGCCCCGCCGCGCGGTGTTCGCGGTAGGCTCGCAGTGCCGACAGCGTCGGTGACGCTCCCTCGCCCTGCTCGTCGACGAACTTCATCCGGCTCAGAAACGGTCCGGCGAACCGGCTCAGCCCGGCGTGCCGCTCGGCCGTCTGCTCGAAGCGGGCCTTGCGGTCGCCCCGCGTCCAGTTCGCCAGGTCGGACTAGTCCTCACGCAGACTGCGCCTCCGGCACGGTAGACAGCAGCCGGGCTCGCAACTCGGCGTCGCCGACGTCGGGGTCGAGCAGCACCGCGCCGAGCCGACGATAGCGGTGGGACGATCCGGTCGACGGCCCAGCGACCGGCCGAGCCGCGAGACCGCGGCGGGCCGAGCGCGTCGCAGGCCTCCCCACCAGGGAGCCAGCCGCGGACACGCGTCCCGTTCCGTTCCCCTGGGCCGAGCCCGACCCGCCGATGAGCCCTGGGTCCACACATCGCGGCGGCGGCGAGACGGTAGAATCGAGAGGAACCCGGGAGCAGAGAATGCCAGAACAGCAGGTGAGCCTTCAGGAACTCGAGTCCAGGCTCGACAGGTACATCCACGACGTGGAGAACGGTGCGACGGTCGTCGTGAGCCGCGACGGGCGTCAGGTCGCGCGAATCATCCCGGAAGCGGACTCCGCCGAGCAGAAGCGCGCAGCACTGAAAGCCACCGGAGTGTTCGACTGGAGCGGTCGCCGGCTGAAGAGCAGAAGGCCATCGGTGCGGCTCCGAGACGGCGGCAGCGTGAGCGACATCATCATCAACGAGCGAAGATGATGTTGTACCTCGACAGCAGCGCGCTCGTGAAGCGCTACATAGACGAGGCACACTCAGAAGCGGTCGTCCGCCTGCTGGACGAGACCGTCGCTATCGCAACGTCTGCGATCAGCCGCGTCGAGGTAGGAGCCGCCCTCGCCAGAGCGACCCGCGGAAATCGCCTCGACGCCCACGCGGCTCGCCGAGCCCAGGAGCAGTTCGCAGAAGACTGGCCGGACTTTGGTAAGGTACCCGTTGCCGACAGCCTCCTCACTCACGCCGAGACACTCGCCTGGAAGTACGGGCTGCGGGCATACGACGCCGTACAGCTCGCAGCCGCCCTCGTATGCGAAGAGGCGCTCACGAACCTCGACGAGAGCATCCTCTTCGCATGCTTCGACGACGAGCTCACAGCCGCGGCGAACGACGAAGGGCTCAGGACCTGGCCGGATTGACGTCTGGGGCGGCCGGCTCCAGGCGACGCGCCCCGAAGTTGACGGAAGCGCCGTTATCGGACTCAGGACCTGTCGGTCGACGCCACCACTCGCCGTTGTCGACAGTCCTGCCTGGAGAGGCAGACGGAGCGCAGCCACCGCCGCCTTCCACGTCTCGCCCCGCGCGTCGACGTTTGCCGCTCGTTCCGACGCGATAACCAATTACGCCTTGCTCAGGGACCCGATTCGCATATTGGCGCCGAACCAGTAACCCAACGCACCGGCTAGCAAAAGGTAGCCGACCGTGAAACTAGTTTGGACCACTGCAAGCTGTCTATCGCCCCAACACCTTTCGACGGCCTCACTGGCCACGGTTATTCGCGCGAGGCAATCCGCATCTGACATTTGCTCGCAGCAAGGGCAGTTTGGCTGTCTGCTCCAGCTTTTCGCGATCCGCAGATCGTCATCGACACGTTCCGACAAACCAAATGTGAGAGCAACCAGCAACACAAGGCTGATCAGCGCCACTGCCGCTGCTAGGCGCTGACCTATCCTCGCAACCTCGAGCTTGCCGCCTGCCTGTTTTGCTGTTACGCAAGTGACAACGGATGCCACAACGGAACCCCAGATCGCAAACTCTCGAACGGACTCAGGATACATACCCCAAAGCTGCACAAATGGCTGGTATTGGGTAAGCCCAAGATACGGCACTAACTCGAGGGTGCCTATAACGACAGGCGGCGCATACTGCTTTAGGTCCGGCATTGTGCAATTTCACCTTATCCCCTTCTGTGCCAATTCTAGTTTTATGGTTCCTTACAGGAACTTTCTGTTGTTCCCAGCTCGCAGTTCAAGATTCCCGAAAGTTCTCCATCGCGTCGCCGACGTAGGTCCAACTCACCGCTATGCGGTGCGAAGCCTGTCTTTGTTATTGAATAATTCCAAATGCCTCGTGCGAGGTCTATTACTACCATCCGTGTTGAGCGTCAGTTCGTCGGTTAGGCTCGAGAACGTGACCGTAGCACCATCAGGGTCCGAATCAACAGTGAGTGTAAAGTACCGCTCTGTGGGGCGCTGCGGTTGCTGACTGTCCACGTTGCCAGCGAACGCGGTGTAATCGGCTGTTGGCGTAAGTATCAGCAGGAACGTTACCAAGAGCAGCCTTCTCATGTCTCAATGCCCTCCATGTGAGCTATCTACGCCTTGATCCCGCGCGCGCCCGCCCGATGCGGGTGCTGAAAGTAAGCGAACCCGACGATCTTCGATATGGTCACTAAGCGTACGACATCCGGTGCCTCCAGATCGACTCCGATCTGCCGATTTTTTTGCGGATGATTATCGCATGGGTCGTCCCTTTCGTCACGACCGAATCCAGGATGGCCGCGAGACACCCACCGGCCGGCAACGAGCTCGACCACGAGCATGTTTCCGTCCACGCATTCGGCCTCGCGGGCCCGGCCAAGTCGGCCGGTCCCACACGACTGGCTCACCGAACGCACGGTTCGCTCTGGACGAGGGCCTGTGCCGACTAGCCAAACTAGCCGCCCCGGCGCGGGCCGGCGTGATCCGCGGCTCCTCAAGGGGCGGGTCTGGTCGTCACCGCCCTCGCCAAGCGCACCCGGCGCGGAGTTCCGGCGGCCGGCGGAGATTCTGGTCGCCGGGGGGCGCAATCGCAGAGCCGGGCTTCGAGGCGGTCCCTGGCCTCTGGCCTCCCTCGCGCGCCCAGGCGGCGCCCGCGAGCTCGGTGACGGCTACCGGCAAACCTCCACGTCGGCGTCCACTGGCCCCCCGGCCACGTTCGAGGTCGTGCGCGGTGGCAGGGTCACGCGCGTGGAGGGTGACCCGCCAGCCCCGAAGCTGGAGCAGCCGGGCTGTCGCCAGCCCCATCACCCCGCAACCGAGCACCGCCGCCCGCCGCTCCCGCCCCGCAGCGGCGACCTCCGCCTCGCGGACGGCGAGCTCGGACCGTCCCCCACGACAGCGAGATGCCGCCCCCGCCATGGCCGTAGTTGTGGACGACGGCCTGCTCGCCAATCCGCGCCGCATGCAGCACCAACCCGGCCGGGCGGTACGGTCGGAGGCCGCCGACGCGCCGGATGATACGGTTCCAGGACACGTCGACGGGAGCGAGCGACGGCGCCTTGTCACGGCGCACACGGAAGAGCCGTTATCGGACCCACCGCCCCCCTCCTCCTCGCCCAGGTACCGCCCTGGCGCCTAGAGCTCTGTGATACAATAGCTTCTCGCTACGTGAGTAACCGCAGACTCATCAGGACACACAACGCAGGGAGACTTTCAATGATTGGACGATTTGTTTTCAGGAACACGATGACGGCCACTCTGATCGCCATCGTGTTCCTGAATCATGGTGTGGAAGCGCAAGAACAGCAATTCTATTTCGTCGGAGATGAACGTGTTCCCTTGCAGCTATCATCCAACTACCGCGCGTTCCAACTGGCAGCGGAACCTGAACGTTTCACGGCGTTCACTCAAAACCTGCCCAACGAGATAACAGCTCAACAACCTTCCGTGCTTGAGCGCCATAACATCATCCTGCTCCGCCGAACAAGCGCGATGTCGTCCTCGTCCATCATGCGCTCACTGGAGACTGCTCGCGATACTGTAGAAGGTCTTGTCCCTCCCGAGCCTGTTTCGGAAACGCCAGTCTTTTGGGCAGACGGTGCGGATCATGTTCTTGTCAACGAGTTCATTATTCAGTTCCAAGACGGTGTAGGACAAGATCAATCCAGAACCGTCCTGGATGAAATCGGCGCTGCTGTACTCGAGTCTCCCGAGAGGGTCCAAGGACGTTATGTCGTGACGTTTCCCGCGCTAGACGCCCTCAGTGCGCTCGTCCAGTCAAATACGCTACATCAACGCGGTATTGTCTCGTTCTCACAACCCAACTTTGTACGGGTAATGCCGGTCCGGCCGTCACCTCCGGAGCAACAGCAGCAGTCCAGTGCCACGACATCCTGCCCACCGAGCAACAATCCGAACGACACCTTCTACTCCTGTCAGTGGGCCCTCATGAACGCAGGCACGATCGGGGAACCAGATGCGGACATAGACGCCGACGACGCGTGGTGGCTCTTGGACGGCGCGGACCCAGTTACGATTGTCATCGCGGTGCTCGACGATGGGGTCGATACAAACCAAGAAGATTTGACCAACAAGATCATCGCCCCGTATGACGCCACGGATCGTGACAACAATCAAGAACCGAATGTGACCGACGCTCACGGCACGGCAAGTGCTGGAATCGCTACGGCCGTGTTGGACAATGCCTTAGGCATTGCCGGGGTGGGGGCGGGGGCGCAGCTCCTGCCGGTTCGTATCGCGACTGGTGGCCCTGGCGGCCAGTGGATCACCACCGACCTTATCATTGACGATGGACTTCGCACAGCGGTAGACCGGGGCGCACATGTTCTGAGCAACAGCTGGGGCGGAGGACTTCCATCTAACGTGATCAACGCTGGGGTAGACTACGCACTTGAGGCAGGCCGTGTAGTCGTGTTCGCGACGGGCAACGATTTTGCGCCGTTCGTGTTTTATCCTGCACGTCTGTCACTCTCGCGAGCGGTGATCGCGGTCGGCGCGACCAATGAATGGGACGAACTCAAGTCGCCCAATTCGCAGGATGGCGAATGGTGGTGGGGCAGCAACTATGGTGATGCCGTTACGGTGGTCGCACCCGGCGTGCATATCTATACGACTGACATCTCGGGTGGCGCTGGGTATGATCAGACAGACTACTACGCGGAGTTCAACGGCACCTCCAGTGCAACGCCTCACGTCGCCGGCATCGCCGCGTTGATGCTGTCAGTGAACCCCGCACTGACTCCCTCAGAGGTCAAGGATATTCTGCAAACGACTGCGGAAGATCTCGGCGATCCGGGTTTCGATCCGTATTTCGGGCACGGGCGGGTCAATGCAGAGCGCGCGGTAGCCGCCGCTCTGGCGCGACGGCCATAGCGGACGATCCACCACGGGCCGGGATCGGGCTGGCCAGCGTCTCGACGAGGCACGGCTCGAGCTTGTACGGGTCGTTTTCCGGCCGCGAGCCCGCGCGGCTTCGAGCCCTGCCACGGTGCGTTCGCGGATCAGCTCCCGCTCGAACTCGGCCAGCGCCGCGAAGATGCCGAACACGAGCCGGCCGCCCGCGGTCGTGGTGTCCACCTGCGCGCCCTGGCCGGATAGCACCCGCAGGCCCACGCCGCGGGTCGCCAGGTCCTGCACGGTGTTGACCAGTGGGCGAGGTTCCGGCCGAGTCGGTCGAGCTTCCAGACGACGAGCACGTCGTCCTTCCGCAGGGCCCGCAGGCAGCTGTCGAGCCCCGGCACCGCGCCGCCGTCATCACTGGCTCGGCAACGGCATCGCGCGCGACGGCCCGCTCCGATCGACGAGGCCGAGCTGCGTCCCAGCCATCGATAGGGCGGACTCACGGACTGCCCCCGGACGGCTTCCCGCGCCAACGTCAACCGGGGGCACTGGACGCAGGGGCCTCTCCGCCGTCACCGTCGGCCGTCCCGGCCCGGGGAACGCATCGGCACCCGAAGCGAGACGGCGGCGACGGCGATGAGCTCTTCGATGTTTCACGCCGACCTGTTCCTCGGCGTCCGCGCGAGGTGGCTGCGCACGCCCTACCAACGCCGGCTTGCATCGCGGCGGGCTCATTCCACGCGGAGCGCCGCAGCCGGGGCGACCCGCACGGCCCGTCGCGCCGGGACGGCATGAGCCAGCCCACCGACCGCGGCCAGCGTGAAGACCGCCCCGCCCCAAGCCAGCGGGTCCGTTGCGGCGACGCCGAACAGCACGCCGGCGGTGGCCTGGGCCGCCGCGAACGCCAGCGCCGCGCCGACCGCGGCGCCGACGGCCACCGAATACGCGCCCTGCCGGGCGACGAGGCCCAGCACGTCGCGGGGCGTCGCCCCTAGCGCCATGCGGATGCCGATCTCGCGGGTCCGCCGCACGACCGCATGCGCGACCACGCCGTAGAGGCCCAGGGCGGCCAGCCACACCGCCACGATGCCGGCCGTCCCGAGCATCGCCGAGAGCAGCCGCACCGGCAGCAACTGCGCCGCGACGTTGTCGCGCAGCGTCAGGCCCTGCCAGAAGACCACGTCCGGATCGATCCGCCGCAGCTCCCGCTGCATGGTCGCGGCCAACGCATCGGCGTCGCCGCGGGTGCGCGCCAGGAGCACGGTCGCCGACACCATGAAGCCGGGCCGCTGGGACGCCGCCAAGTGGACGTACGGCGTGGGCGGCTCCTGAAGCGACCGGACCCGGTAGTCGCGGACGACGCCGATGATCTCCATCCGCGACTGGTCCATGCCGGTGCGAATCCGCTGTCCGACCGCGCCGCCGTCCGGCCAGAACCGCCTCGCGAACGCCTCGTTCACGATGGCGACGGGCGGCGAGTCCGCCGCGTCGATGGCGTCGTCGAATGGCCGCCCCGCGAGCACGGGAACGCCCAGCGCATCGAAGTACTCGGCACCGACGACGGCCATCTCGACCGGGACGAGTGGTACGGTCGTCGCCTCGGGCTCCGTCCATTCCGCCGGCCCGACCCCGACGCGGTTGAAGTTGACGGACAGCGGCCCGCGGCTCGCGCGGGCGACGGCCTGCACGCCGGGCAGCGCGCGCACCCGCTCCTGCGCGCGCTCGAGGAACCGCGCCGCCTCGTCGCCGTCGTAGCCGACGAGGCCGAGCCCGACGGTGACCGCGGCGACCACCTCGGGCGAAAAGCCGGGATCGGCCCGGCTCGCGACGGCCAGGTTCCGCGCCAGCAGCCCGGCCATGACCAGCAGCACCAGGCTGACGGCGATCTGGATGGTCACGAGCGCGTGCCGCGGACTCCACCGCCGGCCCCCGATGGACCAGGCCGGCGTGCCCCCCGCCAACGCGCCCAGCACGCTCGACCGCGTGCCCGTCCACGCCGGCATCAGGCCGGCGGCGACGCCAGCCCCCAGCGCCGCCACGACCGACAGCCCCAGGACCCGGCCGTTCAACGCCAGATCGAGCGCGACGGGCAGCAGCAGCGGCGCGCGAATCGCGCCGAGGCCCTCGAGAAGCCCCCAGGCGAGGGCAACGCCGCCGGCGGCCCCGAGCAGCGACAGCACCGTGCTCTCCGCCAGCAGTTGCCGCACCAGCCGCCCCCGGGTCGCGCCGAGCGCGAGACGCAGCCCCATCTCGCGGCGCCGCCCCGACGCACGCTCGAGCAGCAGCCCCGCGACGTTCGCGCAGACGATGAGCAGCACCAGCCCCATCAGCACGAGCAGGCTGACCGCGCCCGCGCGCAGGCGGCCCTCGATCATCGGGTGCGTCGCGATGTCGCCGGTCGGAATGACGGTCACGCGGAACCCCTCGTTCGACTCGGGATACGCCGCTTCGAGACCCCGCATCACGCCGTTCAGGTCGGCGGCGGCGCCGGCCGTGGTCTCGCCCTCCAGCAGCCGTCCCTTCACGAACATCCAGCGATAGCCGCGGCGTTCGAGCCGCGTGGCGCCGGGCGACCGCCGGCTGCTCTCGAGCACCACCGGCTGGACGTCGTCGACCCAGGCCACGGGCATCCACAACGCCGGCGTCAGGACCGGCGCGTTCATGCCGCCGAAGGGCGCGGGCGCCACCCCCACGATGGTGTACGGCCGGGCACCGATGCGCAGCGTCCGGCCGACGGCGTCCGGATCGGCGTCGAACCCGGCGGACCAGAACGCCGCCGAGATCACCACCACCGGCGCCGCGCCCGGACGGTCGTCGTCCGGAGACAGCGCGCGGCCGAGCGCGACCGGCACGCCGAGCACCTGGAAGTAGTCGCCCGTCACCAGCTCGACGGACATCGCCCGCGACTCGTCACCGGTCCCGACCGCCGCCATCGCCGGGGCGAAACCCACCAGGCCGGCGAGAGCGCGCGCGCCGTCGCGCAGGTCCACGTAGTCGGGATACGAGCTCCCGTGCCAGGAGAAGCCGTCCGCCTCGCTGGCGTAGACGTCGACGAGCTGCTCGGGCCGATCGACCGGGAGCCGCCGGAACAGGGTGGCGTCCACGAGTGCGAAGAGCGCCGTGTTGAGGCCGATCCCGACGGCGAGCGAGACCGCCGCGATCGCCGACAGCGCCGGGTGCTTCCGCATCAGCCGCAACGCGCTGGCCAGGTCTCGGCCGAGGACGTCGAGCTGCCGGATGCCCCAGCTCTGCCGGCAGTCGTCCTTGACGGCGTCGATGGGGCCGAAGGCGAGCCGCGCCCGCCGGCGCGCTTCCCTTGGCGACAGGCCGCGCGCCAGGTGCTGCTCGACGGCGCGGTCGAGATGGAAGCGCAGCTCGTCGTCCAGATCGTCCTCGGCGCGGCCGCGGCGGACGAGGGCCCGCAGACGGAAGCGGAGATCCTTCAACATCGGCGTTCTCCTCCAGGAGTCCGTGCCCTCCCCAGGGCTGCTTGGGCGGCAATCGGAGCCGCAAACGCAAACGACGGCTTGCCGGCTATCCCGCGTCGAGCACGCGCCCGACCGCCGCCGTGAGCACCCGCCACGCCTTGACGTCGGACTCGAGCTGCCGGGTTCCCTCAGGCGTCAACGCGTAGTACTTGGCTCGCCGGTTGTGCTCGGAAGTCCCCCACGACGCGCTGATCCAGCCGCGGCGCTCGAGCCGGTGCAGCGCCGGGTAGAGAGAGCCCTGCCGGACGTGCAACACGTCGCTCGACACCTGCCGAATCCGCTCCGAGATGGCCCACCCGTGCTGCGGCTCGAGCGCCAGCGTGCGCAGGATCAGCAGCTCGAGCGTCCCCTGCGGCAGGTCGAGCCGATCCGCACGGGGACCGCCGCCGCCGGGCGGGGCGTTCTCGACCACCGTGGTGCAACCCGTGAACGCCAGGGAACCGACCCAGGGCCATCCTCGGTTCAGAGCCATGACACCTTCCTCTTCATCTCCCACCGTCCCTTGTCCAACCCCCGGACGCCGACGGTCGAAGGCCCGTGCTTATTCCTCCTCTTGCACTTCGACACGAACCGAGCCTACACGCGCTCTTGTTGAAGTGCAAGGGTAGAGGTTGGATTCCGGATTGCCGCTGGCCCGCGCCGCCGCTTCATTCCGACGACGAATCAAGGTGTGAGTCGGGCCGCTGCCGTGGCCGACAGACAAGAACCTGAGGTGCCCAGCGCTCCCACCTGCCGTTGGTCCGACCGCCGGCCCTCCCCCAGGGCGGGCCCTCAGGTCACGTGGCCCGCCCGCAGGGGGCGGATATTGGGGCACGAAGGCGCTTCAGATCACGATTCGCTCGATCTCGTCGACGGTCACCGTGTCCGCCGTTCGGTCGTAGAGCTTCGTCGTCTTGGGCGACGCGTGGCCCGCGATCTGCTGCGCGTGTTCGAGGGTCCCCGCCGTTCGACAGGTACGCCGTGATCCCGGTCGCCCGGAACGTGTGGCAGCACGTCGAGGGCGGCAACCCAGCGGCCGCGGCCCGCCGCTTGATCATCGCCAGGACCACCCGGCGCTCGAGCGCCCGGCCCGTCAGCCGGCGCGCCGTGGGGTCCAAGCTCTGGAAGAGCGC
>CAZWUJ010000052.1:0-13409 GCA_964636705.1 uncultured Vicinamibacteraceae bacterium
GAGGTATACAACGCGCGCCTGTAAATGTCAAGTTATTTTAGGGACACACCACTAGGATCCGGCGCGAGGAGGGGCGTCAAATGCAAGCGAATCATCTCTGCCGCACCATGGCTATCGGGAAGCTCGCAGCCGTCATCATTCTGGCGCCGACGTACGCCATGACCGTCACCGCACAGGACCGCATGCCGCCCATTCCGGAAGCGGAGATGACCGAGGCCCAGCGCGCCGCCGTCGAGGAGTTCAAGACTGTGCGCAACCGGACCAGCATCGGCGGTCCGTTCGTTCCCCTGCTTCGGAGCCCCGAGGTGATGAGCCGCGCCCGCAACGTCGGCGACTACGCGCGCTACCAGACGGCGCTCCCGCCACGGCTGAGCGAGTTCGTCATCCTGCTGACCGCGCGGCACTGGACCCAACAGTACGAGTGGTACGTCCACGCGCCGATCGCCGAGCGCGAGGGACTCGACCGTTCCATTATCGACGCCGTCGCCGACGGGCGCCGCCCCGGCGCCATGGCCGAGGACGAGGCGGCGGTCTATGACTTCGTGACCGAGCTGTTCCGCACCCAAGGGGTGAGCGACCCCACCTACGCGCGCCTCGTCGATCATCTGGACGAGCGCGGCGTCATCGACACCATCGGCATCATGGGCTACTACCAGCTCCTCGCGATGGTCATGAACACCGCCCGAACCCCGCTCCCGGACGGAGTCGAGCCGCCGCTGCCCGCGTTCCCGCGCTAGGCTCGCCAGGGTCCGCCGGCCTCCAGGCCGGCAAGAGAACGATGGTCGATGCCGGCGTGTACGCCGGCGCACCGTTGCGGCCAGGGCCGCTCTCGGTCGTCAGTAGATGGCGACCGGGACGACGGTCGATCCGGTCGCGCCCTGTAGCTTGAGGGGCTGGACGACGAAAGCGAACTCGTAGACGCCGGCGGCGGCCAGCTCGTCCAGCTTCATCCGCTCCACCAGGTGGATGCCGTGGACGACCAGGGCCAGTTGATGGATCGGGAGCGACAGGTTCGGATCGGGGTTGGGAGAGACCTCCACCGGCTGATTATCGGCGCCGAGCAGCATCGGGTCGTGCTCGATGAGCCACTCGGCCGCGGCCACGCCGATACCGGGGTTCGTCGCCATGAAACGCTCGCCGTCGGTTTCCCAGAGCACGCCCCAGCCGGTGTGAATCAGCACCGCGTCACCCGCTTCCAGCGACACGCCCTGGCGGTCCAGCGCCTGCTGCAGGTCCTCGACCGTGATCTCGTAGGTATCGGGCAGCATGTCGACGCCCTTGAGTGCGGCAACGTCTATCAGGACGCCGCGCGTCATCAATGTGCCGACGCCCTCGACGCCGAGCCGCGTGAAGCCGGTCCGAGTCATGACCTCGTTCATGTCGACGCAGTTGTAGAGGCTGTCGCCGATGGTCTGGTGCGGGAAAGCGTCGAACTGCGTCCCGACCTGACCCATTTCCGCCACCACCAGCTCCTCGTTCGATCCGCGCCGGTTGCTTTGCGGGTTCAACGTCGTCGGCTTCATGTAGACATCGAAATGCCGGGCGCCGAGCGGCATCCCACCATGGAGCACCTGCCCCAATTCGATCACGCGCCCCTCCCGGATCAGGCCCGCCGCGCGCAGCACTGATTCCGGCCCCATGTGGTTGGCGGCGCCGCGAGTGTCGTTCGCGCCCCACTTCGACGGGCACCGTTCCGCCTCGGAGGGCGGCGACCACGACTGCGCATGCGCTGCGGGCGCGAGACCGAGCGCGATCAGGGCAGCGACGAAAAGCAGCGGCACGATAGTCGGGGCAAGGTGAAGTCGCACGGCGGTTCCTCCTGAAGACGTGGGTTCCGAATCTGTCACGCGGCGGCGACGGCGTCAACGGCCCGGATCGGTTGCCCGGTTCGCTGGTGTAGCGGGCTACCGACACTCGCGGGAGAACACCTCCGACTCGATCACCACCCCGCAGACGTGGCTGGTGTATTCGAACGGATCGCCGTCGTAGAGAACGAGATCGGCGTCCTTGCCCACTTCGATGGAGCCGACCCGGTTGTCGATTCCGAGGATTCGGGCAGCTCCCAGGGTGACCGCCTCCAGCGCCCCTTCCCGGCCGAGGCCGTTGGCGGCGGCGATGGCGGCTTCCCACAGCAGCACGCGGGTCTTGGGCACGTAGTCCTCGAAGCCGGTCTGGATCGCGAACAGGACGCCGGCCTCGGCGAGCATGCCGGCCGTCTCGAACGACGCGTTGCGGACGCGGCTCATCGGCGGGTGGACCACGACCGGCACGCCCGCCTCGCGGATCTTGTCCAGCAGCAGGTACGACTCGGCCGCGCCGTCGAGCACGAGATCGAAATCGAACTCGCGCTGCAGGCGGAGCGCCGCAGCGATCTCGGTAGCGGTGTTGGCGGTGACGAGCAGCGACAGCTCGCCGTCGAGCACCCGGACCAGGGCCTCCTTGGCCAGGTCGGGAGCCGGGGGCTGCGGGGTGTCCGGGCCGCCCGACGCCGCCCGTCGCGCCTGCTCCCGATAGGCCTGGGCGGCAATCAGGGCGCCGCGCAGCATCGCCACACCCTTGGAGGAAGTCCCCGGCGAATCGAAGTTCGACGTGACCGCGTTTCCGAGGGTTGCCGCCAGCATGCGCGCCGGCACGATGACCGCCTCCTCGGTGTTGCTGCCACGCGTCTTGACGATCATCGTCTGGCCGCTGATCAGTGCTCCCGGTCCATGCCCGGTATGGAGCGTCGTGACGCCGTAGGAACGCACCCACTCGACCAGCGTCTCGGCCGCGTCAAAGGCGTCGATGGCGCGCAACTCGGGCTGAATCGGCGACGACCGGTCCAGTTGATCCTGATCGCGCACCTGTCCGACGTTGCTGTTCAGCGCGCCGGCGAGGCCGACCACGGAGCGCGCATCCACGAGGCCGGGCGTAACGACAGCGGCTTCCAGCACTTCTACGCCGGCCGGAATCTCCGCGTCGGCGGCGGGGCCCACCCATTCGATGGCGCCGCCGGCGCCGGCGATCACGACCGCGTTCTCAAGCGTCGGCCCGGACACCGTGTGCAGGATCTCCGCCCGTACCGCCACCTGGCCGGAAGCGGCCGGCGCGAGGCCACCCAGGAAGGCCGCAGCCAGCACGGGGCTCGCGACCATCGCCGGCCTTCGTCCCGTCCCGCGGCGGGTCACTGCCCTTCTCCCGCCAGCAGACGCTGAAGCGCCGCTTCCTCTGCCGCCGACATGCGGTAGACGTTGTGCCCGCCGACCGCGTAGGCGCGATGTTCCGGATTGGACCGGTCGAAGATCAGCCGGCCCTCGACCCAGGTCTGCTCCACCTTGGTATACACGCTGAAGGGATCGCCCGACAGCACGACGAGATCGGCGTCCTTGCCCGCTTCGAGCGAGCCGATTCGGTCTTCCAGGCCGAGCATGCGGGCCGGCGCAAGGGTCAGTGCCTCCAGGGCTGCCTCACGGGACATGCCGTTGCGGACCGCGATGGCCGCACCCCGTAGCAGGAGCCGCGAGTCGGTAATGAAGTCGTCCGTGTTGAACGCCACATCGACACCCGCCCGCTCCAGGATCGCGCCGATCTGCATCGACCAGTCGAGCGTCTCCTCCTTGCCGCCCGGCGCGTCGATGAAGGTGATCGACACCGGTACGCCGGCCGCCGCGATCTCCTCGGCCACCTTCCATGCCTCCGTGCCGTGCTGAATGACCACGCGGAAACCGAACTCCTCCTGTAGCCGCAGCACTGTCGCGATGTCGTTGTGGCGGTGCGTATGGTGCTGGACGATGCGCTCGCCGGCCAGCACCTCGGCCAACGCCTCCATGCGCAGGTCGCGCGGGGTCGGCTCGTCGCGATCCGTCCCCGCGCCCTCCCGCTCCAGCCAGGCCTGGGCCTCGTGGTAGAGGCCGCGCACGAGCGCCGCGGACCTCGCCCGCGTTCCCGGAAACGGCGGTCCGCTCATCGAGTTCGTGCCGTTCGCCATCTTCATGCCGCCGCACACGTCGGTCGCCGGGTCGTCGCAGAGCAGCCAGTCCTCGACCGTACGGCCGCCGTCACGGAGCTTGAGATAGGTGGTCTGGCCGGACATCAGGTGGCCCGAGCCGGGCATCACGTTCACCGTCGTGATGCCGCCGGCCCGGGCGCGCCAGAAACCGTCGGAGGCGATGTCGATGGAGTCCAGCGACCGTACGTCGGGGTGCATGGGCGACGAGCGGTCGCCGCCCGAAGCGGAACCGACGTGGGAATGGCTGTCGACGATGCCGGGCATCAGCCACTGGCCCGACAGGTCATGCTCCACCGCCCCCGCTGGAGTCGAAACCTCCGGCCCGCCGACCTGGACGATGGACCCGTCGCGGACCACGACGACTCCGGATTCGATGGGCGGGCCCGCAATCGGCACGACGTAGGCGCCCCGGAAGACCTGCGCCTCGTCCTGCGCCGCGGCAGGCAACGCTGACGCCAAGCCGGCCAGCGCCAGGGCGAAGGCGAGGGTATGGAAACGTTGCTGCATGGCGGCTCCTCAATCGAGAAGGCCGGACGGCGCTGCAATCCGCCGGCACTACCTCAATTGTAAGCCGCCAGTCGGCTCCGCCGGCGGGCTACTGCCCGCCGCCGGCCGCCGCTTCAAGGACGCGCGCGCCTCCGAGCATGATGGGCATCGAGACGTGCCCCTCGTGGCAGGCGTACTCCCACTTCTCGCCGTCGAGAAGCTGCATCGGGACCTCGAACGTCCAGGGCGCGGTCCAGGTCTCGGGGTCATCTATCGTCGCCTGGTAGAGCAGCGTCTCCGAGTCGACGCGCGTCAGGCGTTCGGTCAGCCGCATCGCGCCGCTCGTCGTCCGCCACTGCCGGCGCGGGTCGAAATTCGCCGTCTCGATGACCAGCGTGTCCCCTTCCCAGTAGCCGCGGGATTCGCCCGACCACTGCGGCAGTTCGTGCATGGGCCGTCCGTCGAGGGGGACGACCCGCACCGTGTTGACCATCTCCGTCACGATGGCCACCGTGTCGGGCGTCTGGAACAACTGCATGTTGTTGTTGTAGGCGCTGGGCGTCATCGGCGGTCCGGCGTTGAAGCCGAGGATGCAGCGGTCGTAGGTGCTGAAGTCGAGCCAGGAATCGGCCGGCTGATTCCGCCGGTGCTCGGCGTAGGCCTCCGCCCGGGCCCGCCCATCGGCCGTCCGCGGCGGGTAGCGTCCGTTCGGCGGATCGACGATCAGCGACGTCCGTCCCGTCGTCACCGCCTCGAGTCCCTGATCGAGCCAGGTATGGTTGTAGGAGCCGTTGCCGCCATCCGGCCGGCGGTCGACATTCTCGCCCGCCACCGTCCGCTGCGCCGGCAGGTTCAGGAAGTTGTTCAACCGGTCGAGGGCCTGCTGCTCCAGGTCGGCCACCTCTTCCTCCGTGAGGAACTCCTTGTCGGCCAGCGCTTCGGGACGCTCCATCCGCGTGATGCTGCGATAGTCCCAGACGCCGGTCAGGTCGGGCTGGCCCCAGGCCGTGCGCGGTGCATCGCCGGGATCGCCCTGCGCGGCGGCCGGCGCGGCAAACCACCCGACACCGATCGCAACCGCCAGTGCCGTCAGTCGGTTGATCTTCATCGCTGCGATTCCTCGTCCTCGGTACCTATTCCGCGAGCGGGTGAGGCCGGAGCTGGAAGTGGATTATCGAACTCCGCATGCCCTTGCCGCCTTCGATGTGCCAGTTGAGGTTCGAACCGTAGTTGGCCCAGAGGCCGCGCCCCTTCCAGCCGGCGTCCGGATCGTCGATCCTCCCGTCGAGGCCACGCGCGTAGAAGCCCAGCGGATAAGGCACGCGCAGGACGACCCATTCGCCCGTCTCCGGAAGCAACGCCACAATCGAATCCGATCCGGATCCCGGCGCCATCGGCACGTTCGGGCCCAGGCCGAGCGTGTCGAACTGATCGACCCAGTTGTAGTAGTGGTAGTCCGCACTCCCCGGATCCGACACCCCCTTCATCTGGGGACCGGGCGACGGGTAGAGCGTCCAACCCTCCGGGCAGTGCTGGCCGGTCGCCTCCGGACCGTTCAGGACCGCGCACTTGCTCCGGTCGAAACTCGCCATGTGGCCGCTGCCCGACAGCGCGGTCCAGATGATGCCGTTCCGGTCGACGTCCACGCCGCGCGGCGCATGCCCGGTCTGAGCCGGATCGACCGCCGGGTTCTCGATCGACGGCGGCTCGTACACTTCCGCGATGCAGGTCTCGGGCGGGTTGTCGCCCCGATCCAGCCGGACCAGGCGGCCGGGGAATGGTCCGGTCCGCGCGATCCAGGCGGAGTCGTCCACCGGATTGGGGATGATCCCGTAGGCGAAGCCGGAGATGCGCGTATCACGGGAAGGATCGACCGGCTCGTTCGGCTCGTTCCAGGGACGCGTGATCCGGCCGTCGCCATTGGTGTCGATGACCGTCGGACACCATCCCTGTGACGCGCGCTCGTCACCCGTCTCGTCGTACAGCTTCGTGTCGAGCCAGCCGACCACATTCGAGTCGCCGCTCAGCCAGAGCGTCTCCTGCTCGTCCTCGCCGAACTGCAGGTGGTGGGTGCCGTAACAACTGTCGATCAGCGTGAACGACTCGGTGGACGGGTCGTAGTACGAAATCTGCCGCCCGCTCCGGTCAATCGGGAAATACTCCGCCGAGGGATGCATCGAGCCTTCCTTGCACCAGTCGGGGTTGTCGCGGCGACGCACCGTGGAGGTCATCCAGACCCGCCCCTCGCCATCCATCATCGGATTGTGCGGATTGGCGGGCGCATCGAAGATGATCTCGTCTCCCCAGGTAGGCGACGACACGAAACCGGGCTCGGTCGGAAAGAACGACGGCACCATTTCTTCCGGCTCGCGAAGCGGGATCTTCAGCTCCATCGACTGGTGGCGGGCGGGATCGGTAACCACGAGCGTGTCATGCGTGATCGATACCCCATACAGCAGGCCGTTGCCGTTGACTGTCGGATCGCGCTTGTCGGTAGTGATCTCGTCGTGGATGTAGGACGTCTCGCCGCCCCACTCCCACATCGTCAGCACCACGTTGCGCTCCACGCCCTGCGGGCGCGGCGGCGCCGGCGGCACTTCGCCGGCCGCGATCCGATCGCTCCAGCCGGCATACATCTCCAGGCCCCGCTGGCGGCCGAAGCGGTTCATGACGGCGCTCATCTGCCGGCCTCGCTGGCCGAGCAGCAGCCGGTGATCCCATGCCTCGACGGTCGAATCGAACTCCGTCAGATGGCTCGTGTCGAACGTGAACCGGTTGCCCATCTGGTGGCAAAGCTGACACCCCTGCTTCGTCAGATCGACCCACGCGGCCTGACTTCGGAGATTCTCCGCAATACCGTTCCCCTCCGGGCCGGTCCCGGGGAACTCGCTCGCCGGAGGCGGTTCGAGCAACGAGTACCAGTAGTTCGCCGGATAGACCTGCGCCGCTTCGGCGGGTGTCGCTGCGGGCGTCGCCTGCAGCGTCAGGGTCTCGCCCAGCCGGGCCGCTACCGGCTCGGAATCGACCAGGCCGTATCCGCGGACCCACACGCTGTAGGACGCGGCCGGCAGGTCGGGGACAAGGAACTGCCCGTCGTCGCCGGTCACCACGATCTTCCGGAACCTGGTGTCGAAGTCGTCGGTTTCCGCGATCACCCAGACACCCGCCTCGGGGCCGGCGGGGCTCCGCACGACACCCCGCAGGTCCTCCCCATCCGCTACGGCATCCGACTGCTGGACGGCGCCGGCCGATGCGACAACAAGAACGGTGGCGGCGACAGCCGCTCCCGCTCCGCCAACCAGGAACCTTGCGATCCGTGTCCGCCGCGTCATCGTCTTCTCCTCCGTGCGCCGTCCGGTCGTACCGATGCGGTTCGTCCCGGGTGCTGCGCCATTCTGCAACGACTGCGCCAACCGATCCAAGCGCCGGGAGCCGCTTGCAGGATCCTCGAATCGCCTAGAATAGTGCAGGCCTCGTGCGATCTGGCCTTTCCCGAAGCGACTGGAGTAGCAACATGTCGAATCAGAGACTAGTGTGGGTGGCCGTGCTGGCCATCGCAATGATCCCATGGGGCGTTTCCGGCGCGGCGGCCCAGGACTGGCCTCAATGGCGCGGCCCGGCGCGAGACGGTGTAGCGAGCGGGTTCAACGTACCGTCCCAGTGGCCGAGCGCGTTGAACCGGCAATGGTCGGTCGAGGTGGGACTGGGTTACGCCACGCCGGTGCTGGTTGGCGACCGGATCTACCAGTTCAGCCGCCAGGGGGACGACGAGGTGATGACGGCGCTCGACGCGGGCACCGGCGACACCCTCTGGCAGACCTCCTATCCCGCACCGTTCAACATGAACCCGGCGACGGCGCGCCATCGCGCGGGGCCCAAGGCCACGCCGACGTACGCCGGCGGCCGTCTCTTCACGCTCGGCATGACCGGGACCGTCACCGCGTTCGACGCCTCCAACGGCGAGCAACTGTGGCAGGTCCCCGACACCGGCGCGCCGGCCTTCCACACGTCGCAGTCGGCGCTGGTCGTCGACGACCTCGTCATCCTGCACGTCGGCGGGGACAACGACGGCCGGCTGACCGCCTTCGACGTCGCAACCGGTGACGTCCGCTGGACGTGGGACGGCGATGGCCCCGCCTACGGCTCGCCGATGCTGTTCGACCTCGGCGGCACGCGGCAGGTGGTGATCTTCACGCACCGGCATTTCGTCGGCGTCTCGCTTGAAACCGGCGCGTTGCTCTGGAGCCGGCCGTTCACTACGTCCTCCGACACGACATCCCAGACACCAATTCTCTACAACGACATGGTGATCCAGAACGGGCGCGGCAACGGCGTTACGGCGTTCCGGGTCGCGGAGAGCGGCGGCGCCTGGACGACCGAGGATGTCTGGCACACGGACGAAGTGTCGCTTCACATGGCGAACGGCGTCGTCGACGGCGACGTCCTCGTCGGCCTGTCGCACCTCAACAGCGGCCAGTACTTCGGCCTGGATCTCGACACCGGCGAAGTGCTCTGGACGAGCGACCCGCGTCAGGCGGAACATGCGTCGATCGCCCGATCCGGCAGTACGATCCTCTCGCTCGAGGACGACGCCGAACTGGTGGTGATTGACCACGACCGAACGCGGTTCAACCCGGTGCAACGCTACGACGTGGCGGACAGTGAGACGTGGACGGCGCCGACGCTGTCGGGCAACCGTCTCTTCGTCAAGGACATCTCGACACTGACGCTTTGGACGCTCGACTGACCGGTTCGCGGCACTTGGAGGACATGGCGATGACACAACGCACACTAACGGGAATCCGGCTGGCGCTGGCGGTGTTGGCGGCGGTCGCCATCGCGGGAGTAGTCGTCAGCTTCCAGCCTGACGCCACGGCGGCCCAAAGCAACTTCGTCGGAGGTGATCCCTCCCGACCCGACTCGTCCGACATCCGGGCGTTGCGGCTCCGCTTCGAGGCGGGCTCGCGGTCCAACTGGCACAGTCATTCGAACTGGCAGATCATCATGGCCGAGGAGGGACTCGGGCGAACGCAGGTCCGCGGACAGGCGATTCAGGAATTGACGCCCGGAACCCCGGTCCACGCGGGTCCCGGCGTGGTCCACTGGCACGGCGCGGCGCCGGATCAATACATGGTGCAGCTCACTTTCGTCAGCGGTGAGACGAGTTGGGAGGGCCCCGTCAGCGACGATGACTACCTGGGCCGGTAGGGTTCCCGCCGCCGTCGCCGCGTGGGCGATGGCGGCGTTCGTCGCCGTGGCCGCGCCTCCGTTCGCCGCCTCACAGGACGACGCCGGCCCGTCCGTTTGGGACGGCATTTATTCCGCCGATCAGGCGAAGCAGGGGCAGGCGCTGTACCGCGAGAGTTGCGCCCGGTGCCACGGCGAGGATCTCTCCGGAGCCAACGCGCGTCCGCTGGCGGGTGAGGCGTTCATCCGGGACTGGGGCGGCCTGACCCTCGACAGCGTCCTGACGCGCGCCCGCACGATGCCGCCGGGCGGGGCCGGCAGCCTGGGGGAAGAAGGCTACCTTGCGGTGATGGCCTACATCCTCGAGGTCAACGCCTTTCCGGTGGGCGCCGCGGACCTGACGACGGCGCACGCGGCGGACGTCCTGGTGTACGGCCCGGACGGCCCGGACGCGGTCCCGAACTTCGCCCTTGTCCAGGTGGTCGGATGCCTCGGCCGGGATGCCGGCAACGACAACTGGATCGTCACTGATTCCAGCGAACCGATCCGGACACGCGACCCGGAGGCGTCGGAGGGCGACCTCCTGACGATCACGCAGGCGACTCCGCTTGGCGACAATACGTTCGAGCTGATGTACGTTTTCCCCGATCCGGATCCCTACCGCGGCCACCGGGTCGAGGCGAAAGGATTCCTGATTCGCCGTGAGGAAGCAGGCGCCGTCGACGCGCTCAACGTCACCGTGGTGGCAAGCCTGGACGCGGCCTGCCAGCCGTAGGAGCCTGCGAGCGCGCCCCCTCGGGCGCGGCGGCGTCCTGCTCCTGGCCGCCGCCGGGCTCGCCGCGACCCTCGCCTGCGACGACTCTTCCGGGCCGGATGGGCCGTCCCCCGGCGACGCGGCATCGATACCGCTCGCGCAGCGCGAATTGTCGGGAGCATGGTCGCTGGCCCGAATCGAGCCGCGCGACGCGGGCGGCGAACTCGTGGGTACGCCGCTGGAAGACCGCTCCGGCTCCCTGATCTACGACGCCGCCGGCTACCTGGGCCTGACTATCGAGGGGCCGGACGCCGATCCCGCGGAGGCCGACCGTTCCACCGCCGATGCGGCGCCGGCCCCGGCGTTCGCCCCCGTCGCCTACTTCGGGCAGTTCACGGTGGACGAGGCGGCAGGCGTCGTGACGCATCACGTCGCGGGACACCTGTATCCGGACGGCGCGGCGTCGGCATACCGGTACTCCTACACGCTGAGCGGGAACACTCTGACGCTGCAGTGGCCCGCCGCGGCGGACGGATCGCCGGCGTCGCTGACCTGGGTGCGAGCGCCTGATCTGCCGGCGGCGGACCTGAGCGACGCGCACCGGCAACTCTTCGGCGCGTACCGAATCGAATCGGTCTCGCGCCACACCACGGACGCTTTCGAGGTCGAGATAAACCAGTACGACGACGGCTACCTCTTCTATACGCCCTCGGGGCGGATGTCCGTGCATCTCCTGGCATCGGAACCCGCGCCGAACACCGGCGGGCACCCGGCAAACGACGAACTGCTCCTGCGGACGGCGCATTATTTCGGCCCTTTCTCGCTGAACGAGGTGGCAGGCTGCATTACATGCCCCGGTCCGCGCGACCAGGGATACCTGATTCATGATCCTGTCGTCGGCGAGGAGTCCGGAAGCGGACCAGCCGAGGTGCGGCGCTACTACGAGATGGACGGCACGGACCTCACGCTGCGGCCACCCCGCCACATGGACGAGGAGGGACGCGAGGTGATTACGGCGTTCCGTTGGGCGCGGCTGCCGCCTCCCTGAGCGACGGCACGCGGAGAGGCGCCAGAGAGCCGCTACTCGTCCGCCGGCTCGACGCCAGCGGCCCGCATGACACCCCGGATGGCGTCGGCGGTTACCGGGCTGCTCTGGATGTTCATACCGATGTGGACGCCGAGGACGATGTCGAGCGGCGTCCAGCCCTTGGCGTTCGGCCGATTCCAGACGTCGATGTCGGCGCCCGCCTCGGCGAGGAACTCGAAGACGCTGGGAAGATGCTTGTAGGCGGCCCCGTGCATCACGGTCTCGCCATTGTCATCGACCTCGTTCAGCACGCCGCCCAGTTCCATTGCCACCTGGACCGCTTCGAGCACCTCGGGCTCCGTGCCGGGGTCCTCGCCGGGCGCCGAGGTGCCGATTCCGGCCGCCACCATGATTGGCGTCGTATTGTCCTCGTTGGAAAGCAACGGGTCGGCGCCCAGCTCGGCGAGCAGCCGCATCAGGTCCGCGTCGGCGGTACGGGCAGCGAGCAGGAACGGCGTCCCGCCAACGAAGTTGAGGCGCGTGATGCCGGCCGGCGGACGCCTCGTGACCCGTGCGTTCACGTCCGCCCCCGCCGCCACCAGCTTACGGACGAACTCCAGGCTGGTCATGCTGCCCGAACCCTTCGGCGCGGGGTTGTTGCTGCCGGCGATGCCCGCCTTGCGGACCCAGGACACCTGGTGCAGCGCGCTCCAGCCGCGCGGCGCGGCGTTCACGTCGGCGCCGCGATCGATCAGGAGCGCGGCCAGTTCGTAGTGCGCGTTGGCGGCGGCAAGCAGAAATGCGTTGAGGCCTGTGGCGGGGCGCTCGGCGCTGGCGCCGCCGCGGCGCGTCTGCTGCCGCACGGGCAGCGCCTCCTCGACATCGACTCCCGCTTCGAGCAGCGTCTGAACCACGTCGATGTGCCCCTGGCGCACCGCGAACAGCAGCGGGGTCCAGCCGTTCTCCGAGCGCGCGGCGGGATCCGCCCCGTGCGACAGCATCGTCGGGATCAGGTGCGCATGCCCTTCCGCCGCCGTCCACATCAACGCCGTCTGCCCCCGCCACGTCTCGGCCGCGTTGACATCGGCGCCCCGGTCCAGCAGCAGCTCCACCAGATCGCGCGAGCCGGTCCGCGCCGCGGTCATCAGCGCCGTCTCGCCCTCCGACGCGGTGGTGTTCGGGTCGGCGCCGGCGTCGAGCAACTGCTCCGCGATCGCCGCGTTGGCGTTGATGCTGGCGAGTGAAATCGGACGCACGCCGTAGCGGTTGGCGGCGGCCGCATCGGCCCCGGCCTCGACCAGCAACTCGACGATGGCCGGCTCGTTGGCGTTGGCGGCCCAATGGAGCGGCGTCGTACCGTCCGGCTCGGCCGCCGTGACGTCGGCGCCGCGTGCGAGGGCCGCACGGACACCGTCGATGTCGGCTGCCTTGATGGCGTTGATCAGGCCCGTGTCCGCTTCCGCCGCCTGACCGACGCCGGGAAACCCGGCCAGACAGGCAGCCGCTACGAGGGCAGCGGCGGATCCTCTGATCGCTCCGTGCATCCTCTGCATCGATGACTCAGAGTGACAATGGCTCCAGCACCTCGCCGGCGTGGCCGGTGCTGTCGGCGAACTCGTCGAGCCGGACGCCGGCGTCGTCCAGCAGCGTCAGGTGCAGGTTCGCCAGCGGCGTCAACTCGTCGTACTTGACGTGCCGCCCGCCCGCGATCTTCGATCCGGCGCCGCGCGCCACGATGATCGGCAGATTGCGGTGATCATGCACGTCCGGATTGCCCAGACCGCTCCCCAGCAGGTACGTCGTGTGATCGAGCAGGGTCCCGTCGCCGTCCTCGGTCGACTTGAGCTGGTCCACCAGGTAGGCGAACAGCGAGACATGGTACTGGTTGATCTTCGCCAGCTTCGCCAGGTTCTCCGGATCGTTGACGTGATGCGAGATCGGGTGGTGCGGCTCCGGCACGCCGATCT
>CAZWUJ010000053.1:0-11713 GCA_964636705.1 uncultured Vicinamibacteraceae bacterium
GAATTGGCGCAGATCCTCACCCGAAACGGGGGTTTTCTGGCTGGCACTAGCTAGCGCAACCGCGCCGCCAGTTGCTCGACGGCGAGGTCGAGCTCCCGGATCCGTAGCGCCCGCGCCGCTACGAACAGCACCGCCACGCCCGCCGCAATGGACGCGGCTACGCGCGCCAGGCGCAGCGACAGGGAAACTCCCTCCCACGTCTCCGCCAGCCAGCCGTGCAGCCACCACGCCGCCAGGCCCATCGCCGCCGACGCCACGGTTGTTTTCACGAGCATCACAAGGACACGAGGCAGGTCGAGTCCATCCAGCCGTCGCCGCAGGAGGAACAGCAACGTCGCCGCGTTCGCCAAGGCGGCAATGGACGTCCCGAGGGCCAGGCCGCGGTACCCCATCAGCTGTACCAGGATCAGGTTCAACGCGATGTTCACGACGACCGCCCCCATGCTGACGACGGCGGGGATGCGGCTGTTGCCGAGCGCATAGAAGCACGGAACGGCGATCCGGACCGCCGAGTAGCCGGCGAGTCCGGGCGCATAGAAGATCAGCGCCGCCGCGGTCGCCGCGCTGTCAGCCGCCGTAAAGCTCCCCCGCTCGAAGATCAGCTCGACGGCCGGCTGGCCGAGCGCGATGAGGCCGACCGTCGCCGGCATGCTCACCGCCAGCATCAGCCGGAGGGCTCGCGAGACGGCGGCCCGGATCTCGTGCGGCTCGTTCCGCGCCGCGTGCCGCGAAACGACGGGCAGGTTCGCCGCCGCGATCGAGACGCCGAACAGGCCGATCGGCAGGTACATCACCCGGAACGCGTAGCCGAGCCAAGAAACCGCGCCGGTCCCCTGTCCGGTTGCCAGCACCATGTTGACGAGCAGGTTGATCTGCACCGCGGCGCCGGCCAGGGTGCCGGGACCCATCAGCCGGAGCACCTGACGCAAGCCGGGATCGGAAGGATTGAGCGTGGCCTCGTACCGGAAGCCCTCCCGGAAGAGCAACGGCGCCTGCAGCGCCACCTGCCCGATGCCTCCCAGGAGGGCGCCGATCGCGATGGCGACGATCGGATCGAGCCCGAGCCCCGGCATCAGCGGGACCAGCAGGGCGCCCGACGCGATAATGCCGACGTTGTACATCGCAGGGGAGAGCGCTGGCGCGAAGAAGCGGTTCAGCGAGTTGAGCATCCCCATCATCGCCGCCGCGATCGCCACGAGCGTCAGGAACGGAAACAGGATCCGCGTCAGGAGGACGGTCAACTCCAGCTTGCCCGGCACGCTCGCATACGACCCGGCGAGCAGGCGGACCAGCGGCTCGGCGAAGACCATGCCGGCCAGAACAATGACGCCGGTCATGACGATCAGCGCATTCAGCAGTTGCGCGCCCAACCGCCATGCCGCGGCGCGGCCATCGTGGGTCAGCTTCCGCATGAACGCCGGCACGAACGCCGCGCTCATCGCTCCCTCGGCGAAGAGATCGCGCATCAGGTTCGGAATGCGCGTCGCCACGTTGAAGGCATCCATCGCATTGCCGGCGCCGAACAGATAGGCGAGCACCTGATCGCGCACGAGGCCGAGGATCCGGCTGGTAAGGGTGGCGGCCCCCACGACGCCGGCCGACCTTGCCAGGCGGACCGACGGAGACGATGCGCGGCCGGCCGAGTCCGGTCCGGTGGGCGTGTCCACAGGAGGAGGCGCCCCGGCGCCGGGTCCAGTCATACGGCGAAGCGAACGTTGATCACGTCGCCATCCCGCACGATGTAGTCCTTGCCTTCCAGCCGGACCTCGGCCTGCCGGCGGCAGTCGGCGAACGAGCCGCGCGCGACCAGGCGGTCGTAGTCGACCACTTCGGCGCGGATGAAGCCGCGCGCCATATCGGAATGAACCTCGCCCGCCGCTTCCTGGGCCCCCGTCCCCGCCGGGATCGACCAGGCGCGGCATTCGTCACCGCCCACGGTGAAGAAACTGATGTAGCCGAGCAGGTCGTAGGCCGCGCGAATCACCCGATCGAGTCCCGGTTCGGAGAGACCCAGGTCCGCCAGGAACGCGGCCGCGTCTGCCGGCTCCAGCTGGGAGATCTCCAGTTCGATCCTCGCGCAGACGGTGAGAGCCTGAATCGACGGACCGGCGACGAAGTCATTCAGGCCGGCGGCCGCTACCGCGCCGGCGGCGGCGCTGGCAACCTCTCCCTCGTCAACGTTCAGCACCAGTAGAAGCGGCTTCTCGGACAGGAACTGGAAGCCGCGGAGGCGCTTCGCCTCGATCGCGTCGAGCTGCAGGGCGCGAAGCGGCGTCCCCGCTTCGAGCGCTTCGACGCACCGCTGGAGCGTCCCCAGCTCTGCTTCCGCCTCCCGGGACTGCTTCAGAGCGCCCTTCTTCCTGTCCTGCTCCAACCTCCCCAGCCGCTTCTCCGCCACTGCGAGGTCGGCCAGGATCAACTCGTCCTCCATCGCGCGGGCGTCGCGCCCGGGATCTACCGATCCTGCCGGATGAGGCACCGCATCGTCATGGAAGGCGCGAACGACATGGAGCAGCGCGTTGGCCGTCCGGTACGGTGCGACGTCCACCAGCGCACCCGCCCCGCCGCCGGCGTCCGCGCCGCGGCGCGCGGCCATGTCGGCGAACGTCACCGCCGCCGGCGTCCGCTTCTTCGGCGAGTAGAGCACGGCGAGCCGATCGAGCCGCGTATCCGGCACCTGCGCCTGGCCGATGCTCGCGTCGGCGCGGCCGCCAGCGCGCCCCTCGTGCCCCTGCGTCAGCAGGTGAAAGAGCGTCGTCTTGCCGGACGAAGGGAAGCCGATCAATCCCGCGCGTAGCATGTCGCCGCAGAGTGTCGCACACTCACTCGCCGTCCGGACCGCCGCCCCGAGCTCCGGCCGGCGCTGGGGCGGACGCGAGCCACTCCTTGCGGACCGGGCTGAACGACTCCAGCGTGAAGGTGTCGTCCAGCGCCTCCGCCTGATGGGCGGCCCCGGAAGGAATGCAAAGCACCTCGCCTTCCCGCACCATTACCTCGGCGCCCTCGACCACCACCCGCAGGGCGCCCTGCAGGACGTACTGCAACTGTTCGCTCTCGTGCCGATGGAGCGGGACCAGGGCGCCTCGCTTCAGGTAGACCTGCGCAAGCATCTGCCGCTCGCCGGCGACGATCTTGCGTGACACCAGTTCGGTCACCTTGTTCAGAGCAAGCTTGTCCCAGTGATGGACGGCGGGGGTGGCGGGCATCGGGTGTCCTCCGGTCGGGAAAGCGGATCGAGTGCCTATAACTCTATGATATCAAATAGGTTGCGCCGCCTGACGGCCGATTCTTGACGGGGGTCGCGGCGTCGCTGGCGTGATATAGTGTGAGCGTGCTCGTCATGCCATCAGGCTGGCTGGCGCCCGGCGCGTCCGCGCTTCACGGAGGCTCCGGAGCATGAAGCAGCCAGCAATCGCCAGCGGAACCTCGGCCGAGGCTCACACTGCGGCGGCGCAACGGACGGCGGGGCTGGCGCGCGAGCAGTTGCATCGCTTCTATCGGACGATGCTCCTCGCGCGACGTCTCGATGACCGGGAGCTGCAACTCAAGAACCAGAGTCTGAGCTACTTCCAGATCAGCGGGGCCGGCCACGAGGCGATCCAGGTGGCGGCGGGACTGGCGTTGCGGCCGGGGCACGACTGGATCTTTCCCTACTACCGGGACCGGGCGCTCTGCCTGACGCTGGGCCTGACCGCCGACGAGATGCTGCTCAGCGCGGTAGGCGCAAGGGGCGAGCCGTTCTCCGGCGGCCGTCAGATGCCGACACATTGGAGTTCGCCCCGCCTCCACATCGTCTCGCCGTCGAGTTGCTGCACGACGCAGTGCCTGCATGCGGTCGGTGCGGCGGAAGCGGGAGACTTGCGGCGGCGGGTCACCGGACTGGAGACCGCGATCGATGGCGCGGGCGACGAAGTCGTGCTGGTGTCGATGGGAGATGGCCAGACGAGCGGCGGGGAGTTCTGGGAGTCGCTGAACACGGCATGCATCGATAACCTGCCGGTCGTCTATCTCGTGGAGGACAACGGATACGCCATTTCGGTCCCCGTCGAGGTCCAGACGGCGGGGGGCGACATCTCGGGACTGATCGAGTCGTTCCCCGGCCTGCATATCGTCCGGGTGGACGGTACCGACGGCATCGCCAGCTCCGAAGCGATGATGGAAGCGGTCACGTGGGCTCGCGCCCGGTCCGGTCCCGCCTTCGTGCACGCGCGCGTCATCCGGCCCTATTCCCACTCGATGTCGGACGACGAACGGAACTACAAGATCGAGGCGGAGCGCGAGGCGGAGGCGGCGCGTGACCCGTTGCGCCGGTTCGCGCAGTTTCTCCGCGACGGCGGGCACGCAACCGAAGCGGAACTCGCCGCCATCGCGGACGATGTCGCCCGCGAGATTCAGCAGGCGACGGATCGCGCCATCGCGGCGCCGAAACCGGACGCCGGCGAAGCTGCGCTCTACGTCTACTCTCCCGACATCGATCCCGCCTCGGCGGCATTCGAGTCGACGCCGGCGCGAGGCGGCGATGCGACCGGCGCCGCCGACGTGGAGGGGGCGAAAGCCGACACGATGGTCACCGCCATCAACCGGACCTTGCGGGACGAGATGGCGCGCGACCCCCGGATCGTCATCTTCGGCGAGGATGTCGCGGACGCCAGCCGGGCCGAGATCCTGTCGGAAGTTCCCGGCAAAGGGGGCGTCTTCAAGGCGACGCTCGGTCTGCAGCGCGCCTATGGTGCGGATCGGGTCTTCAACTCCCCCCTCGCGGAAGCGAACATCGTTGGTCGCGCTGTCGGCATGGCAATCCGCGGACTGAAGCCGGTGGTGGAGATTCAGTTCTTCGACTACATCTGGCCGGCGATGATGCAGATCCGGGACGAGTTGACGATGCTTCGCTACCGGTCGAACAACGCGTGGTCTTGTCCGGTGGTAATCCGAGCGCCCATCGGCGGCTACCTGAGGGGGGGCGCGCTGTACCACAGCCAGTCCGGCGAGAGCATCTTCGCCCACTGCCCCGGCCTCCGAATCGCCTTCCCGTCGAACGCCGAGGACGCCGCGGGGCTGTTGCGCACGGCTATCCGGTGCGACGACCCGGTGCTGTTCCTCGAACACAAGCACCTCTACCGCCAGACCTACAACAAGGGTGTCTACCCCGGCGCCGATTACACGCTGCCGTTCGGCCGCGCGGCGGTCCGCCGGGACGGCGCCGACGTCACCGTCATCACCTGGGGCGCGCTGGTGCAGCGGACGATGCAGACCGCGCAGCGGGCCAGCCAGGAAGGGATCGACGTCCGGGTGATCGATCTGCGGACGATCGCGCCGTACGACTGGGACGGCATCGCCGAAGCGGTGCGCGCAACCAGCCGCGTCGTCATCGCCCACGAGGATCAGCTCACCTGTGGTTTCGGCGGCGAGCTCGCGGCGCGGATCGCGGACGAGCTGTTCGATCAGCTCGACGCACCGATCAAGCGCGTCGCCGCGCTCGACTGTCCGGTCGCGTACGCTCCGGTTCTCGAGGAGGCGATCCTCCCGCAGGCGTCCGACATCCTCGACGCCGTGCGCGAGGTCGCGGGCTACTGACTCGACCCGTGCGGCTCTGCCTGGCCGTAGCCGTCGCCCTGCTCGGCCTCCCCGCATGGGCCGGCGCGCAGCAGGTCGAGCGCCTCCGCTCCACCGGCGGCCTGCCGGCCCACATCGTCGGCGCCTTCCGCGAGCCGTCCGTCTATCAGCAGTCGGATGACGGATACGCCTACGTCTTCGACCGCCGGGGACACTCGGTCCATCGCATCGCGCCGGGCGGCGATTCGGCCGAGGCGCTCGTGCAGATCGGACCCGAGGCGGGGCGCATCATCTCCGCGAGCACGTTCGATCTCGGTGCTGACGGCCGTTTCGTCGTCGCCGACGCGCCGGACGGGCGCGAACGCGTGCAGGTGTTCGGAGGTGACGGCGCCCGGCTCGGCAGCTTCCGTATCCCGGGCCGCGCGGCGTCCCGCCTGACACTGGGCGACTGGGTGTTGAACGGCATCGGCTCGCTGGAGTTCACCGGCCGCGCCATCCTGATCAATCAGGCGGAAGCGGGCGGCCTGATCACCCTCTACAGCCTGAACGGCTATCCGTACCGGACGATAGGCTCGTTCCGCGCCACCGGCCACGAGTCGCAGCGGGATCTGCATATCGCCCTCAACAGCGGGATCCCGCTCGCCGATCCCGAGAGCGGTGGCTATTACTTCGTCTTCCAGGGGGGACGCCCCGCGTTCCGGAAGTACGACACCGACGGCATGCTGCTGTTCGAGCGCATCGTTCAGGGTCCGGAGGTCGATCCAATCGTCAACAACCTGCCGTCCGTCTGGCCGGAACGCACCGACGAACGCGGACGCACACTGCCGGTCGTGACGCCGAACGTTCGGACCGCGGCGGTCGACCGTCGCGGCAACCTGTGGATCGCGTTGTCCGTGCCCTACGTCTACGTCTACAACCCGGCGGGCGAGAAGATCCGGACCATCCAGCTCGAGGCGGCCGGCATCGTGTTTCCGTCGAGCCTCTACTTTCCCGATGAGACGCGCCTGCTGGTGGCCCCGGGCTGCTACGAGTTCACCGTCTGGTGATCGGCAGTGGGCACCGCACGAACCCGCGCCTACTGAATGCCCCGGGATTCCACCTGCTTCAAGGCGTCGTCGATCAGGGATTCGTTGTCGGCCTTGCTGAGGTTGCGCCGGATCAACTTCGAGGCGATGGACAGGGACAGGTCGACCGCTTCCTCCCGGATCTGCGCGACGGCGCGGTCACGTTCGAGCTCAATCTGACGTCGGGCGTTCCCGACTATCGACTGCGCTTCGGTTCGGGCCTGCGCCTTCATGTCTTCGCGCAGCCTCCTGCCGTCGGCCCGGGCTTCGACCAGGATGGTGTCCGCCTCGATGCGCGCCTGACCAATCAGCGCCTCTGCCTTCTCCTGCACCTCCGCCAGTTCGCGCTTCGCCGTGTCGGCGTCGTCGAGCGACTTGCGGATGCCCTCCTGCCGCTCCTCCAGCGCGTTGAGGAGCGGCTTCCACGCATATTTCCTGAGCAGCGTGAAGAGGGTTACGAAGACCGCGATCGCCCAGAAGTACAGCCCCGGATCAGGCTGGACAAGGTCCATAAGGGTTACCTACTGGAGCAGGACGATGACGAGAATGAAGACCTCGGCGAGGATCGCGACGCCTTCGAGCAGGAAGAGCGGCAGGTTGACCGCGCCGGTGATCTGCGCGGCGGCGCTGGGCTGACGCGCTATCCCTTCGGCGGCGGCGGCGGCAAACCGGCCGATCCCGAGGCCCGCGCCAATTACGATCAATCCGAGCCCCAGGGCCGCGCCGACGATATACAAGCCTTCCATCCGTGTAACCCTCCGTTTCGTTGGTGATTGTGTCTTGCGATCAGTGATGCACGTTGATGGCCATGCCGATGAACACGGCCGTGAGCAGGGTGAAAACGTATGCCTGCACCAGGACGACGATGATTTCCAAGGCGCTGATACCTACCGCGAGCGGCAGCGAGACGGCCAAGCCGACGCCGACGCCTGCCACCGCGCCGAAGAGTTCCGAGAAGATGAAGACGAAGCCGAGGATCGAAAGAATGGCAATGTGTCCGCCGGTCATGTTGGCCGCAAGCCGCATCGTTAGCGCGAACGGCTTCACGAACATGCCCATTACCTCGATCGGGATCAACAGTATGTAGAGCGGCCAGGCGAGACCGTGCGGCACCAGATTGACCCAGTGCTTGACGAAGCCGTGCGCAAGCGTGCCGGCGATGATGATGGAAAAGAAGGTGACCGTGGCAAGTCCCGCGGTGACGTTGAAGTTGGCCGTCGCGGTGGTCCCCCCGTGGATGATGTTCTTCACCACCGAATGTTCTTCCGTGTGCAGCAGGTAGTGGTCTATCAGTCCGACCACTTCGAACATCGGGATCAGGCCTACCACGTTCGCGACGAGGATGAAGCAGAAGAACGTGAGCACGAGCGGCGCCCAGGTCTTGACGTACTTGGCGCCGACGTTGGGGAGGACAATCGAGTCACGGATGAAAAGAACGACGAACTCCAGCGCGTTCATGAAGCCGGCCGGGATCATTCGTTCCTGCCGGAGGTAGCGCCGGACGGTCAGCGTGATCAGCAGGAAGACGGCCGTCGCAACGAGCAGCAGCATGAAGACATGCTTCGTGATCGAGAAATCGATGCCGAAGACCGGCGGCAGATGCAGGATCGGATGCTCGAGCGATCCGTTCGCGACGTGCGAGATGATCACCTCGCCGGCGTCGAATCCCTCGGCCGCTTCCTCGACAGCGTGGTCGTCCTGTTCAGGCTGAAGCATCGGTTCGGGGCGTCAGTTCGAGAACAGCCGCTGCAGGTGCACGGCCTCGGCCAGATGGAATGCAACGAATGAAACGGTGAAGCTGCCGATGAACCAGATGGGGTCGAGCGACAGGATGGCGACGGCCAGAACCACATAGAGGCCGAACGCCGCGATCTTTCCGAGGAAGAGCCGGAGCATCAGCTTCGATACGCGCTCCGGGCTTCTCCGGTAGGCCCGGTCCATCGCCACGAGCGAACCGGTCGCGACAACGAGCGGTCCCGCCAACCCGAGCAGTACCGCGGGCGCCGCGGCAGGGACGGCCAGGGCGACGATGGCGCCGGTTCCGACGACCATAGCGCCCGTGATCCAGGCTGTCCGCATCTCCATCATTCCCAGTTCGAACGCGTGTCAGGTGTACCGCCGTGCGCCCGCTCGTCCGGCGCCGCCTACTGGCGCCAGACCACCTTCGCCATTTCGTAGAAGCCGACCACAAGTCCTGCCAACAGCCCGACCAACAGACCCCACGGCTCGGTGTCCTGCCAGCGATCCACCGCGTAGCCGGCGCCGCCGAGAAGCAGAATCGCCCCGATCAACGTGTAGCTGGCCGCTGCCGCCGGTCCTGCTCTACGGAAGTTCTCTTGCAGGAAACGGAGGGAACGCGCCAGGTACAGGTCTCGCTCGTCGGGCATGCGAACGCTCGCCAGCGGCGCGTGTCCGAGCCTGCCGGTTCGCCGGTTCGAATCCGGCCAGCCCCGGTCGGCTCCCTCCCGAAGCAAAAACAAACGGTGAATCTTAACAAGCGGGTACTGACCGGGGCAAGGCGAAGTCTCTTCCAATGAGACATGAACCGGGAGGGGTCCTGTCACGCGCGTGCACGGTACAGGTTGCGAGGGTGCCGGCCTGGAGGCCGGCGCACCAAGGGCAGGCACACGAGGGCCGGTGGACGCGCGGAAGGAATCAGTTGCCGATCACGCCGGGGAACGCGCCCTCGGACATGTCGATGGCGACCATCGCGCTGTCGAAGAGCTGATCGGGCAGGAGGCCGAATAGGACCGAGCCGATGACCGCGATGACGAGCGCCGTCGCGATGGCCGGCGACATGCTGACCGGGGAGCCGAGCTGCTCGTCCTTGAGCCACATGAAGACGATGATGCGGTAGTAGTAGTAGAGCGATATGACGCTGTTGACGACGAAGATGACGGCGAGCCAGACGAGGCCTGATTCGATCGCCGCACTGAACAGCCAGAGCTTGCCCATGAAACCGGCGGTGGGCGGGATGCCGCCCAGCGACAGCATGAAGATCAGCATCGCGACGGCGGCGAGCGGCTGGCGAATGTAGAGGCCGCTCAGGTCCTTCAACTCGTCCCCCACGACATCCTTCCGGCGGAGCATGGTGATGACGGCGAACGCGCCGAGCTGCATGAAGATGTAGACGAAGAGGTAGACCATCGCCGCCGCGACGCCGCGGCCGGTGCCAGCGACGAGCCCGATGAGCACGTAGCCGGCGTGGGCGATCGACGAGTACGCGAGCATCCGCTTCGTGTTGGTCTGGGTGATGGCCGCGATGTTGCCGGCCGTCATCGTGATCGCGGCCAGTACCCAGAAGATCAGTTGCCAGTCGGCGGCAAGGGCCGGCAATCCCTCGACGAAGATCCGGATCAGCATCGCGAACGACGCCGCCTTCGAACCGACGGACAGGAACGCGGTCACCGGCGTCGGCGCCCCCTCGTAGACGTCGGGCGCCCACATGTGGAACGGGACCGCCGCGATCTTGAACCCCATGCCGGCGGCCACCAGGATGAGGGCGAGCGAGAGCAGGAGCGAGCCCTCGGAGTTGGCGACCGACTCGGCGATGCCGGCCAGATGGGTGGTTCCGGTGGCGCCGTACAGCAGAGACATCCCGTAGAGGAGGATGCCGAGCGAGAAGGCCCCCAGCAGGAAATACTTCACCGCCGCCTCGTTCGACCGCTGACTCGGCTTCAGGAAGCCGGCCAGGATGTAGAACGAGATCGCCATCGTCTCGAGGCCGATGAAGAGCGTGATCAGATCGATCCCGCTCGCCATGAACATCATGCCGAGCGTGGCACAGAGAATCAGGAAGCAGTACTCGCCGGCGCGCACTCCCTCGACCTTCAGGTAGGGCGCCGACATCAACACCGTCAGCACCGCCGACAGGATGAAGATGGTCTTGAAGAAGGCGGCGAAGCCGTCAATCGCGAGCAGGCCCGCCGACACCGTGATATCGACGCCGGCGAAGGCCAGGACCGCGCCTCCGGTCACCAGCAATGTCGCCAGCGTTGCGCCGAGGATGGCGCGATCCTCCTTCGGAAACAGGACGTCGACCACCAGTACGAGCAGCGCGCCCGCCGTCAGCAGGATCTCTGGCAGGATGTAGTAGAAGTCGGCGGCGGTGAATCCGGCTGGCATTCAGGTTCCTGTTGACGGTTAGTTGCCCGCCGCGTCAACCGCGGCCGGACCGGCATCAACCTCCACTTCGACCGCGCCGTCCTCCGCCTCACGCAGCGCGAACCGCGGCGTGTAGTCGCCATCCACCCGCATCATCACCTTGTCGACCGAGGTTTCGAGCCGGTCGAGAAACGGCTTCGGATAGAGCCCGATCCAGACGGCCAGAATCAGCAACGGCACGAACGTCGCGAACTCGCGCACGGTGAGATCGGGCAGCCCCTCGTTCTTCGGGTTGTCCACGGTTCCGAACATCGTCCGCTGGTAGAGCCAGAGCATGTAGGCGGCGCCCAGCACGATGCCGCTGGCCGCGAAGAACGCCCAGACCTTCGAGACTACGAAAATCCCCTGCAGGATCAGCAGCTCGCCGATGAAGCCGTTCAGCGTGGGCAGCCCGATCGATGACATCGTCATCACCAGGAAGATTGCCGCGTAGATCGGCATCACCTTCGACAGCCCGCCGTATTCCGCAATAAGCCGGGTATGCCGCCGCTCGTAGACGATGCCGACGATAAGGAACAGCGCGCCGGTCGAAATGCCGTGGTTGAGCTGCTGGACGATGCTGCCAGTGATGCCGACCGGGGTCAGGGCGAACATCCCGAGCATCACCATTCCCATGTGGCTGACGCTCGAGTACGCCACCAGCCGCTTCCAGTCGCGTTGGGCCATGGCGACCAGCGCGCCATAGACGATCCCGATGATCGACAGCAGCACTACCGCCGGCACGAACGCCGCCGTCGCCTCGGGCAGGATCGGCAGGCTGAACCGGATGAAGCCGTAGGTCCCCATCTTCAGCAGGACTGCGGCCAGGATGACCGACCCCGCCGTCGGCGCATCGGTGTGCGCGTCGGGCAGCCAGGTGTGGAACGGGAACATCGGAACCTTGACCGCGAACCCGAGGAAGAAGGCGAGGAAGATCCACCACTGCAGGTCGA
>CAZWUJ010000054.1:0-7933 GCA_964636705.1 uncultured Vicinamibacteraceae bacterium
CTTGTCGCGCGGCGGCTGCCAGTCGCGCCAGCGCCGCGGTTGCCGCGTCCGGTGCTCCAGTCCGAGCACGTGAGCAAGGACCGGCTCGACCATCGGATTGCAGAGGGCGTTCCCGTTCGCCCGCATCCCGGTGGAGGGCATCGCGATGCCGCGGCCGGTCCGCAGGTGGCGCAGGGGCCTGGTTTCCCCGGCCCAGCGAAACGTCTCCCGCTTCCGGGGCGGGCCGACGACGGTCGACTGGAGCGCAAGGAACCCCGTCCAGCGGTGCAGAAAGGCCCACGCCTCCTGGCCGCCTCCCAGGAGCGCGCCCAGCACGGCGGCGACGTAGACACGGCCGGTGTAGAGCGGCGAGTTGAACTCGTTCCCCGCGCCATGAGCCCAGTAGTGCTCGAGCGCCTCGCGCAGCCCCGGCCAGTCACCGCGAGCGGCGCGCAGGCAGGGCCCGTAGTTCCAGGAACAGTCGACGCCCGGCTCCGGCAGCGCGTAGTCCGCCCGGGTGCACTGGCGGGACCAGTACTCAGCCGCCTCCTCGTCTCCGGCGGCCCGGAAGAACATCCCCAGGTCGCCCGTCGCCCGCGCTTCGAGACTTGCCATCAGAAGACCGTTCGCCCTGCTCGGCCCTCTCGGGCCCCTCTCGCCGTCAGTTCAGGAAGAGCCTGTCGAGCGCGGTGAACAGCCCGAGCAGCATGCCGCCGATCAACATCATGCGCCATGGACCTCTCAGGGACGGGCGCGCCACGAAGACAAGTCGGCGAGTTGTTGGGCCTGTACCTTTTGCTCCTCTCTGTCCGAGACCGCCGGATCCGGCAAGATGATGTCGGCGTGAATGCGGTTGTCGGGCCGTGGCGTAGCCGCAACGCGGCGACCGTTCTCGGCGGCCCCTTCGGCGGTTACGACGCCCCAGCCGTAGAACGTCCGTTGACGCTTCTCGGCCGCCAGCTCTCCAGGGCGAACAGCCTCCTCCACTGAAGCGCGATCCAAACGGTCGACAGACAGGTCCCGGACGTGGGGCTTCTCGAGAAAGACGTTGAAGCGCACCCGGCCTCGTCGCCGCCCCCGCCGTGCCTCTCTGCTGGAGAACACATAGCGTCCGAGAGCCTCATCCGGTTCGACTACCGCTGGTACGGCTGGCATCCTCATCCGAGTGTTCTTCGCAATCGACCAGTTCGGCAAGAGCTTCACGTAGGAACCCGTCGGGAAGCTGGCTTGCATCGGAGTAGTGCGCTCGACGATGAGTGGCACCCGTGTTCGCGAGACACAGAGCGCTGCCGGCGGCTTCGCAGAGGAGAATCACCGAGCGATTGGGTACGCCGGCATCGATGGCGACTTCTCCATCGGCGGTCGGATACACCTCGAATCGACATGCCTGGATTCCGTACATCGCCCGGATCAGACGGGCGGCGTTCGCCTTGGCGGTCTGCGTCGGCGGCGGAAAGCCCTCATCCTCAGCTTCCCGGGGGGTGTCCTCAAGGTCTTCCAAGGCCTCCTTGAGTTCGTCCGGCACGGCGACCGGCCGCACCTGCCAAGCTCCTGCCGTCGCTCCGCGGGCAGGTGGTCGGCAATCGATCCGAGTGCGCTCGTCGGGAAACGTCGGCGCGTACCCGCGGTGGTGAGCGATGGGCGCGGCAGTCGACGGAAGCTGCGTCCGGCGAGTCCTGAGTAGAGCCTCGAGCAGAGTCTCAAGCTTGTTGCGAACTGCGAGACCGGCCGTGGACGGGAGACGGTACGCCCCAGGGGGCCCGCTCGACAATGGCCAGGCGACGGAGAACGGGTCCGCGGGTGTCGCTGAGCTTCGACCCGAACGAGGCGAAACGGGCGCGGGTTGGTTCATTGCGTGAAGCTCCTGACAAGGCACTGCGTCACCAGGTCCTCGAAGTCCGTCAGGTCGGTCTCCCACTTGGCGAGAACGGAGATCAGACGTTGGTTTCTTCCTACCTGATCGGTCTCGGGCAAGTCGCGGTGGATGTTCAGCCGAAACGCGACGACCTTGGATTGAGCGGGAGCATCGTTCTCCCGGATCTCAAGGAACATCATCTTGTCGGGCAGGTTGTAGGCGGCCCAGAAACCGAGAGTCGGGGTCTGTCCGCCGAAAGCGAGCCACCGTCCGGCATCGACCAGTGCATTCCGGACCGCGGCGCGCTCATCCACGGCACCGTCGAGAATCGGGATGCCAATGGGGTTCATGCCGACAGCCTTGTAGATCGTGTTCGGAAACAGGGTGACGAACCGCATCGCCATGGCTGGAGGCCGAACGCGTTGCGGTCGCAGGGGGTCGCCTGCCTCTTCAAAGGTGACGGTACCGGGATCCGCCCTTACCGTCACCCCGTCGCCGAAGCTGATCTGGGAGAACTGCGGAGTCGAGACCGGTGGTTCAGACACCTGAGCCTCGGAATCCACGATCTGGTTGAGGCGGAGAAAGTCCGGGTTGAAGATGGACGGGTCCATCTGATTCACGACGAGAACCACCGAAAACTGCGTCAGAACCACGCTTGGGCCGCTCGGGCTGGCGACGCTCATCTGATTCATCGTACCGTAATGGCCGCGTGGAGCGGCTCTCCTTTCGTCCTGGTCCTGGGCGGTCGCCCAAGCGCCGCAGGAGCAGCGTCAGCGGGTGAGCGACGCCTCTGCAGACCTAGACGGAAAACCGGCCCGGGAGCGTGGGCGAAGTCAGGCAAGTGCGCTCTCTAGGAGCGGGTCAGAATACCCGCGCACCCAGCGGAGCTACGGCCGGCGTCAGTTGACCGGGAAGGGGTTCTCCGGCACGAGGTCCGCGCCGGTATGGGCCGCGGCCGAGTCGTCCGGGCAGTTGACGGTGAACATCGTCTCGAGGCCGTCGTCGCCGAGCGACGGAATGGCGCCGTCCATGGCCGCGATCGAGAACATGATCGTCTGCTCATTCAGCCGGTCCGGGTCGTTGTTCGCGCGCAGGCAGCGGCTGTCGTCGGCACCGACGGTCACCGTCCACTTGAGAACGCCCTCTTCCCGCTCGCCGGTCGCTTGACCGCCGTCCACCGAGAGCTGGACGGTCTCCACGCTCGTGTGGTGGGCGATCTCCCCCCGCGCGGAGAGCGTTCGCGTGGTGATGAAGTTCTCGCCGAGGAGCCGGACGACGACCTCCTTGGCCGGATCGGTCCCGAGCGGCCGAATCACCTCGGAGGGGCTCACGGAGAGCCGCCAGCCGCCGGACGAGCCGAGGTGGCAGCCGCTCGCCGACGCGTCGCCCACCATGCCGCTGCAACCCGCTATCGGCCTCGTCGGCACGATGCGCGGGATGATGCCGACCCGGCCGGTGGGAACGTGCTTGACGTAGGCGCCGATGCCGTCCGCCGGCGTGTCGATCTCCACGCCGCCCGGGTCGGTGACGTCGATCTGCTCGTTGCCGACCGCGTCCTTCGGGATGAACGCGGCGACCGCCGAGTTCTGATCGTCGTTGATCCAGTACCAGCCGCCCGGCTTCAGGTTGTCGACTTCCAGCGCGCCGGTGGCGCCCGCCGGGCAATTGCGGCCGTTGGCGGCGTTCAGAGCCTCGCGCACGATGCCGTTGCCGTCCGGCTGAACCCGGACGGAGATCGTCGTCTCGGCGCAGACCACGAAGAACTCGACTTCGCTGTCGCCGCCGAAGCCGGCCGATTCACCGACGAAACCGCCCTCTCCCGCGAAGTAGGGCGCGACCTGGCAGCGCGGGCATTCGACGGCGACCGTCTGGGCAGCGGCCACGGACGGAGTCGCTGCTGCGAACAGTACAACTGGGATGATCTGCTTCACGGCTTCCTCCTCGGAGTCGGCGAAGCCCTCTTTGGGCGGCGTCGGGGCTCAGAAGCGTACAGCAACGCTGCCGCGCCACACAGCCGGAAACGCGGCGCGCGGCGGGCCGGCGCCTACGGGCACACGACCGTGAAGCTCGTGCTTCCCGCCACCCCGGTCGTTGCATGCCTGGCGATGGAAGGCGTCACCAAGGCCGCGCCTTCCGCCGTGATCACAGCGGTGACGGACACCGGAGCGGGGTTGTTCGCCACCGGAGCGGTCGACTTGCAGTAGGCCGGGTCCGCCCGAATGGTGAACGTGACGACGTTGGGCGTCGTGCTCGTGTCCATCGTGATGCCGCCGTTCGCGGTGCCGTCCGCGAAGTCCGACCCGGTCGGACCACTACCCAGCTTCGCGGTGTAGGTGACACCCGTCAGACGGGCGACAGGCCTCAGGGCCGACATGCCCACCGACGACTGACCGAGCAGAGCGTGGCCGGCGGTCGGCGACGTCAGGAAGTGGCCGCTGCCGTTGCCCCACAGGTCCACGGTGACGACCACCGCGCCCGTACCACTCGGCCGGACGACGGTGCCCTTGTCCATGACCCGCGTTGTCCCTCCGGTGAACGTATTCGTGGTCGTCGCCAGAGTGATCGTTCCGCCATCGCCCAGCGCGCACTTGGTGGTCCGGCGGACAAATCGCGCGTTGGCTGCGTCCACCGTTGCGGTCGCGCTGGTACCCGTCGAGCCCTTGTCGTCGGCGCCGCACGTCCTGAGCGCCTCCACCGAAGGCTCCGGCAGGATGTTCGGCAGGATGCCGACACGACCCGTGGCGGCTTCCTTGAGGAAGACGGCGCCCATACCCATGTCCATCGAGACGCCGTCGCCCGCGCCGGTCAGCTTGACCGTCTCGTTGTCGAGAACGTCCTTGGAAACCAGATTGCCGACGGCCGAGTTCATGTCGTCCGTGATCCAGTACCAGCCGCCGTCCTCCACGCCGGCAATCTCGAAACTGCCGTCCTTCCCGTCGCAGGCCAGACCGTTCCGGTGAGTGAACAACTGGGCGACCTTGCCGGCTCCGGGGGCGACCACCCCGGTGATCGTGACGTTGCCGCAGGAGGCCACGAACGTGACCTCGTCGGCGTCTTCGGCGACCGTCGCGATGAAACCTCCCTCGCCCCGGAAGTACGGAGCGACATGGTCGCACGCGTCGCAGACGACGCCCTGAGCGAACGTCGCGGCCGGAAGCGCGCAGAGCGCCGACGCCACCAGAACGTGCTTCATCGGTCGGTTCTCCCGGATTCTCCCATTGGGGGCGGCCTGAACCGGCAGTCGATCAACCCGACGGGAAACGCCCGTTCAGATCCAGACGGAAACGCGCAGGTCCAGAGAGAAAGGCGGCAATCTCCGCGCCGGGCGTGAACCCGACGCGGAGGCGCCGCCTTGAAGTCGTTCTCCTAGACCTGAGGGGAGTCGTTTCGGACTCCTCTCAGGCTGAGAGATCGGCTGTTCCCCTACTCGGTCGGGAACGGGTTCTCCGGCACCAGCTCCTGGCCCTGGTGGGCCGAGGACGAGGCCGAACCGCACACGACCGTGAAGCTCGTGCTTCCCGCCACCCCGGTCGTTGCATGCCTGGCGATGGAAGGCGTCACCAAGGCCGCGCCTTCCGCCGTGATCACAGCGGTGACGGACACCGGAGCGGGGTTGTTCGCCACCGGAGCGGTCGACTTGCAGTAGGCCGGGTCCGCCCGAATGGTGAACGTGACGACGTTGGGCGTCGTGCTCGTGTCCATCGTGATGCCGCCGTTCGCGGTGCCGTCCGCGAAGTCCGACCCGGTCGGACCACTACCCAGCTTCGCGGTGTAGGTGACACCCGTCAGACGGGCGACAGGCCTCAGGGCCGACATGCCCACCGACGACTGACCGAGCAGAGCGTGGCCGGCGGTCGGCGACGTCAGGAAGTGGCCGCTGCCGTTGCCCCACAGGTCCACGGTGACGACCACCGCGCCCGTACCACTCGGCCGGACGACGGTGCCCTTGTCCATGACCCGCGTTGTCCCTCCGGTGAACGTATTCGTGGTCGTCGCCAGAGTGATCGTTCCGCCATCGCCCAGCGCGCACTTGGTGGTCCGGCGGACAAATCGCGCGTTGGCTGCGTCCACCGTTGCGGTCGCGCTGGTACCCGTCGAGCCCTTGTCGTCGGCGCCGCACTTCCTGAGCGCCTCCATCGGAGGCTCCGGCAGGATGGTCGGCAGAATGCCGACACGGCCCGTGCTCGCCTGCTTGACGTAGACGGCGCCCTTGCCCGGCATCATCGAGACGCCGTCGCCCGCGCCGGTCAGCTTGACCGGGTCGTTGTCCAGAACGTCCTTGGCCACCAGATTGCCAACGGCCGAGTTCATGTCGTCCGTGATCCAGTACCAACCGCCGTCCATGACGGGGCCGATCTCCAGGGAGTTCTTGGTGACGCCATCGTCGTCCACCGCCGTCGAGGCGCAGGCGAGGTCATTGTCCATGCTGAGGAGCATCGACACAACGCCGTCGTCGTTGGGCGTGAGTTCGCCCGACCTGGTGATGCCGCCGCAAGTGGCGACGTAAGTCACCATCTCGACGTCCTCGTCGGCCGTGGCGATGAGTCCGCCCTCACCCATGTAGTAGGACACGGCGTGAGTGCAGTCGTCGCAGCTCACGGTCTGGCCGACCGCAACTGCGGGGATCGCGCAGAGAACCAGCGCGATCATGATGTGCTTCATCAGCTTCATCAGTTTGTTTTCTCCTTGGGCGGCTCTTGCCGCCGTTCGTTTCGGCCCGGCTGTCCAAAGCCGGACCAAGATGTTCGATCCGAAGATCAGGCCGTGGCGGTGCGGACTTCCCGCGTTGCCACAGCCGCTGACGTTGTCTCAACTGGACGGCCGTTCTTTCGGCTCAACCGAGCCGCGGACCGTCACTCAAGCTGATGCTGCGCATCACCTCCCGCTAAAAGACTTCAAGGCCGTCTGTCCAAAGACGTGTTGGAACCTTAGCGGAAACGGCCGGGCAGATCCAGTGTTGCTGGCCTGACGGCCGGTCCCTGTGGTGAGGTTCCTCTACGGCTGGGCACTATAGGGGGTTTGAGGGGATTCGTCAAGGGGTTTGTACATGGGGGTAAGTTGTTGAGTCTGTTGGAGTTGTGGAGAGAGGACGGCCTTCGGCCGGCGATTCGGCGCCGCCTTCGGCGGCAGCGGGTCAGAAGACCCGCGCACCGACAGGTGGAGCGGCGGCTACTCAGGCCCCCCAGACCGTGATTCCCCTGCCGCCCAGTGACTCCTCGCGGCGGAAGATCTTCTCCCGCCAGGGTTTCGACTCGTCCCGGTCGAACACGACCAAGTGCCCTGACTCGCCGCCGCACTTGTCCATGTAGGCCAGGGTCTGCTCCATTCCTTCGCGGATCGTCGCCTCCAGGCCGCCCCGGAGGATCTTGCACTCGACCACGTAGCGGCGCGCGGGCACGCCCGGCTCGCTGGCGCCGGCGAAGCGCCCCGGCGGCCACACGATCAGCAGGTCCGTCCGGCGGCTGCCCAGCGCGTACTCCCGCTCGATCCGCCCGCCGCCGTTCACGATCCTCTGCAGGAAGGCCTGCAGCAGCAACTGCGGCCCGGCCTCCTTGTACTGGAAACGCTCGATCCAGTGCTCGGAGTGCTCGCGAAAGAAGCACTGGAACGCGGCCATCAGACTCTCGACGTCCAGGTCGCCGTCCGGCTTCACGTACCACTCCGTCTCGTGCGCGATCGCATCCTCTCGCGCGTACATCAGCTCGCGCGGAATCACTTCCCGGTAAATCGGGTTGGCGATCCCGCGCGCGCCGCGCCGCGTCACCAGGCCCAGGTCGCGCGCGTACTCCACGTCGTCCGGGCGCGCCTCGCCGGTGGACGCGCCGCTCAGAATCGGCTCGACGACCCGCCGCACGCGCTCTTCGCGCAGCTTGTCCGCCAACTGATGCAGGTGCGTCTGCCGGCTCAGGATGAGCTCCTCCCGGGCCTCCATGATCGCCTCATCGTCGATCGTCCGCGAGCGGTCGCGGTTGGGCTTGCCCTCAAAGCAGGCCTGGTACGCCAGCGCGTTCACCAGCCATGGTTGACCCCGGGACTGATCGTACACCGCCGTCAGAGCCCCCTCGGTGAACTCCTGTCCGGTCTCCTCCGTGTGCTGGC
>CAZWUJ010000054.1:8033-9830 GCA_964636705.1 uncultured Vicinamibacteraceae bacterium
GCTGGCGCAGCACCGAGATCAGCGTGTCGCCCACCAGCGCATCGATTTCGTCGAGCAGAAGCACGAGAGGCTCCGCTTCCGCGGTCGACCAGCGGACCAGCACCTCGCGCAACGCGCCATGGGCGCCGGCTTCCTCCAGCGCCCCGCGCGCCAGGTCCTCCAGGCCGCTGCCGGAGTCGCCGCGGAACGTCACGCGCGCGCGGATCCGGAGTTCGCCGAGGATGGCTTGCATGCCGCGCGCAACGTCGCCGCGCGCCGTTTGCGCGGCTTCGACGTTCGCGTATACGCAGCGGTGCGCGCCCTCTTCGTTCAGCAGGTCGCGAAGAGCCAGCAGCGAGGACGTCTTGCCCGTCTGCCGCGGCGCGTGCAGCACGAAATAGCGTTCGTCCCGGATCAGGCGCAGAACCTCGTCGAGGTCGAACCGCTCCAGCGGCGGGATGCTGTAGTGCTTTGCCGGAACTACCGGGCCGGAGGTGTTGAAGAAACGCTCAACCATGGGCTTCTGCTCGCCAGCTTCGGACGACGCAACCCGAATCGTACCGCCTGCGCGGCGGTGACGAGGCCCGGCAACGGAAGTCGCGCCGGCGCGTTACGGGGGGTTGGCCCAGTCGAGGGAGTCCGGATCCACTTCGCCGGGGGACGGGAGGGCCGGGCGGACGCGCTTTCCCTCGAGGGCCGGCAGGAGGGTGCGGCGGGCGACGCCCTGGCGGTAGGCGTCGGATTCCGGGTTCTCCAGGCGGCGGATGGCCGAGAAGTGGACCGCCTCGCCGGTCACCGCGGGGCGGCCGTTCTCGTCCGCTTCGCCGACCGGCCGGTCGTGGCGGCCCCAGACCCGGTAGACGGCGGACATCTTTCCCTGGGGGCCGAGCGGGTCGGGGGCCACGTCGTGAACGGCCGCCCAGGGTTCGAAGGCGAGGCCGGCGGCGTAGGCCTTCGCCCACATCCAGAGCAGGGCGCCGTCCGAGAGGCCCGCGTGCGGCTGGCCGCCGCCGACGTCGCCGTGCACCCCCGGGAACCAGAGCTGCTCCACGTGCTGGCCCGGGGCCGGCGAGTTCAGCCACAGGGTGGGCGCGAAGGGACGGCGGCCCTCGTCCACCGACACCGCGTGGTACGCGTGGCGGATGTGGCGGTCGAGCCGCACGTCGTGGAAGCGGTGGCGGCGGGCGCCGATCCAGTTCAGCCAGGTGACCGGCACGCCGAGGGCGCCGACGGTGTCCCAGACGCCGATGAAGTGGACCACGCTCGAGGGCCGGAGGAGGTCCGCGCCGCGAAACTCGGGGGCGCCCGGCGCCCGGCAGAACGTCTCCCGGTGGCGGGCGGCGCGTTCGTCGCGGGCCTTCCCGGCGCGCATGCGGTAGATCGCCATGCCCTCGCTCACCGCGTCCGCCGGCGGGCGGCCGGCGAAGGCGCAGCGCCCCTCGTCGGGAATGCCGCAGAGGCCGATCAGCCCCGCCAGGCTGCGCGCGGTGTAGGCGCCGCGGCTGTAGCCGAACAGGAACAGCCGGTCGCGCGGGAGGTAGTTCGCGGCCAGCCACTCGTAGGCGAGCTCGACGTTCCGGGCCAGCCCGAGGCCGAGCACGCCTCCCCGGAAGCGGTCGAACCGTCCGGTGCCCACGCCGCGGTCGTAGTAGGTGAGCTGCTCCACGCCGTCCGACGTGGCCGGGCGGATGGCCTGCCAGGTCTTGACGACGTTCGTCGGTGACGAGGCGTCGTCGCTGTTCCAGGTGCCGTCGAAGCAGAGCGCGATGTTGCGGGGGATGCGTATGGCCATGGCGAGCTGGGCGCGTGGAGGCTAGC
>CAZWUJ010000055.1:0-9134 GCA_964636705.1 uncultured Vicinamibacteraceae bacterium
CTCGCTGAGGGTCACGCGGGCGCCGCGCCGGGCGAGCAGCGCCGCGGCGGCCACGCCGCTACGGCCAGCGCCCACTACCACCGCCTCCGCTCCCGTCACTGAAAAGCCCCCCGCCCTATCCGCACTCATCGCAGTTTCAACGTCGTCAGGCTGAACAGGGCAAAGACGATCGCCAGGATCAGGAAACGGCTGATGATCTTCGGCTCGCTCCAGCCGATCTGCTCGAAGTGGTGGTGAATGGGCGCCATCTTGAAGACGCGCCGCCGGGTCAGCTTGTAGGAGCCGACCTGAAGGATCACCGACACCGCCTCGATAACGAAAACGGCGCCGACGATCGGCAACAGGAGTTCCTGCTTGATCAGCAGCGCAACCGTGCCGAGGGCGCCGCCGAGGGCGAGGGATCCGACATCGCCCATGATCATTTCGGCGGGGTACGAGTTGTACCAAAGGAACCCGAGGCCGGCGCCCACCAGTGAGCCGCAGAAGATCGTCAGCTCCCCGGCCGGCGCGAAGCGGACCAGCAGCAGGAACTCGGCGATCTCGGCGTGGCCGCTGACGTAGGTGAGGGCGGTGAAAGCGCCCGCCGCCACCGTGAACACGCTGATCGCGAGACCGTCAAGCCCGTCGGTCAGGTTGACCGCGTTCGACGCAAACACCAGAACCAGCATCGCGAACGGGACGTAGAGCCAGCCGATGTCGGGGGTGAACTGCTTGAAGAAGGGGAACAGTATTTCGGTGCTGTAGACCCCTGCGGCGGAGAGTTGCAGCAGAGCGACGCCCACTCCGGCGCCGACCGCCCCCTGCGCCACCAGCTTCCCGCGCGCCGACAACCCCCGATGCGATCCGGCGCGCACCTTCAGCAGGTCGTCCACCAGGCCAATCGCCCCGAAGGCCGCGGTGGCGACGAACGCAATCCGGACGTAGACGTTCGTCAGATCGGCCCACAGCAGCGTGGGGACGAACGCTGCGGCCAGGATCAGCACTCCCCCCATGGTCGGGATCCCCTGCTTCTGCTGATGCGTCGCCGGGCCGTCGTCCCGAATCGGCTGCCGCGCGCCGAGCGCCCGCAGGCGGCGGATCGTGAGCGGGCCGAACGCCAGCGTCACGACGAAAGCGGTAATGCTCGCCGCCGCCGTGCGGAAGGTGATGTACTGGACGACGTTCAACACGCCGAACTGCTCGTGCAGCGGGAAGAGGAAGTGGTACAGCATCAGGCCCACACTTCTTTCAACCGGTCCGCCACGGCCTCGGTGCCGGTCGCGCGCGACCCCTTGACGAGCACGAGGTCGCCCGCGCGGATCCGTTCGACCGCGGCATCCGCCGCCGCATCGCTGTCTGCGCAGACGACAACCGCGTCGCCGGACAATCCTGCCGCGCGCGCTCCCTTGGCCAGCGCCGCCGCCCCGTCGCCACCGACCGCGATGACCACGTCGAAGCCAGCCTCTGTCGCGGCGCGGCCACTCTCGCGGTGCAATTCCATCTCGCGGGCGCCCAGTTCGAGCATCTCGCCCAGAACGGCGACGCGACGCGCGGGCGCCGGCCCCCGGGCGAGTGACGCAAGCACCTGGTCGAGTGCAGCCGGATTGGAGTTGTAGGAATCGTCCACCAGCGTGATCCCGTTACGCAGGCGGACGACTTCGCCGCGGCGGGGCGCCGGCTCGAACGTCTCGGTGAACTCCACCAGGTCGTCGAGCGGCACGCCGAAACGGAGCGCAACCGCGATCGCGGCCAGGACGTTGGCAACATGTCCCGCGCCGACGAGGCGCGAGTTCACCGTGGCGTCGCCCGCCGGAGTGCGAACGTCGGCCGACCAGCCGTCGAGGCCGCGATCGTCCACCCCGGTCGCGCAGACGTCCGCGCCGGTCCCCGCGCCGACGCCAAACGTCGTGACACGTCCCGGGAAGCCGGAGATGCGGGCCATCGCACGGGGATCGCCGGCGTTCGCCACCAAGTGATCGTCCGGTCCCGCGCTCGCGAGAATCTCCGCCTTCGCGTCGGCAATGGCCTCGATGGACGGGAAGGACGCGGCATGCACCTCCCGGACATTCGTCCAGACCCGGACGTTCGGCTCGGCGATGCCGACCAGTGTCCGGATCTCGCCGGCATGGTTCATCCCCAGTTCCACTACCGCCACCCGCGCGCCGTGGCGCAGTTCGAGCAGCGACAGCGGCAGACCGATGTGGTTGTTCAGGTTGCCGGGATTGCGGACGACGCGGTGGCGGAGCCCGAGAAACCCGGCGCTGAGTTCCTTCGTCGTCGTCTTTCCGACGCTGCCGGTAATGGCCACCACCTGCGCGCCCGACCGCCGCCGGACGTGGCGCGCGATGGACTGGAGCGCCTCGGTGGTGTCGCCGACGACGATCACCACCGGGGCCGCTCCCGTCCCCCCGGACCCGGGCAATGCGCTGCGGTCGCTCGCGATCACACCCGCCGCTCCTTGTTGTAGTGCGTCGGCGATGAAATCGTGACCGTCGAACCGCTCGCCGCGAATCGCAACGAACCATTCGCCGCACCGAATCCGGCGGCTATCGATCGAGAAGCCGTCCACGCCGCGCTCTGGCGGACCGGCGGCGAGCACGCCGCCCACTGCCCGTGCCACTTCGTCCGCCCGCAGCCGCAACGGCTCCCCACCTGCCACGGTCCCGTCACACCCCGTTCCCGCCCCGGCGACCGCCGTGCGCGGCACGCTCGGCCAGAGCGGCGCGGGCCTCGGCAACGTCGTTGAACGGAAGCACGTCCAGCCCGACCACCTGGGTCCGTTCATGGCCCTTGCCCGCGATGACGACAGTGTCGCCCGGTGACGCGTCACGGATCGCCTCGGCGATCGCATGCGCGCGGTCCGCGATCACCCGATAGTCCGCAGCGCCACTCCCGCGGGCGATGCCCGTCTCGATCTCCTCGATGATCGCGAGCGGATCCTCCGAGCGCGGGTTATCGGAAGTGATGATCGCGAGGTCGCTTAACCGTGCCGCGACCGTCCCCATCAGGGGGCGCTTCGTCGAGTCACGGTCGCCGCCGCAACCGAAGACGGTGATGACCCGACGCGCCGCCAACGCGCGTACGGTCTCGAGCAGCCGGCGCAGTGCATCGTCGGTGTGCGCGAAGTCGACGATCACGCTGATGTCGTCGGCCGGGGTCGACACCCGTTCCATTCGGCCCGGCACGCCTTCGACCGACCCGAGTCCCGCCTCGATTGCGCCGGACGGCAGATCGAGGGCGATGCCGGCCGCCACCGCCGCCAGCAAGTTGACGGCGTTGGTGCGACCTACGAGCGGCGAGCGGATATCGAGGCTGCCGCGCGGCGTGTCGGCGGCAATCCGGGTTCCGTCGCCTCCCACATCCAGGCGCGCGGCAGTGACGTCGGCCGGCGCATCCAAAGCGTAGGTGACCGGCCGGTCCACCAGCGTGGCGAGGCGCGCGCCGTACGGGTCGTCGACGTTAACGACGGAGGGCGCATCCTGCGCCAGCAAGTCGAACAGCCGGCGTTTCGCGGCGAAGTACGACTCCATTCCTCCATGGAAGTCGAGGTGATCGCGGGTCAGATTCGTGAAGATCCCCGCGTCGAAGCGGACGTGGTCCACCCGGTGCAGGGCGAGACCATGGGACGAGGTCTCGAGAACGCAGGCCCGCGCGCCGGCGTCGCGCATGGCGCGGAGCATCGCGTGCACCTCCGGGGCCTCCGGCGTGGTGTGGACCGCCGGCTGCTCGCCATCTGCCGCGCCGGGCGCGATCCGGTTCGAGACGGTGCCTATGCGGCCCGACGGGATCGCGGCCTGCTCGAGGACGGATTCGACCAGATAGGTCGTCGTCGTCTTGCCGTTCGTTCCGGTCACGCCGACCACGAGCATCTTGTGGCTCGGATCGCCATGGAACGCCGCAGCGAGGGCGGACAACGCGACCCGGGCATTCCGCACCGGCGTCCAGGGAACCGGCAGATCAACCGGGGGCGTGGTCTCGGCCACGACGACCGCGGCGCCGCGCGCCGCTGCGTCCGCCGCGAACCGGGCGCCATCGAACCGTGCGCCGGGTACCGCAACGAAGATCGATCCTTCGGTCACCTGCCGCGAGTCGTGGTGGACGCCGGCAACGGAGGTGGCCAGCAGCGCCGCATCCAGCGGCGGCGACGCACCCTCCACTGCAATCCCGGCGCGCGCCAGCAACATGGCGACGGTCACGACACTACCCACCATCACGGTTCCACGAGCGGCAGGTCCGGCGGGACCGCCGCGTGTCGATCAAGCCAGACGATGGCGACGCCACCCGCCTCGATGGGCGCGCCCGGCGCGGGATCGTGTCCCGCCACGGCACCGTCCCCGACGACACGGCCGCGCAACTCGAGTAGAGCAAGCGCTTCCGCCACCTCCCGTGCGCTCAACCCACGCAGATCGGGCATCCAGCGGTGGGTCGAAGCGGATCTCGCCGGATCGGCAAACGGCTGGTGGGTCGGCCTCGGGTCGACGGAGGCGGCCTCGGCGACCACCACCGGCGGCGCACCATCACCCGTCGCCTGCACGTTGAGCCGCCGGAAAGCCTCCGAAGCGATCCGCTGGAAAATCGGCGCCGCCACCGCCCCGCCGGTATAGACGCGCTGCAGAACGCCGTTGATCACCGCGGAACGCGGCGTGTCGATCATGACCAGCATCACGAACCGCGGATCCCCGACCGGCGCAAAGCCGACGAACGACGCGTTGTGGTCGTAGTGCGAGTACCTCCCGTCGATCAGCTTTTCCGCCGTGCCGGTCTTGCCGGCGATCCGGTAGCCCGGGACGCGGGCGTTGCGCGCCGTGCCGCGCTCGACCACCTGCTGCATGATGTCGGTCAGCTCGGCCGCCGTCTGCTGCGAGATGGCGCGGCGGATCACGTGCGTTTCGCGCTCCTCGCGGCCGCCGGAATTGATGACGGCGCGAACCAGGCGCGGCGCGATCAAGTCGCCACCGTTCGCTACGGCTCCGACCGCCGCCGCCACCTGCAGCGGCGTGACCGCGACCTGGTAGCCCATCGAGATGGAGGCAATGGCGCGCGGCGTGAGCGAGTCCGGCGTCCAGACCAGGCCGGAACTCTCCGATGGCAAGTCCGGCGAGAGGGCCTGCCCGAACCCGTAGCGGCGGACGTAGCGGCTGAGCCGCTCCGGGCCAAGCCGCAGTCCCACCTGAATTGCGCCGACGTTGCTCGAACGGACGATCACGTCGTTGAACGTGAGCGGTTCGGTTCGTCTGAAGTCGGGGATCCGGTCGCCGCCGACGACTATGTAGCCGGCGCTAACGTCGAATATTTCGTCGCGGTCGACGACCCGCTCTTCGATCGCGGCGGACGCGGTGACGACCTTGAACGTGGAGCCCGGCTCGTACAGATCCTGCACCGCCCGGTTGCGCCGCTGGTCCGGCGTGGCTTCCCCGAAAGCGTTAGGGTTGAACGTGGGCTCGCTCGCGAGCGCCAGGATGTCGCCGTTGCGCGGATCGAGCATGACCACGGCGCCGGAGTCGGCATTATGTCTCGCGATGCCCGCGCGCAACTCGCGCTCGACGACGTGCTGCAATTGCACGTCGATTGTGAGTTCGACGGTGGCCCCCACGGTGGGAGGACGTTCGATCCGGCTGAACGCCTGCCGGCGCGCGTCGGTCTGCACGAGCACTTGACCGGTGTCGCCGCTGATCTCGTTGTCGTATGTCGACTCGATGCCGCCGAGTCCCTGATTGTCCGTCCCGACGTAGCCGAGGAGATGCGCGGCGAGGGTGCCATTGGGGTAGTAGCGGCGGTTCTCGGTGAGGAAACCAACCCCGCTCAGACCCAGTTCGGCGACGCGGCGCGCTTCATCGGGCGTCACCCGGCGCTTGACGTAGGCGAACGCGTTGCGGCGGCCGAGCCGCTCGGCGATCGCTCCCCGCTGCTCGGACGTGCAGTCCTCGAGGGCGCCGCACAGGGCGGCGGCGGTTTCCGCCGGTTCATCGATCTCGGCCGGGACCGCGTAGATCGTGTCGGCGTCGACGCTGTAGGCAAGCACGCGGCCATGACGGTCGCTGATTTCACCCCGTTTCGGGTGCAGCTCGATGACGCGCTGGTGTTGATCGCGCGCCCGCTCCGCCAGGAAGTCGCGCTGGACTACCTGGAGATGAACCAGGCGGGCCTCGATCCCGACGATCCAGAGCGCGAAGGCGCAGCCGGCGACGATCACGCGGCGGCGCAGGGTCCGGCGCCAGTCGAACGCCGGAGGCTTCCTGGCGGCGGCGCCCACGTTGCGCCGGATGACCCGGTCGAACCAGACATGGAGCGGGCCGCGGCGGTCAGTTTGTTTGCGCATCCGCCTCCGCCCCCGTGGAACGACGCCGTCGCTCGATCACAATCGCATCGTCCGGCGCCGGCGCCACCAGTTGCAGTTGCTCCGTCGCTATCCGCTCGATCCGGGCGGGTGCCCGGAGGGTCTCGATCTCCAGGCGAAGATGCCGGTTGACTTCCAGCTCGCGCGCCTGTTCCTGGCGCAACCGCTCCAGGTCGTAGCCATGCTGCAGCATCTGGAAGTGCTGCCAGCCGGTAGCCAGCAACAGAACCACGAGGGGGACTACGATCAGCAACAGGCGCGTGAATTCGCGCTGCCGCTCCGTATCCACCTCCCGATGAACCCGGTTGTTGCGGATCTCCGGTGTATAGAGATCCTTCAGGAAGTCTTCCTGCTTCATGCGGACCTCTCGGCGGCGCGCAGCTTTGCGCTGCGTGCCCGCGGATTGCACGACCGTTCGCCCTCGGACGGGCGGAGCGGACGCTTCGTCAGGATCCGGAGGGCCGATGCGGAAGCGCCGTTCAGCCCGTCCCGTTCCAGGCGCCGGAACGTCTGCTTCACGATGCGGTCTTCCAGCGAATGAAACGTGATGACGGCCAGCCGCGCGCCCGCGCGAAGGCGGCGGCATACCGACTCGATCCAGGTGTCGAGACCCTCCAGTTCGCGGTTCACCCAGATCCGGAGCGCCTGGAACGTGCGCGTCGCGGGATGGATCCGCCAGCGCCCCGGGCGCCCCACCGCGCGCCGGACGGCGTCTGCCAACTGGCCGGTGGACGCAATCGGTTCGCGCTGGCGACAGGCAACGAGACCGCGTGCGATCCGCCGCGCGTGCCGGTCCTCGCCGTACCGGTAGATGACGTCCGCCAGCTCCGGCTCGGGCACGTCGCGCAGGAGCTCCGCCGCCGTCGGCCCGGTCGTCCTGTCCATCCGCATGTCGAGCGGCTCGTCGCGCCGGAAGCTGAAGCCGCGCGGACCGTCGAGCTGCATGGAAGAGACGCCGAGATCCGCCAGCGCGCCACCATCAATGGTCTGAACGCCGCGTGCATGGAGGACGGCATCGAACGTCCGGAAGTCGGCGTGCGCCAGATCCACGCGACCTCCGAAGGGGCGAAGCGTCTCGCGCGCCAACGGCAGCGCCTCGGCATCGCGGTCCATTCCCAGCACGCGATCCGCTCCGGCCTCGAGGAGGGCGAGCGCATGGCCGCCGGCGCCGACCGTGCAGTCGACGAACAGGCCGCCGCGCCCCGGATCCAGCAGCGTCACCACTTCGGCCGCCATTACCGGGGCATGCGAAATCGGCGCATCGCGGGGCGTCCGCTCGGTGCCAGCCATGGTCGTTCCGCCGATCCTTCTTCCCGTAGCGTTTACGTGTCAGATCCCGTAGTCGGCCAACGCGCTCAAGTCGTCGTCGGTCAGTGGCTCCTGCTTCAGCTTCTTGGTGAACCGGACCTGGTTCCACACCTCCAGGTGATCGAGCTTGCCAAATACCCGCGTTTCTCCCACCATCTCCGCCGCCTCGCGCAGATGGCCCTGGATCAACACGCGCCCCTGCTGATCGAACGACGCCTCCTGACCGTAGAAGCTGACCCGGTCGATGTAACGCTGCCGGGCCGGGAGCGTCCCCGGCACGTCCCGCAGCCGTTCCTCCAACGCGGTCCAGACCGGCATCGGGTAGATCAGGACAGATTGCCCGGTCAGGCTGGTGACATACAGTGCTTCGCCGTACTGAGCGGCAATCGCCGTCCGGAAGGCGGCTGGCACCTTGAGCCGGCCCTTGTCGTCGATCCGAGCGGAAATGCTCCCCCTCAGCACCTGGTCGCTCTCATTCCCATTGCCGCCACGTTCTGCCCCGTACGGCTACATCACTCCACACTACTCCACTTGAGTCCACCCGTATCGTAGGCGACGCTCACCTCGATGTCAACGGAGAGGTGTGTTCAGCGAGCGCCAGGAGTCTGCACCGTTCCACGGCGCGGACTCCTAGTGGATGCGATCGTCCCAGTCGCGCCCGCCGCGGCCTTCGTAGACGTCGAAGCGCTTGCGCAGGCGACTCATCTTCCACTTGAACCAGCGGTACTTGATGTCGGCAACGACGCCGACGCGACCGAAGCCGATGCGCCGGTTGGGGCCGCGCGCACGGAGCTGGAGGTAGAAGTAGCCGACGACGAGGCCGCCGAGATGCGCGATGTGCGCGACGCCGCCGCCGCGCGGCACGGAGAGGAAGGCGATTGCGCCGATGATCATCACGAAGTACTTCGCCGGGACCGGGAAGAGGAAGAACATCAGGATCGGCGTCTCGGGGTAATAGAGGGCGAACGCCATGAGCAGCCCGTAGATCGCGCCCGACGCGCCAATCGTGATGGCGACGTAGGTGGCGTCGGCGAACCCGAACGGCAGCAGGGCGATGGCTATGGTCGCGAGTCCCGCGCCGATGCCGGTGACGAAGTAGTACCGGAAGAACAGCCGCGATCCCCACAGCCGTTCGAGCTGCACGCCGAACATCCAGAGGACCAGCATGTTCAGCAGGATGTGGCCGATCCCGCCGTGCAGGAACATGTAGGTAAACGGCTGCCAGAGCCAGAACCGGGTGAGGACCGCGGCAGGCCGCAGGCCGAAGTACTGGGTGAAGAAGCTCCCGAGCGGCGGCACCAGCGCCATCGCCAGAAAGACGCCAATGTTCGTCCAGAGGAGGAGCCGGACCGCCGGCGTCATCATCCCCGGACCGAACGTGTACCCGCCGCCGTAGTCGAACCTTCGCATCGCGCTCATCGTACCGTACGCCCCAGTAGTCTGCGGCGTAGCGGTGTAGCTAGTGTTCGACAGAAAACCCGCAAGTTATTGAATCTACGAGATATATCTC
>CAZWUJ010000056.1:0-8306 GCA_964636705.1 uncultured Vicinamibacteraceae bacterium
CTGGGTGGCCAACCCCGCCGTGAAGAACTCAAGCCATCCCGTGAGGTCCATGTCCTGCTCGCGAGCCCCCTGGATGGCCTGGATCCGCCGGTAATCTCCCGGGTCGGCAGACCCGCCGCGGACACCCTCGACGAGGCGCTTGTGGATCTCTCGCACCAGCCCTTCGGTAATCGGCCCACCGCTGCCGAGCCACGCGGAGACGAACTCAAATGCGCCCCGGTAGTTCAAGAGCTCGCGGACGTCGTCCGGGTCTGCCCCGGGCACCGCCTCCCCGGCGAGAAGCACCTGAGACTCCTCCAGGGTCAGCATCGTTCCTTCGATGTGGGTCGTGTGGTGCGCCTCGAGGACGAGCGCCCGCGCACTCATCTCACGGATCCAGTCGTCGGAGAGCGTTGCCGCTTCCAGAAATCCCCGCGCCCGGTCAATTCGCGTGAGATCTGCCGTGATTGCGTGGGTGACCGTGAAGCGCGGCTCGAAACTCATCGGGGCACCGATCGGAGCTTGGCAATGGTGTTGCCGAAGTCGAACTCCTCCGCTCCAGAATGCGATCCTATGCGACGTTCGGTTGGTCCTGCTGGTCGGTCGTCCTGCTGCTACAACAGTCCCACCAGTGGGCCGACGACGATCAGCAGCGCCGTCATCAGCACCACCCATACGGCGCTGATGACAAGCCCCGCCGGGAAGAACTTCACCAGCACCCAGGCCGCCACCGGCAGCAGGATGGCCACCATCGGGATGCCGATCGCCATCCAGTGGAGGAAGGGGACGCGGTCGCCGCCCGCCTGCTCGATCATGACGAGGCCGAGCAGGTTGATGGAGGTGCCGGCCGGCGTGCCGACGCCGCCGATGAGCGCCGCGATGGGGATCCCGAGCATCACCGCCCGGCCGAAGCGCGACCCGGGCCGCAGTCCCAGCTTGTCGAGGATGCCGACCGCGATGGCCATGAAGATGGCGGCGGCGGGCCAGGCCGGTCTTCACCCAGGCGCGGGCGATGGCGAACATCGCCAGCACGAAGAAGAAGACGCTGCTCATGAAGTTGGCGGCGGCCGTCCCTCGATGTCGTCGAGGATCTGCCGTGCGATGTTTACGGCGGTGAGGGCGGCGGGCGCGCCGCAGTAGATCGCCTGCTGGAGGACGATCCGAGCGTGGAGGCGCGAGTCGTCCGTCATGCTGTGTCGCCTGTCGAGGTAGAGCCGTTCGCCATACGGAGCCGCCCGTTACGGTAGAGCGCCCCAGAAATGGTATGCATACTTATGCATGGTGTTACGTATGATTTATGGGACATAAAAAATGATATGGTATATAGTAACCATTAGGGATTACACTCAAAAATATGGTTCTCATCTTCATATGTGTAATTTCTGCTCCGTTATGGCACTCACGCGCCGCGCTGTCATACGTCGAAGAACACCGTCTCTCCGGCCCCCTGGAGCGTGATCGTGTGCGTGTAGCGCCCGCCGCCCCGGTGCGCCGCGACCAGTGTCGGCCGGCGATCCGGCCCAACCGCGGCGAGGATTGAGTCGTCGCCGTTCGCCGGCTCGTCCCCGAAGTAGATGCGCGTGACGAGCCGCGTGAGCAGCCCGCGCGCGAAGAGCCCCACTAGTAGATGCGGGGCCTGGTGCCGGCCGTCGGGTCCGGGGACCGGCCCCGGTTTGATGGTCTCCAGCGAGAAGCCGCCCGCGTCATCCGTATGGACGCGACCGAAACCGTCGAACGCGCGGTCCGGTCCCGCAGTGCGCGCATCGTCGGGATGGTTGCAATGGCCCGCCGCGTTCGCCTGCCAGATCTCGATCAACGCATCGGGCACCGGCTGGCCGGCCCCGTCGCGGACCGTGCCGTCGACCACGATGCGCTCGCCCGGCACGCCGGGGCCCGCCAGCGACAGGCGCCCCTGTTCCGGGACGAGGATCGCGAAGAAGGGGCCGACGGTCTGAAAGGGGGTGAGGGAGGGCATGGCTATCCCTCCATCGGAGTCGCGTCCCGCCCGCGCAGGACGATGTCGAAACGGTAGCCGAGCGCGTGATCCGGCTCCGTCACGTCGAGGTCGAACGCCGCCACCAGCCGCGCGAGGCCGCGCTCGGTGGGCACCGCGTTGAAGATGGGGTCGAGGGCGAGCAGCGGGTCGCCGGGGAAGTACATCTGCGTTACGAGCCGCGTGAGGAAGCTCCGCCCGAAGACAGAGAAGTGCACGTGCGCGGGACGCCAGGCGTTGTAGTCGTTCCCCCACGGATACGCGCCGGGCCGGATCGTGGTGAACCGGAAGCCCCCGTCAGCGTCCGTCAGCACCCGGCCCGCGCCGCTGAAGTTCGGATCGAGGGGAGCGTCGTGCGTGTCGAGAGCATGGGCGTAACGGCCGGCGGCATTCGCCTGCCACACCTCGACCAGGGTGTCCGCGACAGGCCGGGCGTCCTCGTCCAGCACGCGGCCGGCGATGACGATGCGCTCGCCCTGCGCCTCGCCGGCGTGCTGGCGCGTCAGATCGGCGTCCTGAGGACCGACCGCCCCGTAGCCGTAGACCGGACCCGTCAGCTCCGACAGGGTCTGCGGAATCACCACGAGCGGCTGGACCGGGTGGCGCAGCGCGGTGGACCGGTAGGCCGGCGTGTCGTTCGGGGGATGGGCGTCGGCCGGCGGGCGGCGATAGGGAAGAAGCTGAGACGCCACGGCGCGCGACAATCGTACCGGACTTCGCCGGGGCCCGCACGGCGTCCCCGCGGCCCCCGCGCCCGCCGCCCGGGCGGCCCTCCATTCGTTCTATCGTTAGATAGAGATGGACGTTTCGGCGTACGGACGGCGGCTGCTCGGCGACACCGGCACGCGCTCGCTGATGAAGGATCTCGGCGCCGCCGCGGAAGCCGGCAACACCCTGATGAACCTCGGCGGTGGCAGTCCCAGCCTGATTCCGGCCGCCGAGGACGTCTTCCGGCGTCAGATGCACGCGCTGCTGCAGCGCGGCGCGTCGTTCGAGCGGGCCATCGGCCTCTACGGGGGACCCGATGGCGACCGCGAGTTCGCCCGCGTCCTAGCCGGTTTCCTGCAGCGCGAGGTCGGCTGGAACATCACGGAGCGCAACATCGCCCTCACCAACGGCAGCCAGTCCGCCTTCCTGCCCCTCGCCAACATGCTGGCGGGGCCGATGGGTGATGGCCGGCCGGCCCGCCGCATCCTGCTGCCGCTCGCGCCGGAGTACATCGGCTACGGCGACGTCGGCTTCACGCCCGGCCTGTTCACGGCGCGCCGCTCCGTCATCCACGAGCTCGACGATCGGCTCTTCAAGTACGGTGTGGACCTCGATGGCCTGGACGCGGTGCACGACATCGGCGCGGTCTGCGTGTCGCGCCCCACCAATCCCACCGGGAACGTCATCACCGACGCGGAGGTCGAACGCCTCCGTGCCTTCGCGCGCGCCCGCGGTGTCCCCCTGATTCTGGATACCGCCTATGGCGCGCCGTTTCCCGGCGTCGTATTTGTCGACGCAACGCCGGTCTGGGACGAGAACACCATCGTCTGCATGAGCCTCTCGAAGCTCGGACTGCCCGGCCTGCGCACCGGCATCGTGATCGCGAACGAGGAGACGATAGAGGCGCTGGCCGCCGCGACGGCCGTCTACTGCCTGTCGCCGGGCCGGTTCGGCCCCGTCTTCGCCACCGGGCTGATCGAAGCCGGCGAGGTGCTGCCGCTCGTGCGCGACATCATCCGGCCGCACTACGCGGGGCGGGCGACCCGCGCCCTCGACCGGCTCCGCGACGGACTGCGCGGCTATCCGGCGCGCATACATACGCCGGAGGGCGCCTTCTTCCTCTGGCTCTGGATGCCGGGCCTGCCCATCACCAACATCGCGCTCTATGAACGGCTCAGGCAGCGCGACGTCATCGTCGTCTCCGGCCACTATTTCTTCCCGGGGCTGGAGGACGACGACTGGCCGCACAAGCGCGAGTGCATCCGAATCAGCTACGCGGACGACTGGGGACGCACCGAGCGCGGGATCGACATCATCGCGGACGAGGTGCGGCGCGCCTACGACGGCGCTAGAACATCGCGATCGGGTTGACGGGCGAGCCGGTCCCGTTCGGAATCCGCAGCGGCGCGATGGTGAGCATGAACTCCCGGCGGTTGCGCTCCGCCGCGGCGTTGGCGAGGTCCTGGAAGTCCGCCCGATCCAGCACCTGGATCCCGAGGATCGTCAGCGCGTGCCGCCTCCGCGCGCTTGGTCGGCGTGATGAGGTTCGCCATTCCCAGCTCGTCGTCCGGGCCGAAGCGGCCCCAGTTGGACAGCTCGGTGAGCCACCGGTCGAACTGCTCCTGGCTCACTCCGGCAGCCTACCACCGTCCGCCAGACCCAGCTCGCGCCGGATCTCCGAGAAATCGAACGCTCTGCCTGGCGCGCGGCTCTCACGGTTTTCCATGTCCTTCAGCAGGACATCCACCTCGGCCCGCCCGGCCCGGGTCTTCACGTACTCGCGCGGGGTCCGGTTGTTCAGCGCGGGCAGCGGCCGATCGGCCCAGTCGGCGTAGTGGTGCGCCTTGAACTCGAGTACGAGCTGCTCGTCCTCGGGAGAGGGTTCCGCCGGGGGCCCCGGCGGGTTCCCCGCAGCCCCGGCGAGCGCGAGCGGGTCCGAGTGCTCGCGCGCTCGGCGCCGGATGTCTGACCCGCAGGCATCCTCGATGCGTTCGCGCAACGCGTCGGCCCGCGCCAGCGAGTTGGTCTGGATCCGAAGTCCGGTGCGACTCATCTCCACCCGGCCGACCAGCGTCTGCCGTCCGTCCGGCTGCTCCGGGTCGTCGGGCCGCAGGAACAGGAAGACCGGCGTGTCGCCGCCGTCCGGCTCGCGATCCACCCCCTCGAGCTTCCCGATGCGGAAGGCGATTTCCTGCCGGGCCTCCGGCGCGAACTCGAAGTGGTCCACCGTGAGGAGCAGGGGGTCGCCGTCCGTATTGTACAGTTGCGGGGGCGCCGCGCTCTGCATGTCGAGGATATCGACGGTCTCCTCCCAGTAGCGGATCAGGAGGCGGCCGAAGGTTGCGTCGCGGAGACGGTCCAGCGGGACGGCCCGCTTGCGCCGCAGCCGGTTGCGCGCCCGCCGGGTCACCTCGGCGGTGTGGAAGGGAGGCAGCGGCCGCGGATGCGCGCCGCAGAGCAACGAGACGCCGTCGTGGTCGACGATGCGGCCAAGCACCGCGTCACGCGACGCCAGCGTCCTGGAGGCGCGGGTTTCCTGGACGGTGCGCGTTTCGTCGGACAGCAGGTCGCGTAGCGTCAAGGTCTCCCCGGGCTCGACGTCTTCCACTTCCCATACCGAGAGCCACGCGGCGCGCTGGGCGTCGAGCCAGCGCCGCTCGTCCCGCGAGCAGCGGCGCCGGTGGCGCTCGAGGTAGGCGTCGACGACGGTCCGCCCTTCCACCTCGAAGCCGTACACCGACCAGGGCGCCGCGAGCCCGATCGCCTCGTCGGCATCGAAGAAAACGTCCTCGAAGACTTCCCACGCCTCGCCGTACTCCCGCACAGCGAAACCGGAGAGCTTCGTCACGAGACGCTCGTCCATCGCGTGCATCGCGGCGGTGGATTGCCGTCGGGCATGCTCCGCCTCATCCGCCGCGAGGTGGCACTTCTTGTACTTGCGTCCGCTGCCGCACGGGCACGGCGCGTTGCGGCCGGTCCGGGGCCGGAAGGGTTCTGGCGGCTCGAACGCGTCGAGCGCGGGTTCCAACGAGTTCTCCGGAAGCTCGCCGTCCGCGAGCGCATCGTCCAGCCCGTCGTCGACCACTTCGTAGGGAGCGGTGAGCCTCACCTCGCGGCCGTCCTCGTCGAAGTACAGCTCGGAATACGGGACGAACCGGTTCGACTTGAACGTGCCTCCGTGCTTGGCGAAGAAAGCGGCGAGGGCTGGCGCGCAGGCGGTGGCGATCTGGACGTCCCGCTCCACGAGCGGCCGAGGCACGAGGTCAGAGTCGCGACGGTCCACTATGGGGTAGGCGTCCGGGCTTGCCACCTGCCATCCGTGCTCCATTGCCTCGCGTCGCATCGACGGCGGCAGTTCGGTCGCGGATACGAAGTTCACTCCCAGCCAGCCGGCGCATCCCGGGATTGGGCCGCGCGCGAGCCGGCCGGATGTCGCGGCGTCGAAGAATGCTTCGTAGTCGTCGGCGGAAGGGAAGACCAACATGCTGAGGCTCTCGCCGGGCAGGCCCATGATCGAGACGGCAGCGCCCTCGACATCGAGCGCCGGGATGTCCATGCGGATGACCGGCGCGTCATCGGCGATCGCCCAGGGCTTCTCCGCAAACAGCGCGCGGCCCGCCGCGAAGAGTCTTCCGACTGCCTCGACCGGTACGTGTCCCCCAGCGAAGTAGCTGGGCTCGTCATCGTCGTCGGGCGGCAGCGTTTCGATCATGTGCTGCAGCAACGCTTCGAGCTCCGGCGTCGGCGCGACGGTGACCGGTATCGCAAGGCCGACCTCCGCCCGCACCTCGGCGGCTGTGGAGGCGTCAGCGACGCGGATGGCGGCGGGCCGCCGCGGCGCACCGACCGAAGGCTGCGTCATGGCGCTGCGTAACGCGCGGGCGACCGCGCCGTCGGGATCATCCGGGCCGACGATCGCCTGCCCGACGAGGAAGCCGTCCGGCAGCTCCAACCAGAGCACGACGTCCGGTCGGTAGGGCTCGTTCCGGTCGGTTACGTAGATGGGAGTCGCGAAGCGCCCGCCGACCCACTCGCGGGCGGCCTGCGCACGGTCCGCACGGCGGCGCCGGGCGGTCACAGCGGCGGTTCCCGCCACGGCTGGCGGCGGGCGAGCTCGCCGCTGCCCGGCGCGCCCAGGATCTCGCCGTCGCGGTAGACGATCTCGCCGCGCCGTATCGTGAGCTGCGGCCAGCCGGTTACCTCGCGGCCCGCGTGGATGGAATAGCCGCTGCCCGAGAACATGTCCTCGTTCCGGATGGTGCGCGTCTCGCCGGGGTTCCACACGACCAGGTCGGCGTCGGAGCCGACGGCGATGGTTCCCTTGCGCGGGTAGAGCCCGAACAGGCGCGCAGGGTTGGACGAGGTGACCTCCACGAAGCGCTCGAGTGAGATGCGTCCCTCGCCCACGCCGTCGCTGTAGAGCATCGGCAGCATCACCTGCAGGTTGCTCATTCCGGCCCGGTGCTGGGCGACGTTCTGCGACGGATCGAGCTTCTGCTCGCGCGTGTAGGCGACGTGATCGGTGGCCACGACCTGGACCGTGCCCCGGGCGATGCCGTCCCAGAGGGCGTCGACGTCGCTCTGCTCGCGGAGCGGCGGCTGGCCGATGTAGAGCCCCGGCGTGTCGCCCTCGAACCGCTCGCGGGTGAGGTGCAGGTAGATGGGGCGGGTCTCGACGTAGACGGGCAGCCCCCGCTGCTGCGCCGCTTCGGCGATGCGCAGCGCGCGCTCGGACGACAGGTGCACGATGTAGATGGGCGCCCCGGTCGCCTCCGCCATCGCCACGGCGCGGAGCGTGGCCGCCTCTTCCGCCGCCACCGGCCGGGCGTCGGCGAAGTAGCGCAGCGAACCGCGTCCCTCGGCGAGCATCCGTTGCGACGTGATCTGGACGATGGCGGCGTCCTCGCAGTGCATCATCATCAGCACGCCGGTGTCGCGGGCGGCGTGCATCGTGTTGACGAAGCCGGGTGCGTTGGAGTCGAAGCTCGGCCGCACCATGAACACCTTGATGGTGGTCTGGCCCGTCTCCGCCAGCGCCGCCAGCGTCTCGGCCGTCGCGCTCGCCGGATCAGAGACGATGGGGTGGTAGATGAGGTCGGCGATGGTCTGGGCCTGGATGTCCGGCATCGCCCGGGCCAGCGTCTCGGCCGGCGTTTCCCTCTCCGCGACGCCGCCGAAGTTGGAGATGGTGGTGATACCGCCGGCCAGCGCGGCGCGCGAGCCGGAGGTGTAGTCGTCCACGCGGCCGATGTGCACGTGGGGATCGATGCCGCCCGGGAGCACCTGCAGCCCGCTGGCGTCAATCTCCTGTGTTTCCGCGTCGCGCGCCGCGAGTCCGGCGCCGATCTCCGCGATCGTCTCGCCGACGATGCGGATGTCGGCCACCCGCAGGCTGCCGTCGGTGAAGACGTTGCCGCCCCGGATGATGGTTTCCGGTTCGGCTTGCGCGGTGACGACGGGGACGACCACGGCCCAGCCGGCGGCGATCGCGACCGCGGTGACAGAGAGACCGGTGACGGCTACGAGGTTGCGCAGGCGGTTCATGGCGCCCTCCACTTGGTCTGCGCTTAGTCTAGATTCCTTGAACAAGGGCGATCCTTACAGTTGAGTCAAGTTTAGAGTCTGG
>CAZWUJ010000057.1:0-3916 GCA_964636705.1 uncultured Vicinamibacteraceae bacterium
AACGGCGCATGGCGTCGGAAATCGCCCCGGTCGAGGTCCCCCAGCGGCGCGGCGCGCCGGTCAGCGTCGCCGAGGACGAGCACCCGCGGCCCGGCACCAGCCTGGAGGGGCTCGCGAAGCTCCCGGCGCCGTTCCGGGACGGCGGCACGGTCACGGCCGGCAACGCGTCCGGGGTGAACGACGGCGCGTGCGCCCTCGTCCTCGCATCCGGCGCGGCGATCGAAACGCACGGGCTCACGCCGCTGGCACGGGTCGTCGGCGCCGCCGTTGCCGGCGTGCCGCCGCGGGTCATGGGCATGGGGCCGGCCGCCGCCGTGCCGAAGCTGCTCCACCGGGCCGGCATCGGCCTCGGCGACGTCGATGTCATCGAGCTGAACGAGGCATTCGCCAGCCAGGCCCTCGCGTGCCTCCGCCAGCTCGGGCTCCCGGACGATGCCGAGCATGTCAATCCGAACGGCGGCGCCATCGCCTACGGCCATCCGCTCGGGATGTCGGGCGCGCGCCTCGCCATGACGGCGGCGCGGGAACTCGCGGCGCGGGACGGCCGGTACGCCGTGTGCACCATGTGTATCGGCGTCGGCCAGGGAATCGCGCTGCTGCTCGAGCGTGCATGAGACCCACCGCGGCAGTTGCCTCCGTGGGTCGCGGCGCGATTCCGGAACCTTCAAAGATCTAAGCCTTCCACTGCCCCCGGCGCCGATCTCCGCCCTCGCGGCAGTTCACGAGGCGCGACCCCCAGCCGCGTAACGGTGCACGCCCAGGCGGATCCACCAGGATCGTGTCAACTTCGACGACGACGCTGCCCGCGTTCGTCGACTGATCGTCCAGCCCTTGCTATCGGAAAGTTGGCAACCCCGTGGCCTACCCGATTCCGCGGCCCGCCTGACCGGACGCCCAACGTCAAACGCCGACCAGCACAGACCCAATTTGCCCAAAATGGGCATAGCCTTATGAATACGTACGATAGACGCTGGTGCGTCAACGTGGTAGGAAAGTGAGTATACGGCAGTGCCGTTGCGTTCCGCTGCCCGGGAACTCGCAGGGTTCCGAACCCAATCAAGGGGTCTTCGTGGACCTGTGACCGGGCGGGCGAACGGAGCCGCCGCTGTCGGTCCAGCCAGGAGGGGCTCCATGCGGAACACTCGTGAATCTGACGCAACCGGATCGCTTCATCCTGCGTGCGGGCTGCCGCCTGGACGCGCGACGCGCCGACGCAACCGGGCGCGGAGGTCCGGCGTCGGGCCGATCGCCCTGGCCACAATCATCGCGCTCGGCAGCGGGCTTCTCCAGGCCGTACCCGCGACGGCCGTCGAGTTCAGCGAGAACGGGTACCGGGGGAGCCTGGACACCATCCTCTCACACGGCCTGACGATCCGGGTCGAGGATCGCGACCCGGAGCTGGCCCGTGACATCAACGGCAACGACGGCAATCTCAACTACGACCGCGGCGTCGTCAGCAATGCCTCCAAGTTCACATCAGACCTCGACATCCGGACCGGCGACTTCGGCGCGTTCGTCCGGGCCACGGGCTTCCTCGATTTCGAGAATCAGAACGGCGATCGCGAGCGCACCCCGTTGAGCGACGCGGCGAAGGAGCGCGTGGGCAGCGATGTCGAGATCCTCGATGCGTACGTCACCACCGCATTCGAAGCCGGCGACATGCCCATCGACGTCCGGCTGGGCCGGCACGTGCTCAACTGGGGGGAGAGCACGTTCATCCCGAACGGCATCAGCTCCGTCAACGCCTTCGACGTGAGCAAGCTCAGGCTGCCGGGTTCGGAGCTCCGGGAAGCGCTGCTACCCGTGGGGCTGGCCTCGGTGGCGGTCGCGCCGACCGACACCCTGTCGGTCGAAGGCTTCTACCAGTTTGAGTGGGAGGAGACCCGGATCGATCCGGTCGGCAGCTACTTCTCAAGCACCGACTACGCTGGTCCGGGTGCCAGAGAGGCGGTCATCACACAGATCACCGGCAACGACGACGACGGCTTCGAATTCAAGTCCCTAACCCAAGCAATCAACGCTGACCTCGCGGGTTACACGGTGCACCATCCACAGTTCGGCGTGGTTCCCGCACCGCAACCCCAACAGCGCGAGCTCGACCCCGACTTCGCGTCTGTGCTGCGCGGACCGGACCGCACGCCCGCCGACAGCGGTCAGTGGGGGATGGCGCTGCGCTACTTGGCCGAGGAAATCAACGACACGGAATTCGGACTCTATGTCATCAACTATCACAGCCGGCTGCCGACGGTGGGCGCATTCCAGGGCAGTCGCGAGGGCATCGAAGCCGGATTGGCGGCATTCGGGGCAGTCCTAGCCCCCGGCTCCGCCACCACCCAAGCCCTCAGACAGGCGATCACTGCACAGGTTCAGCCCGCAGTCATGGCAGGCGTACAGGCGGGGCTGATCGACCCGGCGGACGCCCCGGCCACCATCCGGCAGCAGGTGGGCGAAGAACTTGAGAAGCAGCTTCCTGGGATCGCGAGCGCCCTTGCCGTCGATCGGTACGGGAAGTCCGGAACCTACTTCCTTGAGTATCCCGAGGACATCCAGCTCATGGGCCTCAGCTTCAACACCGTGCTCGGTGCCTCCGGCTGGGCGCTGCAGGGCGAATACTCGCTCCGCCGAGACGCACCGCTGCAGCGGGCCGAGCGGAAGGTACTCGAGGAAGGCCTGTCGCCCATCTCGACTGTGCTCTCGCTGGCGGGCACCGCGGGGTTGGCCCAGGCCCAAGCAGCCGAGCTGCAGGCTGCCGGCAATTTGGCGGGGGCACGGGCTGCCGCGCAAGCCGCACAAAAGGCAGGGGCTGACCTCCAGGCTTTCCTGATGGGCTACTCTCCAAGCGCTGTCCAAGGCTACATCAGGCGCGACGTGAGCCAGGTTCAGGCCACCGCAACCAAGGTCTTCGGGCCCACCATGGGGGCGGACAGCCTCGCGTTCGTCATGGAAGCCGCGCTGATGCACGTCCATGACATGCCGGACATCTTCATTGAGAGTCCTGCCGGTGGCGTTCTTCCGGCACCCGAAGAAATTAACGTGCCCTATCCGGCGGACGCAGACGCCACTTCGTGGGGCTACCGCGTCGCGGCGCGTCTCGACTACAACAACGCAATCGGATCGGTCAATCTCTTCCCCTACATGCAGTTCCTGCACGACGTCAGCGGCAACAGCCCCGCTCCCAGCGGACCCTTCGTGGAAGGGCGGACCGCGCTCACAGTCGGGATACGCGCCGACTATCTCAGCCGCTGGCAGGCCGACGTCGGCTTCACGCGGTACGCGGGCGACGGCAACGAGCTGCTCGACCGCGACTTCATCTCCGCCTCCGTCAAGTACTCGTTCTGAGAATCCGAGGCCATGAACGCCATGAATGACACGAGTTCGACCACGATTCGTCTGGGCGCTGCCCTCGTCCTCGGCTGCGTCCTCGCCGCCCCCGCCGCCGCCGAGATTCCGGCGGAAGAGATTGCGCGGCTCGGCGCCGACCTCACGCCGCTGGGCGGCGAGCGGGCCGGCAACGCCGCGGGCACCATCCCGGAGTGGACCGGCGGCATCACGGAGCCGCCGGCCGGCTACAGCGTCGGCGAGCATCACCGCGATCCGTACGCTGCCGATGCGCCGCTGTTCGTCATCGACGCCGGCAACCTGGATGAGCACCGCGACTTGCTCTCGATCGGACACCAGCGCCTGCTGGAGACGTATCCGAGTTTCAACATGCAGGTCTATCCCACCCGGCGGAGCGCCTCGGTTCCCCAACGGATCTACGACGCCACCCGGAACGTCGCCGCCACTGCCAAGCTGATCGACGATGGCAATGGCGTGGGTGATGCGGTGATCGGCATCCCGTTCCCGATTCCCGCCAACGGCCTGGAGGTGATCTGGAACCACCTGCTGCGCTACCGGGGCGAGTCGGTAGCGTGCG
>CAZWUJ010000057.1:3926-6267 GCA_964636705.1 uncultured Vicinamibacteraceae bacterium
CATGACGCTGGACGAACACGGCAACACGATGATCCTGTTCAAGCAGGAAACGCTCGCGCCGGCCCGGCTCGCGGGCGATATCGTCCTGGTGCACGAGACCATGAACCAGTTCCGGGAGCCGCGGAACGCCTGGACCTACAACCCCGGTCAGCGCCGGGTACGGCGGGCGCCGAACATCGCCTACGACAACCCGGGCACGTCGGCCGACGGCCTGCGGACCGCGGACCAGTTCGACATGTTCAACGGGGCCGTGGACCGCTACGACTGGGAGCTTGTCGGCAAGCGCGAACTGTACGTCCCGTACAACTCGTACCGGCTGCACGGCGGCGACCTCGCCTTCACCGACATCCTCCACCCCTTGCACGTCAACCCGGAACTGCTGCGCTACGAGCTGCACCGGGTCTGGGTGGTGGAAGCCACGCTCAAGGAGGGCGCGACCCACATCTACAAGCGGCGCACCCTGTACGTCGACGAGGATTCGTGGCAGATCCTGGTCGGGGACATTTACGACAACCGCGACCAGCTCTGGCGGGTGTCGGAAGCCCACGTCGTCAACTATTACGAGAAGCCGCTGATGTGGTCGACGCTCGAGGTGCATACGGATCTTCAGGCCGGCCGCTACCTCGCCTTCGGCCTCGACAACGAGTTCCCGATGTGCACGTGGGACTCGGGCCTGACATCACGCGACTTCACTCCCGCGGCGCTGCGCCGCGCAGGTCGGCGGTGAACGCGGCACTCCACGGCTGAAACGACGGCTGCCTCGGCTGCCACCCCGAGGTGAGCCCATTCCGGTCCACCTGGACGCGTGAAGCGCGCGGCGTTTACGCCGGGGTCGTGACGCCCCCGTGGGTAGCGCCGCGGACGGGGCCCCCACTTCCGGTCCGGGGCGCCCCGGCCCGCGCTCGTTCGCGGCGGCGGGCGGCGCACCTCGCGATGATCGGCCTGCTGGCCTTCCTCGCGCCGGGGAGCGCGGGAGCCGAGACGGCCGTACAGGCGCCGCTCGCGATCGAATCCCTGCTGCTCGACGGCGCCGCGGTCGGCTCGCGGCTGGTGGTGGTCGGGGCACGTGGCCACGTGCTGGTATCCACCGACGACGGCGCCAGCTGGACGCAGGCCGAGGTGCCCACCCGCGTCCTGCTCACGGCGGTCCACATGCACGACGCGCGCACGGGCTGGGCCGTGGGACACGACGCGGTGATCCTCCGGACCGGCGACGGCGGCGCGACCTGGTCGATGGTGCACCAGGCGCCGGAGGAGGAACTCCCCCTGCTCGACGTCTGGTTTCGCGATGCGGACACCGGCTTCGCGGTCGGGGCCTACGGCTACTTCCTAGCGACCGAGGATGGCGGCGAGACCTGGACCCCGCGGACCATCAGCGCGAACGACTTCCACCTGAACGCGCTGGTGCCCGCGGCGGGACCGGCGACTGATTCGTCGCGGCCGCCGTCGCAACGCCTGTTCATCGCCGCGGAAGCCGGGGTCGCCTACCGCTCCGACGACGGCGGCGCGACCTGGCGCGAACTGTCCTCGCCCTATACCGGCTCGTGGTTCGGCGGGCTGGCGCTCGACGAGGACCAGGTGCTGCTGGCGGGGCTCAGGGGCCATCTGTTCCGCTCGGCGGACGGCGGCGAAACCTGGACGGAGGTGACCACCCACACCCGGGCAACCCTGACGGGAGCCGTCCGGCTCCCGTCCGGCCGGATCGTCGTGACCGGCCTGGAAGGGAGCGTGCTCACCAGCGACGACGGCGGACTGAGCGTGGCCGGCCACAGGCTGGCGTCGCGTGCCGGGATCTCGGCAGCCCTGCCGCTCTCCGACGGCGGCGTGCTGCTGGTCGGAGAATTCGGCGTCCGGAGCTTGCCGGGCGCCGACTAGCGCCCCGGTGGAGGCCATGTCCGTCCGCTCGCCGCATGGGCGAAGGCACCGCCGGACGCGCCGCGCGGGCGCCGGGATGACGACGGGCACCGCCGGCAGGGCGAGCCCGTGACGGAGCGCATCGAACGGCTCCTGTTCGCCCGCCGCCCGCTTGTGCTCGCGGCGTTCGCGCTCGTCACCATCGCGATGGGATGGTCCGCGACGGGGCTCCGCGTGGATGCCGGCTTCACCAAGCTGGTGCCCGTCGAGCACGAGTACATGCAGACCTTCCTCGAGTACCGGGAGGAGTTCGGCGGCGCCGACCGCGTCCTGATCGCGGTGATGGCGCGCGACGGCGACATGTTCACGCCCGGGTTCTTCGAGGCGCTCCGGCAGGTGACCGATGCGACGTTCTTCCTGCCAGGCGTCGACCGGACCCAGGTGTTCTCGATCCTCACGCCGAACGTGCGCTTCATCGAGGTGGTGG
>CAZWUJ010000058.1:0-5575 GCA_964636705.1 uncultured Vicinamibacteraceae bacterium
CCTCGGTCCAGTCGACGCGGCTGAACTGAGTGCCCGCGAACGGATGCTGGCGCGACTCGAGCGAGTTCATCATGTCCATCATCCCCTCGGGGAAGTCCGCCTCCTCCATGACGAGGTAGCGGCGCGCGTCGACGATCTTCGGCATCTGTTCGATGTGGACCGGGCAGGCCTCCATGCAGGCGGCGCAGGTGGTGCAGGCGAAGAGCGCTTCCGGCGACACGGCCGTCTTCTGGTCGATGATCGGCAGGAGTTCACCGCTTCCGTTGCCGCCGTCGCCGTCGCCGTTGCCGTTGCCCGTCCGGCTGCCCAGAAACTCGTCGCCCCGCTTGTGCATCAGCCCCTGCAGGTCGAGGATGATGTCGCGCGGCGACAGCGACTTGCCCACCGTGTTGGCCGGGCAGACGTCGGTGCAACGGCCGCACTCCGTGCAGGCGTCGAAGTCGAGCAGGTCCTTCCAGGTGAAATCGCCGAGGTGGTTGATCCCGAAGCGCTCCGCGGTCTCGAAGTCGATCGTCTTGAGTGAGGCGCCGTAGCCGTCCAGGTTGGCGGTGAAGATGTTCAGCGGGGCCGTGAAGACGTGGGACATCTTGCTGAACGGCACCCAGGCGATCCAGCCGAACGCCACGACCAGGTGGAACCACCAGATGACGACGTGGCCCGTCTGCATCGCCGCGTCGCTCATCAGGGGGTCCGAGACGAGCGCGAACAGGTTGCCGACCGGCGACCAGGCGGCCCAGGGGTCGTCGGTGACGGCGATTCGCCAGCCCTCGATCATGAACCCCGTCAAGGCCATCACGAAGATCGTGATCAGAATCCAGCTCGCCTCGTCGGTGTAGACCAGCAGCTTCGGCTTCGAGATCCAGCGTCGTATCGCGGCCAGGGCGACGCCCACGAGCACGAACAGGCCGAAGATGTCGACGATCAGGGACTGGAAGATGAGGTAGAAGTGCCCCTTCATGATGTGCAGGGGCGTGTCGTGGTGGATGGCGACCACGGTGGTCGCCAGGAACAGGACGATGAAGCCGGTGTAGACGAGCGTGTGGAAGAGGCCCGCGTAGCGCCTCTTGATCGTGCGCCCCTGACCCACGGCGTTTCTCAGGAAGAGGCGGAGCCGCTCGCCCGGCCGGTCGAAGCGGAGCGCCGGCTGGCCTGACCGCCAGCGCCGGACCTTGAGCCAGAAACCCCAGCCGAAGACCGCCAGCGTGGGGACCATCAGCACGTACACCAACCAGGTGTATTCGATGTTCCAGAAGACCTCTCGGGTTGCCTGCGTGGGGTCCATGACGGGCACTGTACCGCCGACTCGAAACATCCGGCAATGCCGGTCAGTCGCCGGGCCGGCTTAACCTCTTGTTCATGAATAACTTACGGTGAGTCGAAGGCTCGCACCGTATCCGGTGCGGACTGGCTGTAAGTGGCTGATAACAAAGGACTTACAAGGTATGAAGATGGTTGCTTTCCGCAGAGTTTTCCGCAGATTCTGCGGACTCCCGGCGCCGCGGGACCGCCTTCAGGCCGTCGTCGGGCGGGGGTAGCCCAGCTCGGTGAGGGTCTGCTCGATTTCGTCGAGGATCGCGGGATCGTCGATCGTCGGCGGCTCCGTCCAGGGCTCGCCGTCGGCGATGCGCCGCATCGTGCCCCGGAGCACCTTGCCGGACCTCGTCTTCGGCAGGCGATCGACGATGGCAGCGACCTTGAACGAGGCGACCGGGCCGAGCTGGTCACGCACGCTCTGCACGAGTTCCGGGACGATCTCCGCTTCGCCGCGGCTCGAACCCGCGTACAGCACCGCCAGCCCCAGGGGCACCTGTCCCTTGAGCGAGTCGGCGACTCCGATGACGGCGCACTCGGCGACGTCGCGGTGGGAAGCCAGAATCTCCTCCATGGCGCCGGTGGACAGGCGGTGGCCGGCGACGTTGATCAGGTCGTCCGTCCGGCTCATGATGTAGAGGTAGCCGTCGTCGTCGAGGTGCCCGGCGTCGCCGGTCTGGTAGTAGCCGTCGTACTCGCGGAGGTAGGACTCGACGTAGCCTTCGTCGTTCCGCCACAGGGTCGGCAGGCAGCCGGGCGGCAGCGGCAGGCGCAGCGCGATCGCGCCGTTCTCGCCGGGCGGCATTTCCCGACTCGAGCCGGGCGTACCGGCATCGTCGTGGTCGTACCCGGGCACGACCTTGGTCGGCGAGCCGTGCTTGACCGGCAGGGCGCCCAGACCGACGCAGTTGGCGGCGATCGCCCAGCCGGTTTCCGTCTGCCACCAGTGGTCGATGACCGGCACGCCGAGCTGGTCCTCGGCCCACTGCACGGTGTCCGGGTCGGCGCGCTCGCCGGCCAGGAACAGGGTGCGCAGGCAGCTCAGATCGAACTTGTCGATCAGTTCGCCCCGCGGGTCCTCCCGCTTGATCGCGCGGAACGCGGTCGGCGCCGTGAACAGCGCCGAGACGCCGTGCTCGGAGATGACCCGCCAGAAAGCGCTGGCGTCCGGCGTGCCGACCGGCTTCCCCTCGTAGAGCACGGTCGTGCAGCCGTGGATCAGCGGCGCATAGACGATGTAGGAGTGTCCGACCACCCAGCCGATGTCCGACGCGGCCCAGTAGACCTCGCCGGGCGACACGCCGTACACGTTGCCCATGCTCCAGTCGAGGGCCACCAGGTGGCCGCCGTTGTCGCGGACGACTCCCTTGGGGACGCCGGTCGTGCCGGAGGTGTACAGGATGTAGAGCGGGTCCGTGGCCCGGACCGGTACGCAGTCGGCCGCTTCGGCCGCGGCCATCGCGTCGTGCCAGTCGAAGTCGCCCGAGCCGAGTTCGGCGGTGTGCTGGGGGCGCTGGAGCAGAACGGTCGCTGTCGGCTTGTGGGCGGACATCGCGATCGCCTCGTCGAGGAGAGGCTTGTACTCGACGATGCGGGCGGTCTCGATGCCGCAGGAAGCGGCCAGGACTACCTTCGGCCTGGCGTCCTCGATCCGGGTCGCGAGTTCCCTGGAGGCGAAGCCGCCGAAGACGACGGAGTGGACGGCGCCGATGCGGGCGCAGGCCAGCATGGCGACGGCCGCTTCCGGCACCATCGGCATGTAGATCAGCACCCGGTCGCCGGTCTCCACGCCCAGGCTGCGCAACACGCCGGCGAGCCGCGCGGTCTGCTCCTGCAGATCGGAGTACGAGAGCGTCCGCTTCGTGCCGGTGACGGGACTGTCGTGGATCAGGGCCGGCTGGCTACCACGTCCGTCCTCGACATGCCGGTCGACCGCGTTGTAGCAGGTGTTGACCTCGGCGCCGGCGAACCAGCGGTAGAACGGCGGGTTCGCGTCGTCCAGCACGCGGTCCCAGCGCCGGCGCCAGGAGATCGCCTCGGCGGCCTCGGCCCAGAACCCTTCCGGGTCGGTTCGGGCCCGGTGCAGCGTCTGTTCGTAGCGGGTGCTCACGGTCGGCCGCTGCGGACGTCCTCCCAGATCCCGACGTCGAACCGGCCGAGCGAGTTGGCCGCGCCGCGGAACATCGCGTTCGTATTGAACTCCATCGCGATGAAGCCGTTTCGGTCGACCGCGATGATCCCCCCATCGCCCGGTTTCAGAGTCTCGCCGATGACCCGGCGCGCCGCCTCCCGGAGGGAGAGGCCGCCGTACTCGATCAGCGCCGAGACGTCGTGGGCCACGGTGTGCCGGATGAACTCCTCGCCGCGGCCGGTACCGGAGATGGCGGCGGTGGCGTTGTTCGCGTACGTGCCGGCGCCGATGACCGGCACGTCCCCGATGCGGCCGACGCGCTTCATCATCGTGCCGCCGGTCGAGGTGGCGGCGGCCAGGTTGCCGTAGCGGTCCATGGCGACGGCGCCGACCGTCCCCAGGTGAGCGGCGCCGCCCGGGAAGCCTGGCGCGCCGACATTGCCGGTGTCGCCCTCCCCCGCGCGCGCCATGGCGTCGCCGCCGCCTTCCGGCCCCGGGTTCCTTCGGGCCCGCAGCGCGCGGAACCTCTCCAACTGACGTTCCGTCGTGAAGTAGGCCTGCGGCTGGCGGCGCACTTTGACGTAGGCGCCGAAGTCGTCCGCGCCGGGGCCGCTCAGAAAGATGTGGTCCGTGTCCTCCATGACGCGTCGGGCCAGCCGGATCGGGTTCTGCACGTTCTTCACCGCGGCGACGGCCCCGGTGGCCAGGGTACGGCCGTCCATCAACGCGGCATCCATCTCGTGCGTTCCGACGAACGTGAAGACGGAGCCGCGCCCGGCGTTGAAGCGGGGGTCGTCCTCGAGCGCGGCCACCACGTCTTCGACCACGCGAAGACTCGCTTCACCCGCCGCCAGGCGTTCGCTGCCCACCGCAAGAGCCGCGGTCAGCGCCGCGTAGTAGTCGTCCGCGTCGGTGCGGTCGCGGCTGGCACTGCCCGCGCCTCCATGGATGGCCAAGGACCATTCGGGCGACCGCTGCTCCCCGGATTCCGGGCTGTCGATCTGTTCCAAGTCCGGTTGTTCTTCCTGGTCGGCCTCGCCCGTCACGTTTCCGGTTGGCGCCCATGGCCCGCAGGCGAGCGCCACGGCGGCAAGGGCGACGGCGCCATGCAGGAACAAGGTCGGTTGGCGCCGCTCTTGTCCGTTCGCTCCGTTCGCTCCGTTCGTCAAAGAGGCTCCTCCAGCGCGGAAGCCGAACGCATTCGATCCCGCCCCGCCTTTCGGTGCGCCGGCCTTTCGGCCAGCCAGAGCGGACCCTAGCAGTCCGCGGTCCCGTTCGGGTAGCGCGCGGATTCCGCCCTCGTGGGGCATAATCCGCCCTCGGTGCCTGACGCCAATCGCCTGTCGGACTACGGAGACGAGCGGGACCCGGATGCCTTCTGGGAGGCGATCCGTCCCGCTGACGAACCGTTGCGTCACCGGTGGTTCCTGCCGGCGGTCATCGCGATCCTGGCGATCAGCGTGCCGTGGTACCTGCCGGCCTCGGTCGGCGGCCGGCTGCTCGGCGGGCTGCCGGTGTGGACCTGGATCACGATCGCCTGCGGTTTCGTCCTGGCTGTCGTCACGGCGTTCGCGTCGCTCAGACTCTGGCGGGACGGCGGCGGCGAAGGGCCGGACGAGGCGGGCGGACAGGCGTCGGCCGGGCCGCCGGGAGAGGTCCGGTGAACACCTCCGTCCCCGAGGTGACCTTCGGCCCGGGCGCGCTGGCCGTTCTCGGCGGCTACCTCGTCGTCATGCTCGGCCTCGGCCTGCTCGGCCGTCTGAAGCAGCGGGAGCGCTCGCTCAGGGACTTCTATCTCGGCGGCTCGACCTTCGGCTTCGCGGTCCTGTTCCTGACCCTGTTCGCCACCCAGTACAGCGGCAACACGCTGCTCGGCTTCGCCGGGCGGTCGTACGTCCAGGGGGCGACCTACATCGTCAGCGTGACCTTCATGATCCTCGTCATCACGGTGTTCATGATCTACGCGCCGCGTCTGTTCCGGCTGGCCCGGCGCTTCGGCTACATCACGCCGACGGATTTCGTGTACCACCGTTTCGGCTCCCATCCGCTGCGCGTCCTGTGCGTCGTGCTCCTCTGCTGGGGCCTGGCGAACTACGTGCTGGAGCAACTGGTGGCGATGGGGCACGGCGTCGA
>CAZWUJ010000058.1:5585-6244 GCA_964636705.1 uncultured Vicinamibacteraceae bacterium
AGCGTCCGCCGCATGAGTTGCTTGCAGGGCGAGCTGCAGCTGGTCCTCGTGCTGCTGCGCTACGAGTCGCTGGGAGGACTGCGGGCGGTCGCCTGGACCGACGCGGTGCAGGGTACGCTGCTGCTCTGCGGCTGCGCCGTCATTCTCTACACGCTGGTGACCGCGGACGGCGGTCTGGCGGCGGCGTCGGAGGGGATTCGCGCCACGGCGCCGGAGAGGCTCGCGGCGCCGGACGCGCGCGGTCTGCGGACCTGGGTGAGCACGCTTCTCATGCTCGGTCTCGGCGTCGCGCTGTACCCGCATGCCGTCCAGCGGATCTTCGCGGCCAAGAACGAGATCAGCCTGCGGCGGTCGCTCGGAGCGATGGCGTTCATGCCCCTGGGCACGACCCTGCTCGCCTTCCTCATCGGTTTCATCGCGCTGAGCCGGTTTCCGGGGCTCTCGCAGCTCGAGAGCGACAAGGTCACGATCTACGTCCTGGGCGGTCTGATCGACCGCTCGCCGGTGATGTACTGGCTCATCGTGATGGTGTTCGCGGCGGTCGTTGCGGCGATCATGTCGACTGCGGATTCGGCCCTCCTTTCGATCGGGTCGATGTTCACGAAGGACATCTACAAGAGCTACTTCCGCCGCGAGGCGTCGGAAGTAGCTCTTGTAGA
>CAZWUJ010000059.1:0-2605 GCA_964636705.1 uncultured Vicinamibacteraceae bacterium
CCACCGGGAAGTTCGAGCGGCTGTGGGCCAGCCGGAAGCTGGTCGAGCGGTCCGCTACCGGCAACATCTCGGTCGATCTGGCGGCGATCGTCTATGTCGACAAGGCGGACGACGACGCTTCCGAAGAGATCGGCGTCAGCATCCTGAACGACAGCCTGGCCGGGCACTCGATCGTCAACTTCGACGTCTCCGACATGGATGTCGTCTCGCTCGGTTCCGCCGGGCCCGCGGGCCGAAACGCCCCCGTCCTGTCCGACGCGGAGATCGGCGACAAGGCGTTCAGCAATCCGCCGTCCGACCTGTCCGACGCCGAGAAGGCCACCGCTCGCGGCGCGATCGGGGCCGGGACGGGCGAGGGAGCGGATCAGACCGCCCGCGACGCTGCTGCTGCGGCGGCCGCCGCCGCCATGTCCGCCAGCGCCGCCGCGGGGACGAATGCCGCCGCGATCGCGGCCTTGGCAGCGCTCGTCGGCGACGGATCCCTGATCCGCGAGGAGTTCGCCGGTATGACCGGCGCGACCACCGCCGAGGAAACCGTGCCCGGCGTAACGGTGATAGATTCCGCCAATGCAGGCTATGCACTTCGCGTCGAGGACACGACGGAATTTCAGTTGGGTAACGCGCTCCGGGCGGCGCGGGCGAACACGGCCATCGCGGTCAACGGGGTCAACTTCTACTCGAACGGCGACGGCGACCTGCTGCTGACGAAGGACGCCGCGGCGATATCGAATATTGCCGTCTGGGTGGTGCGCGACATTTCCGCGATCCGCGCGGCGATCGCGGCGGTCGGCGGCGGCGGGGGCGCGGCCATCACCGTCGAGGACGAAGGCACGCCGCTCGCCACGGCGGCTACCGTGCTCAACTTCGTCGGGACGGGCGTGGCGGTGACCGGAGAAGGCGCGGAGAAGACGATCACAATCCCCGGCGGCGGTGGCCTGGCGCAAGTCGGCACGACGTGGATTGCGACGGCACAGAACAACGGGAACTTCCGCGACACCGGCATCGCGCTTCCCGCCAGCCCGAACGACAACGCGGTCTATGCGCTGGCATCAGCCTTCGGCCCGCACGGCGGCACGTTTTCCACGATCAGCGGCGCGCAAATCAAGGCGCTGGCAACCGTTGTGGCAGGGGCATCGGCGGGCGGCATGGAGATCGGAGGCGATCCGGTCTCGGCCGAAACCCTGTTCGCCGCCAAGCTCGCGTCCGGCAACCTCGCGCTGAGGAACGACGGGGACGAGTGGGCGGCGGGGAACTACGCCGCGCTCTACGACCTTTCGGCTGGCGACTCTTCCTCGGACACGCCCTCGACCCCGGGCGGCGGCACGCACGACAGACTGATCGGCTGGTCGGCGGCGGCGGTGCCGACGCAGGCGGAGATCGACGCTGCCGACACCGAGCAGGACAACGTGCTCGCCATCCCGAAGGAGACCGACGACGGCCACATCTTCTTCGCCGTTCCGGTGAGCGTCGGGGCGCCCAACGCCGCCTACTACGACGGCAACACCCACGACATCCTGGGCGGCTTCACGCAACGGGCGAACGCCGGCCGGGGCGGCACGGCCTACCTGGTCTGGTCCACCAATGCCGCGCAGAGCGCCGCGATCATGGGCACCGGCCGCCGGACCCTCACCTTGAGCTATGCGACGAGGTAGAGCGCCATGACGATCGATTTCCCCGACAAGCTGCGCAGCACCCGCGCGGACGGGAAACTGGTGGACGCGGCAGCGATCGATGGTGCTCTCCCCGGCATGGTGACTCGGGAAATCCTGGATCTGGCTGTCGGCGGTATCTTCAAGCGGTGGGCCGGCGGCACGCTGACGGCCGGACAAGCGCACACGCTCAGCGTCGACGTGGACTCCGAGCTTGGCACCTTCGACGATGCCGTAGACGGCTCGCGGCTGGTCGTCTTCGTGTCGGCCCGGATCGCTGCCGGCGACGAAGCGACGCTGAAGATCGAGAGCGATGCATCCGGCAGCTTCGAGACGCTGGACACCGTGGCGCTCTCTACCAGCCGCCGGACCGGCCGCCTGTTCGCCGCGGTGCCCACGGATGTCTCCGGCGGCTACCCCGAGCAGGTGGTTCGCGCAGTCCTGACTGGAAGCTCGACCGACAACACCGTTGTCGAGGGCATGCGCCTCGACGTGGGCATGTCTCGCAGCGAACCTGTGAGCGACGACGAGCGCGCCCGCATCAACGCCCTGGCTCTTTCCACCGATGCGCTTTCGCAGGAGCTTGACGGGCTGACGGAGCATGTCCTGGACACGGCCGCCTGGGTGGATACGGTCGAGAGCGACCATGTTCACGTCGGGCATGAGGCAGACCCAGGCGGCTCTGCGGCGCCGTCGCACGGCCACCCGACGCTAACGATCAACCAGAACGCGGTGAATCAGGCTCTGACCCTCTGGGTGCCGCGCGGAGTCCGCCCGGAAGGTTATCGGCTGCGGAGGGTCAGGGGCGGCACCACTACCACCTGGCCGCAGGACGGGGAGTATTGGCGAGCCTATACCACCGGCCTGCGTCTGGCGGAGGACACCTTCCACCTGGACGCCTACTTCCTGGCGTCCGAGACTTCCGACGCGCAGATATCGGTCAACTTGAATACCGG
>CAZWUJ010000060.1:0-2182 GCA_964636705.1 uncultured Vicinamibacteraceae bacterium
GAACGCAGAACGCAGAACGCAGAACGCAGAACGCAGAACGCAGAACGCAGAACGCTTAGCGCTGCAGGGACGGACTTAAGTCCGTCCCCTAAGTCCCCCTCCCCCGCGGCCCGCTTTGCGGCCGCCCTGCTGGTCCTGCTGTCCGCCTTCGTCCTCAACCCGCAAACCGTCCAGGCCCAGACCGCCGATCCCATCTGGACCGCCACGCTGACGGTGGCTGCGGATACTTCGAATGCTGACGCGGTAACGAAACGCGGTTTCAACGCCGCTCCCCCCCCTACTGGTTATGGCTCGTTGCTCCCCAGCCACAATATATCGCACGAAGGCAGCGCTGTCTTCATCGGCGGCGTCAATCTAACGCTGAGCAACGGCCAACTTGCGGCGGCTGCCGGCGTCGACCCAGGTGCATCGCACACTCCTTCCAACACCGTCTACAAGTTCTGCATCGACGGAACCGGCCATGACTGGGCCATCTTCTCCGCCACCGCACAATCCGGGTCACGTCTTAGTGTTCCAAACTCCGGCCTTTCATGGATGGACGACGACACGGTCCAACTGGCGCTGGTGGAGACCACGCAGGCCTGCCCGGGCGCATCGGCCACCCTCGGCCAGGTCACCGGGCTGATGGTGACCCCCGGGGTCGAGTCCCTCGCCCTGTCCTGGACCGAGGTCACCGGCGCCGACGGCTACAAGGTGCAATGGAAGTCCGGGGCGGAGACGTTCGATTCCTCCCGCGAGGCGGCGGTCAGCGGCGGCTCGACCACCACCCACACTATCTCGAACCTGACCGCGGGCCAGCAATACACCGTGCGCGTGGCTGCGACCAAGTCGGGGCAGTCCGACGGGGCATGGTCGGCAGAGACGACGGGCAGGCCAACTGCGGCGGCGTCGGCCCCCACCCTGAGCATCGACAGCCCGTCCATCACCGAGGGCGACAGCGGCACGAAGAACCTGACCTTCACCGTGACCCTGGACCGCGCCGCAACCGGCGACATCCGCTTCGCCATCTGGATTCTCGGAACCCAGAGCACAATCGACGGCAATGATGTGGCATTCACCTACATTGTCGACGACTATCAAATCAGCAGCGGACTATTCTTCTCCACAGGACAGACGACTTATACCCGGGACTTCGCTATCAGTGGCGACACGACGATCGAGCCCGACGAGACCTTCGTCATCGAGCTGCGCGCCCTGACCGGGAACGCGCAATTCGCGGGCGGCGGGACGACGCTGCGCGCCACCGGCACGATCCTGGACGACGACGCGCCGCCGACCCTGAGCGTCAACAGCCCGTCCATCACCGAGGGCAACACCGGCACGAAGAACCTGACCTTCACCGTGACCCTGGACCGCGCCGCAACCGCCAACATCGGCTACGAGGTTAGGCTGCTCCATTCCGAAAGCACGGCCGACAACGATGATGTCTCCATCACTTTCACGAGCGACCGTAGTCTCTCCAGCAGCGTGAGTCAGATCACCGCCGGACAGACGACCAAGACACACAGCATCGCGATCAATGGCGACACGACGCAGGAGCCCGACGAGACCCTCGTCATCGAGCTGCGCTTCCTGACCGGCGCGCAATTCGAGGGCGGCGGCACGACCCTGCGTGCCACCGGCACGATCCGCAACGACGACCTGCCGCCCCCGGTGCTGACGGTCACCCCCGAGTCGGTAAGCGAGGGCGCCGCGGGCACGACGTCGCCCATCAAGTTCGTGGTGAAGTTGAGCCGCGCCAGCACCCAGACGGTGACGATCGAGCACCACCCGGGCGGCGAGACGTCGATTCCCGCCGGCCAGCGGGCGATCGCGAACGGCACGGACATCGAGCTCATCACGCAGGCCGACTGGCAGACCCTGACCTTCCAGCCGAACCAGACTTCGCGGGAAATCAGACTGACCATCATCGGCGACGACGTCGAGGAGACGGACGAGATCATCGGCTGGTCGTTCCGCAATCCGGTGAATGCGACGCTCAGCAACGCCCGCAGCCAGGCCTCGACCCATGCGAACGCCAGGGCGTTCCTCGCCACCATCGAGGACGACGACGGCGCAAACGCGGGTCCGCGAAACTCGAAGCCTGTGCTCAAGCGGGTGGGCTTCAGCGGCGAGGACGAGGATGGTGTTTACCGGACGCGGGGGTCCGGGTGGACCATCGTGGCGGGCACGAGCTTCAGTC